>NZ_JBMNUS010000002.1:0-609394 GCF_050946405.1 Pseudochelatococcus sp.
GTTTTTTTGGGGGGGGTGCCCCCCCCCCCCCCCCCCCCCCCCCCCTCCCAAGGAGTACTGACTTTTTTTTTATTGAGGGCGGAGTAGTCTATTGCGGTGTTCAACATCTTGCTTTCCTTGACGGGCTCAGATCCCCCTAACAAAACCTCTCAGGTCGGCTGGCCAATACTTTCAGCCTCCTGCGGCGTTGCCGGTACTCGCCGATGCAACCAGCATCGACGACCTTCGGCGCCTTGCAGGAGGGCCAAAATCTCCCGGCCTTCCTCAACCCTTTTGCTAAGGATTCTTAGATCATGCGACGCATGTATCGCACAGATAACGCGCATTGCGCCATGCGCGGTTGTGCAATCGCAATTTTTCCAGAATGCATGACATGCTTTACATGAGATGTGATATAATTGTCGTAAGATATTAGCCGGCATTCCGTCGTCGAGGCATGAAAACCGTCGTCGAGCCATAAAAAAACCCCGGCGGAGCCGGGGTTCGGATGTTCGTTCGGCCGGGAAGATGCTTGCCGGAAGGGTCAGTCGTGCCGATTCTGGCGGTTGCCGATCAGATCGTCCACGACGGAAGGATCGGCCAGCGTCGACGTATCGCCGAGATTGCCGAATTCGTCCTCGGCGATCTTGCGCAGGATGCGGCGCATGATCTTGCCGGAGCGGGTCTTGGGCAGGTTGGGCGCGAACTGGATGAGGTCCGGCGAGGCGATGGGGCCGATCTCCCGGCGCACCCAGGTGACGAGTTCCTTGCGCAGTTCGTCGGACGGTTCCTCGCCTTCCATCAGCGTGACATAGGCGTAGATGCCCTGGCCCTTGATGTCGTGCGGATAGCCGACGACGGCGGCTTCCGACACCTTGGCGTGGGCGACGAGCGCGGATTCCACTTCCGCCGTGCCCATGCGGTGGCCGGAAACGTTGATCACGTCGTCGACGCGCCCGGTGATCCAGTAATAGCCGTCCGCGTCGCGCCGCGCGCCGTCGCCTGTGAAGTAGAAGCCGGGGTAGGTCGCGAAATAGGTTTCCTCGAAGCGCTTGTGATCGCCGTAGATGGTGCGCATCTGGCCCGGCCAGCTATCGGTGATGACGAGATTGCCTTCCGCCGCGCCCTCGATGACACGGCCTTCGTTATCCACGATGGCCGGCTGCACGCCGAAGAGCGGCAGGGTGGCGGAGCCGGGCTTGAGATCGGTGGCGCCGGGCAGCGGCGAGATCATGAAGCCGCCGGTTTCCGTCTGCCACCACGTGTCGACCACCGGGCAGCGGTTGTCGCCGACGACGCGGTAATACCATTCCCACACCTCGGGGTTGATCGGCTCGCCGACCGAGCCCAGCAGGCGCAGCGAGGCGCGCGACGTGCTCTTCACCGGCTCGTCGCCCGCCTGCATCAGCGAGCGGATGGCGGTGGGGGCGGTGTAGAAGATGTTGACCTTGTGCTTGTCGACGACCTGCCAGAAGCGGGAAATGTCGGGATAGGTCGGCACGCCCTCGAACATCAGCGTCGTCGCGCCGTTGGCGAGAGGGCCGTAAACGATGTAGCTGTGGCCCGTCACCCAGCCCACGTCCGCCGTGCACCAGTAGACGTCGCCCTCGTGATAGTCGAACACGTACTGGTGCGTCAGCGCGGCGTAGACCAGATAGCCGCCGGTCGTGTGCAGCACGCCCTTCGGCTTGCCGGTGGAGCCGGAGGTATAGAGGATGAACAGCGGATCCTCGGCGTTGACCTCGACGGCCGGGCAATCGGTCGTCACCTGCTCGACGGCCTCGTGATACCAGACGTCGCGGCCCGGCTCCATCGGGATGTCGGCGCCGGTGCGGCGCACGACGAGAACGTGCTCGACGCCCGACACGCGGTTGAGGGCCGCGTCGACATTGGCCTTGAGCGGCACCTTGCGGCCGCCGCGCAGACCCTCGTCCGCCGTGATGACG
Organism: Pseudochelatococcus sp.; assembly: GCF_050946405.1. Taxonomy (NCBI): domain Bacteria; kingdom Pseudomonadati; phylum Pseudomonadota; class Alphaproteobacteria; order Hyphomicrobiales; family Chelatococcaceae; genus Pseudochelatococcus; species Pseudochelatococcus sp. The sequence goes on from NZ_JBMNUS010000002.1 coordinate 1,926, forward strand.
AATTTGGAGCCGCAATCCTCGATGCGGCTGGCCAGCGAATCGGGAGAGAAGCCGGCGAAGACGAGCGAATGCACCGCGCCGAGCCGCGCGCAGGCCAGCATGGCGAAGGCGGCCTCGGGAATCATCGGCAGGTAGATGGTGATGCGGTCGCCCTTCTCGACGCCGCGGTTGCGCAGCACGTTGGCGAGTTCCGCCACGCGGTCGTGCAGTTCCTGATAGGTGATGTGGCGGGATTCGGACGGATTGTCGCCTTCCCAGATGATCGCGGTCTGGTTGGCGCGATGCGGCAGATGCCGGTCGATGCAATTGTGCGCGACGTTCAGCGCGCCGTCCTCGAACCAGCGGATCGAAACGTTGCCGGGCTCGAACGAAGTGTTCTTGACCTTCGTGTAAGGCGCGAACCAGTCGAGCCGCTTGCCGTGCTCGCCCCAGAAGGCGTCAGGGTCGTTGACCGATTGCGCATACCATTCCTGGTAGGTCTTCCGGTCGATGAGGGCCCGCTGCTTCCATTCGTCGGTGACGGTATGAATAATCTCTGACATCGCTTCTCTCCCGGCTGTCCGCGTTCGGGGCGGGCGCAATGCCGCCCCCGCAGGTTATTCATCGCGATCCTTTCGCGGATCCGTGCAGGGAATGTAGGCGCAGGAACGGGCCGGCCGCAAGTCTTGGATCTATTCCACTTTCTGCTAATGCAAAACGCGACGCAGGTGTCGCGGCGGGCCGGTTACAGCCCGCCGAGCTCCAGCACGACGGCCCATTCCGCATCCGTCACCGGCTGCACCGAGAGGCGGGAATTGTTGACCAGCACCATGTCGGCAAGGCGGGGCTCCTGCCTGATCTCCTGTAAAGTCACCGGCCGCTTCAGGGGCCGCACCGCCTTCAGGTCCACCATGCCGAAGCGGCCCGTTTCGTCGGAGGGATCGGGATAATATTCCCGCACGACCTCGACGACGCCCACGATCGCCTTGCCCTCGTTGGAATGGTAGAAAAAGCCCGTGTCGCCGTTCCTCATCGCCTGTAGGTGCTTGCGCGCGAGGAAGTTGCGCACGCCGTTCCACGGCTCGCCCGCATCGCCTTTCGCCACCTGATCGTCCCAGGACCATACGTTCGGTTCGGACTTGTAGAGCCAGTGCGCCATGGTTCAGGTCTCCGGTTTGACGGGGCGGTTCATCAGTGTCTCGATCGCCTGCCCGATCGAGATGCGGCCGGCGATGACGGCCTCCGCCGCCTCGCAGACGGGCATCTCGACGCCCACCTCGCGCGCCTTCGCGGTGAGGACGGAGGCGGTGAGCGCGCCTTCCACCAGCTTGCCGCCGGCGGCCCGCACGGGCGGCTCGCCCCGGCCGAGCGCCTCGCCGAAGGAGAAGTTGCGCGACTGGCCGGAACCGCAGGTCAGCACGGTATCGCCGAGGCCGGAAAGTCCCATCAGCGTTTCCGGGCGGGCGCCGAAGGCGCGGGCGAAACGCACGATCTCCGCGAAGCCGCGCGCCAGCAGGGCGGCGCGGGCGCTTTCGCCGAGCCGCCGGCCGTGCACGACGCCGCAGGCGATGGCGAGCACGTTCTTGGCCGCGCCGCCGATCTCGACGCCGCGCACGTCCGATCCGTGGTAGATGCGCAGCGTCGGGCTCGACAGCGCCCGCGCCAGCGCGGCGGCGAGCGGTTCGTCGCGGCTCGCGAGGATGATGGCGGTCGGCAGGCCGCGCGCCACATCCGCCGCGAAGCTCGGCCCGGACAGCACGGCGGGAATGGCGGACGGCGCTTCCTCGACCACGATCTCGCTCAGGAAGCGCCCGGTGCCGCGCTCGATGCCCTTGGCGCAGACCACCACCGGCATGCCGAGCGGCAGCCGGCAGGCGACCGACGCCAGCGCCGCGCGCAGATGCTGCGCCGGCACGGCGATCAGCGCCGCGCCCGCCGCGGCGAGCGCCGCCGGATCGGCCGTGACCTCGACATTGGGCGACAGCGCGACGCCGGGCAGGAAGCGGGCGTTCTCGCGCGCCGCGGCGATGGCGGCGGCGCGCCCGGCGTCCCGGTCGATCAGCGTGACGGAAAGGCCCTTGTGGCCGAAGGCGTTGGCGAGCGCCGTGCCCCAGGCGCCGGCCCCCAGAATGGCGATGGGGCGCGCGGGAATGGTCATGCATGCGCCTCCGCGACGGTGGTTCCGGCCGTGCGGCTTTCCGTTGTTTCGCCCGCGCCGACGCTCTCGAGCGGCCAGCGCGCGCGGGCGGGGGCGGCGAGGTCGTCGACGAGGCCCAGCCGCAGGCGCTCCAGCCCCGCCCAGCCGATCATGGCGCCGTTATCGGTGCACAGCGCCGGCGGCGGCGTCACCAGCCTGAGGCCGCTCTCGGCGGCGAGCCGGTGCAGCGCCGCGCGGATCGCGCCGTTGGCCGCCACGCCGCCGGCGACGACGAGCGCGTTGGGCCGCCCGGCGACCTCGCGGAAGGCGCGCAGGCCCGCCCGCGTGCGGTCGACGACGATATCGACGATGGCCGCCTGAAACGACGCGCACAGATCCGCGATATCGGTGCTGCTCAGCGGCGAGACGCGCTCGCCCTCGATGCGCACGGCGGTCTTGAGCCCGGAGAGCGAGAAGTCCGGCGCGGCCCGCCCGTTCAGGGGGCGCGGCAGGGCGAAGCGCTCGGGATTGCCGCGCGCCGCCTGTCTTTCCACCTCTGGCCCGCCGGGGTAGGGCAGGCCGAGCATCTTCGCCGTCTTGTCGAAGGCCTCGCCGATGGCGTCGTCGATGGTGGTGCCGAGGCGCAGGTAGTCGCCCACCCCGCGCACCGCGACGAGCTGCGTATGGCCGCCCGACACCAGCAGCAGCAGGTAGGGAAACGGCACCTCGTCGGTGAGGCGCGGAGTGAGCGCGTGCGCTTCCAGATGGTTGACGGCGATGAACGGTTTGCCGGCGACGAGCGCCAGCGCCTTCGCGGCCGTGAGCCCCACGATCACGCCGCCGATGAGGCCGGGGCCGGCGGCGGCCGCTACCGCGTCGACGTCGCGCAGGCTCACGCCCGCCTCGCCGAGCGCGCGGGCGACGATGTGGTCGATCACCTCGACATGGGCGCGCGCCGCGATCTCCGGCACCACGCCGCCATAGGGCGCGTGCTGGGCGATCTGGCTGAGCACGACGTTGGAGAGGATGCCGGGGCGGCCGTTTTCATCCGTCTCCACCACCGCGGCGGCGGTTTCATCGCAGGTGGATTCGATTCCGAGAACTCGCATCGTCTGATTCATTCACCATGAATTTTCGCAGCATAGCACAAACTTGCCGCCGGGTTTCGCTTTCGCCCTCCCTCACTATATAGTCGCCGGCGAAGAAGGCGCGACTCGTGCGGCGGGATCGGAGGCCGGAAACGGCCGTTTTCCACCGGCAGAGTCATTCGCCGCCGCCGTCGTCCTCGCCCGGCCGGGCCGGACGACGCCCCGACCATGTCCGAACCGGGATCGATTCGCCGTGACGCTGAATTCCTTGCCCACCCCGCTCGTCATCGCAACGCGCGGCAGTCCGCTGGCGCTGGCGCAGGCGCGCGAGACCGCGCGCGCGCTCGGCGGCGTGCTGGGCATCGGCGACCCGCTCGGCGACAGCGCGCCGGACGGCATCGTCATCGAGGCCATGCGCACGACCGGCGATCTCATCCAGGACCGCGCCCTGTCGGAGGCGGGCGGCAAGGGCCTGTTCACGAAGGAGCTCGACGCCGCGCTGCTCGAAGGCCGCGCGCATCTGGCCGTGCATTCCGCCAAGGACCTGCCCACGGAGCTGCCGCCGGGCCTCGTCATCGCCGGCTGTCTGCCGCGCGAGGACGTGCGGGACGCCTTCATCAGCCTGACGGCCGCCTCGCTCGCGGCGCTGCCGGCGGGCGCCGTGGTCGGCACCGCCTCGTTGCGGCGCCAGGCGCAGGTGCTGCGGCTGCGGCCCGATCTCGCCGTCACCCTCCTGAGGGGCAATGTCGGCACGCGCCTGCAACGCCTTCACGAAGGCGCGGTCGACGCCACATTGCTCGCCATGGCGGGGCTCAACCGGCTGGGGCTCGCCAACCGGGCGACGGCGGCCATCCCGGTCGCGGACATGCTGCCGGCGATCGGGCAGGGGGCCATCGCCATCGTGGCGCGCGAGGCGGACGAAGGCGTGCGGGAGGCGGTGGCACGCCTTGCCGACCGGCCCACGGGCATCGCGCTGGAGGCGGAGAGGGCCTTCCTGCGCGTGCTGGACGGCTCGTGCCGCACGCCCATCGCGGGCTACGCGCGTCTTACGGATGGCGGCATCCGCTTCGACGGCCTGCTGCTTTCCACGGACGGGCGGGAAGCGGTGGCCGCGTCCCGCGAGGGAGCGCCCGAGGAGGCGCGCGCGCTCGGCGAGGATGCGGGGCGGGAAGTGCTGGCGCGCGCCGCGCCGGCGCTGCTGGCGCATCGCGCGGGCGGGTCTTCGTGATGGCGGCGGGCGCGGCCGCCGCCGGGTTGCGCGTGCTGGTGCTGCGCCCGCAGGCGGCGGGGCTGCGCACGGCGGCGCGTCTTGCGGCGCTCGGTCACGTTCCGCTGGCCGCGCCGGTGATGTCCATCGCGGCGACGGGCGCGCCGCCGCCGGCAGGCCCGTTCGACGCCCTCGCCGTCACCAGCGCCGCGGCGCTGCCGGCGCTGGTGCAACTGCCGGACGACATGCGGGATCTGCCGCTGCTGGCCGTCGGCGAGCGCACGGCGCTGCTGGCACGCGCCGACGGCTTCGCCAGGGTGCATGCGGCGGACGGCGAGCGCCATTCGCTCGCGCGGCTCGCGCGCCGGCTTTTCGCCTCCGCCGGGGGAGCGCGCCTGTTGCTGGCGCTGGGGCGCGATCACAAGGCGGACACCACGGAGCTGCTGCGCGGGGCGGGCGTCGATCCGGTCGAGTGGATCGTCTATGCCGCGCAGGCGAAGCCGGAGTTGCCGGAGGCCGCGCGCCGCGCCCTGTCGGATGGGCAGGTCGACGCGGTGCTGCATTACTCCCGGCGCAGCGCCGCCATCGCCATGGATCTCGTCGCGCGGGCCGGGCTGTGGGAGGCTTTCGCGCCGTTGCCGCACGCCGTTCTGTCGGAGGATGTGGCGGCGCCCCTGCATGAGCGCGGCGTCGCCCGCGTGCTGACGGCCGACCGGCCGCACGAAGACGCTCTGCTTGCGCTTTTGCCGGTGATTGATCTTCGGCAAGGCTCGCCATGAGCAGGGCGGCGATGATACAAGAACAGCGGCGCGTATAGCGAAGGCTTCACGAATATGCCATCAGGTATCGGATACATCTGGTCCGATGATGATTGGCCGGATAAATGCACGGAGGGATAGCCGCATGACCGATGAAACGTCCAGCGGTCGCAGGATGGGCCGCGCGAGGCCGCGCCGCGAGCCGGCGACGATCGACCAGAAGCCGCTTTCCGTCACCGTCGGGCCAGACGACGCCGCCGTCCCGGCAGGCGCCGGGGAGGGCGCGGAAACGGATCGCCCCGTCGCGGAGCCCGCCGCGGGAGCGGGGACGATCGCTGCCTCGCCGACGGCCGCCGACGACGCGCCGGAGCAGGCGTCCGTTTCCGGCGACAGTGCTTCCGATACCGCGCGGGCGGAATCTTTCCGGGATGCGGAATCCTTCCGGGATTCGCCCCCGCCCGGCGAGGAGCCTTCCGCTCCGGCGGCCGAAACGTCCGGCCGCGACGAGGAGCCTGCCGCGCCTGAGCCGATCCCGCAGCGCGGACCTTCGCGCGCGGGCGGGCTGATCGTGGCCCTTCTCGCCGGCGGCGTCGCCGGCGCGGCCGTGGCTGCCGCCCTGCCGCTGCTTCTTGCGCCGCCCGGCGCCGATCAGGTGGCCCCGCGGCTGGAAGCCATCGAGCGCTCGCTTGCGCAGGCTGCGCCGCGCAGCGAGATCGAGGCGGTGTCGCGAGGGCTGGAGGAGTTGCGCGCGCGCGCCGCATCGGCGGAAGAGCGAATCGCGGCGCTCGCGGCCGCGCCCGGCGGCCCGGCGGCGGACAGCGAATCCCTCGCCGCGGCGGACAGCGCCATCGCGGACCTGCGCAGCATGATCGGCGATCTGGAGGTGCGCCTGACCACCGCCGGCGATCAGGCGGCCGGCCGCGCGGCGCAGGTCGACGAGCGCTTGTCGGCGCTCGCGGGCCAGCTCGGCGGCGTGGAACAGACCATCGCCACGCTCGATCCGGCGCGCGTCGTCGCGACGGTGGACGAACAGGCCGCCCTGGCGCAGCGCGTTTCGGGGATCGAGACCGTCGTGCAGGACAAGCTGGGTCTGTTCGATCCCGTGCGCATCGCGGCGCTGGTGGACAAGCAGGCGGGCGATATCGCCCGGCTCGCGACGCGCGTGACCACGGCCGAAGGGGCCGTGAGCGAAACGGAGCGCAGGGTGCTGGCCGCCGGCGCCGCGAGCGGCGAACGCCTCGCGGCGGTGGCGCGCATCGCCGTCATCGGACGCCTGCGCGACGCCTTCGAGAGCGGCCAGCCTTTCCCGAGGGAGCTTGACGCCCTCGCGCAGCTCGGCGCGGGCGAGACGCAGCTTGCGCCGTTGCGCCGGGTCGCGGCGAGCGGGGTGGCGCTGCCGGCTTCGCTGGCGGCGGGCTTCTCCCGCTCGGCCGAAGCCTTCGGTGTGGAAGAGGTGCCGGCCGACGCCGGCATCGTCGACCGGCTCGCGGCGAGCGCGTCGCGGATCGTGCGCATCCGGCCGGTGGATGCGGAAGCGGATTCCACCGACATCGCCGGGCAGGTCGCGGCGTTTCTGCGCCGCAACGACGCGGCGGCGGCGCTCGACGCCTGGCGGCGTCTGCCCGGCGCCGCGCAGGAGCAGACCGGCGCGGTGGGCCAGGCATTGCAGGCGCGCGTCGATGCGCAGGCGGCGCTTGAGGCGCTGACCCGCGCCGGCGTGGAGGCGCTGGAGACGGTCGCCGCCGCGGCGAAGGGAGAATGAGGCCATGCTGCGTATCGTCGGCTTCATCCTTCTCGTCGGCCTGATCGGCCTCGGCGCCGGCTGGCTTGCCGACCGGCCCGGCGACGTCGCAGTCGTCTGGCAGGGCTATCGCATCGAGACGTCGGTGGTCGTGGCGCTGGCGGCCTTCGTCGCGACGACGCTGGCGCTGGCGCTGGTCTGGGCTGTGATCCGCTATGTGTTCGGCCTGCCGGCCGCGCTTTCGCTCTCGTCGCGCACGCGCCGCCACGCCAAGGGCGTGACGTCGGTGTCGCGCGGGCTGGTCGCGGTGGGCACGGGCGATGCCCTTTCCGCCCGCCGCCACGCCGCCGAGGCGGAGCGGCTGCTGGGACGCGAGCCCCTGACGCTGCTGCTGAAGGCGCAGGCGGCGCAGATGGCGGGCGACCGGGCGGGGGCGGAAAGCGCCTTCCACCTGATGCTCGATACGCCGGAGACGCGGGTGCTCGGCCTGCGGGGGCTTTTTGTCGAGGCGCGCCGCAAGGGCGACGCCGATGCCGCGCGCGCCTATGCGCAGAAGGCGAGCGAACTCGCGCCGCGCGTGGGCTGGGCCAGCGAGGCGGTGCTTGAATATCAGTCGGCGGATCGGGATTGGCGCGGCGCTCTCGCGACGCTCGACCGCCAGACGCGGCAGAAGGCCGTGGGCCGCGACACCGCGCGCCGCGTGCGCGCCGTCCTGCTGACGGCCGATGCGCTCGCCCGGCTGGAGCGGGACCCCGCCGAGGCGCTGCGCGAGGCGAAGGAAGCGGCGAAGCTCGCGCCGGGCCTCGTGCCGGCCGCGGTGCTCGCCGGCCGGCTGCTGTCGCGCGAGGGCAATCTGCGCAAGGCGGCGAAGGTTCTGGAAACGGCGTGGAAGCTCTCGCCGCACCCCGATATCGCGGCGGCCTACGTGGATCTGCGGCCGGGCGATTCGGCGCGCGACCGCCACGAGCGCGCCGAGGCGCTGGCGCGTCTCGTGCCGCATCACCCGGAGGCGCGCTTCATCCGGGCGGCCACGGCGCTGGAGATCCAGGATTTCGCACAGGCCCGCGCCGCGCTGGCGCCGCTGCTGGAAGAATATCCCACGGTGCGCACCTGCCTGCTGATGGCGGATATCGCGGAGGCCGAGCACGGCACCGGCGGCGAGTGGCGCGAGTGGATCGGCCGCGCCTCGCGCGCGCGCCGCGATCCGGCGTGGATCGCGGACGGCGTCGTCTCCGAGACGTGGCAGCCGGTGTCGCCCGTGACCGGGCGGCTCGACGCCTTCGAGTGGAGCGCGCCGGTGGAGCGTATCGGCGATGTCGCCGGCGCGAGGCAGGAGCCCGCTTCCGCCGCTCCGGCAAGCCCGGCGCCGATCGCCGCCGCCGCTGTCGCTGCCGGCACGCCGGAACCCGTTTCCGTCGAAGCCGCTCCTGCTGTGGTTGTCGAGGCGACGCCGCTCGAGGAAGCGCCGGCAGGGGCCTATTCCGGGATCGCGGCGGCGGCGCATCCCGCTCCCGTCGTTGCGGAGCCTGTCGAATCGCTTCCGGCGGAAGCGGTGGCGGAGACCGTGCCCGCGGTGCAGGAGACGGCCGTCGAGACGGTTGCGCAGGAACAGCCCGTACAGGAGCAACCGGCGGTGCGAGAGGCGACTGTGCAGGCGGAGCAGGGCGTCGTATTTCCGCTCGGCCACGCACCGGACGATCCGGGGCCTGACGCCCCCGAAGAGATCGTGGCGGAACCCGTGCGCGTGACCATGCCGGAGCGGGCAACCTAGAGCGCTTTCCGTTCGAACGGAATCGTTTGAACGATCGGAATTCGCTCAAAAACAGGGAATCCGGCGTATGTCCTGTTTCAATCGAACAGGACATACGCCGGAGCGCTTTCCGTTCGAACGGAATCGTTTGGACGATCGCCAACACGGTCCTTGTCACCGCTCCCGCGTCGGCGTAGATGAAACGCTTGGACAGAACGCACGGGAGCGCGGGGCAGGGGCCGTCGGCGCTCCCGCCGCAACGGACGAGGAGGCTCCCCTTGCTGCATATCTCGACACGCGGAGAAGCGCCGGAAGTCGGCTTCACCGACGCCATGCTGACGGGGCTGGCGCGGGACGGCGGGCTTTATGTGCCGCGCGACCTGCCGGTGTTCGACGCCGCGACCATCGCCGGCTGGGCGGGGCAGGCGTATGAGGACATCGCGCATCATGTCGTCGGCGCGCTCACGGGTGGCGAAATACCGGAGGCGATCCTCGCGCCGATGATCCGTGACGCCTACGCCACCTTCCGGCACGATGCCGTGTGTCCGCTGGTCCAGCTCGACGACAACCTGTTTCTGCTGGAGCTGTTCCACGGCCCGACGCTCGCCTTCAAGGACGTGGCGATGCAGTTGCTGGGGCGGCTGATGGACCACGCGCTGAAGGCGCGCGGCAGGCGCGCCACCATCGTCGGCGCGACGTCGGGCGACACCGGCAGCGCCGCCATCGAGGCGTTTCGCGGGCTCGATCAGGTCGATATCTTCATTCTCTACCCGCAGGGCCGCGTGTCGGAGGTGCAGCGCCTGCAGATGACGACGGTCGACGCGCCGAACGTCCACGCCATCGCGCTGGAAGGCACGTTCGACGATTGCCAGAACATGCTGAAGGCGCTGTTCAACGACCACGCGCTGCGCGACGATCTGTCGCTTTCCGGGGTGAATTCGATCAACTGGGCGCGGATCGTGGCCCAGACGGTCTATTACTTCACGGCCGGCGTCTCGCTCGGCAGTCCGCGCAGGCCGGTGTCGTTCGCCGTGCCGACGGGCAATTTCGGCGACGTGCTCGCCGGCCACGTCGCCGGGCGCATGGGGCTGCCGCTCGGGCGCCTGCACATCGCCACCAATGTCAACGACATCCTGGCGCGCGCGCTGGCGAGCGGCCGCTACGAGTTGCGCGGCGTCACGCCCACGTCGTCGCCGTCGATGGATATCCAGATATCCTCCAATTTCGAGCGGCTGCTGTTCGACGCCTGCGGGCGCGACGCCGCAGCCGTGCGCGGGCTCATGGAGCAGTTGCGCCAGTCGAACGCCTTCACCATTGAGGAGGAGCCGCTCGCGCGCATCCGGGCCGATTTCGATGCTTCCGCCGTGTCCCAGACGCAGACGGAGGCGGAGATCGCGGCGACATGGCGGGGCACCGGCTATGTGCTCGATCCCCACAGCGCGATCGCCGTGCATGCCGCGCGCGCAGCGCTGAAGCGCGATCCGGCGGTGCCGGTCGTGGCGCTCGCGACGGCGCATCCGGCGAAGTTTCCGCAGGTGGTGGAACGCGCCACCGGCATTCGTCCCGCGCTGCCCGCCCATCTCGCCGACCTCTTCGGGCGCGATGAGCGCACCGTCGTCCTGCCCAACCAGCAGGCGACGGTGGAAGCCTATATCCGCAGGCATGCCAGGGCGGGCCGGTAGCCGGCATGAAAGCGGGAGAAATGGAAACGGGCGAAGGCGCCGTCCGGCTTTCCACGTTGGAAAACGGGTTGAGGGTCGTCACGCAGGCGATGCCGCATGTCGCGACGGCGGCTGTCGGCGTCTGGGTGGGGGCCGGCGCGCGCCACGAACGCGGGCACGAGCACGGGCTGTCTCACCTTCTGGAGCATATGGCCTTCAAGGGCACGGGCCGGCGCGACGCGCGTGCCATCGCCGAGGCGATCGAGGCGGTGGGCGGCGATTTCAACGCCGAGACGGGCGTGGAGCATACTTCCTACACCGTGCGGCTGATGGGGCGGGATGTGCCGCTCGGCATCGAGATCCTCGCGGATATCCTCGTCGATTCCCGGTTCGACGAAGTTGAGCTGGCGCGGGAGAAGAACGTCATCCTTCAGGAAATCGGCGCCGTCGAGGACACGCCGGACGATCTCGCCGCCGACCTGTTTCTCGAGGCCGCGTTCAGGGGGCAGGCGCTGGGGCGCAGCATCCTCGGCACGCCGCAATCCGTGCGGGCCTTCACCCGCGCGGACATTCTCGCCTGCCTCGCGCGAAACTACCGCGCGCCGCGCATGGTGCTCTCGGCGGTCGGCGCGGTCGACCACGAGGCGGTCGTGGCGCAGGCCCGCCGGCTGCTGTCGACCCTGCCGGCCGCCGAGCCGCCGCCACCCGCGCCCGCGCGCTATCTGGGAGGCGAGATCCTGCTGGATCGCGACCTGGAGCAGGCCCAGCTTCTGATCGGCTTTCGCGGCCTCTCCTGCGTGTCGGAGGCCGCCTATGCCATGCAGGTGTTCGTGCATCTGCTGGGCGGGGGCATGTCGTCGCGGCTGTTTCAGGAGGTGCGCGAGAGCCGGGGGCTCGCTTACTCGGTCGACGCCTTCCATTGGGGATTTGCCGATACGGGGCTTTTCGGCATGTCGGCCGGCACCGCGCCGGAGGATGTGGAGGAACTGGCGCCCGTGCTGATCGACACCCTGCGCGAGGCCGCGCGCGATGCGACTGCCGCGGAGGTGAGCCGGGCGCGGGAGCAGCTCAAGGTGGCGCATCTGTCGGCGCTGGAGTCGCCCATGGCGCGCGCCGATCAGATCGCGCGGCAGCTACTTGCGTTGGGACGGGTCTTGCCGCAGGATGAAGTGATTGTCAAACTTGATCTAATTACACTCGACGACATCCGATTCGTGGCTGGCGGACTGATGGAGTCGGAACCGACCTTCGCGCTCGTCGGCCCCTTGCCGGAAGAGGTGGATGGCGTCGTGCGGGTGGTACGCGGCCTGAAATCCGCGTCCGGCGGCTAGAGCAGTCTGCGTTCAAGTCGATCCATCGCATTGAACGCCAGTTGCGGTAAAATATGGAGTTGAGGGCAGGATGGCGATTCAGTCCGATCGCATCCTGCTCCGGAGCACATTCCGTTCAAACGGAATCGCTTGAACGGAATGTGCTCAACACGAGGAATCTGGAGTATGTCCTGTTTCAGTCTGGACAGGACATATTCTGAAGCATGATCCCGGGAAGCGGGCGCCGCCTCCTGGAAAAGATTATGTTCAAACGGAACGATAGGGCATTTCTGCGTTGCAGCGGACGGTGTAAATGCTCTGGAGGTACGAGGATCGGGAGCGTCGCGACGAGAGATGATAAGGGCTGACACCCACTTGACGCAGTTCCGTTTCTCGCCGCCGGGCAGCCACGCTCCCTACATTCGCGGCGGCGGGATTTGCCTGCGCGTGCCGCAGATGCGGGATTTCGAGGCGTGGGCCACGGTGCGAGGGGAAAGCCGGCGTTTTCTCGAGCGCTGGGAACCGCTCTGGCCTGCCGACGATCTCACGCGTCCGGCTTTCCGTCGCCGCGTCGGCTGGTATGAGGAGGATATCGCCCGCGACGCCTCCTATCCCTTCTTCCTGTTCCGCGAGAGCGACGACGCGCTGGTGGGCGGGCTGACGCTGGGGCCGGTGCGCCGCGGCGTCGTGCAGGCATGTACGCTGGGCTACTGGATGGGCGAGCGATTCGCGCGCCAGGGCTATATGAGCAAGGGGGTGGTGGCCGCCGCCTGTTTCGTCTTCAAGTCTCTCGGCCTGAGGCGGATCGAAGCGTCGTGCCTGCCGATCAACGAGCCATCCATCGGGCTTCTCGAAAAAGTCGGATTCATGCGTGAGGGATACGCCCGACAATATCTGTGCATCGCGGGGGTGTGGGAAGATCATTTCCTTTATGCGCTGCTGAAGGAAGACTTCACGAAGCGCTACGCCCTGTAGAGCGACGGACGTTCGGACCGAATCGCGCCGCCGTTCCACCCGTTCGCTGACGCATCGCGCCTTGTAACCGCCGTTCCGTGGAAAATCCGCCGCGGGATTTGCAATTGCCGGGCGATTTCGTATACCCGGAAGGCGTTGCTTTCCGGCCGGAAACCAGGGCTGGCGTATCCCGCGCCGGCAGCCCGCAGGTAGCGGGCCGCAAGCCAGAGAAAACGAGACCGTACGTTGCGAGTGATCCGCGTTCTGCTCCTGACAATGATGGTCTTTCTGGCGGCCGGCGCGGTGAGGCAGGCGTCGGCCGTGGAAGCCGTGCGCGTCGCGCCGGATGCGCTGGCGATCGACCTCACCCCCGTCGTGGAGCATTACCGGGCGGAGAGCGACCTCATCCAGATCTCGACGGCGCCGGGCGCCGACGGTATCGTGCGCCGCATCGCCGTGCGGGCGCGCGAAGGCGGCACGCGGCCGGACTGGATCGTCTTCGCCCTCTCCAACGATACGGACGAGCAGCTCGAGCGGTTGCTCGTCGTGCCGCATTACCGGCTGGTGGGGTCGGGCGTCGTCTGGCCGGATCTCGGCGCCTCGCGCGTGACGGCGATCACCGCGAGCGAGGGCATCCGCCCGGAGCGGGTGGAGTCGGCCGATTCCGACATTTTCAACGTGACGCTGGATCCCGGTTCCACCGTCACCTTCATCGCGGAGCTGCGCACGCCCGGCCTGCCGCAGCTTTATCTGTGGGAGCCGGAGGCCTACAAGGCCAAGGTGAACGGGCTGACGCTCTACAAGGGCATCATCATCGGCATCGCCGGGCTGCTGGCGCTGTTTCTCACGGTGGTGTTCGTGGTCAAGGGGGCGGTGATCTTCCCCGCCGCCGCGGCGCTGGCCTGGGCGGTGCTGGCCTATGCATGCATCGACTTCGGCTTCTTCCAGCAATTATTTCCCATCGCGGCCTCGACCAACCGCATTTACCGTGCGGCGGCCGAGGCGGTGCTGGCGGCGACGCTGCTGGTGTTTCTCTTCGCCTATCTCAACCTGAGCCGCTGGCATGTGCGCTACAGCCATTTCACGATCGCGTGGCTGCTGTTCCTGGGCACGCTCGTCGGGCTCGCGGCCTTCGACGCGCCGGTGGCCGCGGGCGTGGCGCGCATCTCCATCGCGGTGGTGGCGGGCATCGGCTTCATTCTCGTCGTGCATCTCGCAAGCCACGGCTACGACCGCGCGGTGATGCTGATCCCGACATGGTTCCTGCTGCTGGTGTGGGTGACGGCGGCGGGCTTTACCGTCAACGGCGAGCTGACGCGCGACATCGTGCCTTCCGCCCTTATCGGCGGTCTGGTGCTGATCGTGCTTCTCATCGGGTTCACCGTGGTCCAGCATGCGTTCGCCGGCGGCGCGCTGGCGCACGGGCTGGTCTCGGACACGGAGCGCAAGGCGCTCGCGCTCGCGGGTTCCGGCGATGTGGTGTTCGATTGGGACGTGAGCGCCGACCGCATCTTCGTCAGCGGCGAGGTGGAGGACCTGCTGCTGCTGAAGCGCGGCGCGCTGGAGGGGGCGATCGCGAACTGGCTGGACGTCATCCATCCGCTCGACCGCGACCGCTACCGCGTGGTGCTCGACAGGGTGCTGGAGCAGCGGAGCGGGCGCGTGGCGGTGGATTTTCGCCTGCGGGCGGCGGATGGCCAGTATTTCTGGTTCAATCTCCGCGCGCGCCCCGTGGTGGGCGCGGACGGCGAGGTGATCCGCGTCGTCGGCATTCTCAGCGACGTCACCGACGCGCGCAACACCGAGGAACGGCTGCTTTATGATGCGGTCTACGACACGCTGAGCGGCTTGCCGAACCGGCAGCTTTTTCAGGACCGGCTGGAAACCGCCCTGACCTTCGCCGCGCAGGAGGCCGGCGTGCGGCCGACCGTCGTCTCCGTCGACATCGACGCCTTCAAGGAGGTGAACGACGCCGTCGGGCCGTCCGTGGGCGATTCCATCATGCTCACCCTGTCGCGCCGGCTGGGGAGGCTGCTGCGGCCGCAGGACACCATCGCCCGCCTGGGCGGCGACGAATGGGGGCTCATCCTGCTCTCGGAGACCGAGCCCGAACGCATCATCGCCTTTGCCGACATGATCCGGCGCACGATCTCGACGCCGGTGAGTTTCGCCGATCGCGAGATTTTTCTCAAAGCCTCCGTCGGCATCGCCCTCTACGACGCGCAATCCTCCGCCGGACAGGCGGACATGCTGAAGAACGCCGAGATCGCCATGCTGCACGCCAAGCAGCAGGGCGGCGACCGCATCGAGGTGTTCCGGCCGGGCATGAGCGCGCAGCGCACGGCGCGGCTGGTGCTGGGAGGCGATCTGCGCCGCGCCCTCGACAAGGGCGAGATCAGGATGATCTTTCAGCCCGTGGTCAGCCTGGAAGACCGCACGATCGCCGGTTTCGACGTGCGCCTGCGCTGGGATCATCCGCGCCTCGGGCGTCTCGAACCCGGCGAGTTCCTGCCCATCGCGGAAGAAATCGGCATCATCGGCGAGCTGGGCCTGCATGCGCTGGAACGCACGGCGCGGGAACTGGCGGCCTGGCAATCGGCGCTGGAGGTGGAGCCGCCTATCTTCGCCACGCTCACCTTGTTCAGCCCGCTGTTGCTGCGCCACGAGCTGATCTCCGACGTCAAGCGCGTGCTCTCGGCGACGCCGGTGCATCCGCAATCGCTGAAGATCGGTTTCCGCGAGAGCATGCTCACCGACAATCCCGAGTTCGCGGCGCAGATGCTCATCCGCCTGCGCCAGCTCGGCGCGGGCCTGCTGCTCGACGGATTCGGCGCGGGTTATTTCTCCCTGTCGCAGATGCGCTATCTGCCCTTCGACACGCTGCGCGTCGACCGCACCTTCGTGCGCGACCGGCCGGAAGGCGCCCGGCCGGGGGCCTTGCGGGCGATCATCACGCTCGCCCAGGACCTCGACATGGATATCATCGCCGATGGCGTCGAGAACGAAGCCAGCGCCTCGTTCCTGTCGGGCCTCGGCTGCCGCTACGGGCAGGGTTTCGCTTTCGGCGAGGCGATGACATCGCACGATGCGCGCCGCTTCCTCGGCGCCACGTCCGCAGCCGCCTGAAGCTGCTCCGCATCCTGCCGAAGGCGGAAACGCGCCGTTTCAGGCGTGGCCGGCCTGCCCGGAGAGGGTGGCGATATCCGCGCCGAGGCTGCGCAGCGCCATGTCGTATTTGTGCTCGATAGCTGTGTCGAAGAGCAGCGCCATGTCGACGGGGCAATGCAGCCAGCCGTTGGCCTGGATCTCGCTTTCGAGCTGGCCGGGCGACCAGCCCGCATAGCCCAGCGCCAGCAGCGCGCTTTCCGGCCCTTCCCCGGCGGCGATGGCGCGCAGGATGTCGATGGTGGCTGTCAGGCAGATGCCGTTGCTCATGGCGAGCGTGGAATTGTCGATCATGAAATCGGGCGTATGCAGGACGAAACCGCGCCCCGCCTCGACCGGCCCGCCGCGCAGCACCTCGATGTTTTCGGCGCGCGACGGCAGCCGGATCGCCTCGTCTTCCCCGACGATGTCGAGCTGCACGAGCAGGTCGGCGAAGCGCAGGTCGATGGCGGGCTTGTTCACGACGAGGCCCATCGCGCCCTCTTCGGAATGGGCGCAGAGATAGATGACCGTGCGTGCGAAACGCTCGTCCAGCATACCGGGCATCGCGACGAGGAACTGGCCGTCGAGATATTGGCTTTGGATCGTTGAGGCGTTATCGCGGTACATGGCATTCTCCTGACAAGGGCATGCTATGCGAGAAATTGCGGCAAGGGAAGCGGCAGCAGGGCCGATTTTGCCGCTCTCGCGGGCGCTTCGCGTTGTCGCACTATCCGTCAGACAGGTGGCGATCATGCTTTTCAGGTTTGCTGTTGCCGTGCTCGCGGCGCTCGTGTGCTGTCTCGCGACCGGGGATGCGTTGCGCGCCGGGCCGTTCCGGCAACGATCCGCCGTGGAACGGCCCGCGCAGGTGCGGCTGCTCGACGCCGGGCGTGATGATGATACGGGCCGCTATCGCGCGTTGGTGGAGATCGCGCTTGCGCCGGGCTACAAGACCTATTGGCGGGAGCCGGGCGATTCCGGCGTGCCGGCGGAGTTCGCGTGGGAGGGATCGCGCAACGTCGCGGCGGCGGCGGCGCTTTTCCCGGCTCCCGAGCGTTTCTTCGACGGCGTCGGCCAGGCGGTAGGCTATCTGCGGACCGTGCGTTTTCCCGTACTCGTCGAGCCCGCCGGGGAAGGGGAGGTGACGCTGGCGCTCGAATTGTCGTTCGGCGTCTGCAAGGAGATCTGCATTCCCGAGCAGGTGTCGGTGCAACGCGTGCTGGGCGCGATCGCGGATGTGGCGGGTTTGTGGGACGAAACGATGGCGCACGTTCCGCGCCGCACGCCGCAGGGGGAAGCGTTCGCCGGCCTTGCGGTCAGCGGCGCGCGGCTGGATGAAACCGGCCTTGTCGTCGATATCGCGGGCGAAGCGGCGGATGTTTTCGTGGAAGCGCCCGCACCGTGGCGTTTCGGTACGCCGGTGCGGGAAGAGCGCGCGGCTGGCGCCGTGTTCACGTTTCCGGCCGGGACGCGCAGCGATGCCGCAGGGCCGGTTCAGGTAACGCTGACGGTGGTCGGGAACAACGCCGCCATCGAGGTGCCGGTGACGGTCGAGACGCCGGCGCGTTAGAGCGGCGTGCATTCAAGTGGAATCGTCACGCCGCTCTAAATTCTATATTTTATCGCAACTTGCACTCAATTCGATGGATCGATTTGAACGCAAACTGCTCTAGATTCTTTTGTCTTGAGCGAATTCTTGTCGATCAAATGATTCCATTTGATCGGAAAGCGCGCGGAAGGGGCGGGGTGATGCGGATCATCGCGGCCTCACCTGATGCAGCATGAAGAAGATGCTCAATACGGCCACGAGGGCGACGGCAGTAACCACGGTCTGCATGATATGACCCGTTTCGCGTTCTGGAGAGGATGCGGCGCACCATCGGGACCCTGCGGTGACGAATGGCGCGAACGGGTTTCATTTTGCAGTCGATTGTGGAGGAAATCGGCAGCGAAAGAAGCCGGAATTGCGGCTTCGAACGGCATGGTGAATCAACGGTTGCTGCGGTGCGGCACGAGCCCCGCCGGGTGCCGGCGGAGCGTCGACGAATGTCCGCGGCTGCGTCGCCGTCAAGCCTCCGTGCCGTGCGGCTGGAGCGGCACGACATTGTCGTCACCCGTGCCGGGCAGCGAGAACAGGCGCGTATGTCGCAGAGAGGGAATCTGGGCGCGCACCTTCTCCACGAGCGAGAGATCGACCGTGGCGTAGATGAGACCGGGTTCGGCATCGGCCTCCGCCAGTACGCGGCCCCATGGATCGACAATGATGGAATGGCCGTAAGTCTGGCGGCCATCCTGGTGCAGCCCGCCCTGCGCGGCCGAGATGACGAAACAGCCGTTTTCGATGGCCCGCGCGCGTTGCAGCACCTGCCAGTGGGCCTCGCCGGTCTGGCGCGTGAAGCAGGCGGGAGCGGTGAGGATATCCGCGCCCACTTCCGCCAACGCCCTGTAAAGATAGGGAAAACGCAGATCGTAGCAGATCGTCAGGCCCAGCGTCCCGGTCGCGTTGCCGAGGGCGAGGGCGGCCGTCACGGCCTGATGTCCGCCGGTGTAGGTCGCCGATTCGCGCCAGCTCTCGCCGCTGGGCAGATCGACGTCGAAGAGGTGGATCTTGTCGTAGGTTGCCGCGATTTCACCCTGCGCATCGATAAGGATGGCGCGGTTGGCGATGCGGTCGCTCTCCCGCAGCGGCAGCGAGCCGAGATGCACGGTGATCCGCTTTTCACGCGCCAGTTCGCGGGCGCTCGCGATCAGCGGATCGTGCGCCTGATCGGAGACCCTGGCGAACAGTTCCTTGCGGTCCCGCACCACGAGCGAGGTCATTTCCGGCGTCTGGACATAGACCGCCCCGGCCTCCGCCGCCTGCCGGATTCCGGCGAGCGCCGTCTCGCGGTTCGCGGCGGGGTCGGTCGTCGAGCGCATCTGAAGGCAGGCGGCGATGAACGCGGTGGGGGAATCGGGCATCTGTCGGTCCTTCCTGGAGCATGCGACGGCCTGACCGGATCGGCGAATGCTCTGCGATTCTTTCTTCTGAACGAATTCCGATCGGAAAACGCTCCGATGCATGCGCGGCTGTCACGCGGCCGGGCGCAGCAGCCCGTCGAGTTCGCCGGCCTCGTCGAGCGCATGGAGATCGTCGTAGCCGCCGATATGGCGATCGCCGATGAAGATCTGCGGCACGGTCTTGCGCCCCCGCGCGCGCTCGATCATGACGGCCCGCGCCTCCGGCTGGCGCTCGATGTCGATTTCGTCGAACGACACGCCCTTGCCGTTCAGCAGAGCCTTCGCCCTTTGGCAGTAGGGGCACCATGATTTCGTGTAGATCGTGATCGGGGGCATGAAAGGTTCCGTGGCCTCGGCCGGTTGCGGCTCATGTATTTTGATCACGTTGCGGCCGAAAGCGCAAACCCGTTCGCCCGGATGCCGGTCAGTTCGCCGCGACGACGCGCGCGAAGACCAGCACGTCGACATCGCGCGCGCCGGCCCGCAGCAGGGCGCGGGCGCAGGCGTTGGCGGTCGCGCCGGTGGTGAGCACGTCGTCGACGAGCAGGATGCGCCGCCCTTCTACCGCCATGCGCCGGTGCTCGCCGACGTGGAACGCGCCTTGCAGGTTCGTCGCCCGCTCGGCGCGCGACAGGCCCGCCTGCGGCCGCGTCGGCTTGCGCCGCGCCAGCGCCGCCGTGTCGCACGGCAGGCCGGTGTGCGCCGACAGGCGCATGCCGAGCAGGGCGGACTGGTTGAACCGCCGCGCCCACAGGCGGCGCGTGTGCAGGGGCACCGGCACGATGAGGTCGGCGTCGGGCAGAAGGTCGCGCCCGGCGCGGATCATCATGCCGGCCATCAGCCGCGCGAGTTCCGCGCGGTCGCTGTACTTGAGGCGGTGGACGAGCAGCCGCGCCGTCGCGTCGTAGCGCACCGCCGCCCGCGCCCGCTGGAAAGCCGGCGGGTCGGCGAGGGCGGCAGGCGACAGCAGCGGCGTGCCCACGTCAATATCGAAAGGCAGGCCGAGCCGCTCGCAATACGGCCGCTCGATGAGGGAAAGGCCGCTCCAGCAGGTCGCGCACAGCCCATCGTGCTGCGCGGTCGCCGCAAGGCACACGGGACAGGCCGGCGGATAGAGAAAATCGAGCAGCGCATGCCAGCCCGCGCGCACATGCCGCCCGATTTCGCCGGCCTTCCGTGCTGCCGGCGTCTCGTGCGGCGTGGGTTGGATCTGCGGGTGCAAAGGCGCCATTCCCGTGCGAGCCGGATGTGGATCGAGCATGAGCCTATGGGGCATGGCTTGCGCCGGGCTGAACCATCGGTGGTGGGGCGTTGAAAACCAGCTTCCCTTTTGGCCGGGATGCTTTAAAAACCGCGCCATGACCGGAACGCCCCGCATATTCGATCGCGCCTTGCAGCGGCGCCGCCTGGCGCGCGCCATCGGCGACGGCTTCGGGGATTTCCTGCTTGCCCGTGTCGCGGACGATCTCGTCGACCGGGTTGCGACGGTCAGCCGCCGTTTCGACACGGCGCTCGATCTCTGCACGCCGACCGATGCGGCGGCGCAGGCGCTGTTGCGCGCGGGCGCGGTTCGACAGGTCGTTCGCGCCGCGCCGGCTGTGCAGGCCGCGCGGCCCGGCGATCTCGTCGCCGACGAGGAAGCGTTGCCGCTGGCGGCGGGGCGGTTCGATCTTGCCGTCTCGGCGATGTCGCTGCATCACGTCAATGATCTGCCGGGCGCGCTCGTGCAGGTGCGGCGCGCCCTGCGGCCGGACGGGCTGTTTCTGGCCGCCTTTCTCGGCGGGGACACGCTGATGGAGCTGCGGCAGGCCATGATGCTCGCCGAAGCGGAGCTGGAAGGCGGCGCCAGCCCGCGCGTCGCGCCTTTCGCCGATTTGCGCGATCTCGGCGGCCTGTTGCAGCGGGCCGGCTTCGCGCTGCCCGTCACCGACGTGGATCGCGTGAATGTGCGCTACGGCCATCCCGTCGCATTGATGCGCGAACTGCGCAGCATGGGCCTGAGCAACACCCTGCACGAGCGCAGCCGCAAACCGTTGCGCCGGGCCACGCTCATGCGGGCATGCGAGATCTACATGGAACGCTTCGCCGCCGCGGACGGCCGTATCGCGGCGACCTTCGATATTCTGTGGCTGTCCGGCTGGGCGCCGCACGACAGCCAGCAGAAGCCGCTCCGCCCCGGCTCGGCGCGGGTGAGGCTGGGCGATGTCCTGCCGGATACATCGAAAGATTACCCGTCGTCAGTGTAAATTATAATCCGGCGACGCTCAGAGGTAGCCGAAGATCAGCAGTAAAAGGATGATGGGGATCGGGATGCCGATCAACCAGAGCAGCGCGCCGCGAAGCATTTGAATTCTCCTCTCCCGTTATTGCCTGTCGATGACTCTGCAACGCACGGGCGCCGAAAAGAGTTCCCGCGCGATACGATGAGCGGTGAGACGCGGGGCGTCATCAAGGAAAAATCGAACGGCCGAAGCGTCCGCAAAGGCGAAACATGCCGCACGCTGACCGGCATCCGTTCACGCCGGATGCGCGATGCAGACAATCGCTGTGGGATGGGAATATAGGCTGCCGGATCGCATGAAGCATCAGGTTAGCGGGATCTATCACTATTCTCGCTAACCGCAATGGCGCGGATGAGAGGTGAAACCTCGAACCGCACCCGCAAGCAGGGTTGGTGTGGCGGCTGCTTGCAGACAAAAAATGGCGCTCCCAAGGGGACTCGAACCCCTGTTTTCGCCGTGAGAGGGCGACGTCCTAGACCGCTAGACGATGGGAGCATCTGCGGGACAGGTGGTTCGTATATCGGCTGATTGCCGGCAATGCAAGTGCGATTCTCGATGATCGGCGCAGGCTGTGGATGAAATCGCTTCCGGCGGCGCGAAACGGGCGTTTCGGCCCCGGATATCCGCCGCGTGGTCCCTGATGGCGGCGGGTGCCCGGTCCGTTTTTTGTCGAATCAATAGGACAGGATGAGCCGGGCGTGGATGGTCATGTCGCCCTGCCGCGTCAGGTCGGGTGTGCCGATGCGTCTCGCGTCGGGGGCGTCCTTCAGCGCCCAGGCGGCCGAGAGAGAGGCTTGCAGGTTGCGCTCGATCTGGTAGTCGAGCCCCAGCCCGGCGCTCGCCAGCGATACGCTTGCCGCCGGAAAGCCGTTGGCGAGGCTGTAGGAACGGTTGTAGAAATTGTGGCCGTATCCAAGATCGAGGAAAAGATAGGGCGACACGCTGTCCGCGGGGACGCGGGCGGGCGGCGAATCGGCGCTACCCGCCAACTGCTTCAAAAGGGCGAAGGCGGGCAGGCGCAATTCGTGGCGCAGCACGATGCCCGCGTCGACCGCGCCGTCACGTGAGGCATAGCCGCGTGTGGCGGATGCGCCGCCCAGCGTCAGTTGCTCCGTATCGGGCAGCGCGCGGCTGGCGATCTGCCCCGTCAGGCTGGTGCTGAGGCCGAAGCCCTTGAAAGGCAATATGTCGTCCAGCGGAACGTGGCGGTCGAACTGGATCAGGCCGTATACGTACCGGCTCGTGGTCACGCGGCCGTTGGTCCAGGCGTTCCAGATGCTGTCCGTATTGCCGGGCAATACCCCGCCGGTATTGGCGACGATTCGCAAATCCAGCGCATGCGACGCGCCGCCGTCTTTCCCCCACGTCGCGGACAGGCCGGTCATGAGATTGAACGTCGCGGAATGGCTGGCCAGGTTGAAATCGCCCAGAGGGTTGCCCGTATGAGAGGCGAATTTGCGTTTGGCCCACTTGGGCGCGGTCCCGGCGTAGATTTCCCCCTGAAAGGGCGCGCCGCTCCAGATGTTGGACAGCGCGGATTTATAGAGCACCGGCAGCTCGAAAGTAGTGTTGCGGAAAGACAGGATGCCGTTGACGGTTTGCTGCCGCGTCGCGATGAAATTCGGCGAGATGTCGAGCCCCTGGCGGGCCAGCGTGGGGATCGCGATGCGGCCCGCGTGGCTGAGGTAATCCGGCCAGTGGTGGCCGGCGAGCCGGCCTGTCGAGGGCGACGTCCAGAAATTGTCGCTGCCCGTGAGCTGGTAGGAGAGCGTCAGGTCGTTGAGCGCTTCGATGCCGGCGGCGAAGCCCGCGAAATAACGATCGTAGCCGGTATCCCTGCTGCCGGAATTGGTATAGCCGGCGTGGGCGCGCCAGGGCTTGTCGCGCGTGATGTTCAAGGTCAGGTCGGTCGTGCCGGGAAGGCTGCCGG
The DNA here is from genome assembly GCF_050946405.1 of Pseudochelatococcus sp. NCBI lineage: Bacteria > Pseudomonadati > Pseudomonadota > Alphaproteobacteria > Hyphomicrobiales > Chelatococcaceae > Pseudochelatococcus > Pseudochelatococcus sp. The sequence goes on from NZ_JBMNUS010000002.1 coordinate 24,870, forward strand.
GCTCGAAAACGCCGTTGATCTGCCGATAGGGGAAGCGGTTCAGCCAGTCGATGTCCTCGGACAGGTCCCGCGTGTCGATCAACTCCCCGACGTTCGCGCGCAGGTCCGACGAGCGCGCGACAGCGGCCGCGGGCGCACCCGTGGCGGCGTCCCGCACGCGGGTCTCGCCCAGACGATAGGGCACGACCTGCAATTGCAGGCCGCCGCCCGTGACCTCCTGCGGCGGCGCGCTCACCGATACGAGCGGCTTGCCGGCCTCACGGTAAACCTGCACCAGCGCCGCGCGCATCTGCGCGATGAGCTGCATGGAGAGCGGCTTGTGCAGAAACGGCGCGATGGCCTTGCGGATCTCCGCTTCGGACACGCCCTCGATGGACTCGATCTCGATGTCGCCGCTGAAATCCGCCGCGACCTTGCCGGCGAGGCCGAAAATGCGGACCCGCTTGACATGGACGCCGAGCGGCGTGGGATCTTCCGCAGATGCCGCCGGGCGCGGCGCGATATCGCTGTGGGTGCGTTCGGGAACGGGAGGCAGATGGCGTTCCAGCGGCGTGGAACGCTGCGCGCCCGCTATTCCCGCTGGAAGCACGGTTTGAGTCCATGCAGGATCGACGAATGCGGAAAGCAGGACAAGCGCCGCAGATGCAGTTATGTGAGGCGTTTTTCCGATAATCATAATTTTCTTCCAATGAAGATGTAAATCAATACGAAGAATATTTCTTTATCAAATTATATCATTGCCAAATCCATATCCTGACGTCAGTCCTATATGCCTTATATGTTATCATAAATCATAGTTCTCCATAATATATGAAGGTTTGACAGAATTATGAGATAAATTTAATACAATATATACGTTTAATAAACATTAATATAGATGCTTATATATAAATATAAATGTTTATAGATAGAAATTTACTTTTTATTAAATCTAGTAATATTTAAAAAATTAATTTTTATTTTAAGATATTGATTTTAATATCTTGTTTGCCCTGTTTCATTTTTCTGTAGGGATGCAGGCGCGGGTTGAGTTCTGACGTATTATCTGCCGTGCCTTGCACGGCGCTCGGCCCATATCAGGCAAGCATGGTTCCGGGGCGGCATGATTCAGGGAAAGCCCGCAGCACGATCCTCAAAGCGGGTGCCGCTTTCGGAAAAAGATCGTGCTCAAGCAAAAGAACAGGGCATTTCCGCGTTGCGACGGAAGGCGAAGATGCTTCGTTGCATCAAGCCAAACAATGCACGCTTTTCGATTTGATGCATGAACAGGGAGATGGAGAAAAATGCCCGTTCCGCTTCAAAGAACGGCGCTCCGGCGCATGTCGTCGTTTCATCGAAACGCCGGCATACGATAACTTTCCAATTTCGAGCGGATTCTTATCGATCAAATGATTCCATTTGAGCGGAATGCATTCTAGAGCGTTTTCAAGCAAAGTGGATACCGCTTTGCGTGAAGAAAACGCGTCAAGTCAATAAGATAGAGAATTTCTACGTTTCAACGAAACGCCGAAATGCTCTAGCGGGAACTGCCGGGGCTCGCCGTCTGCTCCAGCACGCCGTGCCACGCGGGGTCGGGGCCGATTTCTCCGGCCGAATCGATCGACAGCAGGCTGGCGAGGCGGGTTCGCGCCCGGTTGACCCGGCTCTTGATGGTGCCGAGCGCGCAGCCGCATACTTCCGCGGCCTCCTCGTAGGACAGGCCCGCGCCCCCCACCAGCACCAGCGCCTCACGCTGGTCGTTCGGCAGCTTCATCAGCGCCTCGCGGAAGTCCCGCATGTTCATGTGGCCCATCTGCGGCGGCGGGGCGGCTTGCTGCGAGGCTATCCGGCCGTCGACATCCTCCACCTCGCGCCGACGCTTGCGGTATTCCGAGTAGAACACGTTGCGCAGGATCGTGTAGAGCCAGGCTGCCATGTTCGAGCCTTCGGTGAAAGACGACAGTTTCGACCAGGCCCGGATCAGCGTTTCCTGCACCAGATCGTCCGCCCGCTCCGGCTTTCCGCAGAGGGAAATGGCGAAGGCGCGCAGTTTCGGGATGGTTGCAATCAACTCCTGCCTGACGGGCGCATTCGCTTCCCCGGCCCCGCTCGCCGGATCGTTGCCCGCGTTCGTTTTTTCATGCGGCATACGCATCCCCCCTGACTTCGGTTTTCCCGATCCGGCCGCGGCATCTTCCCGCGTTGCCTGTCGCCGCGCCGTCGCCTTGTGCTTGGCCGTTGATGTCGACGGTTGAACGCATGTCCGCGCAAAAAGTTCCGACGATCGGCATGCGGCGACTGTAATCCCTTGCAGAACAATGCCTCGATGAATGAAGCGGAAATAAGAGTAAATTATGAAACATAAGCCAGTACAATTTATGCTGCATGGAATATACGGATATTCTGCCGTCGCGAATCTCTCGCCGCGATGCTGTTGTCAGGCGTCTGCGGCGCCCAGCGGAATCGCGATCTCGCGTCGCGGCGATTCCGCGCTTCGACCGGCTTCCGGCTCCACCACCGCCGCGCCGAGCTGGCGGATGTAGGCGCGGGCCAGTCGCTCCTTCAGCGGCGATACGGCGACCGGGAGCGCAGGGGCCGTATCGAGCGTCAGGCGCAACTCGGCCGTCGCCCGCCCCGTCGTCCGCACTTCCGCGCCGATGACGGCCTTGCGCGCGACGCCGGCGGGGGAGCGTTTGACGGCGTCGAGATAAGCGGGCAGCAGCGCGGCGAGATAAAGCGCGATGCCGATCGCCCGGTCGAGATCGACGATATGGCCCGTGGCGGGCGGCATTTCGACGATATCGGCTTCCGCGACGCCCGCGGTGCGCCGCAGGCAGTCGATGACGTCGTGCATGAGTTCCGCCAGCGGCGTTTCGCCCAGATCGCCGGAGCTGTAGCCCACGCGGTAGGCGACAGACATCGCCTGTACGTGATCCTCGATGAAGCGCAGCCCGTCGCCATCCGCGCTGTCTTCCGGCGCCGCCGCGCGCTTGTGCAGGCTGAGGAGGCTGACGATGACCTGGAAATTGTTCTTGACGCGGTGATGCAACTCCCGCAGCAGGCTGTCCTTTTCCACCGCCGCCCGCTCGAGTTGGCGCGCATGGCCGGCGATGTTCGCGGCCATCTCGTTGAAGGCCGTTCCCAGCTCCGCCAGCTCTCGCGGCGCGTCGCCGATGCGCACGGCGCGCACGGACAGCCGCCCGCTGCCGTAGACGCGCGTGACGCGTTGCAGATAGGTGATCCAGCGCACGATGAGACGTTCCGTCACCCACAACGTGCCCGCCGTGGCCACGATGAGCATCAGCAGCATGGGCAGCAGGGAACTCCACAGGACGGAGCGTTCCGACGCGAACAGCAACGCCTCGGGATAGCCCGTCATCACGAGCAGGTCGGGGTTCACCGTCGGCGCGAGGAAATAGCGAAAGCGCTCCCCGGATTGAGATTGCGCTTCGAAGCTCACCCGGGCCGGCGGATTTTCCGCGCTGTCGAAGCTTTCGCCGGGCGAGAGGCGTCCGATGGCGTCCGTTAGCGTCGTGGCGCCTTGGGGAAACCAGTTGTCCGGGATCGGCGGCGAGGCCGAGCGGGCGATGACGTCGCCGTCCGCCGACAGGATGGCCGTTCCGCGTTCGATGCCGAGCCGCATGGCGCCGATCGCGTAGGACAGCACGGCCGTGCGCAGCGCGGTGACGACGAGCACATGCCGGGCGGGGGCCGCCGGCGCGCCGCCGTTGCCGGCCTCCCTCGGCGCGGGCGGCCGCACCACGGCTCCGAGCATCAGATGGCGGCCGTCCGGGACGTGCAGGAACGCCGGCCCGCTGTCCGTGCGCCGGGCCAGCAAACGCGCCGCCAACGCGCTCGTTTCCGCTCTGGCGTGCTCGTCGGACATGAAATGACCGCCCGAATCGACGACGCATATCAGCGCGTCGTCGACGAAAACGGCGGAGAAACTGTATTCGCGTCTCTCCCGCAGCACATCGGAAAGGCGGGCCTCGCACCGGCCGCGTTGCGTCACCGCCGGGTCGTCCGGCGCGAATTGTGTGGCCGCGATGGTGCCGTTGTTGCGCAGAAAATCGCTGACGTCGCTCGCCATGCGCTCCGCCGCGCGCTCGGCCCCGGCGAGTTTGAGGGCGCACAGGTGCCGGTATTGCGAGAAAGTCCAGATGCCCGAAAGAATGGCGGCGGGCAGCAGCACGAGCCCCAGCACGACGACGATCTGGTTGCGCAGACCGAGCCCGCCGATATGGCCCCTGCGGGAAGGCGCGCCCTCCTTCCTTTCGACGGTGGCGGAAAGAGGGGCGCGCCGCACGGACTGCTGTCGCTCGTAAGCCGTCACTGGCGTCGCTCCCCTGCGTCGCGCCGGATCGCGGGCGCGTCAATGCTGCCGGGACTTCCGATCGAGATCGTCGAGAAGCTTGAGGAAACGGTCCGGCGTCGCCTGCGTCAGGAGATCGCTGTAGAGCATCTGCAACTGCTCGCCGATGCGGTTCTGGACATCGGGCGCCAGCGGCAACGCCTGCTTGTCCGGCGTCCGTTTATCCGCCTGGCGCTCCGGCCGGTCCGCGCTGATGCCGGCCTGCGCCGCCTCATGGTCCGCGCCCGCGCCGGGCGCGCCCGCACCATCGGCTTGCGACCGCTGTCCTTTGCCGGAACGACCTGTATCCTTCATCGCGGCCTCCAACCGTCCCGCCGCCGGATATGTCGACATATCCGCAGCCACTTCATTCCTCATGTCCAATTCGCATCCAGTCCACTATATCCTGACGATGGCTCATAATCTGTTGGGGAACGTCAATGCATGCAAAAGGTTCCCCGGCGGTGGAACTTTTCGCGATGCGCGGCGTTAATATCACGGATCAGCCGGGCCGGCAGCGCGCAATCGGCAAGACGCGCGGTCGGCAAGACGGAAACGTCCGAAGATGCGCGGTTGTTTCCGCAGGCAGATCCGGAAAATATGTATATTCTCCGTTCACGGTGCCTTTGGCGGCCGCTGATCCGCGTGAATAGCGTTCCTCCACCCGTATTTCCTCGAAGGGGTGTTTCCGATGTCTCTTTCCCAACTGGTTGCGCCGCATCTGCCTTATCTGCGCCGTCTGTCGCGCGCGCTCACGGGCAGCCAGGCGAGCGGCGATGCGCATGCGGTCGCGGCGCTCGAGGCCCTCGTCGCCGATCCCGGCCTGCTGCGCCGCGACATCGCGCCGCGCGTGGCGCTGTTCCGCGTGCTGCTCGATATCTGGCAGCGCGTGCCCACCAACGGCCGGGAAAGCCCGCCGGAAGCGGCGGTCGCCGGCGCGATCGAGCAGCATGCGGGACGGGCGCTCGCCGCGCTCGGCCTGCAACCGCGCGCGGCCTTCCTGCTCGATGTGCTCGAAGGGCTGTCGCGGGAAGAAATCGCCCAAGCGCTGGATGTCTCGATGGATGAGGTGGAGGACCTCGTGCAGCAGGCGAGCCGCGAGATTTCCGCCCAGATCGCCTCCGACGTGCTGATCATCGAGGATGAGCCGATCATCGCCATGGATATCGAGGCGCTTGTCGAGGGGCTCGGCCATCGGGTCACGGGCATCGCGCGCACGCATGCGGAGGCTGTCGCCGCGGTTGCGGCGCATCCGCCCGGCCTCGTGCTGGCGGACATTCAACTCGCCGACGGCAGTTCGGGGCTGGACGCGGTGAACGAGATTCTGACGCGGATCGAGGTGCCGGTCGTCTTCATCACCGCCTATCCCGAACGGTTGCTCACCGGCGAGCGCCCCGAGCCCGCATTCCTGATCACCAAGCCGTTCAGCGTCGACGTGGTGCGCGCCGTGATCAGTCAGGCGCTGTTCTTCGGCCAGCAGGCGCGCGGCCCCGCTTCTCTCGCGGCGGCGGGCTGAGCGGGTTTCTTTGCCGGGCTTCGATAGGCTTTTTGCATTTCAGCGAAACGCAAAGAGCGGGATGGCGATTCAATCTGATCGCATCCCGCTCTCATCGGAAAGCGCTCCGGTGGTCCGATGCAGACGACCGGATCACGATCGCGTGTCGCGATCGACGCGGCGGGCGAGAACGTAGCCGGCGAGCACCGCCACGCCCGCCAGCGTCCACGGCCCCACGGCGCGGGCCAGTTTCTGCCCGCCCTTCAACGCCAGTTCCTCGGGTTTCAGGTCGCGCACCGTCTCGCCGAGCCCCTGCATCGCGCTCATCGTCGCCGCGCCGAGATCCGCCGCCGGTTGCGGGGGGCGGGTACGCCTGCGCGCGGCGAGCGTTGTCGCCAGCCATATGATGGCGGCCGCTCCCAGGTAGACGCCCGCCACGATCAGCGATGCGCTGACCGGGTCCAGCATGCGTGCGAGCGTTCGATGCCCGGCGGCGGTGAGAAAGCCCACGCCGACGGCAGCGAAGATGGCCGCAACGACAAGCCCGACGGCGCGCAAGACGGCGCGCCGTGCATCATCGCGCAGGCGCGCGGTTTGCGCCGCGAAAACCTGCGCGCCGAGCAACGCCCTGATAAGGCCGATCATACCCGCCGGCTCAACAGGCCGATCACGAAGCCCACGCCCGCGGCGATGAGAACCGATTGCACCGGGTTCTTTTCGATGCAGGCCTCGACCTGCGACGTGGCGGAGCGCACGCTGTCCTGGGCGTCGGAAGCCAGACGCCGCCCGGCTTCGCCGACCGACGCCGTGGTGGACGAAACGGTTTCGGCGATGCTGTCCGCCGCGCCCTTGACGCCGGCGCGCGCGCTCTCCGTCTCCCGGCGCACAAGGTCCGCCACCGAATCGGTGAGCGTGCGGATATCGTTGCGCAGGGTCTCGATGTCGGCGTTGAACGCGTTTTCGGTTTTCTCTGCCATGATGCGATCCTTTCGGGGGTGAGATTGTGGGGTGAAGGGCGACGCCAGCCCCGGCCTGCGGGCTGACGCCTGTCGGTGACGCGGTGAACTGGAGCAGTTTGCGTTCAAACCGATCCATCGAATTGAACGCAAGTTGCGGTAAAATATAGAATTTGGAGCGGCGTGACGATTCCACTTGAATGCACTCCGCTCTAAAAACGCTGGACGGCCGGCTCAGAGCCGCGAAGTCCAGTCGTCGATCTCGCGCTCCGCCTGCTCCTTGGCGTAGCCGTAACGTTCCTGGAGGCGACCGGCGAGTTCCTCGCGCTTGCCGTCGATGACGGTGAGGTCGTCGTCGGTGAGCTCGCCCCATTGTTGTTTCACCTGACCGGTGAACTGCTTCCAGTTGCCTTGAATCCGATCCCAAGTGTTCTGTGCAGTGCTCATGATAATGTCTCCCTGTAGGTTGGACAACAGAGGAACGTGCGCACAGAGGAAAGGTTCCGTATACGTCTGTTCACCTTGCGGCCGAAAGGCGTGTATGCGGCGCGCGAAAGCGCGCTTTCGCTCTCCCATTCCCAAAAAATTGCTTTATTGTCCGCTGGCTGATGATCGAACCGTGACCTGAGCGGAACACCACTTGCCAAACGACCCGTCGCTATCCACGCCCGCCGTTTCCGCCGCCTCGCCCGTTCTGGTGACGGGGGTTGCGGGTTTCGTCGGGTTCCATGTCGCCCGCCGCCTGCTGGAGCGGGGCGAGACGGTGGTGGGGGTCGACCGCCTGTCGCCCTATTACGATCCCGCGCTGAAGGAGGCGCGGCTCGCGGCGCTGGGCGGATATGCCGGTTTTCGCGCCTTGCGGTTCGATCTCGCCGATGCGGCCGCGACGGCGGCGACGTTCGCCGAGGTCGCGCCGCGCAAGGTGGTGCATCTTGCCGCCCAGCCGGGCGTGCGTCAGTCGCTGGTCGATCCGCATCCTTATGTCGGCGACAACGTGGTGGCCTTTCTCAACGTGCTGGAAGGCTGCCGCCATGCCGGCATCGCGCATCTGGTCTATGCCTCGTCCAGCTCCGTCTACGGCGCCAACCGCAAGGTGCCCTTTTGCGAGCGCGACAATGTCGACCATCCGGTCAGCCTCTACGCGGCGACGAAGAAGTCCAACGAGCTGATGGCGCATTCCTATGCGCATCTCTACGGCCTGCCGGCGACGGGGCTGCGTTTCTTCACCGTCTACGGGCCTTGGGGCCGGCCGGACATGGCCGTCTACATCTTTACGGATGCGATCGCGCGCGGGCTGCCGATCAGCGTCGCGAACGGCGGGCAGGTGTGGCGCGACTTCACCTATGTCGACGACGTGGCGGAAGGCGTGCTGCGCGTGCTCGATCGCCCCGCCGCGCCGAACCCGCTCTGGGACGGGCTTGCGCCGGACCCCGCCACCTCGTCGGCGCCGCATCGCGTCTACAATATCGGCAACAACCGTCCCGAGGAACTCAACCGGCTGATCGCGATCATCGAGGATGCGCTGGGCAGCAAGGCCGTGCGCACCGACATGCCGCTGCCGCCCGGCGACATGCTGGAGACGGCGGCGGACATCGCCGATCTCGTCCGCGACACCGGCTTCGCGCCCGCGACGGCCCTTGAGGACGGCGTGCGCCGCTTCGTGGACTGGTATCGCGCCTATCACGGGGCATGACGTGCTGGCCGTCGCCGTTCTGCTTGCCGCGCTCGCGCTGTCATACGGGCTGATCGTCGCGCTGCGGCCGCTGTTGCAGCGCTATGCGCTGGCGCGTCCCAACGCCCGTTCCAGCCACCGGATTCCGACCCCGCAGGGCGGCGGCATCGCGGTTGTCGCGGCGGCGCTCGTCTGCGCGGGCGCGGGGCTCGCGCTCGCCGGGCCGGCGGCGGACCTGCCGGGCTTCCTGCTGCTGGCGGCGGCGGCCGTCGGGCTTGCCGTGGTGGGGGCCGTCGACGACATCCGTCCGCTTCCGGCCTCGTTGCGGCTTGTCATTCAGGCGCTGGCGGTGGCGTTTGCGCTGGCGGGCGCGGGGGTGGGCACGCTGTTTCCCGCCCTGCCGGCGGCGGCCGAGTGGCTGCTGGTCGCGCTCGCCGGCATCTGGTTCGTCAACCTCGTCAACTTCATGGACGGGCTCGACTGGATGACGGTCGCCGAAATGGCGCCCGTCACGGCGGCGCTGGCACTGTTCGCGGCTTTCGGTCGGCTCGATCCGGCGAGCGGCGTCATCGCGGCGGCGCTGCTCGGCGCTCTCATCGGTTTCGCGCCGTTCAACCGGCCTGTGGCGCGGCTTTTTCTCGGCGATGTCGGATCGCTGCCCATCGGGCTCATCGTCGGTTTTCTGCTCTACCGGCTTGCGGGGGAGGGTGGGCTTGCGGCGGCGCTGCTGCTGCCGCTCTACTATCTGTGCGATGCCACGATCACGCTGCTGCGTCGCCTGTCGCGCGGTGAAAAGGTGTGGGAGGCCCATCGCAGCCATTTCTACCAGCGCGCCACCGACAACGGCTGGTCCGTGCCGGCCGTCATCGCCCATGTGGCAGGGCTCAACGGGCTGCTCGCGCTGCTCGCCGGGCTGACGCTGGCCGTCGACGCGCCCGTTTGGCAAGGGGCGGCGCTGGCGGCGGGGGGGGCGCTGGTCGGCCTCGTGCTGTTTCGTTTTTCGGTGAGGCGATAGCGGGAGCGGGCGGGATGCGGATATTGCTCACGGGGGCGAGCGGCTTCATCGGTCGTCATCTGACGGCGGCGCTGCTGCGCGATGGCCATGTCGTGCGCGCCGCGCTGCGGGAGGACATCGCCCTTGCGCCGGAGGTGGAGCGCGCTGTCGTCGGCGACATCGGCGGTTCGCCGGACTGGCGGGCGGCGCTGGCGGGCGTCGACGCCGTTGTCCATTCCGCCGGCATCGCCCATGCCGGCCCCGAGATTCTGCCGGAGCGTTATCGGCAGGTGAATCACGCCGCCACGCTGCATCTCGCGCATGCGGCGCGGGGGCGGGTGGGGCGTTTCGTCTTCCTGTCCTCGATCCGCGCCCAGACGGGGCCTTCCAGCGCCACGGTGCTGAGCGAGGCGGATGCGCCGCACCCGACCGACGACTACGGCCGTTCGAAACTGGCGGCCGAGCGCGACCTGGCCGAGATCGACGGGCTGTTCGCCGCGTCGCTGCGGCCGGTGCTGGTTTACGGGGAGGGCGTGCGCGGCAACATGGGCGCGCTCATCCGCCTTGCGCGCCTGCCGCTTCCGCTGCCGTTCGGCGCGTTGCGCGCGCGGCGCTCGCTGGTGGCGGTGGAGACGGTGGCGGATGCGGTGCGCCATCTGCTCACGGCGCGCGACGCCGACGGCGCGCCGCTCGCGGGGCCGTTCATCGTCGCCGATCCGGGGCCGCTCGATGTCGGGGAGATCGTCGCCGCCCTGCGGGCGGGCATGGGGCGCCGGCCCGGCCTTCTCGGCGTGCCGCTGCCTCTGCTGCGCGCCGGCCTGATACCGGTGGGACGCGCGGCGCTGCTGGAGCGGCTCGACAGCCCGCTCGTCGTCGACGGCGGGCGGCTCGCCCGGTCGGGCTTTACGCCGGCCGTTTCGTCGCGGGAGGGGCTGCGTCGGCTTGGTGCGTTGCTGGCGCGGCGATAGGGCGGCGGGCGAAATCGGGAATCGCGGCATCGAACACGGCTTCGGCCGCCGCCCGGTCGTAGCGCGTCACCGCGTCCTCGAGTTGCGCGAGCCAGACGCCGAGCTGTATCCGGCTGGCGAAGACGGCCCGCGCCGCCATCACGCCGTCGATGCCGGTTTCGGTGATGGTTTCGTCGTGCGCGAACAGGATTTCGTGCAGGCGCTCGCCGGGCCGGATGCCGGTGACGGCGATCTCGATCTCGGTGCCGGGCTCGAAGCCCGCGAGCCGGATCATGCGTTCGGCCATGTCGTGAATGCGCACCGGCTGGCCCATCTTCAGCACGTAGACCGAAGGACGCTCGGTTTCGGCCGGCGCCTCGCGCATGTCGCGATCTGCATGGGAGGCGGCGGTGAGCACCAGATTGCACGCCTCGCGCACCGTCATGAAATAGCGCACCATGTCCTTGTGCGTCACCGTCACCGGCCCGCCGCGGGCGATCTGCGCCTTGAACTTGGGCACCACCGAGCCGTTCGAGCCCAGCACGTTGCCGAAGCGCACGGCGATGAGCCGCGGCGCGCCGGGATCGTGCGCCCGCGCGCTGTCCAGCGCCTGCGCGTACATCTCCGCGAACCGCTTGGTCGCGCCGAGCATGGAGACGGGCTCGATGGCCTTGTCGGTGGAGATCATCACGAAGGCGCGCGCCCCGGCCGCGAGGGCGGCGTCGGCGGCGTTCACGGAGCCGAAGACGTTGGTGCGGACGCCCTCCGCCCAGTCCTGCTCCAGATAGGGCACATGCTTCAGCGCGGCGGCATGGAACACCACGTAGGGGCGATAGTCGGCGAGCAGCCGGTGGAGCCGCGCGCTGTCGCGCACATCGGCGATGGCCCCGTGGACGACGAGGCCGGCAGCGGATGCGGCATCGAGCGCGCGCAGTTCCTCGGTGATCTGGTGCAGGGCCGGTTCGGAATTCTCGATCACCAGGATGTCGGAGGCGCCGAAGGCGGCCGCCCGCATGCAGATCTCGCTGCCGATGGAGCCGCCGCCGCCCGTCACCGCCACGCGTTTGCCGCGGATGAAGCGCGCCAGCCGTTCGTGGTCGATCTCCACGGTGGGGCGCAACAGCAGATCCTCGATCTCGACGGGGGCGAGCGAGGCGATGCCGCCGGCAATCTCGCCCGTCATCTCGCCCTTGCCGACATCGAGCCCTTGCAGCCGCGAGAGCGGAAGGCCGAGCTTGCGCGCGCGCGCCAGCAGATGCTCGCGCTCCGCCTCCTGCCCCAGCGCGCTCGGCGCAAGCACGAGGCGGCGGATGTTGTAGCCGCGCTCGGCGAAATCCGCGACCGCCTGTTCGAGATCGGCAAAGCGGCCCACCACCGGCACGCCGCGAATGGACTGGCCGAGATCGCTGTCGCGCGGCGTCAGGATGCCCTTGGGCTGGATCTTGCGCAGCGCCCCCGATTCGATGGCGCGCAGCAGCACTTCCGCATCCGAGCCGCGCCCGAGGATGAGCGCGGGCACCGCGCCCTCGCGTACCAGCGTCTGCCGCGATTGCGCGTATTTCAGGTAGCGATAGGCGAGACGCGGCCCCCCCAGCAGGAAGAGTTGCAGCATCCAGTAGAGGACGATGGTGATCTTGCCGAAGAAGAAGAAGCCGTAGAACGTGCTCGACGCCAGCACGTAGTCCACCACGAGCAACGTCAGCGCCAGAACGGTGACGGCGCGCAGGATGTTGGCGAGATCGGGCAGGGAGGCGAAGCGCCAGCGCGATTTGTAGAGCGCGAAGATCCAGTAGACGATGCCCGCGTAGGCCACGAATCCGGGCAGGATGATCGGCAACGCGTCGAGGCGCGTGTCCAGCATCGGCCCCTCGAACCGCATGGCGAAGGCCAGCGCCACCGCCAGCCCGGTCATGACGAGGTCATGGGCGATGATGAGGAATTTCTTGAAACCGGTCGATGAGCGGGTGTGCGTCGTGGTCATTGCCCGCCGGGTATCCGCCGCGCGGCGCCTGTTGTCAATGTCCGGGCCGCCGCATCAGCGCGGCGCCCGCTTGGCGAGTATCCGTTGCAGCGTGCGCCGGTGCATGTTGAGGCGGCGCGCCGTTTCCGACACGTTGCGGCTGCATGCCTCGTAGATGCGCTGGATATGCTCCCAGCGCACGCGATCCGCCGACATCGGATTCTCCGGCACCGGCGCGCGCTCGCCGGAGCGCGAGATCAGCGCGGCGTGGATTTCGTCCGCATCCGCCGGTTTGGCCAGATAGTCGAACGCGCCGAGCTTCACCGCCGTCACGGCGGTGGCGATGTTGCCGTATCCCGTCAGGATGATGCCGCGCGCATCGGGCCGCACTTCGCTCAGGCGGGTGATGGCGTCGAGGCCGTTGCCGTCGGCAAGGCGCATGTCGATGACGGCGTAGGCCGGCGGATCTTCCTCGATCAGCGCGATGCCGCCCGCCACCGTATCGGCGGTGCGGACCTCGTATCCCCGCTGTTCCATCGCACGGGCGAGGCGGGTGAGGAAGGCGTGGTCGTCGTCGACGATCACAAGGCTCCTGTCGCCGGCCGGGCCATCCGTGTCCGTTTCGGGCTCCTGCGCGTCAGTCATTGCACTCCTCCTTAACGCCGGCATCACTTTATGCACCATTTCGCCGCGTTCGCAAATTCCGGGAGGACGGAAATTGCCGGGCAAGATATCGCGCGCGGGTGTTGACAACTCCGGGCCGCCGTCATGCCTTGCCGTTGACCTGCGCCGGCTCGAATGCCCGCCGCGGCCATATCACCGTCACGATGGCCCCTTCCTCCGGCGTCGGCGCGTTCGTCCAGTGCACTTCGGCGCCGGAGCGCTCGATGAGCGTCTTGGCGATGAACACGCCGAGCCCGTGGCCGTTGGCGTCGCCGTCGCCGTCGTCGCTTCGCCGCGTGATGCCCCGCCGCTCCGCGCCGCGCGAGGTGACATAGGGTTCCCCCAGCCGCAGCAGGATGTCCGGCGTGAAGCCCGGCCCGTCGTCGCGCACCGTCAGCGACACCGTATCCGCCGTCCAGCGTGCCTCGATGCGCACCTGCGTGCGGGCGTAGTCGACCGCGTTGTCGACGATGTTGCCGAGCCCGTAGAGCACGCCGGGGTTGCGGGCGGTCACGGGCTCGCGGCCCTCTCCCTCGCAGGTGATGGCGATCGGCACGTCGAAGCCGCGCTGCGGGCCGGCCACTTCCTCGATGAGATGCGAGAGGGTGAGCCTGTCCAGCGGGCCGGCGTCGTTCGTGCCGAGCGAGGTCAGCGTCGCCAGGATCTCGCGGCAGCGGCCGACCTGCTCCCGCAGCAGCGCGATATCCTCCGCCATCGGATGCCCCGGACCGATGGAATGATCGAGCTCGCGCACCACGAGCGCGATGGTGGCCAGCGGCGTGCCCAGCTCGTGCGCGGCAGCGGCGGCGAGGCCGTCGAGCTGCGACAGGTGCTGCTCGCGCTCCAGCACCAGTTCCGTCGCGGAAAGGGCGTGCGCGAGCTGGCGCGCCTCCTCCGCCACACGCCAGGCGTAGACGCCGGTGAAGCCGAGCCCGAGCTGGATGGCCCACCAGATGCCGATGACATAGGGCAGCGGCAGGGCCAGCGTCTCGCCCGGAATCCAGGGCAGCGGCAGGTGGAAGAAGGCGAGGCCCGTGGTGAGCGCCAGCGCGAAGCCCCCCAGCAGGAGCGTGCGCCAGGGCGGCAGCGCCGTCGCGGAGATCATCACCGGCGCGAGAACCAGCAGCGAGAAGGGGTTTTGCAGGCCGCCGGTCAGAAACAGCAGCACGCATAATTGCAGGACATCGAAGCCCAGAATGAGCGACGCCAGCGCCGGATCGAGCCGCGCGCTCATCGGATACCGGATGCGCAGCACGATGTTGAGCAGGGCCGAACAGGCGATCGTCAGAAAGCAGGGGCCGAACGACAACGGATAACCGAGCCCCAGATGCACCCCCGCCACGGCCGCGCTCTGGCCGATGACCGCGAGCCAGCGCAGGCGCACCAGCGTGTCGACCTTCAGCCTGTGAGCGCCGTGTACCGTCTCGACGCCTCCGTCCCTGTCCATCGCCGCCCCCTCGCGGCCGCGCCGGGCCGCCCGGACGCTATACCCGACGAAGCGCGGCGAGTCATGTCCACAGATCATCCGGGGACGGGCCGTGCGAATCGTCCATCGACGCCGCAGGGTGATTCGCGCCGTGGCCTTTCGGAGGCCGTTTTTCCGACGCCGGCGCAGCACGGCGTTGCTCGCGGATGCGGCAAGGCTGTTAAAAATATGTTAATAGTTACAAGAGAAACTTGTTGCAGGGCAAAAAAGTTCCCTGATTCGCGTTAACTGAATTTGAAAGTTTTGATTGAAACAATTACGCTCCGGCTAACGTTCACGAGGATGAAAGCGGGGAAGGCAGGCGCTCCGCGCATGCCGGAGGCGCTCAGGAAAAGCCCGGATCGGGAACAGGGGAAACCGGAAGCTGGAAGATCCAGCGCGGCGTTCCCGCCGGGCCAATCCCGGTGAAGGCACAGACCGGCGGGGAGGCGCGCTTGTCGCGTTTCCCCTGGGAGGACTTGCGCGTTCGTGCGTGTCAGAGCGCATGGCGCCACAATGATGGAGGCCGGGATCATGAATCTCGCCTATTACTGGTATGAGGCGGCTTATGCTTTCGCGCGGCCCGCCCGCACGGTGACGAATGCAACCCGCTACGCGTTCAGCGTTCCCGTCAATCCCTTGAGCCATACGACGTATGGGCGCACGGTTTCGGCCGCCTGCGAGCTTTTCGAGCGCTCCACGCGCCGTTACGCCAAGCCGGCGTTCGATTTCGGCGAGGTCGAGATCGAGGGGCGCCGCGTCGCCATCCGCGAGCGCGAGGTCTGGACGGCACCGTTCTGCCGGCTGATCCGCTTCGAGCGGCAGGGCGGCCCGCGCCAGCAGCCGAAACTGTTGATCGTGGCGCCGATGTCCGGCCACTACGCCACGCTGCTGCGCGGCACGGCGGAGCGCTTCCTCGCCACGCACGACGTTTATATCACCGACTGGGTGGATGCCTCGACGGTGCCGCTGTCCGAGGGGCGTTTCGATCTCGACGACTACATCGATTACGTCATCGCCATGTTGCGCCTGCTCGGTCCCGACGTTCACGTCATGGGCGTGTGCCAGCCGGCGGTGCCGGTGATCGCGGCGGTGGCGCGCATGGAGGCGATGGACGATCCGGCCGCGCCGCGTTCGATGACGCTGATGGGCGGCCCGATCGACACGCGCGAGAGCCCGACCGAGGTCAACCGTCTCGCCCAGGAGCGGGGCATTGCCTGGTTCCGGCGCAACTGCATCACGCGGGTGCCGTTCACGCGCCCCGGCTTCATGCGCGACGTCTATCCGGGTTTCCTGCAACTCTCCGGCTTCATGGCGATGAATCTCGACCGTCATCTCATCGCCCACCACGACATGTTCCAGCATCTCGTGGCCGGCGACGGCGATTCGGCCGAGAAGCAGCGCGCCTTCTACGATGAATATCTGGCCGTGATGGATCTCACCGCCGAGTTCTATTTGCAGACGGTGGAAAACGTCTTCGTCGAGCAGTTGTTGCCGAGGGGCGGCTTGCAGCATCGCGGCGAGCGGGTCGACCTCTCCGCCATCCGCCGCACCGCCCTGATGACGGTGGAAGGCGAGCGCGACGATATCTCCGGCGTGGGGCAGACGAAGGCCGCGCATCGGCTGTGTCCGCATCTGCCCGATGATTTGCGCGAGCACCACCTGCAACTTGGCGTCGGGCATTACGGCGTGTTCAACGGCCGGCGCTTCGTGACGGAAATCGCCCCGCGCATCGCCGCCTTCATCGAGCGGGTGGATGCGATACGCGACGGCGAGGCCGGCGAACGCCCGGCGCAGCGGCGTCCGGCCTTGCGCCCGGCGCTGGAGGCGGTGGCCTGACCGGGCGGCGGACGCAGTCGGGTTGACAGCGGCCGCGGATGGCGCACAGATAGGCGCTCCTTTCCTGTGATCCAGGCCATGTCCCGCTTCTTGCCGATCTGACAGCCGATGTTGACCCGTCTGTTCCGCGGCCGCCGGCCTCCGGCGCCCGATCCCGCCCCGGACTATGTCGATGTCGCGCACGCGGGAAGCGTGTTTCGCGTGCGGGTCGTTCGCCGCGCGGGCGTGAAACGCTTCACGTTGCGCGTTTCGCTGGCGACCGGCACGGCGACCATGACCATGCCGGCGCGCAGCGATATCGCCGCCGCGCGCCGGTTTCTCGACGCGCACGGCGACTGGCTGGCGCAACGCATGCAAAGCGTGCCCGGCCGCGTGCCTTTCGAGCCCGGCGCGCTCATCCCGCTGCGCGACGTGCCGCACCGGATCGTGCACTGGAGCGGCCTTCGCGGGCAGGCATCGGCGACGGTCGACGCGGCGGGCGCGCCGATCATCTCCGTGACCGGCGAGGCGCCGCATGTGGCGCGCCGCGTGCGGGATTTTCTTCAGGCGGAAGCGCGCCGCGATCTGTCGCAGGCCGTCGCCCGGTATACGCGCGCGCTCGGCGTGCCGGCCCGCAGCATCACCCTGCGGGACACGAAAAGCCGCTGGGGCTCGTGCTCGGCGCAGGGACGGCTCAATTTCTCCTGGCGGCTCATCCTCGCGCCGCCGCTGGTGCTCGACTATCTGGCCGCGCACGAGGTCGCCCATCTGCGCGAACTCAACCATTCGGACCGTTTCTGGGCGCTCACCCACGAACTCTGCCCCGCGACGCCGCAGGCCGAGGCATGGTTGAAGCGCCACGGCAGTCTGTTGCACCGATACGGATAGAGGAGCGCGGGCAACCGCCGGTTCCGTTCGGGCGGAACGCGCTCCGAACGACAGGCGGGCCTGACGGGGGCCGATGAGCCAAGCCCATCGGCCGTTGGCGTTACTTCTTCAGAAATGCGTCGACCGCCGCACGGGCGACCTGCGGGTCGTCCGAGAAAACGGCGTTGACGCCGGCGTTCAGATACACGGTGATCTCGCCGATGCTGTCGCCGCGCGCTGTCTTGTCGCCGGCCGGCTCCTTGCGGAAGCTTGCGGGCAGGAAGTTGTTCTCCGGGCGCAGCGTCCAGATGACGACCGGCAGGCCGGCGTTATGCGCGCGCTCCGCGAGGCCGGTGGGCTCGCCCGCCTTGCCGTCCTTGAAGGGAACGATCAACGTCTTGTAGGGCGCGAGGATGTCGGCGTAGGTGCCGATTTCCTTGAAGCGATGATAGACAGGCGGCGCGTCCGGCCGATGACGATGACGCTTGCGGCGGCGGCCGCCTCAGCTCACGGGCGCGCTGGAGTCGAGCTTCCCGATGTCCTCCAGCAGCCGCTTCGCCTCGCCCGATCCGCCCGGCGCGTAGTTGTAGTTCCGGAACAGGCCCGCGAGCTTCGTGAAGTGGCGGCGCACCGCCTCCTTGTCCTCGAAGGCGTAGGGGCGGGTGGCGATGGAGTGGACGAGGCCGAAAAGCTCCTTCTGGCGCTCCGGCGGAGAGGAGGCGTCGACGGGATCGAAGGCGTCCTGCTGGAGGAACACCATGTCCACGAAGCGCGCCGCCTCGGCGGTAACGAAGTCGTCGGTGCTGATGCCTTCCTCGCCCGCCACCTGCTCCATGCGCGCGATCTCGTCGCCGCGCCGCAGCAGCGCGGCCAGTTCGTCGACCTGCCGGTTCCAGCCCGCGCCCATGCGTTCCGCGTACCAGCCTTCAAGTTGCTGACGGTAGCGCGACCACGATTGCAGCGGGTCGATGGCGGGGTAGAAACGCTTGTAGGCGCGGTCGTAGGAGAGGCCGAGGAAGCACTTGACGGCGGCGAGCGTCGATTGCGTCACCGGCTCCTCGAAATTGCCGCCTGCCGGCGACACCGCGCCGATGATGGTGAGCGCGCCCCGCGCGCCGTCGTTGGTGGCGAGCAGGCCCGCCCGCTCGTAGACGCCCTTGATGGCGCTGTCGAGATAGGCGGGAAAGGCTTCCTCGCCGGGGATCTCCTCCAGCCGGCCGGATATCTCGCGCATCGCCTGCGCCCAGCGCGAGGAACTGTCCGCGATCATCAGCACGCGCAGCCCCATCTGGCGATAATATTCGCCGATGGTGATGCCCGTATAGATGGACGCCTCGCGCGAGGCGACCGGCATCGAGGACGTGTTGCACACGATCACCGTGCGGTCCATCAATGCATTGCCGGTTCTCGGGTCGACCAGTTGCGGAAACTCGGTGATCGTTTCCACGACCTCGCCGGCGCGCTCGCCGCAGGCGACGAGGATGACGACATCGACATCCGAATGGCGGGCGATGAGGTTGAGCAGCACGGTCTTGCCGGCGCCGAACGGGCCGGGAATGCAGGCCGCGCCGCCCTGCGCCACCGGGAAGAACGTATCGACGATGCGCTGGGTCGTCACCATCGGCTCGTCGGGATAGAGGCGGGTGGAAAAGCCCCTGGCGAGCAGGCGGCGGGGCAGGGGCTCGCGCACCGGCCATTCCTGCTGCATGGTGACGATGCGCTCGGCGCCCGAATCCGCCTTCAGGCGCGCGAGCGGTTCCGCCACGGTCATGGAGCCGTCGCGGATCCAGTCGACCGTCACCATCTCGTCGAGATCGAACGGCACCATGATCTTGTGCTTGATCGGCCCTTCCGGCACGAGGCCGAGCACGTCGCCGGCCTTCACCCTGTCGCCGACGCGCCGGGTCGCGGCGAAGGCCCATTTCGCCGCCGGGTCGAGGCCCGCCACCTCCACGCCGCGCGGCAGGAACAGCCCGTGCCCGGCCGCGAGGCCCTCCAGCGGGTTCTGGAGGCCGTCGTAGACCTGCCCCAGCAGGCCGGGACCGAGGCGGATCGACAGCAGGCGGCCGGTCTGCTCCACCGGGTCGCCGAGGCCGATGCCCACGGTGCTTTCGAACACCTGCGCGTCGGCGGTGTCGCCGCGCACGCGCAGCACCTCGCCCTTGAGCCTCCGGCCGGGAACGCGGGCGGGCAGGATGTAGACGACCTCGTTCTTGACGAGGCGGCCGCGCTCGGGATCGGCAAGGCGCAGGCGGACGATATCCTCTTGCACGGCGGCGACGGTCGCTGTCGGCGCGGGGGCGGCAGCGGTGGCGGATGTCTGGGTCATGTCGCGCTCTCGAATGTCGGAAGGCTGTCGGCAAGCGCCTCGTCCAGCAGGCGGGCGAAGCGCGACGTGGCGGCGGCGGTGTCGTATTTCGCCCAGTTGTCGACGATGGACCAGCGCAGCAGGTAGACGGCGACGGCCTCGAGGTCGAACGTATGGGCCGGCGCGTGGCGGCCTGTCGCGTTCCAGACCGCTTGCAGGATCACCCGTTCGAGCCCCGCCGTATCGCCGCTTGCCAGCTTCTCCTGCGCTTCCGTCACCCACGGAAAGGCGCGCGCGACGCCGAACGCCGGATCGGCCCAATGCGCGCGGATGGTGGCGAGGAAGCGGCCGAACCCCCAGGGCGGCGTGCCGGCTGCGGGCGCGTCCTCGCCGGCGTGGCGGCGGCGCAACGCGGCCACCAGCGTGCGGATTTCCAGCCGGTCGCGCACCAGCTCGCGCAGCGTCTCGCTTTCGAGGGAAGCGATGACCCGCCCGGCGCGGGCGAGCACGGTCGCGTCCTCGATGTCGCCGCGCAGGCGCTCCCACGCCACGACATTGGCGATGTCGTCGAGCTGCGCCCGGTCGGCCGGGGTGAGTTCGGAGAGCCGCTCCTCGATCTGGAGCCACGTGATCGGCGGCGATTGCGCCTCCAGAAACCCGCCGAGGTCGGGCAGGCTGGCCACCAGCATGACGTAGCGGTCCGCGCCGCTCATTTGACGACGCCTTCCAGCAGCGCGCGGAAGCGCGGTTGCAGGTGCGCGAGAAGCATGTCGGCGACCGCGCCGTCGGTGAGATCGACGCTGACGCCCCTG
Organism: Pseudochelatococcus sp.; assembly: GCF_050946405.1. Lineage (NCBI taxonomy): Bacteria > Pseudomonadati > Pseudomonadota > Alphaproteobacteria > Hyphomicrobiales > Chelatococcaceae > Pseudochelatococcus > Pseudochelatococcus sp. Next base: position 45,157 of record NZ_JBMNUS010000002.1, read on the forward strand.
TCGGACAGATGGATGCGCAGGCCGTCCGCCTCGTCCTCCGCGCGCGTGAAGGTCACGCCCTCGCGCAGCATGCCGGCCGCGCAGGCGGCGGCGAAATGCGCGAGGGAGCCTTCCTTCAGCTCCTCCGGGTTGCGGCGCAGCTCGTCGAGCCCCACGGCCGCGCGCGGCAGATGAAACACCACCTCCCGCGCCGCGTCGACGCCCGCTTCCTCGCGCATCCGGCCGGCGACCGCGAGGATCATGCGTTTCAGCAGTTCCTCGTCGCGCATGGAAGCGGAGGTCATCCGGCGCACGTCGCCGGCGAAGCGGCGGGAGAGATAGTCGCGCAGGTCGAGCACCGCGTCGCGGGCGGCGGCCTTCAGCGCATCCTCGCCGGCGCGCTGGAGATTGGCGGCCTCGCGGCGGGCCTTTTCCAGCATCGCGCCCGCCTGCGCCTCCGCATCCTCGATGGTGGCGCGCGCCAGCGCCTGCGCCTCGCCCACGATCCGCTCGGCCTCCTGCCGGCCCGCTTCCACGCCCTCGTCCCGCAGGCGGGCGATCAGCGCCTCGACGCCCGACGCCGTGCGCTGCGCCGCTGTCCGTTCACTCATGCGCGACCTCCTGTTACTGCCGGATCAGGACCCGATATAGCCCGCCAGCACGAGCGCGAACACGAAGGAAAAGACCTGAAATCCTTCGACGATCGCCGCCGGCGCGAGGCTCAGGCCGAAGATCTCGGGCTTGTTCTTGGAGGCGGCGATGGCGCTGGCGCACACGCGCCCCTGCCACATGCCCGAATAGAGCAGCACCACCGCCGTGACGAAGCCGATGCCGAATAACGCTCCGCCGTTCTCGACGGTGATCGGCTGTTGCAGCGAGAACATCACCACGATGCCGTAGATCACGTTGGACGAGGGCATGAGCGAGACGCCGAGATAGCGCCCGTAATTGCCGTCCGTCTCCAGCATGGCGCCGATGGCCGCCTGTCCCGCGAGCGCCACGCCGACGGCGCTGCCGAGCGCGCCGAGCCCCATCGGCGCGAAGACGCCAAGCCAACCGAGCGCGATGATGAACTCATTCATGGATTGCCTCTTTCATCTGGCGTGGACAGGCGATGCTTCGACAGGCGACATTTCCGCCGGGCGTCTGGCGAAGGCGCGGAAGGGATAGCCCTCTTCCGTCAGCCCCCAACTGAAAAATTCGATGAAATTGAGCCGCAGGCCGTGCACCACGCCGCTCATGACGCCGAGCAGGAAATTGACGCCGTGGCCGAGCACCAGCACCACGAGCGACAGCAGCGTGCCGATGCCGGGATTGTCGCCCCGCATGTCCAGCGCCAGCGTGTTGAAGGTGGCGGCGAGCGAGGCGCTCGCGAGGCCCAGCGCGAAAAGGCGCAGGTAGCTGAGGATATCGCCGAAGATCTTCGTGATGCCGGTGAGCGCCAGAGCGCCGGCGAGCGCGCGCCTGCCCCAGCCGGCGCCGCCGCCGGCGGGCTGCTCCATCGCTCCGCCGAAAGCCACCGCGAAAAGGCCGCCCGCGAGCGCCGCGGACGCGACGGAGGTCGCGACCGTCTCGCCGCCGCCGATCCACATGGCGAAGCCTGCCCAGATCGTCGCGATCCAGCCCAGCGCGGTGATCGCCTTGCCGGAACCCCGGTTGACGCTGGCGGCCGCCGCGAGCGCCACCGTCAGATGCAGCACGCCGATGCCCACCGACAGGCGCATCATGCCGTCGAAGTCATGCACATTGATCACGGCGACGCGCGCCGCGAGGCTCCCCGCAGGCGGCGGAACGCCGAAATACGCGCCCGCCAGCACGCCGTAAAGAAGCGAGACGCCGGACAGCGCCGCCAGCAGCGTGCGTCCGCGCCGCAGGGTGGGGCTCCCGCCGAGCCGGCGCCAGAACAGCGCCGTGGCGGCGGCGATGACGGCGGCATAGCCGGCATCGGCCACGATCATGGCGAAAAAGGCCGCGAAGGATATGAAGACGATCAGGCTGGGGTCCCAGCTCCGATAGCCGGGGCTGGTGTAGAACAGGGTCAGGTCCGCGCCGCTTCCCACCTGCGCGGCGGGGCGCAGCAGGGTCGGCGGACGGTCCGCCGCAGCGGGTTCCTCGACGACGAGGGCGAGGCCGCGCCGTTGCGCGAAGGCTGTCAGGGCCGTTTCCGCCTCCGCCGGCACCCAGCCTTGCAGGGCGAACACGCGGTCGTCGTCAAGGGTCTGCTCGGCGACGGCGCGGCGCTCGTCGCCGTCCGCCGCCTCCGCCAGATGCAGGCCGAGCGCGAGACGCCAGCGGGTCAGCTCCGCCCGTTTCACTTCCGCGTCCTCGATGTCTACCTGCGTATCCTCCAGCGCTTCCCGCAGCTCGCCGAGCGGCACGCCGCCCGTGCGGGCGCGCGTCACCGGCAGCACGTCGACGGGCGGCTCGTCCGGCGAGACGATGGCGACGAAGAGCGTCGTCGTGCCTTTGCCGACGATCTGCCACGGCAGCGCCACCCTGTCGAGCGCGGCGCGCTGGTGGATCGGCAGGGCATAGAACCACAGGCGCTGTCCGCCGATCGCCCCGACCGGCGGCAGGCGGAAATCGCCCCATTGCTCCAGCGTGGCGATGCGCTGCTCGATGGCGTCGCGCCGGTCGCGCAACTGGCGCAGGCGGGCACGGTTGGCGACGATCTCGTCCACCACCGCCGCGAGATCGAACGCGGTCGCGGGGCGATAGGGGCGCAGCCTGTAGGGCGCCTCGTCGAGATGGCGGAAGGCCGTTTCCGTGCGCCGGCGCATCGCCGGATCTTCGGGAGCGAGCGCGCCGGGCTTGCGCAGCGGGATGAGATGCACCACGCCCAGTTCCTGCAAGGCGGCGAGGATCGCCTCCTTCTCGCCGATCAATCCGCACAGCGTGATGCGGCGCATGGGAACGATGCTCATGCGTCCGCTTCCCCGCTCTCGTGCGCGACGCGCTTGCGCTTGGCGATCTTGGCGCCCACCACCGCCGCCCGGTCGCTGTCGCCGATCGCCACCAGAATGCGGCGGATGTTCCGTTCCGCCTGCGGAATCAGCACCTTGTCGAACAGGTTGACGCGCTGCGCCGTGCGCGTCACCGCCCGCTCCAGCAGGGCGACGCCGCGTTCCGCGACCTCCGCCTCGATGCGCAGCCGCGCGGCCAGCGCCAGCCGGCGCACCACCTCGTCCACCCAGTGCGGGCGCGCGAAACGGCCGTAGGGGCGCAGCGCGATCCGCACGTCCTCGACCACCGGCAGCCGCACGCCGGCGATGTTGCGCTCGCCGATCCGCACGGATTCGACCTTCACCAGCCCCTTGAGATCGATGCGCCGGTCCGCGAGCATCGGCACCGCCGCGCCGGCCTCGATCACCGCTCGCTCGGCCGCCGCCCGCGCCTCGCCCGCCGCGCGCCGCGCCCGGTTGCGCTCCGCCATGAGCTGCTGGCGCTTGAGGTCGAGAGCGGGCAGAAAGCGCCGGCCCGCGGCCAGGCTTTCCTTCTCGCGCGACAATTGCGCCTTGTTGAGAGGAATCCGCGTCATGCTCCCGCTTTCCTTCAGGCCGCCTGCGGATAATATTTGCCGAGAAGGCTCTGGCGGATCAACAATTCCTCGGGCGAAAAGTTTTCCGCCATCGTGCGCCAGCAAAGATCGAGCGCATCCTCGAGCGGCAGCGCGACGGACAGATCCATGAAACGGCGCCGGAACGCCTCGCCGAAACGCACGAGCCGCTCGTCGTAGGCGGAGAGCTCGAAGGCCATCGCCTGCTTGCGCTCCGCCTCGCGCGCGCCGGCGAAGAGGCGGATCATGGTGTTCATCACCGCCGCGTGGTCCTCGCGCGTTTCCTTGCCGATGACGTGCTGCTTGAGGCGCGACAGCGAGCCGAAGGGGTCGATCTGCCCGTCGTGCAGGTAGAACTGCCCCTCGGTGATGTAGCCCGTGTTATCCGGCACCGGATGGGTGACGTCGCCGCCCGGCATGGTGGTGACGGACAGGATGGTAACGGAGCCCGCGCCGCGAAACACCGCCGCCTTCTCGTAGCGGCGCGCGAGCTGGGAATAGAGATCGCCGAGATAGCCGCGGTTGGATGGCACCCGCTCCATCGCCACGCCCACCTCCTTCAGCGCGTCGGCGAAGGCCGTCATGTCGGTAAGCAGCACCAGCACGCGCTTCTTTTCCTCGACAGCGAACTTTTCCGCCACCGCCAGCGCCATGTCCGGCACCAGCAGGCGCTCCAGCGGCGGGTCGGCGGCCTGGTTGACGAACATCACCGTGCGCGCGAACATGCCCGCGTCCTCGAAGGCGGAGCGGAAGCGCCAGTAATCGTCGAAGGTGAGGCCAAGCCCGCCGAAGACCACGATGTCGGCGTCGGCCTGCACGCCGATGCGCGCCAGCAGCGCGTCGTGCGGCTCCCCCGCGCGGGAGAAGATCGGGATCTTCTGGCTTTCGACGAGGCAGTTGAACACGTCGATCATCGGCACGTCGGTGCGGATCATGCGCGAGGCCAGCGCGCGCCGCGCCGGGTTGACCGACGGTCCGCCGATATCCGCCTGCGGCTCGTGGTCGAGCGCCGGGCCCCCGTCCGACACGCGCCCGTCGCCGGAGAAGACGCGGCCGAGGATATTGCCGGAAAACGCCACGCGCGGCGCATGACCGAGGAAGCGCGCCTTCGAGCGCGTGGAAAGCCCCTGCGTGCCGCCGAAGACCTGCAACGATACCTCGCCGGCGTCGAGGCGCACCACCTGCGCCAGCCGCCCCGCCGCCGGGCCGTCGCCCTCGCTGACGACGGCGAGATCGCCGTAGCGCGGCCCGTCGCCGTTTCCGCCGGCCATATCGCTGCCGGAGATGTCGCGACCGGGGGAGGGCAGGGCGATCCGCACGACTTCGCCGACGATCGACAATACCTTGTCGTAGTAGATGGAGAGCGTGTTCATCAGCCGTTACCCGTGGACCCGTTCGTGCTGCGTGTAATTATTTCCTGTGAAACAAATGTTAATCTGCCGCAATACCGTGTCGCGCCGCGGGGTTGACGGACGGGCGGTTTCGGAACAGGCTCCCGATGGAACGGGCGATCGTCGCATACGGAGGCCGTGGTGTCGTTAACATTCGACAACAGTTACGCGAGATTGCCGGAGCGCTTCCACCACCGCCAGCAGCCGCAGCGGATGCCCGCGCCGCGTCTCGTGCTCTTCAACGCGGCGCTTGCCCGCGAACTCGGTTTCGATCCCGCCTCGCGCACGCCCGACGAGATCGCCGCACTTTTATGCGGCAATGATTTGCCGGAAGGGGCGCAGCCGCTGGCGATGGTCTATGCCGGGCATCAGTTCGGCCATTGGGTGCCGCGTCTGGGAGACGGGCGCGCGCTGCTGCTCGGCGAGGTGGTGACGCCGGCGGGCGAGCGACGCGACATCCACCTCAAGGGTTCCGGGCGCACGCCCTTCTCGCGCGGCGGCGACGGGCGGGCGGCGCTCGGCCCGGTGCTGCGGGAGTACATCGTCGCCGAGGCGATGGCCCGCCTCGGCATTCCGACGACGCGCGCGCTCGCGGCCATCGCCACCGGCGACACGATCACCCGCGACACGCCGTTGCCCGGCGCCGTGCTCGTGCGCGTGGCGCGCAGCCATCTGCGTGTCGGCACCTTCCAGTATTTCGCTGCTACAGGCGATGTCGAGGGGTTGAGGGAGCTCGCGGATCATGCCGTCGCGCGCCTCTATCCCCATGCGCGCCAGGCCGAAAACCCTTGCCGCGCCCTGCTCGACGCGGTGATCGGCGCGCAGGCGGCGCTGGTGGCGGAATGGATGGGCGTCGGCTTCATTCATGGCGTGATGAACACGGACAACACGTCCATCGCCGGCGAGACGCTGGACTACGGGCCATGCGCCTTCATGGACGCCTTCGACCCCGGCGCGGTGTTCAGCTCCATCGACAGCATGGGCCGCTATGCCTACGGCAACCAGCCGAGCATCGTCTACTGGAACCTCGCCCGCCTCGCGCAGGCCCTGATGCCGTTGCTCGCGCCGGACGCCGCGCAGGCGCAGCATGCGGCGCAGGAAGCCGTCGACGGCTTCCCGGATCGCTACGAAGCCGCGTGGCTCGCGGTGATGCGCCGCAAGCTCGGGCTCGTTTCGGCGCAGGAGGGCGATGCGTCGCTTGTCCGCGATCTGCTCACGCTCATGCACGGGCAAGGGGCGGATTACACGCTCACCTTCCGCCGGCTGGCGCGCGCGGTGATCGCACCGGCCGCCGGCGCGGAGCGGCCTTTCGCGCCGGCGTTCGACGGCTGGCTGGGGCGCTGGCGCAGGCGGCTCGAAGCTGACGGGGCCGGAGCCGACCGGAGCGATCCGTCGGCCGTCTCGCGGCGGCTCGAGGCGGCCAATCCGCTTTTCATCCCGCGCAACCATCTCGTCGAAGAGGCGCTCGCCGCCGCCTACGCGGGCGATCCCGGGCCGGCGCGAACGCTTCTCGACGTGCTGGCCGATCCGTTCGCGGACCGGCCGCAACACGCGCGCCACGCCCTGCCGCCGACGCCCGGCGAGATCGTCCGCGAGACGTTCTGCGGCACCTGACGCATGAAACGAAAGCGGGGCACCCGCCGGTCCGGCGAATGCCCCGCGAAGGCGGCGCCTGAGCGCAAGGCTCAGAACGAGCCGGTCAGCGAGAGGTAATAGGCGCGGCCGGGTTCGTTGAACGTGTTGGCGCCGGCGGCATTGCCCGTGCCCTCGCGCTTGACGCTCTTGTCGAACACGTTGTTGACGCCGGCGAGCAGGCGCAGGTTCTCGTTGAACTCGTAGCGCGCGCCGATGTTGACGAGGGTGTAGGGCGAACGCGAACGGGTGTTCGTGGCGTCGCGCCCCGTCGACAGGTTGAGCGACGGCGCCTCGATCTCGCCGTAATGCGTCACGCCGAGGTTGAGCTGCAATTCCTTCGTGGCCTGCCACTCGATGTTGGAATTGATGGTATATTCCGGCACCAGCGAGAGCGGCTCTCCGTTGCTCTTGTCCTCGGACTCGATCATGTAGGTGGCGTTCGTGCTCCACGTCACCGTTTCCAGCACCGGCACGCGCAGATTGGCCTCAAGCCCGGAGATGACGGCTTTCGGCACGTTCTCCCACTGGTAGACGACCTGGCCGTTGTAGCGGCCGAGCGGCGTGGTGCCGGCCTGGATGCGGTCCTTGTAGTCGTTGTGGAAGTAGGTGATGCCGGCGTTCCAACCCTTCTCGTTGGTATAGTTGATGCCGATTTCCTTGTTGATGCTGGTCTCGGGGTCGAGATTCGGATTGCCCACGACGTAGCACGGCCCGCCGTAGATGTAGGGGCAGCCGTTGCCGCGCGAGGTGTAGACATAGTTGGGGTTGAGCTGGAACAGGTTGGGCGCCTTGAAGGCACGCGCGATACCGGCCTTCAGCGTGATCTCGTCGGTGATCGCGTAGGACGCGTTGAGGCTGGGGCTCCAGTTGTTGCCGGCCTGCGAGTGGTGATCGAAGCGCAGGCCCGGCGTGAGGATGAACTTGTCCGTGACGAGGATGTTGTCCTCGACATAGAGGCCGAACAGCAGCGCCTGGCTCTTGGGATTGCGCAGCGTGGGATCGGAGATGGTGCCGGTGCCGGCGTTGATGCCCGGGAACACGATCGCGGTGGAGAGATTGGCGTTCTCGTCGTCCATCCACTCGCCGCGGAACTCGGCGCCCAGCGTCAGGGTCTGCGGCACCACGACGGTCAGCGGGAAGTTCCACTCGCTCTTGGCGGTCACGTTGTCGAGCGTGATCGTGTGACGGTCCTGGGCGTACTGGGAGTTGATCTTGCCCTCGACGGAGCCGGCGTTACCTTCGCCGAGACGCTTGTTCTTGGTGTTTTCCCACTGAATATACGTATTCGATGTGCCGAAGTCCCACTTGCCGCGATGGGTGGCGGAAAGGGTGGTGCGCGTCACGCGGTTGGTCTCGCGGCCGCCGCGCGCCAGTTCCTCGTTGATGCCGGCATCGAGCGAATCCTGGAAAAGCGAGTCGCCGGCATAGATGTTGCGCTGCTGGCTCCAGGCTGCCTCGAAATCGACCACGTGGCGCTCGTCGATCTTCCACGACAGCAGGCCGCGGAAGTCGGTGTTGATCACGCCTTCGTTGCCGGCCGCGACGCTCTCGCCTTCCGGCGTCGCGGATTCGTTGATGTCGACGTCATCGGCATCGGCGCGGTTGTAGTTCGCCGTGAACCGATAGGAGAAGCGCTCGTCGATCGGCCCGCCGGCGACGATCGTGGAGCGGAAGGTGCGACCTTCCTTGTCGCTTTCGGGAATGTTGGCGAAGCTCGTCGCGCTGAACGTGTGCTTGTCGGGGCGCTTGGTGATGATGTTGACCACGCCGCCCGAGGCGCCGGAGCCGTAGCGCGCGGCGGCGGGGCCGCGCAGCACCTCGATACGCTCGACGGCTTCCGCCGGCACCCAGTTCGAGTCGCCGCGCGTGTCGCGCTCGCCGCCGCGGCGCATGCGCACCGAGTTGCGGGAGAACACCGGCTTGCCGTCGATGAGGATGAGCGTGTTCTCCGGGCCCATGCCGCGGATATCGATCTGGCGGTTGTTGCCGCGCTGGCCGTTGGGCGAGTTGCCGGTCAGGTTGACGCCCGGCTGGCGGCGGATGATCTCCGACAGGTCGCCGCGCGCGGGCGGATGGCGCTGGATTTCCTCGGAGGAGACGATCGACACGCCCGGCGCCTGATTGAGCTGCTCGCGCGCGGAGACGACCACCACCTCGTCGAGCAGCAGTTCGTCGCCGGTCAACTCCAGCTCGGCGTTCGCCTCCTGGTTTTGCGTCCGGGCACTCTGGGCATGGGCGCCGCCGCACACGAGAGAAAACAATAGCGCCATAGCGGTAGCGCGCATCAACTCCTCACGACGTATCATGTCCAGTGTCCTTTTTATAATTGATCTATTTTAAAGCGGCGATTCGACTCCTGTCCCAGTCTTCGCCGCGCAGTGAATGGCTATAGCTGCGCCGTGCGCCTGTTGTGCGCTTATTACTCACTACATGGAGAATCAGAAATATTTTTTGGGGCGCTCATTTAGTTTGCGGATGCTTGTGTCAATTATGCCGCGAATTGGAAATATAATAATTTGCATGATTGCGCGCGGCGCGCGGCGACGCCTTGCGACGATGTTTCCGCATTGATCAATAAACAAACGGAAATGATGAAGTTCCATCATTGCCATTTAAACCGTACCGGCAGATGCGCAAATATCGGCGGACAACAAGGCCGGCGCGAAGGGCGCGCGGACAGGAGGAATGCAATGCTTACGCAAATCAGGGGGCTGCACCATGTCACGTCCATGGCGGCCAACGCGAACGACAACAACGCGTTTTTCACGAAGACGCTCGGCTTGCGGCGCGTCAAGAAGACGGTGAACTTCGATGAGCCGAGCGTCTATCATCTTTATTACGGCGACGAGGTTGGCACGCCGGGCACGGTGATGACCTACTTTCCGTTTCCGTTGATCGGGCAGGGGCGGCCGGGTGTCGGCGAGGTCGGCGAGACGGAGTTCGCGGTGCCGGCGGGTTCGCTCGGCTACTGGCAGGAGCGGCTCGCGGGCGAGGGCGTCGCGGGGCTTGAGCGGGACGAGGCGTTCGGGGCCGCGCGGCTGCGTTTTCTCGGCCCCGATCAGGACGCCTTCGCGCTTGTCGAGGCGGCGGACGACGCGCGCGCGCCCTGGACGGGCGGCGCCGTTCCGGCCGATGCGGCCATTCGCGGCTTCCATGGCGCGCGGTTGCGGTTGCATGACGCGGACGCCACGGAGGAACTGCTGCGCTTCATGGGCTATGAGCGCGTCGACATGCGGAAGAACCTGATCCGTCTCGCCGTGCCGGGCGGCAACGGGGCCGGCACGATCGATCTGGAAGAACTGCCGTCGGCGGGCGGCGCGCGTCTGGGCGCGGGTTCCGTCCATCACATCGCCTTCGCGGTGAAGGACCGCGCCGCGCAGCTTGAGGTGCGCCGCGCATTGCTCGACACGGGCTACCAGGTCACACCGGTGATCGACCGGGACTACTTCTGGGCGATCTACTTCCGCACTCCCGGCGGCGTGCTGTTCGAGGTGGCGACCAACGAGCCCGGCTTCGACCGGGACGAGGACACCGCCCATCTCGGCGAGGCGCTGAAGCTGCCGGCGCGCTACGAGGGGATGCGCGGAAAGATCGAGACGCATCTCGATCCCATCGCCGACTGAGCGTCGCGGGAAGCCTTCAAGCCTGCCGGCGCGCCCCGTCCCGGACGGAGCGCGCCGGCGGGCGCCTTATCTCTTCATCCCGGAGGATCATGCCATGTCCATCGATGCCTATCCTTACCTGCACCGCGATCCCGCGCCCGGCGCGCCGCTGGTCTTCGCCTTTCACGGCACGGGCGGCGACGAAAGCCAGTTCTTCGGCTTGATCCGGGACATGCTGCCCGACGCCGGCGTCGTCTCGCCGCGCGGCGACGTGTCCGAACGCGGCGCGAACCGCTTTTTCCGCCGCACGGGCGAGGGCGTCTACGACATGCCGGATCTCGCCATGCGCACGGAGCGGATGGCCGGCTTCGTCGTCGCGCATCGCGCCCGGCATCCGCGATCGCCGGCGGTCGGCCTCGGCTATTCCAACGGCGCGAACATCCTCGCGTCAACGATACTTCACGCGCCCGCGCTGTACGACCGCGCGGTGCTGATGCATCCGCTCGTTCCGTGGGAGCCGGCGCCCGATCCGCGGCTGGCCGCGCTCGACATCCTGATCACCGCCGGGGAGCGCGATCCCGTCTGCCCCTGGCCGCTGACGAAGGCGCTCGTCGACTTTTTCGGCGCACAGGGCAGCCGGGTCGGCGTCAGCCTTCATCCCGGCGGTCATGAGGTGTCGCGGGGCGAACTCGCCGATGTCGAGGCGTTTCTCAAGAACGCGGCCGGCGCTCCGCTCACGGGCTCTGCGCCCACGGCGTGACGGCCAGCGACTGCGCCAGATAATGCGTGAGCGCCGTGACGCGCGCCGGGCGCAACCCGCCCGGCGGCATCACGAGGTTGAGCGCGATGGCGCTGAAGCTCCAGCCGGGCAGCACCTCTTCCAGCCGCCCGTCCGACAGTTCGTCCCAGATCAGGAACTCGGGTTGCAGCGCGAGCCCCCATCCTGCCAGCAGGGCGGGGGTCAGCGCATCGGCGTTGTTGGCGCGCACCGGCCCTTGCACCGTGACGGTATATTCGCCCTCCGTCGCGTGGTGGAAGCGCCAGAGATGCGGCGAGGGCAGGTTGGTGTAGAGAAGGCAGGCATGCCCGGCGAGATCCCGCGGGTGGGCGGGCCGCCCGTGCCGCTCCAGATAGGCGGAAGTGGCCACCAGCGGCCGCCGCACGGTGCACAGCCGGCGCGCGCGCAGCGAGGAATCCGTCAGCGCCGCGATGCGCAGCGCGATGTCGAAACCGCCCGAGACGATATCGACCTGATGGTCGGCGAGCGACAGTTCGACTTCAACCTGCGGATGGAGATCCAGAAAACGCGGCATCAGCGGCGCGAGATAGCGGGTGCCGAAAGACATCGGCGCCGCCACCCGCACCAGCCCGCGCGGCGTGACGGCGGCGTCGGCCGCCTCGGCTTCCGCCGCCTCGCCCTCGGCGAGAATGCGCAAGGCGCGCTCGCGTATCGCCTCACCGGTCTGCGTCAGCGACAGGCGGCGGGAGGTGCGATGCAGCAGCGCCGCGCCCACGCGCCGCTCAAGGCGCGTGATGGCCTTCGACACCGTGGGCTGCGACAGGCCGAGCGATTTCGCCGCGGCGGCGAAGGATCCGGTTTCCGCGACACGGGCGAAAACGGCCCAGGCTTCGAGATCGGGAAGCTTGCTCATGCGGGACGGGAATTCCTGGAGCAGAACGCCTTGATGATGAATTCGGAACCCGCTTCCGGCCTTTCGTCCCTGAAACGGACGCACCCGGAAGCGGCATGCATTGTCGAGCCGACGCGGTTATCGGCACGATCCGCGTCCCGCTGTCAAGCGGTCCACAAGCGGCTTGCCATAGCATGCGGGTTATGGCATTTTCCCGACAGCAGGCTTTGTATCGGATGCGGAGGATGCCCACGTTTCGCTGAAACGCAAGCATCTTCCATGCTTTTGATTCGACGCGTTTTCTTCACCCGGGACGGCATCCGCTTCGCTTGAAGGCGCTTCAAGGAGGGCTCGATGGATATCACGATTTTCGTCGCCCTCGCCGGGCAGCCCCTGCGTTAAGCCGGGCGATGCCGTGACCCGCCGTCGGGCGGGACTTTCGGCCTGAATTTCCACCAGAAGATCATTGACGCCGGGCTTGCGCGCGTTCGCTGCTTCGGCCAACCGGGAGTCGGCTGCCGCGCGGCGCCGGGCCATTCCATGTCCATCGATATCTCCACCGGGCGGCCGGAGCCGTTCCGGGCCGTTCTCGCCTTCACCTTTCGTCATTGGGGGCGCCAGCCCCTGACCGTTGCGGCCATCGTCGGGGCCATTGCGCTGATGACGGCGGCCAATCTGTTCGTGCCGGTCTTCGCCGGGCATCTCGTGGACGCCATCGCCCATGCGGGGCCCGGCGCGCTGGACAGCGCCCTGCGGGCGCTGGCATCCATCGTCGCGGTCGGCGCGGCGGCGGTGGTCTGTCGCCATGTCGGCTTTCTGTGCATCACGCGCCTGACCCTCTCCACCATGGAGCGGGTGGCGCAGGATGCCTTCGCGCGTCTCCAGCGCTTTTCGACCGACTGGCACGCGAACAATTTCGCCGGCTCCACCGTCCGCAAGGTGACGCGCGGCATGTGGGCGCTGGATCTGCTCACCGACACGCTGCTCATCGCGCTGCTGCCTTCGCTGGTGGTGCTGTTCGGCACCACGGTGCTGCTGGCGTGGCGCTGGCCGGTGATGGGGCTCGTCGTGCTCGTGGGCGCGGTGCTTTATGTCGGTGTGACGCTGCTGCTGTCGCTGCGCTGGATCGCGCCGGCGGCGCGGCTGGCCAATGCGTGGGACACGCGGCTCGGCGGCGCGCTCGCCGACGCCGTATCGTGCAACGCGGTCGTCAAGGCTTTCGGGGCGGAGGGACGCGAGGATGCGCGGCTGGCGCAGGTGCTGGCGAAGTGGCGCCGGCGCACGCGCCGCACCTGGATACGCGGCACCTGCGCCGGCACGGCGGAGGATACGGTGCTGCTGGCCTTGCAGGCCGCCGTTGTCGGCCTCGTCATCTGGCTGTGGATGCAGGGCGACGCCACGCCGGGCGACGCCGCCTTCGTGCTCACGAGTTATGCGCTCGTGCATGGCTATCTGTATGACGTGGGGCAGCACGTCCACAATCTCCAGCGGTCGGTCAACGACATGGAGGAACTCGTGGCGATGCACGCGGTTGCGCTCGGCGTCGAGGATCACGCCGGCGCGGCCGACATGGCGGTGCAGGGCGGCGCGATCGCGTTCGAGAATGTCACTTTCCACTACGCCGGCCATGACGAGCCGCTTTACCGCGACTTCTCGCTCTCCATCCGGGCCGGCGAGAAAGTCGGGCTCGTCGGGCGCTCGGGCTCGGGCAAGACGACTTTCGTCAAGCTGATCCAGCGTCTTTACGACGTCACGGGCGGGCGCGTCACCATCGACGGATGCGACGTCGCGGCGGCGACGCAGGCGAGCCTGCGCGCGAACATCGCCATCGTGCAGCAGGAGCCGGTGCTGTTCCACCGCTCGCTGGTGGAAAACATCGCCTACGGCCGGCCGGGCGCGTTACCGGCGGACATCGAGCACGCGGCGCGCCTCGCCAACGCGCATGATTTCATCATGCGCCTGCCGAAGGGCTACGCCACGCTGGTGGGCGAGCGGGGCGTGAAGCTCTCCGGCGGCGAGCGTCAGCGCGTGGCGCTTGCCCGCGCCTTTCTGGCGGATGCGCCGATCCTCATTCTCGACGAGGCGACGTCGAGCCTCGATTCCGAATCGGAGGCGCTGATCCAGCAGGCGATCGAGCGGCTGATGCAGGGGCGCACCACCATCGTGATCGCGCATCGGCTCTCCACGGTGCGCGCGATGGACCGCATCCTCGTGTTCGACCGCGGCCGCGTGGTGGAGGAGGGCAGCCACGATGTCCTGCTGGCGAAGCCGGACGGCGCCTACCGCGCGCTGTTCGAGCGGCAGGCGACCGAAATGGGTAAGGGCGTGGTGGTGTGAACGTCAGCGCCCCAGCGCCTGCGCCAGAAACGTCAGGATGCGTTCGCCGGCCTGCCGGTGGATGGTCTTCCGGTCTCCCTTGCCGCCGTCGATGCAGACGACGCCGTCGCCCCGCTGTTCCGCTTCGAGCAGGGCGGCGGCGCCGTCCTTGCAGACGGGCAGGAAGCTGAAATGCGTGGCGTCGCCGATGGTCAGGCTCTGCGTGGCGCCGGCCGGCAGGTGTTGCAGCAGATAGCCGGATTCCAGCGCCGCCGGAATCTTGAGGTCGTCGCTGCCGGCCGCGATGACGAGCACGGGAATCCCGATGGCGCCGAGGCTCTCGGGTGTGAAGCCGCGCGCGAGCCCGATGTCGAGCATGACGGCCGCCTTGACGCGCGCATCCCGCGCATCCCCGCCGAGGGCGGCGCGGCCGGCGGCCGTGCGGCCCGCGCCCAGCGCCGCGAAGACGTCGCAGGCGGCAAGCGCCGGATGCGCCTTGCAATCGGCATCGAGGCGGCCGGCGTCGAAGCGCCCGCCCGCGATGGACGTGACGGTCCATGCGCCGAGCGAATGGCCGACGACGGCGATCCTGTCCGTATCGATCAGCGCAGACAGGGCGGCGTCGGCGGTGAGGGTGTCGATGGCGCGGCTGAGGTCATGCGGGCGCTCGATGAGCTTTTCGGCCGCCGCCGGAGAGCGGTCGCGGCTGGTGGTGCCCGGATGGTTGACGGCGGCGACGATATAGCCGTGTCGCACCAGTTCGTCCGCGAGCCAGGCCTGATTCAGGATATTGCCGCCGTAGCCGTGCGACAGCACGACGAGCGGGCGGCGGCCGGGCTCCGCGGCCGCGTCGCGCGCGGCGGGCGTGCCGACGAAGGCCGGATTGTCGCCGACGAGCGCGGTGGGCGAGCCGGAAGCGGCGGGATACCAGATCGCGCCTTGCAGCGGGCGGCCGTCGCCCGGCTGCGACAGCGCGAGTTCGCGAAAGCCCGTGACGGGCTCGGCGGCGACCGCGGCCGGCCATAGCAGGGCGAGGGCGAGAACGGCGCGTGACATCATGGGATCCACCGGCGGTTGCCGCCTTCCGCTTGTTGCGGGAGGCGGAAGGTGTTGGGCCGGCGCACCCTACTGCAACCGCTGCGCCTTTGCCAGCGCGCCGTGTTTCAGTTCCGCGTGGCCGGCGTGAGGAACGGCGCGCGATACTCGGCCTGCCGCTCCAGCATCCAGCCGGGATATTCGGCCGGCAGCCGCGTGACGGCGTCGAGCGCCGCGAGGTCGTCGGCGGAGAGGCGGACGTCGGCCGCGCCGATGTTGTCGTGAAGCTGGTCCAGCCGCTTCGCGCCGACGATGACGCTCGTCACGACATCCTGATGCAGCAGCCACGCCAGCGCCACCTGCGCCACGGTGCAGCCCTTGTCGGCGGCGATGGCGCGCATGGCCGCGATGGCCGCGTCGCCGCGCTCCAGGTTCACGGGCGGAAAGTTGAAGGTGGCGCGCCGTCCATCGGCGTCGCCGCCGCTGTATTTGCCGGAGAGGAAGCCGCCGGCGAGCGGGCTCCAGACCATGAGGCCGATGCCTTCCGCGCGCAGCATCGGCACGATCTCGCGCTCCGGATCGCGCCCCACGAGCGTGTAATAGGCTTGCAGCGAGAGGATCGGCGCGAGCGTGCGCGCCTGCGCGATTCCCACCGCCTTCACCACCTGCCACGCGGCCCAGTTCGACAACCCGATGTAGCGCACGTATCCCTGCCGCACGAGCGTATCGAGCGCTTCCAGCGTCTCCGTGATCGGCGTCACGGGATCGAAGCCGTGAATCTGGTAGAGATCGATGTGGTCGAGTTGCAGCCGTTCGAGGCTGGCCTTCGCCTGATGAAGAATATGGTAGCGCGAGGCGCCGCGCGCGTTCGGCCCATCGCCCATGACGCCGAGCACCTTGGTGGCGATCACCACCTCGTCGCGCGCGATGCCGAGGTTGCGCAGCGAGCGGCCGAGGATGCGCTCGCTCTCGCCGCCGGCATATATGTTGGCGGTGTCGATGAAGTTGATGCCCGCGTCGACGGCGGCCTTCACCAGCGCGTCGGCGTCGTCCTGACGCAACTGGCCGATCTGGCCCCACATGCCGTCCGTGCCGCCGAAGGTCATGGTGCCGAGGCAAAGTTCGGAAACGAGCAGGCCGCTTTGGCCAAGTCTGCGGTAGCGCATGGGAATCTCCTGTGACATCAGGCCGGAAAGCGTGTGTGCTTTTCGGAAGAGCCTGATGCGTAAACAAAAGGACAGAGTGGCGGCGCGATTCCGTTCGAATGTCCGCCGCAGGAAACATAGGGCTGCGGCAGGGCGGCGCGCTACGCCGATCCTGTCGAAATCATGCCTGATCCTCTCAATCGCCGCCTCGCGGGGATGCGGCCGGCGTCGTTCCGTGCCAGATTGGCGGCCATGAAGAACGACGCCTTCGAACGCCTGAAAACCGCAACCCTGCGCCAATGGCAGGCGCACGGGCGGGAACACCCCGTCGACGGGCTGTTGCTGACCTGCGCCCGCGCGCCCGAGGGGCCGCTGCACGCCGTCTATCGTCCGTCGCTGTGCGTCGTGCTACAGGGCGGCAAGACGAGCATGCTGGGCGAGCGCGCCTTTCGCTACGAGGCGGGGCAATGCCTGATCGCATCGCTCGACGTGCCGGTGCGCGCCCACATCACCCGCGCCTCGGCGAGCGAGCCCTATCTGGCGTTCAGCCTCGCCGTCGATCCCGCCGAGGTCGCCGAACTGCTGCTGGAACACGGCGAGGAAGCCGCGCCCGGCGAAGACGCCACCGAGGGCGCGGCGATCGGGAGCGCTGCTTCCGGCCATATAGCCCTTGGCATTCACACGCTCACGGCCGATCTCGTCGATCCGCTGCACCGGTTGCTGGCGCTGCCCGACCGGCCGCGGGACATCGCCGTGCTGGCGCCGCTGATCCGCCGCGAGATCACCTGGTTGCTGCTCAATGGGCCGATGGGCGCCGCGCTGCGCGAGATCGGCCTTGCCGACAGCCGCATGGCGCGGATCGGCAGGGCCGTCGCCCGCATCCGCGAGAGCTTCGCCGAACCCTTGAGCGTGCCTGCTCTCGCCGCCCTCGCCGGCATGAGCCCGGCGACGTTCCACCGCCATTTCAAGGCGGCGACGGCCATGACGCCGGTGCAGTACCAGAAGCAGCTTCGTTTGCAGGAGGCGCGCCGGCTGCTGCTGGCGCAAGGCGCGGGCGTCGCACAGGTGGGGTTCGCCATCGGTTACGAAAGCGCCTCGCAGTTCAGCCGCGACTACCGCCGCCTGTTCGGCGCTCCGCCGGGGCGCGACGGCGCCGGCCTGCGCCGCACCATGCCGGCCGGATAGAGCGGTTTGCGTTCAAGCCGATCGATCGATTTGAACGCAAGTTGCGGTAAAAATATAGAATTTGGAGCGGCGTGACGACTCCACCTGAATACGCGCCGCAATGTGACGATCAGTCCGTCGACGATCCGTCTGCGTGCCGGCGCTATGCCTGCATGTTGGACTACCGGAATGTCCTGGCTGAGAACGTGAAGGCGGAACCCGTCGCTGACGCTGATCGTCAGACTGGCCGGCCGACCGGCTCGGGACCACGCCCGCAGCGCTTCCGACGCCCGTCTCCCCCGGCCCGGCGCAGGAGTAACGGCGGCGCGCAATGGCTGTTGCGAATGGGCGCAAAAAACCCGCCGCAACGGTGTTGCGGCGGGCGGGATGATGGCGGGGCGGGTGTCGCCCGTCGGTCAGGGCTGGTCGTCGTTGTCGCGGTTGCTGGAGAAGACGCCGCCGAGGTCGACCGAATCGGCGCTGTCGTGCGCATCGTCATCTTCCGCGCCGTCTTCATCGTCGCGCTTGAGAGTCTTGAGCTTGGCGAACACGCTGTCGACGTCGATTTCTTCCTCTCCGCGACGGGACGGGGCGGCATCGCCGAAGGGCTGGCCGAAGCCACCCTCCCGGTTGTCCGGTGCGGTCGAGATTTCCGTGGGCAGGAGGCTTTGGCCGCTGTCGACCTGCGGACGCGGCGGTGCGTCCTTGGCCGAGCGGGAAACCTCGAAATCGAGATCGATCTGCGAGCACAGGCCCAGCGTCACCGGGTCGGAAGGCGTCAGGTTGGCCGAGTTCCAGTGCGTGCGGTCGCGGATCTGCTCGATGGTCGTCTTGGTGGTGCCGACGAGGCGCATGATCTGCGCGTCCTTCAGCTCCGGGTGGTTGCGCAGCAGCCACAGGATGGCGTTCGGCCTGTCCTGCCGGCGGGAGACGGGCGTGTAGCGCGGCCCGCGGCGGCGCTTGGCCTCCGGCAGCTTGACCTTGGGCGGCGCGAGGCGCAGCACATGGGCCGCATTCGCCTCGCCGCGTGCGATCTCCTCGCGCGTGAGCTGGCCGGTGACGGTGGGATCGAGGCCCTTGATGCCGGCCGCAACCTCGCCGTCGGCGATGCCCTTCACTTCAAGCGGATGCAGCTTGCAGAATTCGGCGATCTGCGTGAACGTCAAGGCCGTGTTGTCGACGAGCCAAACGGCCGTCGCCTTGGGCATCAGCGGTCCGGTGCTCATGAGGTTGGCTCCTTGCATTGTCCATCGCGGCGCGGCGATGTTGCGGCTATGGGCCGCCGGGCGGGGAACGCCGCCTGCCCGACGCCGCGCGCGGCATCCCGCGCGGCATGGAGGCAAGGCAAAATTCCCCGCGTTCCGGCCCGGCCTTTTCGGCCGGGGCGGTCAGCGACCACCAGATTGATGGGAAGACTGTTCCGAATATAGGCAAGGGCGGCCGAAATGGCAATTGATCCCTCACGCAAAAATGCGAAAAGCGCCGTCGATCGGGGATGGCGCCCCCGATCCTTCATTCGCGCTGACCGTTTTCCCCTCAACGGCGCGGCCGTCATCCCGCCAGCTTGGCGAGCAGCGTGTCGGAGAACTGCGCGTTCGTGTAGACGTTCTGAACGTCGTCGCCGTCTTCGAGCACTTCGATGAGACGCAGCACCTTTTCGCCCGCCTCGTCGTCGACCGCCACGTCGTTCTGCGCCTTCCAGATCAGCTTCGAGGCGCGCGGCTCGCCGAACTTCGCTTCCAGCGCCTTCGAGACGGCGGCGAGCGAGCTTTGCTCGCAATAGATCTCGTGCGTCTCCTCGTTGGAGGCCACATCGTCCGCGCCCGCGTCGATGGCGGCTTCCAGCACCGTGTCGGCGTCGCCGACGCTCGCGGGGAACTCGATGAAGCCGACGCGGTCGAACATGAACGACACCGCGCCCGTTTCGGCCAGATTGCCGCCCGCCTTCGTGAAGGAGGACCGCACGTCCGAGGCGGTGCGGTTGCGGTTGTCGGTCATCGCCTCGACGATGAGGGCGGTGCCGCCGGGGCCGTAGCCTTCGTAGCGGATTTCCTCGTAGTTCTCGCCGTCGTTACCGGCCGCCTTCTTGATGGCGCGCTCGATATTGTCCTTGGGCATGTTTTCGGCCCGCGCGGCAAGGATCGCGGCGCGCAGGCGCGGGTTCATGCCGGGATCGGGCAAGCCGAGCTTGGCGGCGACGGTGATTTCACGCGCAAGCTTGGCGAACAGCTTGGAGCGCACCGCGTCCTGCTTGCCCTTGCGGTGCATGATGTTTTTAAACTGCGAATGTCCTGCCACGGTTGCCTCCGAAATGCGGGCGGCGCGGCAGGGCGCAGTCAGCCTGACCGGCCGGCCCGGATAATGCGGTCGATGCTTGTGGTATTGCGCATAACCGCAAAAACCCGACCGCGCAACCCGGCGTCGCCGATGACGGCGGCCCGCGCCGCCGCCATCGGCAGGTTCTCACTTGCAAGTTCTCATTTGCAAGTTCTCATTTGTCGGTGAAGACGGGCGGGCGCTTCTCGATGAAGGCGGTCATGCCTTCCTTCTGGTCGTCGAGCGCGAAGAGCGAGTGGAACACGCGCCGCTCGAACCGCAGGCCCTCCGCCAGCGTGGTCTCCGTCGCGCGGTCCACCGCTTCCTTGGCGATCAGCGCCACGGGCAGCGAGTAGGACGCGATGGTGCGCGCGGCCTCGATGGCCTCGTCGAGCAGCTTGTCGGCCGGCACCACGCGCGCCACGAGCCCCGCGCGCTCGGCTTCCTCCGCCCCCATCATGCGGCCGGTGAGCACGAGGTCCATCGCCTTGGCGCGGCCCACGAGGCGGGTGAGGCGCTGGCTGCCGCCCATGCCGGGGATGACGCCGAGCTTGATCTCCGGCTGGCCGAATTTCGCCGTATCGGCGGCGATGATGAAGTCCGCCGTCATGGCGAGCTCGCAGCCGCCGCCGAGCGCGAAGCCCGCCACCGCCGCGATCACCGGCTTGCGGGTGGCGGCGAAGCGCTCCCACGCGCCGAACCAGTCGGCGAGATACATGTCGATGTAGCCCTGCGGCTGCATCTCCTTGATGTCCGCGCCGGCGGCAAACGCCTTTTCCGAGCCCGTGATGACGATGGCGCCGACAGACGGATCGCTGTCGAAAGCGGCCGCGGCGTGAAGCACTTCCTCCGTCAACTGGCGGTTGATGGCGTTCAGCGCCTTGGGGCGGTTGAGCGTGATCAGGCCGACGCGGCCACGCTCGCCTTCGCCGCGCACTTCGGTGAGAATCGTCTCATAAGTCATGATGCCTGCTCTCCTTCCTTGCCGCCTTCGCTCCTGCCGGCGGGTTCGCCGCGCAGGAAGCGGATGATGGCTGAGAAATCCTCATTGCCATGGCCCAATTTGGCGAAGAGGTCAAACAGTTGTGTGGCGTGCGCGCCGAGCGGCGTCGCGGCCCCTGCCGAGAGCGCCGCGTCCTGCGACAGCTTCATGTCCTTGAGCATCAAGGCCGCCGCGAAGCCGGGCTTGTAATCGCGGTTGGCGGGCGAGGCCGGCACGGGGCCGGGCACCGGGCAGTTCGTCGTCAGCGCCCAGCACTGGCCCGACGACGTGGAGGCCACGTTGAACAGCGCCTCGTGGGTGAGGCCGAGTTTCTCACCCAGCACGAAGGCTTCCGCGACGCCGATCATCGAAATGCCGAGAATCATGTTGTTGCAGATCTTGGCCGCCTGGCCCGCGCCCGCGTCTCCGCAATGCACGGCGCGCCGGCCCATCGCCAGCAGGACCGGCTCCGCGCGCGTGAAGGCCGCCGCCGCGCCGCCGGCCATGAAGGTGAGCGTGGCCGCCGCCGCGCCCACCGTGCCGCCGGACACCGGCGCGTCGAGCGTGAGCACGTCCTTGCCCGCCAACAATGCATGCGCCCGGCGGGCGCTGTCCACGTCGATGGTGGAACTGTCGATCACCAGCGCGCCGGCCTTGACATGCGGCGCGATCTCGTTCCAGACGTTCAGCACCAGCCGGCCGTTCGGCAGCATGGTGATGACGATGTCCGCATTCGCCACGGCCTCCGCCGCCGAGGCCGCGATGGAGACGCCCGCGGCCTTCGCCGTCTCCTGGGCTGCGGGCACGAGATCGAAGCCCGTCACCGCGTGGCCGGCCTTGACCAGATTGGCCGCCATCGGCCCGCCCATGTTGCCGAGCCCGATGAAACCGATAGTCGTGCTCATCTGTCTTCTCCCCGATTTTTCCGTGTTCTTGGTTGAAGATGGAAACGGCCGGCGAAGCCCCGCCGGCCGAAATCCGGAAAATCAGCGCATGGTCGGGATGACGAATTCCGCCCCGTCCTTGATGCCCGAGGGCCAGCGGGAGGTCACCGTCTTCGTCTTGGTGTAGAAGCGGATCGAATCCGGGCCGTGCTGGTTGAGGTCGCCGAAGCCCGAGCGCTTCCAGCCGCCGAAGGTGTGATAGGCGATCGGCACCGGGATCGGCACGTTGACGCCCACCATGCCGACGTTGACGCGCGCCGCGAAGTCGCGCGCCGCATCGCCGTCGCGGGTGAAGATGGCGACGCCGTTGCCGTATTCGTGGTCGGAGGCGAGCGCGAGCCCTTCCTCATAGTTCTCCGCGCGCACCACGGAGAGCACCGGCCCGAAGATCTCTTCCTTGTAGATGGTCATGTCGGTGGTCACGTTGTCGAACAGCGAGCCGCCGATGTAGAAGCCGTTCTCATAGCCTTGCAGCCTGAAGCCGCGCCCGTCCACGAGCAGCGAGGCGCCTTCCTTCACGCCGGCGTCGATGTAGGATTCGACGCGCTCCAGCGCCTGGCGCGTCACCAGCGGGCCGTAGTCGGCGGCGGCGTCGGTGGCCGGGCCGATGCGCAGCTTTTCCACGCGCGGCGCGAGCTTCTCGATGAGCCGGTCCGCCGTCTCCTTGCCCACCGGCACCGCGACGGAGATCGCCATGCAGCGCTCGCCCGCCGAGCCGTAGCCCGCGCCGATGAGGGCGTCGACCGTCTGGTCGAGGTTGGCGTCGGGCATGATGAGGGCGTGGTTCTTCGCGCCGCCGAAGCACTGGGCGCGTTTGCCGGTCTCGGCCGAGCGCGTGTAGATGTATTGCGCGATCGCCGAGGAGCCGACGAAGCCGACGGCCTTGATGTCCGCGTCGTCGAGGATGGCGTCGACCGCCTCCTTGTCGCCGTTCACCACATTGAGCACGCCCGCCGGCAGGCCCGCTTCGAGGAACAGTTCGGCGATGCGCAGCGGCACGGAGGGGTCGCGCTCGGACGGCTTCAGGATCATGGCATTGCCGCAGGCAAGCGCGGGCGCCGCCTTCCACAGCGGGATCATGGCCGGGAAGTTGAAGGGCGTGATGCCCGCCACCACGCCGAGCGGCTGGCGCATGGAATAGACGTCGATGCCGGTGCCGGCGGAATCGGTGTACTCGCCCTTGAGCAGGTGCGGGATGCCGATGGCGAACTCCACCACTTCCAGCCCGCGCTGAATGTCGCCCTTCGCGTCCGGCACGGTCTTGCCGTGCTCGCTGGCGAGCAGTTCCGCGAGGGAGTCGTATTCCTTGTGGGCGAGTTCGAGGAACTTCATCAGCACGCGGGCGCGCTTCTGCGGGTTCTGTGCCGCCCAGCCGCGCTGCGCGGCCCTGGCGTTCTCCACCGCCTCGCGCAGTTCCTCGCGGCTCGCCAGCGCCACGCGCGCCTGCACTTCACCCGTGGAAGGATTGTAGACGTCCGCGAAACGCCCGCTGCGCCCGGCCACGCGGCGGCCGCCGATGAAATGTCCGATGTCGTTCATGATGTCGCTCCCGGAAGCTGATGCGGATTGATGAAAGTGCCGCATTTGGAAATTCTGCATTTCTTGTCGTTGCAGTCGGTCCGATTTGTTTGGCATGGATTTCTGCATGGCGGTACCGGCAAAATTCCGGCATCGTTGTGCAAGGATTCGCATAGGAAACGTCGGGGAGACGCATACGTTGGTCCAGCCGTTCAACTGGGATCTGCTGCAAT
The DNA here is from genome assembly GCF_050946405.1 of Pseudochelatococcus sp. Classification (NCBI taxonomy): domain Bacteria; kingdom Pseudomonadati; phylum Pseudomonadota; class Alphaproteobacteria; order Hyphomicrobiales; family Chelatococcaceae; genus Pseudochelatococcus; species Pseudochelatococcus sp. The sequence continues at coordinate 68,604 of NZ_JBMNUS010000002.1, forward strand.
CCTTTCTCGCCATCGCGCGCGCGGGCCGGCTCACCGTGGCGGCGCGGCGTCTGGGCATCGACCATTCCACCCTGAGCCGGCGCCTTGCCGCGCTGGAGGCTTCGCTCGGCGCGACGCTCTTCGAGCGCACCATGACCGGCTACACGCTCACCACCCACGGGGAAAACCTGCTCCGGCACGCGGAAGGCATGGAAAGCACCGTGATCGCGCTGCAATCGGAGATGGCCGACAGCCGCTCCACCGTCTCGGGCGCGGTGCGGATCGGCGCGCCGGACGGTTTCGGCACCGCCTTCCTCGCGCCCGCCGTGGGGCGGCTGTCGCAGGCGCATCCGGGGCTCGACATCCAGATCGTCGCGACGCCGCGCAACTTCAGCCTGTCGCAGCGGGAGGCGGATATCGCCATCACCCTGTCGCGCCCTTCCCATGGCCGTCTTCACGCGCGGCTGCTCACCGATTACGCGCTCGGGCTCTACGCCGCCGCCGACCGGCGGGAATTATGGCAAGACATTGCCACGGTGGAGGATTGCGCCGCGAAACCCTTCATCAGCTACATCGACGACATGATCTTCGCGCCGGAGCTCGACTATCTGTCGTCGGTGGCGCGCGGCATCGTGCCGCGCATCAAGAGTTCGAACCTCATCGCGCAGTATCAGGCGACGGTGGCGGGCGCGGGCCTGTGCGTGCTGCCGTGTTTTCTCGTGGCGGGCGACGCGCGGCTGGCGCGCGTGCTGCCCGGTGTGGAACTGACGCGCAGCTTCTGGCTGCTGGTGCACAGCGACATGCGCGATCTGGCGCGCATCCGCGTCACCGCCGATTTCATCGCCGACGAGGTGCGCCGGGCGAAGGCGCTGTTCCTGCCCGCGTCAGAATGAAGGCTGGCCATCCGCTCGTTTCTGCCGGCGGTAGGCGTCGGGCGTCAGCTCCGTCCATTTGCGAAAGGCGCGGTGAAAGGCGCTGGGCTCGGCGAAACCGAGATCGGCGGCGATGTCGCCGATGCGTCTGTCGGTTGACGCAAGCGCCGTGAACGCCAGCTCGCGGCGGAGTTCGTCCTTGATCTCGGCATAGCCCTCGCCCTCCCGCCGCAGCTTGCGGCGCAGGGTGGAGGGCGGCACGCGCAGGATTTTCGCCATGCCCTCGAAGTCGGGCCACAGCGCCGGCGGCATGCCGTTGAGTCGCGCCCGCACATCGGCGTTGAGGCCGGAATCGTAGCGGTAGCGGATGAGGATGTTGGCGGGCGCGCGGCGCAGGAACTCCTTCAGCGCCGCTTCCGTGCGGTTGACCGGCAGACGCAGGAAACGCGCGTCGAAGGCAAGCACGCTACGCGCGCAATCGAAGGTGACGGGCGCGCCGAAGAACAGGCGATAGTCGCTGCCGCTTTGCGGCTCCGGCCCGCGAAAATCCACGCGCCGCAGCGGCAGCCGCCGCCCCACCAGCCAGCAGGCAAGGCCATGTAGCACGATCCAGTAGGCGCGGTAGGCGAAGGCCGAACGCGCCGGCGACGTCTCGTGCAGGGTGATGATGGCGAGGCCGTCTTCCACCGTGAGCACGCCGCGCGGCTCGTCGATGATCAGCGTCAGGAACCGCAGCGTCCGCCGCAGCGCCCGCTCCAGATCGGGACTGTCGCGCACCGCGCGGCCGATCATGGTGAAGCTGCCCGGCCGCATGGCGCGCGCGCCGAAGCCGAAATATTCGTCCCGCAGGGCGTCGGCGATGCCGAGCCACAGGGCGCCGTACTGATCCGCCGTGACATACCCCTGCGGCCGGGCAAGCTCGCTCGGCGTGATGCCCGCCATCCGCAGCACCGGCAGGACATCGAGCCCGCGCTCGCGCATCGGCTCCAGCGCCTCCTGCACGAAGCCGAGGGTGATCATCCGCCGCTCCGGGCGGGCTCCCGTCTGGAGGGCGGGCCGTGGGTCGGCGGCCGGAGATTTTATGGCAAAATCGCTCATATCATTCCTGCAAGTTCCGTCATTGAATGCCACATCGTTGCGCGATAGCACAATGGGCAAAGAGAAGTTTTACGTGCGACCAATTGCTGTTCATCGCCACGGGTAATCCTGGCTATGGGTAATCTTGGTTATGGGTAATCTTGGCCACGGGCAGCCCCGGCCATAGGGGAGCCCCGGCCAGTCCCGGAACGGCCTTCCGGCGCATGTCGACAAACAATCACGGACTTGTGGGAGGTTTATCGTGGTGCATCAAACCGACACGTTCGAGCGCGATTACGCCCAGGCTTATGCGGCTTTCGATCCGGACGCGGCTGCGGCGACGCTCGCGGGCAATCTGGCGGACGGCGTCAACGCCTGCGTCGAGACCATCGACCGCTGGGCGGATACGGGCCGCGTCGCCTTTTACTGGGAAAGCCAGGACGGCCGCTCGGCGCAATATACCTTCGCCGAATTGCAGCGGCTTTCGGCGCGTTTCGCCCATTTCCTCACCGCGCACGGCATCGGCGCGGGCGATGTGGTGGCGGGCCTGCTGCCGCGCACGCCCGATCTCCTGATCACCATTCTGGGAACGTGGCGGGCGGGGGCGGTCTACCAGCCGCTGTTCACCGCCTTCGGTCCCAAGGCCATCGAGCACCGCCTGCGCACCAGCGGCGCGAAGCTCATCGTCACCGACACCGCGAACCGCGCCAAGCTCGACGAGGTGGAGGGGTTGACATTCAGGATCGCGCGCGTGCCCGCCGATGCGCCGCTGCCCGAGGGCGACATCGACCTCGCGGCGGAACTCGACCGGCAGTCCGACACCTTCGAGCCGGTGCTGCGCCGGGGCGGCGACCTCTTCCTGCTGATGTCGACATCGGGCACGACGGGCCTGCCCAAGGGCGTGCCGGTGCCGCTCAACGCGCTGCTGAGCTTCGCCGCCTACATGCGTGAATCCGTCGATCTGCGCCCGGACGACGTTTTCTGGAACATCGCCGATCCCGGCTGGGCCTACGGCCTTTACTACGCCGTCACCGGGCCGCTGCTGCTCGGCCACGCCACGATGTTCTACGACGGCGGCTTCACGGTGAAGGACACCTACCGCATCATCAAGAAGTACGGCGTCACCAGCCTTGCGGGCTCGCCCACCGCCTACCGTCTGCTGATCGCCGCCGGTCCCGAGGAGGCCGCGATCGTCAAGGGGCAGTTGCGGCGCGTGAGCAGCGCCGGCGAGCCGCTCAATCCCGAAGTGATCCGCTGGTTCGCCGAGCATCTCGATGCGCCGATCTACGACCATTACGGCCAGACGGAACTCGGCATGGTAGTATGCAACCATCATCGCCTCAAGCATACGGTGCATCAGGGTTCGGCCGGCGTGCCGCTGCCCGGCTACCGCGTGGCGATCCTCGACGAGAACCGGAAGGAACTGCCGCCGCAAACGCCGGGCGTGCTCGCCATCGACATCGCGCGCTCGCCGCTACTATGGTTCACCGGCTATCTCAACCAGCCGACGCCGGCCATCACCGGCGGCTATTACCTCACCGGCGACGTGATGGAGATGGCGGAAGACGGCAGCGTCGCCTTCGTCGGCCGCTCTGACGACGTGATCACCTCGTCGGGCTACCGCATCGGCCCCTTCGACGTGGAAAGCGCGCTCATCGAGCATCCGGCGGTGGTTGAGACGGCCGTCGTCGGCAAGCCCGATCCCGAGCGCACCGAGATCGTCAAGGCGTTCGTGGTGCTGTCGGATAAATATGCGCCCTCGGACGAACTGGCCGAGGAACTGCGCCAGTATGTGCGCAAGCGCCTGTCGCTGCATTCCTACCCGCGCGAGATCGAGTTCGTGGCCGAACTGCCGAAAACGCCGAGCGGCAAGCTGCAACGCTTCATCCTGCGCAATCAGGAGATCGCCAAGGCCAGGGAAGCGCAGGGCGCGTAAGGACAAGGAACGGACGACATGCAGATCGCGGAAAAAGTCTTTCTCATCACCGGCGGCGCGTCGGGCCTGGGCGCGACGGTGGCGGGCCATCTCGTCGCGCTGGGCGGGAAGGTGGTGCTCGCCGACATCGGCCGCGAGGCCGGCGAGGCGAAGGCGCGGGAACTGGGCGAGGCGGCCCGCTTCATCGCCACCGATGTCACCGACGCCGCTCAGGCGCAGGCGGCGGTGCAGGTGGCGGTCGAGGCCTTCGGCCGGCTCGACGGGCTGGTCAATTGCGCCGGCGTCGCGCCGGGCGAGCGCGTCATCGGCCGGGCCGGGCCGCATGCGCTTGAAAGCTTCGCCCGTGTCATCAACATCAATCTGGTCGGCACCTTCAACGTGCTGCGGCTCGCGGCGGAGGCCATCTCCCGCAACGAGCCGGGCGAGGACGGTGAGCGCGGCGTGATCGTCAACACCGCTTCCGTGGCCGCCTTCGACGGGCAGATCGGGCAGGCGGCCTATGCCGCCTCCAAGGCGGGCGTGGCGGGCCTCACGCTGCCGGTGGCGCGCGAACTCGCCCGCTTCGGCATCCGCGTCGTCACCATCGCCCCCGGCATCTTCGAGACGCCGATGATGGCCGCGATGACGGAGGAAGTGCGCGCCTCGCTCAACGCGACGGTGCCCTTTCCGGCGCGGCTCGGCAAGCCGCCGGAATACGCGGCGCTGGTGCAGCATATCGTGGAAAACACCTATCTCAACGGCGAGGTCATCCGCCTCGACGGCGCGCTGCGGATGGCGCCGAAATAAGCTGGTGCTCAGGTAAACGGACGCCGAAATCATACGCTACTGCGAGGGAGGAACAGTCATGAGTGCACAGGACCCGATCGTTATCGCCGGCTACGCCCGCACGCCGATGGGCGGTTTCCAGGGCGATTTCAAGGATGTCGCCGCCGCGCAGCTCGGTGCCGACGCCATCCGCGCCGCGCTGGCGCGCGCCGGTGTCGCCGGCGAACAGGTTGAGGAAGTCGTGTTCGGCTGTGTGTTGCCGGCGGGGCAGGGGCAGGCCCCCGCGCGCCAGGCGACGCTCGGCGCCGGCCTGCCGCTGTCGACGGGCGCGACCACCGTCAACAAGATGTGCGGCTCGGGCATGAAGGCCGCCATGCTCGCCCATGACCTCATCCTCGCCGGCAGCGCCACGGTCGCGGTGGCGGGCGGCATGGAAAGCATGAGCAACGCCCCCTATCTGCTCGACCGGGCGCGGGCCGGCTACCGCATGGGCCACGGACGGGTGCTCGACCACATGTTCCTCGACGGCCTTGAGGATGCCTACGACAAGGGCCGCCTGATGGGCACCTTCGCCGAGGATTGCGCGGAAAGCTACCAGTTCACCCGCGAGGCGCAGGACGAATACGCCATCGGCTCGCTGACGAAGGCGCAGAAGGCGATCACCGACGGCCTGTTCCGCGACGAGATCGCGCCGGTGACGGTCAAGGCCGGCAAGGCGGAGCGCGTCGTATCCGACGACGAGCAGCCGCCGAAGGCGAAATTCGACAAGATCCCGACGCTGCGCCCCGCCTTCCGCGAGGGCGGCACGGTGACGGCGGCCAATTCCTCGTCGATCTCGGACGGCGCGGCGGCGCTGGTGCTGCTGCGCCTGTCGGAGGCCCAGAAGCGCGGGCTTACGCCGCTGGCGGCGATCCGCGGCCACAGCACCCACGCGCATGCGCCGAACCTGTTCCCGACCGCGCCTATCGGCGCGATCCGGAAACTGTTCGAGCGCACCGGCTGGACGAAGAACGACGTCGACCTTTACGAGATCAACGAGGCGTTCGCGGTCGTCGCCATGGCGGCGATCCACGATCTGGGCCTCGATGCCGCGACGGTCAACGTCCACGGCGGCGCGTGCGCGCTCGGCCACCCCATCGGCGCATCCGGCGCGCGGGTGATCGTGACGCTGCTCGCGGCGCTGAAAACCCACGGCCTGAAGCGCGGCGTCGCCTCGCTGTGCATCGGCGGCGGCGAGGCCACGGCCATCGCGGTCGAGCGGCTGAACTGAAAAACGTGAGAGGGAGGAAGAAACCATGATCCTGACGGAAGATCAGGCCGCCATTCAGGAGGCCGCGCGCCAGTTCGCGCAGGAGCGGCTGAAGCCCTTCGCGGAGGAATGGGACCGCACGAGCGAATACCCGCGCGAGGCCATGCGGGAACTCGGCGAGCTCGGCTTCCTCGGCATGCTGCTGCCGGAGGAATACGGCGGTTCGGCCGCCGGGCAGGTCGCCTACGCGCTCGCCATCGAGGAGATCGCCGCCGGCTGCGGGGCGATTTCCACCATCATGAGCGTGCACTCGTCGGTGGGCTACATGCCGATCTACCGTTACGGCACCGAGGAGCAGAAGCAGCGCTTCCTGCCGTCGCTGGCGAGCGGCGAGGCCATCGGCGGCTTCGCCCTCACCGAGCCGCAGGCGGGCTCCGACGCCAGCGCCCTGAAAACGCGCGCGGTGAAGGACGGCGATCACTACGTCATCAACGGCGCCAAGCAGTTCATCACCTCGGGCAAGACGGGCAAGGTCATCATCGTGTTCGCGGTGACCGATCCGGCGGCGGGCAAGAAGGGCATCAGCGCCTTCATCGTGCCCACCGACACGCCCGGTTACGAGGTGGTGCGCGTCGAGCACAAGCTCGGCCTGCACCTGTCCGACACCTGCCAGCTCGCCTTCAACGATATGCGCATCCACGAGAGCCTGCTGCTCGGCAGGGAAGGGCAGGGCTACGCCATCGCGCTGTCCAATCTGGAGGGCGGGCGCATCGGCATCGCGGCGCAGTCGGTCGGCATGGCCCGCGCCGCTTTCGAGGCGGCGCGCGATTATGCGCGCGATCGGGTGACGTTCGGCAAGCCGATCGTCGAGCATCAGGCGGTCGCCTTCCGCCTTGCCGACATGGCGACGCAGATCGAGGCGGCGCGCGGGCTGGTGCTTTCCGCCGCCGCGCTGAAGGAAGCGGGCCTGCCGTGCCTGAAGCAGGCGAGCATGGCCAAGCTCTTCGCTTCCGAAATGGCGGAGCGGGTGTGCTCGGACGCCATCCAGATCCACGGCGGTTACGGCTATCTGGCCGATTTCCCCGTCGAGCGTATTTACCGTGACGTGCGCGTGTGCCAGATCTACGAGGGCACCAGCGACGTGCAGCGTATCGTCATCGCCCGCGATCTGTGAGGAGACCGATATGACGGAACCCGTTTCGCGCGGGCCGCTTGCCGGCGTGCGCATCGTGGAGATGGTCGGCCTCGGGCCGGGGCCGTTCGCCGCGATGTTGCTCGCCGATCTGGGCGCGGAGGTGCTGCGCATTCACCCGAAGAACGCGCGCCCGGCGCTGCCGTTTCTGAACGGGCCGCACGATCTGCTGGCGCGCGGCCGTCCCTCCGTCGCCATCGACGCCAAGTCGGAGGCGGGCAAGGCGGCCGTGCTCGACCTCATCGGCGCCGCGGATGCGCTCATCGAGGGTTTCCGGCCGGGCGTGATGGAGCGGCTCGGGCTGGGGCCGGATGTCGCGCTGGCCAGAAACCCGCGTCTCGTCTACGGCCGCATGACCGGCTGGGGGCAGACGGGGCCGCTGGCGAAGACGGCGGGCCACGACATCAACTATCTGGCGCTCACCGGTGCGCTCAACGCCATCGGCACGAAGGGCGGGCCGCCCGCCATTCCGCTCAACCTCGTCGCGGATCTCGGCGGCGGCGGCGCGTTTCTGGCGCTCGGCATCGTCAGCGCGGTGCTTGAGGCGCGCGGATCGGGCAAGGGGCAGGTGGTGGACGCGGCGATGGTCGACGGCGTGGCGACGCTCTCCGCCATGATCATCGGCATGCGCGCCGCCGGCCTGTGGAACAAAAGGCGCGGCGAGAACCAGCTCGACGGCGGGGCGCACTACTACGGCGTCTACGAATGCGCCGACGGCAAATGGCTCTCTGTCGGCGCCATCGAGCCGCAGTTCTACCGGCTGTTTCTGGAACTGGCGGAACTGCCGTTCGACGACTTCGCCGATCAGCACAACGAGGCGCTGTGGCCCGTCTATCGCGACAGGATCGCCGCACGCATACGCCGGAAGACCCGCGACGAATGGGCTGCCATTTATGACGGCACCGACGCCTGCGTGGCGCCGGTGCTCGATTGGGAGGAGGCGCAGGCGCATCCGCATTACGCGGCGCGCGGCACCTACGTGGAGGTGGCGGGCGTGACGCAGCCCGCCCCCGCGCCGCGCTTCGGCCGCACGCCCGGCGCGGTGGCCTCGCCGCCGCAAGCGCCGGCGGAGGATGCCGCCCCCGTGCTGGCCGGCTGGGGCTTCGACGACGCCCGCATCGCGGCGCTGCGCGAGGCCGGCGCGATCTGATCCGATGCAGGCCGGGGCACTTCCGCTTGAAACGGAAGCGCCCCGGCTTCTGTCTGCCTTCCTGCTTATTTATAGTCGCGTTCGTCGGCGATGACCTTGCCGTCGTTGGGCAATTCGCCCGGCGCGGCGATCTCGACCGTGCCGCGCACCTTGGTGATGTCTTGCAGGGTCGCGGTCAGCGCGCCGATCAGCGCCTTGGCCTCGGCGGGATCGGTGACGGGCGTTTCTGCGTGCAGCGTCATGTGGTCGGCCTCGCCGGCGCGGGAGACGACGAGGCGCAGCTTGCCGATGCCGGGGTGGGCGCGGCCGATTTCGGCGATCTGCTCGGGGCGCACGAACATGCCCTTGACCTTCGTCGTCTGGTCCGCGCGGCCCAGCCAGCCGCGGATGCGCTGGTTCGTGCGCCCGCAGGGGCTGGCGCCCGGCAGGATGGCGGAGAGGTCGCCCACCGCCAGCCGGATGATCGGGTGCAGCGGATCGAGCGCCGTCACCACCACCTCGCCGATCTCGCCCTCCGCCACCGGATCGCCGGTGCCGGGACGCACGATTTCGACGATGAGCCCTTCGTTGACGATGAGCCCCTCGCGGGCGGAGGACTCATAGGCGATGACGCCGATCTCGGCGGTGGCATAAGCCTGATAGGCTTCGACGCCGCGCTCCGCGATCTCCTTTTGCAGCGAGGGCGGGAAGGCCGCGCCGGAGACCACCGCCTTCCTGATCGATGAGACGTCCGCGCCCCTGTCGCGGGCGGTGTCGAGGAGGATCTTCAGGAAGTCCGGCGTGCCGGTATAGCCGGCGGGCCGATAGGCGGCGATGATCTGGAGTTGCGTCTCGGTGTTGCCCGGCCCGGCCGGGATCACCGGGCAGTCGAGGGCATGGGCGCCGGAATCGAAAATGAAGCCGCCGGGCGTGAGATGATAGGAGAAGGTGTTGAGCACGATCTCGCCCTCGCGGAACCCGGCGGCATAGAGCGCGCGGGCAGACCGCCAGGCGTCGCGGCCGTTCACCTCGGGCTCGAAGATGGGGCCGGGCGAGGCGAACAGGCGCGAGTAGACGGGCGAGGGCGGCGCCAGCAGCCCGCCGAAGGGCAACTGGGCCGCATGCAGCGAAGGCAGGTCCGATTTGCGCAGCACCGGCAGGCGGGCGAGCGCGGCCCGGTCGCGGACGGCAGCGGGGTCGATTTCCGCAAGGCGCTCGGCCCAGGCGGGAAGCTCCCGCGCCGCGTCGAGCACGGCCGGAAGCGCGGCGAAAAGATCGGCTTCCCGCTCGGCAGGATCGCGGGTCTCGATCTGGTGGTTGAAGGCGGTCATGCCGTTTCTCCGCATTTTTGGAATTTCGGGAACTGTGGGGGCTTGCAGCGCCGGCGGCCGATCCGTCAGGACAGCCAGCGCTTGCGGCGCTTGTAACTTTTCACCTCGCGGAAGGATTTCCGGTCCGCGCCGCCGACGCCCAGATAAAATTCCTTCACGTCCTCGTTCTCGCGCAGCGCCGCCGCCTCGCCGTCCATGACGATGCGGCCCGTCTCCATGATGTAGCCATAGGTGGCGTAGCGCAGCGCGATGTTGGTGTTCTGCTCGGCAAGCAGGAAGGAGACGCCCTCCTTCGTGTTGAGCTCGCGCACGATCTCGAAGATTTCCTCCACCACCTGCGGCGCGAGGCCCATGGACGGCTCGTCGAGCAGGATCATGGAGGGCTTCGACATCATGGCGCGGCCGATGGCGCACATCTGCTGCTCGCCGCCAGAGGTGTAGCCGGCCTGCGAGTTCTTGCGCTGGCGCAGGCGGGGGAAGTAGTCGTAGACCTTTTCGAGGTCGCGCTTGACCGCGCCCCAGCCGTCGCGGCGGGTGAAGGCGCCGGTGAGCAGGTTTTCCTCGATGTTGAGGTGGCCGAAGCAATGGCGGCCCTCCATCACCTGGATGCAGCCGCGCCGCACCAGCTCGTTGGGCGACAGGCGGTCGACGCGCTCGCCCTTGAAGGCGATGTTGCCCTTGGTGACTTCGCCGCGTTCCGCATGCAGCAGGTTTGAGACGGCCTTGAGCGTCGTCGTCTTGCCCGCGCCGTTGGCGCCGAGCAGCGCCACGATGCCGCCCTTCGGCACGGTCAGCGACACGCCCTTGAGCACGAGGATGACGTGGTCGTAGATGACCTCGATGTTGTTCACCGACAGGATGGTGTCGGCCGCCGCTTCCGGCGTCGCGATGGGTGCGGGATTGAGGCTCATTCGAAAACCCTCCGTCCCTCTCCCGCGCGGGGAGAGGGATTTCTTGCAGGGAAAGGTCAGGCGGGCTGGTCGCAGGGCTCGGTGCGCGTCGGCCAGCCGGTGTTCTTCTCGGCGTATTCCTTCGCGGCCGCCTGAAGCAGCGGCTTCACGCGGTCGTGCAGCGGCTCGACGAGATCGGTGGCGCGCACCCATTTCTCGCCGTCCCACTCCTGGAGGAAGGTGGCCTTGTGGCCGTTGTGGTCCTTGCAGGTGAGCTTCAGCGGCTCGGTGAATCCTTCGAGGCCCAGTTCCTTCAGGCGCTCGGGCGTGATGTCGATGGATTCGAGCCCGCGGCGCACGTCCTCGCCGGTGACGGCCGTCTTGCCGGTGATCTTCTGCGCGTTGGCGATGCCTTCCGCGATCAGCAGCGCGTTGTAGACGCCGCGGTTGTAGAGCACCTCGCCGACCTTGGCCTTGTCGGTCTTGCTCTTGCCCGCGTCCACGAGATGCTTCTTGATGTCCTCCAGCGCGGGGAAGCCGGCGCCGACGCCGTGCCAGTTGAGGGTCCTGAAGCCCTTGGCGCCGGGGCCGGCGGAGCGCACGTCATCGTCGCCCGGCCACCAGATCGAGACGAACCTGTTCATCGGATAGTTGATCTTGATCGCTTCCTTGACCGCGGTCGGATTGAGCGCGCCCCAGCCGAACAGCACCATGTAGTCCGGCCGGTCGCGGCGCACGCTGAGCCATTGCGAGGACTGGTTCTGGATGTTGTCGGCCGGCACCGGATAGAGCTTGAGGTCGAAGCCGATTTCCTTCGACAGGGATTCGAGCAGCGGAATGGGTTCCTTGCCGAAGCCGGCGTCGAGATAGATGTAGCCGATCTTCTTGCCCTTGAGCTTCGCGAGCCCGCCCTCCTGCTGGCCGATATAGGAGAGGATCATCGAAATGCCGTCCCAGTAGGTGTTCGGCGGGTTGAAGATCCACGGAAACCTCTCGCCGTCGGCGGAGGCGGAAAGGCCGTAGGCCATGGACAGCACCGGCACCTTGTCGACGCCGGCCTTGGGAATGAGCGAGAGCGTCGTGCCTGTCGACCACGGGTTGACCATGACGGGCTTCTTGCCCTTCACGGCCTCGTAGCATTCCACGCCCTTCTTGGCGTCGTAGCCCGTCTCGCATTCCTCAAGGCGCAGCTTGATGCCGCCGATGCCGCCGTCGCGCTCGTTGAGAAGCGCCAGGTAGTCGTGCATGCCGTTGGCGATCGGGATGCCCGAGCCCGAGAACGGCCCGGTGCGGTAGGTGAACAGCGGCACGTAGATCTCTTCCTGCGCGTGCACCGGCGCCGGCGCGAGGGCCGCGAGCGCCGTCGATGCGGCGAGAATGGCGGAAAGCGTCAGTAGCTTGCTTTTGTTGGACATTTCTCTCTCCCTTGGGTGAAGCTCTTGCGGCTTCGTTGGATGGCGCGTTCTCAGTAGGGGAACGGCCACGTTCTCAGTTTCTGCTTGGCCGTCTGCCAAAGGCGGGCGAGGCCGTGCGGTTCCACGATCAGGAACGCGATGATGAGCGCGCCGATGATCATGTGGTTGAGGTGCTCGATGGTCGCCGCGCTCACCGCGATGCCGAGGCTTTCGGGCAGGTAGCGCAGGATGATCGGCAGGATGAAGATGAAGGCCGCGCCCATGAACGAGCCGATGAGGCTGCCCAGCCCGCCGATGATGACCATGAACAGGATCAGGAACGACAGGTGGATGGAGAACACGTCCGGCTCCGCCGAGCCGAGATAGAGGAACACCATCAGCGACCCCGCCACGCCGGCGTAGAAGGACGAGACGGCGAAGGCGAGCAGCTTCGTCGGCAGCAGCTTGATGCCCATGAGTTCGGCCGCGATGTCCATGTCGCGCACCGCCATCCACATGCGCCCGATGCGTCCGTGCACCAGATGGGCGGCCGCGAGCGTCAGCAGCGCCACGACCGACAGCACGACGAGGTAGCGCACCTCGGGGGCGGCGTTGGGGCCGGTGATGGCGACGCCGAACAACGTGCGCGTGGGCACCTCGATCGCGCCCGAGATGTTGTTGTTGGTCAGCCACGGGATGCGCACGAAGCACCATTGCAGGAAGAACTGCGCCGCGAGCGTCGTCACCGCGAGGTAGAAGCCCTTGATGCGCAGGCTGGGCAGGCCGAAGAACACGCCCACCAGAGCCGAGAAGAAGCCCGACGCCAGCACCCAGACGATGATGTTCACGCCCGGAAAGGCGGTGGTGAGCTTGTAGCAGGCGAAAGCGCCGACGCCCATGAATCCGGCGGTGCCGAGCGACAGCAGCCCGGTATAGCCGGTGAGCAGGTTGAGCCCGATCGCGGCGAGCGCATAGACAAGAAACGGGATCATCACCGCGTTGATGAAGAAGCTGCCCCCCAGGAGCGGCACGGCCACGAAGGCGGCGGCGAGGATGATCGCCACGCCGATCTTGTCCTGAAGGATCGGGAAGATCGCCATGTCGTCGGCGTAATTGGTCTTGAACTGACCGGCCTCACGGTAAAACATGTCCGATCCTCCTCAGATGCGTTCGATGATCTTGTCGCCGAACAGGCCCTGCGGCCGGAACAGCAGAAAGACGAGGGCGATGAAATAGGCGAGCCAGCTCTCGATGCCGCCGCCCACCAGCGGCCCCCAGTAGAATTCGCCGAGCTTCTCGCCGATGCCGATGATGAGCCCGCCGACGATGGCGCCTGGCACCGAGGTGAACCCGCCCAGAATCAGCACCGGCAGCGCCTTGAGCCCGACGATCTGGAGCGCGAAGGACACGTCCGAGCGCGCGCCCCACATGATGCCGGTGGTCAGCGCCACCACGCCCGCCGTGAACCACACGATCACCCAGATCTGGTTGAGCGAGATGCCCACCGACAGCGCGGCCTTGTGGCTGTCCGCCACCGCGCGCAGGGCGCGTCCGATGCGCGTCTTCTGGAAGAAGACGGCAAGCCCCGCCACCATGATCGAGGCGATCAGCGCCGCGGCGATGTCGAGCTTCTGCAACGAGACGAAGCCGCCGAGGATATCGAAGTCGACGGAGCCCGTGGGCAGGTAAAGCTCCTGCGTGATCATGGACTTGGGATTGCCTCCGAACACCAGCTCGCCGAGGCCGATGAGGAAATACGTCAGGCCGAAGGTGGCCATGAACAGGATGATGTCGGGCTGGTTGACGAGCGGGCGCAGCATCACCCGTTCCACGCCGACCGCGAGCCCGTACATGATGGCCACGGTGAGCACGAGGGCGATCAGCGCCGGCACGCCGATCTCGAACAGGCCCACCAGGGTGAGGGCCGCGAACACCACCATGATGCCCTGCGCGAAGTTGAACACGCCCGACGCCTTGAAGATCAGCACGAAGCCGAGCGCGATCAGCGCGTAGAGCACGCCGGAGACGAGCCCCTCCCACAGCGTCTGGACGAGCAGGTCCGGTGCGCCGGCCATCTGCACGAAGGGATCGAGGAAGATATTGTACAGGATTTCCATGGCTTCCTCCTCAATGCGCCACGCCGAGATAGGCGTCGATGACCTTCTGATCGCTCTTCACCACGTCCGGCGTGCCGTCGGCGATCTTGCGGCCGTATTCCAGCACCACGATGCGGTCGGAGAGGTCCATGACGACGCCGATGTCGTGCTCGATCAGCGCGATGGTGGTGCCGAACTGGTTGTTGACGTCGAGGATGAAGCGGCACATGTCCTCCTTCTCCTCCAGGTTCATGCCGGCCATGGGCTCGTCGAGCAGCAGCAGCTCCGGCTCCATGGCGAGCGCGCGGCCGAGTTCCACGCGCTTTTGCAGGCCGTAGGGCAGGCGGCCGACCGGCGTCTTGCGGATGGCCTCGATTTCGAGGAAGTCGATGATTTCCTCGACGAACTTGCGGTGCTCGATTTCCTCGCGCAAGGCGGGGCCGTGGCGCAGCACCTGCCAGAAGAAGCCGCGATGCATCTTCAGCGTGCGCCCTGTCATGATGTTGTCGAGCGTCGACATGCCCTTGAACAGCGCCACGTTCTGAAAGGTGCGGGCGATGCCCTGCGCCGCCGCCACGCTCGGCCGCATGCGGGCGCGCGTCTCGCCGCGGAAGGTGATGCGCCCTTCCTGCGGATTGTAGAAGCCGTTGATGACGTTGAGCATCGAGGTCTTGCCCGCGCCGTTCGGCCCGATGATGGCGCGGATCTCGCCCTTGCGGATGTCGAAGGAGACATCCGTGATGGCCTTGACGCCGCCGAAGCGCAGCGAGACGTTTTCGACGCTGAGCAGGAGGTCGCCCTTGTGCAGCGCGCCCGTCGCGCCTCCCGTGCTGCCGGAGTTCGGCGTTCCCATATGCGGCGCTCCCGTGATGTCTGGCGTTCTCATGCTTGCCCCCTCATGCCGCCTTCTTCGCCGGGGCGGCCGGGACCACCGCCACGTCGCGGATCTTCACGCGCGCCGAGATGGAGCCCTTGCGGCCGTCCTCGAAGGTCACTTCGGTGGTGATGTCCTCTTCCGTCTTGCCGGAGTAGAGCGCGTCGATGAGCGGCTTGTAGCGATCGGCGATGAAGGAGCGGCGCACCTTCTGCGTGCGGGTCAGTTCGCCGTCGTCGGCGTCGAGTTCTTTGTGCAGGATGAGGAAGCGATGCACCTGCGCGCCCGCCATCATCGGCTCCTGCGCCAGCGCCCGGTTCACCTCCTCGATGTTCTTCTGCAACATGTCGTAGACGCGCGGATGGCCGGCGAGCTCCTGATAGGAGGCGTAGGAGACGTTGTTGCGCTCCGCCCAGTTGCCCACGGCAGTGAGATCGATGTTGAGGAAGCAGGTGACGAAATCGCGGCTGTCGCCGAAGGCCACCACCTCCTTGATGTTGTGGAAGAACTTCAGCTTGTTCTCGACGTATTTGGGCGGGAACAGCGCGCCTTGCGACAGCTTCCCGACATCCTTCGCCCGGTCGATGATCCGCAGGTGCCCGTTGGGCTCGAAGAAGCCGGCGTCGCCCGTCTTGACGAAACCGTCTTCCGTCAGCGTCTCGGCGGTCTTTTCCGGGTCCTTGTAATATTCGCGGAACTGGCCCGGCGAGCGGAACTGAACCTCGCCGCTCTCCGCGATGCGGATCTCGACGTTGGGCGTGGGCGGGCCGACGGTGTCGGCGCGGATCTGGCCGTCGGGCTGGGCGGTGACGTAGAGGAAGGCTTCCGTCTGGCCGTAGAGCTGCTTCAGGTTCATCCCCAGCGAGCGGTAGAAGGAGAACAGGTCCGGCCCGATCGCCTCGCCCGCCGTGTAGGCGACGCGGATGCGGGTGAAGCCGAGCACGTTCTTGAGCGGCTCGTAGATGAGGATACTGCCGAGCCCGTAGAGCAGGCGCCCGGCGAGCGGCACGGATTCGCCGTTGAGCAGCTTCTCGCCGTATTTCTTCGCCACGCCGATGAAATAGTGGAACAGCTTGCGCTTCGTCGGCCCCGCATCTTCCATGCGGATCATGACGCGGGTCAGCAGCGACTCGAACACGCGCGGCGGCGCGAAGTAGAAGGTGGGGCCGATCTCGCGCAGATCCTGCTCCGCCGTTTCCGGCGATTCCGGGCAGGCCATGCAGAAGCCCGCCACCAGCCCCTGCGCATAGTTGAGATAGTGATCGCCCACCCAGGCCAGCGGCAGGTAGGCCAGCACCTCGTCGCGGTCGGTGAGCCTGTCGAACTTCACCGTGTCGGTGGCGGCGTCGATGCAGCCCTTCGCCGTCAGCACCACGCCCTTGGAGCGGCCCGTGGTGCCGGAGGTGTAGAGAATGATCGAGACGTCGTCGCCCGAGCCGCGTTCGAGACTGGCGTCGATGCGCTCGCGCACCGCGTTCTCGGTGAGCGCGTCGCGGCCGATGCTGATGATTTCGTCGATGGCGTGCAGCTTCTCGTGGTCGTATTCGCGCAGGCCGCGCGGCTCGTCGTAGAAAAGATGCGCCAGGTGCGGCAGACGGTCCGAGACCGACAGCAGCTTGTCGACCTGCTCCTGATCCTGCACGGCGGCATATTTGACTTCGGCGTTGGCGAGCACATAGGCGAGTTCGTCCGCCACCGCGTCGGCATAGACCGGCACGGGGACGGCGCCCAGCCATTGCGCCGCCATGACCGACCAGTAGAGCTTGGGCCGGTTGCTGCCGACGATGGCGACGGCGTCGCCGCGGCGCACGCCGATGCCGGAGAGACCCGCCGCATAGGCGCGGACGATCTCGAGGCTCTCGGCCCAGGTCCATGTCTGCCAGATGCCGTAGTCCTTGTGGCGAATGGCAGGCCGCGTGCCGCGCACGGCTGCATTGTGCGCAAGTAGCTTCGGAAAGGTGTCGAGACGTGCGGAAGCGTTCGTCGTCATGACGCGCAACCCTCCTGTAAAGCCTTGAAAAGGCTTGATGACGTTTCCTCCGGAGGCCGTGGCGCAACGCCCGGCTTCTCTCTCTTATGCTGCAAAATCGCGCGGATTGGTTTTCTTTGCAACCGTCCGCTTGACAGACAGAATGTTCTGTTTAATGGTATTGTTGCTTATTCTGCGCTTTTGACGAAATGTCTTGTCGCATTCATGCGCCGTATCGGGACAGGCCGGCAAGATCGACGACGCGGATGCCGTTGCGGTCCAGGGTGAGCAGGTCCTCTTCCTCCAGTTCCTTCAGGGCCTTGTTGACGGCCTGGCGCGACAGGCCGCACAGCAGCGCGAGTTCCTCCTGGCTGATGTCGAGGAAGCGCCCGACGCCGGGATAGAGTATCGGGTTGAACAGCCAGCCGAGCGACCGCGCCACGCGGGCGCGGGCATCGAACATGCGGTCGCTGATCACCGTGGCAATGAATTGCCCCAGCCGCTCGTTGAGCAGGCGCACCAGAAAGCGGTTGAAGCCCACCGAGTTCTCGAACAGCCAGTGGAAGGTGGTCTTCTGCATCAGCACCACGCGCGAATCGCGCAGGGCGACGATATCGTACTGGCGGATTTCGTCCTTCAGCACCGAGCCCTCGCCGACCCAGCCGGACGGCGGAACGCCCGCGAAAGTGACCGCCTTGCCGTGCGTCGAGATGGTGCCGACCTTGACGATGCCGCTCGCCACGCCGCACCAGTAGTTCATGCGGCCGCCCTCGTGGCAGATGTAATCACCCTTGGCGAAATGCTTCTCCACGCTGCCGCGCGCCGCGCGTTCGCGCTCGGCGGCCGTCAGGTCTTGCGCCCAGGGGGCGATGCTGGAAAGATAGTCTGCGGTTATCAAGGGTGTTCCCGCTTTCTGCCGGCCTCGTGCGTCTTATCCCGTATCGGCTGTTCATCGGCAATATATCAACCGATTGCAGAACTTTCGCGCGTTGTCCGGAGGCAGTATTGTCTGACGCGCATTTTTGCTCAAGCCCCTCGCGCGCTCCCGGCGCCGTCAGGATCTCCGCCGGGAGATTCGCGCCCGGGCAGGCGGAGCACATAACGGGCGCGCCCGATTGTCGGCGCTATCGTAGAACGGGAGGAACCATGCTGGTTGCACGACACTCGACCCTGTTGCTTGTGGATTTTCAGCATCGCCTTGCCCCTGTCATTGACGGGGCGCAACAGACCATCGACGTTGCCGGACGTCTGGCGCGTGTGGCGGGGCTCGTCGGCGTGCCGGTCATCGCCACGGAGCAGATTCCCGAGAAACTCGGCGCGACGAGCCCGGAATTGCTGCCGCTGGCCGGGCAGGTGATCGCCAAGCGCACATTCGACGCCGCCGGCGAGCCCGGCCTTCCGCAAGCCCTCGATCTGAAACGCGGGCAAGTGGTGGTGACGGGCTGGGAAGCGCATGTCTGCGTGCTGCAAACCGCCCTCGGGCTGCTGCGGCTCGGCTTCAGGCCCGTGGTGGCGGCGGATGCGATCGGCTCGCGCGCCTCCTTCAACAAGGAGATCGCGCTGCGGCGGCTGGCGCATCACGGTATCGAAATCGTGACCGGCGAGATGGTGATTTTCGAGTGGCTGGAGAATGCCGACCATCCCGCCTTCCGCGAGGCGATTGCGCTCATCAAATGATCAGCCCGCGCGTCTGGCGAGAATCGCGTTGGCGACCTTCGAGCCGTTGCGCCTGCCGATCGCCTCCGAGATGAAGGCGCCGGCATCCACCAGCGCGTCGAGATCGATACCGGTCTCGATGCCGAGGCCGTGGAGCATGTAGACGACATCCTCCGTCGCCACGTTGCCGGTGGCCCCTTTGGCATAGGGGCAGCCGCCGAGCCCGGCGACCGAGGCGTCGAACTGGCGGATGCCGAGCGCCAGCACGGCATGGATATTGGCGAGCGCCTGTCCGTAGGTGTCGTGGAAATGCCCTGATACGTCCGCGACGTCGTAGACGGAGAGCGCCGCCTCCACCGCCGCCCGCGCCTCGCGCGGCGTGCCGACGCCGATGGTGTCCGCGATGCCCACATGCTGCACGCCGATGTCCTTCATCAGCCGTGCCACGTAGGCGACCTTGTCCGGCGCGATCTCGCCCTCGTATGGGCATCCCAGCGCGCAGGAGATGGCGCCGCGCACCTGAATATCCGCCTCCCGCGCCGCCGCCACGACGGGCGCGAAGCGCTCGATGCTTTCCGCGATGGAACAGTTGATGTTCTTCCGGCTGAAAGCTTCGCTCGCCGAACCGAACACCTCGATTTCCGTGGGGCCGGTCGGCAACGCCGCTTCATACCCCTTCATGTTGGGCACCAGCACGGAATAGACCACATCGTCGCGGCGCGTGATGTTGGCCATCACGGCGGCGTTGTCCGCCATTTGCGGCACCCATTTCGGGCTCACGAAACTCGTCGTCTCGATGTGCTTTATTCCCGCGGCCTGCAAGCGGTCGATGAGTTCCACCTTGATCGCCGTCGACACGAACTGTTTTTCGTTTTGCAGCCCGTCGCGCGGGCCGACTTCCACGATCCCTACCTTTTCGGGTAACGCGCTCATGGTTCACCCCGCCTGCTGGATGGCTTCGAGGCGCAGCAGTTCCACGCCCTCCGTCAACTGATCGCCGATCTGATAGAAAAATTCCGCGACGGTGCCGTCGACGGGCGCCTTGATGGTGTGCTCCATCTTCATCGCCTCCATCACCGCGAGCGGCTGGCCCTTCGCCACCGTGTCGCCCGCCGCGACCAGAAGGGCGACGACCTTGCCCGGCATCGGCGCGGTGAGGCGGCCCGCCTCCTGCTCCGCCTCGCCCGCATGCGCCAGCGGATCGACGAGATGAACGACGGCGCTGCCGGCATTGGCGAAAACGGAGAAGATTTCACCCGTGCGGTAGGTGACGACATGCAGCGGCCGGCCGTCGAGAACGAGGTCGCCGGCATTGTCGAAGGCGAGATCGTGCGTCGTTCCGGCGATGTCGAGCCGCGCGTTGCGCGCGTCGAGGGCGGTGAAGGCGACGGTTTCCCGCGCCTCGCCGTGTTCCAGCACGAGCCGGCGCGTCACCGGCCCACTGATGCGCCAGCCGTCGCGGTGCGACCAGGGGTCCTTGCGGGCATCGGCATCGGCCAGCGCCCGTTCCGCTTGCAGGATATGCGCGACCGTGGCGGCGGCCGTAGTCGCGAACGGCAGGCCCTCGACGCCGAACAGCGCCTCGCGCTCGCGCTCGATCAGCGCCGTGTCGAGATCGGCGGTGGCGAAAGCGCGGCTGGCCGCCACGCGGCGCAGAAAAGCCACGTTGGTGGCGACGCCGACGATATGCGTCTGCGCCAGCGCCGCATCGAGCCGCGCCAGCGCTTCCTCGCGCGTTTCGCCGTGAACGATGAGCTTGGCGATCATCGGATCGTAGAACGGCGAGATGTCGTCGCCCTCGCGCACGCCGGAGTCGATGCGCGCGCCGTTGGGGTTGGCGGCGAAAGCCGCGTGCGCCGGCAGGCGGAGAATGTCGAGACGGCCCGTTGCCGGCAAGAAGTCGTTGTCGGGGTTCTCGGCGCAGATGCGCGCCTCGATGGCGTGGCCGGTGATGGTCAACTCGTCCTGATGCAGCGGCAGCGGCTCGCCGCCCGCGATCCTGATTTGCCATTCCACCAGATCGAGCCCGGTGATCGCCTCCGTCACCGGATGTTCCACCTGAAGGCGGGTATTCATCTCCATGAAATAGAAGGAGAGATCGCCGTCGCAGCCGGGCTCGGCGATGAACTCGACCGTGCCCGCGCCGACATAACCCACCGCGCGCGCGGCGGCGATGGCGGCCTCGCCCATTTCCCGGCGTCGTGCTGCGCTCAGGCCCGGGGCCGGGGCCTCCTCCAGCACCTTCTGGTGGCGGCGCTGCACCGAGCAGTCGCGCTCGAACAGATAGACGTAATTGCCGTGCGCGTCGCCGAACACCTGGATTTCCACATGGCGCGGACGCTGCACATAGCGCTCGATCAGCACGGCGGCGCTGCCGAAGCTGTTGATGGCCTCGCGCTGGCAGGAGGCGAGGTTTTCCGCGAATGCATCGGCGGAGGCGACGATGCGCATGCCCTTGCCGCCGCCGCCGGCGCTCGCCTTGATCATCAGCGGATAGCCGATGCGCTCCGCCTCCGCCGCCAGCAGGTCGAAATCCTGATCCGCGCCGTGATAGCCCGGAACCAGCGGCACGCCGGCCTTCTCCATGAGGCGCTTCGATTCCGCCTTCAGCCCCATGGCCGAAATGGCGGCGGCCGGCGGGCCGATGAAGATGAGCCCCGCTTCCGCGCAGGCGGCGGCGAAGTCCGCGTTCTCGCTCAGGAAGCCGTAGCCGGGGTGGATGGCGTCCGCGCCCGTTGCTTTTGCGGCTGCGATGATTTTCTCCGCCCGCAGGTAGCTGTCCTTCGGTGCGTTGCCGCCGAGCGGCACGGCCTCGTCGCAGGCGGCGACGAATTGCGCGTGGGCGTCGATGTCGGAATGGACGGCGACGGTGCGGATCGCCATGCGCCGGGCTGTCGCCGCCACGCGGCAGGCGATCTCGCCACGGTTGGCGATGAGGATTTTCTTGATTCTTCTTGTCATGTCATCCTCCGCCTATGATTGCGCCAGCCATGACGGCTTCGTCTTGTTGAGGAAGGATTGCACGCCCTCGCGGCCCTGCTCCGAGGCGCGGATATCCGCGATGCGGGCGGCGGTGTCCGCGACGAGCACATCGTCGATGGCGCGTCCGCCGACTTCCCGCAGCAGCCGCTTGCAGGCGGCGAGCGCGTCGGGCGAGGCGGCGAGGAAGTGCTTCAGCACTTGCGTCACCGTCTCGTCCAGCGCGTCCGCATGCACGGCGTCATGTACGAAGCCGATGGCCGCGGCTGTTTGCGCCGAAAACACTTCCGCCGTGAGGAAAAACCGCTGCGCCGCCCGTGCGCCGAGCGCCGCGATGACATAGGGCGCGATGGTGGCCGGGATCAGGCCGAGCTTCACCTCGCTCAGGCAGAAGCGGGCCGTGTCGGCGGCCACGGCGATGTCGCAGGCGGCGACCAGCCCCATGCCGCCGGCGAACACGTCGCCCTGTACGCGCGCGACGACCGGCTTCGGGCATTCGTGGATGGTGCGCAGCATGGTGGCGAGCGCGCTCGCGTCGGCGAGATTTTCGGCGTGGGTGTAATCCGCCATGCGGCGCATCCACGAGAGATCCGCCCCGGCGCAGAACGCCTTGCCGTTTGCGGCGAGCACCACGGCGCGGATTGCCTCGTCGCGGCCAAGCGTGGCGAAGGCGTCCGTCAGCGCCACGATCAGCGCGTCGTCGAAGGCGTTGCGCACGTCCGGGCGGTTCAGCGTCACCGTGGCGAGCGGGCCGTTCCTGTCGATCAGCAGGTTGCTCATGCTTCCCTCACATGCGGAACACGCCGAAGCGCGGTTCGGGAATGGGCGCGTTGAGGCTGGCGGAAAGGCCGAGCGCCAGCACGCGGCGCGTGTCGGCGGGGTCGATGACGCCATCGTCCCACAGGCGCGCGCTGGCGTAATAGGGATGGCCCTGGCGCTCGTATTGCTGTCGGATGGGCTCGCGGAAGGCGGCTTCATCCTCCGCGCTCCAGGTGCCGCCCTTCGCCTCGATGCCGTCGCGGCGCACGGTGGCGAGCACGGCGGCTGCCTGTTCGCCGCCCATCACGGAGATGCGCGCGTTGGGCCACATCCACAGGAAGCGCGGTGAATAGGCGCGTCCGCACATGCCGTAATTGCCGGCGCCGAACGAGCCGCCGATGATGACGGTGAACTTCGGCACATTGGCGCAGGCCACCGCCGTCACCATTTTCGCGCCATGGCGGGCGATGCCCTCGTTCTCGTATTTCTGGCCGACCATGAAGCCGGTGATGTTTTGCAGGAACACGAGCGGAATGCGCCGCTGGCAGCACAGCTCCACGAAATGCGCGCCCTTGGCCGCGCTCTCCGAAAACAGGATGCCGTTGTTGGCGACGATGCCGACCGGCAGTCCCTCGATATGCGCGAAGCCCGTCACCAGCGTCGGTCCGAAACGGGCCTTGAACTCGTCGAACTCGGAAGCGTCCACGATGCGGGCGATGATCTCGCGCACGTCGAAGGGCTTGCGCGTGTCGGTGGGGATGATGCCGTAGATCTCGCGCGTGTCGTATTTCGGCGGTCTGGCCTCGATGACGTCGAGCGGGATTTTCTTGGTGCGGTTGAGGTTGGCCACCGCCCGGCGGGCCAGCGCCAGCGCATGCGTGTCGTCGTTGGCGAGATGGTCCGCGACGCCGGACAGGCGCGTATGCACGTCGCCGCCGCCGAGCGCCTCGGCGCTCACCACCTCGCCGGTGGCGGCCTTCACCAGCGGCGGGCCGGCGAGAAAGATCGTGCCCTGATTTTTCACGATGATGGTTTCGTCGCTCATCGCCGGCACATAGGCGCCGCCCGCCGTGCAGGAGCCCATGACGACGGCGATCTGCGCGATGCCTTCCGCGCTCATGTTGGCCTGATTGTAGAAGATACGGCCGAAATGATCGCGATCGGGAAAAACCTCATCCTGATTGGGCAGGTTCGCGCCGCCCGAATCCACCAGATAGACGCAGGGCAGGTTGTTCTGCTGCGCTATCTCCTGCGCCCGCAGGTGTTTCTTCACGGTGAGCGGAAAATAGGTGCCGCCCTTCACGGTGGCGTCGTTGCAGACGATGACGCATTCGCGCCCCGCTATGCGCCCGATGCCGGCGATGACGCCGGCGGAAGGGGCGGAATCGCCGCCGTCCTTCTCCTTGTAGACGTTGAAGGCGGCGAGGGCTGAGATTTCGAGGAAGGGCGTGCCGGGATCGAGCAGCAGTTCCACCCGCTCGCGCGGCAGCAGCTTGCCGCGCGCCACATGTTTTTCGCGCGCCGCCGCGCCGCCGCCGAGCGCCACTTCCGCAAGGCGCCGGCGCAGGTCGTCCACCAACGCCTGCATGGCGTCGCTGTTCGCCTGAAAATCCGCGCCGCGGGGGCTGATCCTGCTGTCGATGGCCGCCATGATCAGTTTCCTGTTTCGTTGAACAGTTCGCGGCCGATCAGCATGCGCCGGATTTCCGACGTGCCGGCGCCGATCTCGTAAAGCTTGGCGTCGCGCCACAGGCGTTCGACCGGAAATTCCTTCGTATAGCCCACGCCGCCGAGCGTCTGGATGGCCTCGCCGGCGAGCCATGTCGCCTTTTCGGCCGCGAAGAGGATTGCACCGGCCGCGTCCTTGCGCAAGGTGCGTGCGTGATTGCCGCGGTCGCACGCCTTGCCGAGCGCGTAGACATAGGCGCGCGCCGCCTGCCACGTCGTATAGATGTCGGCCACCTTGCCCTGCATGAGCTGGAATTCGCCGATGGCCTGGCCGAACTGCCGGCGCTCGTGCAGATAGGGCACGATGGCGTCGACGGCCGCCGCCATCAGCCCGAGCGGCCCGCCGGAAAGCACCGCCCGCTCGTAGTCGAGGCCCGACATCAGCACGCGCACGCCGTTGCCCACGCCGCCGAGCACGTTTTCCTCCGGCACTTCCACATTGTCGAAGAACAACGGGTAGGTGTTGGAGCCGCGCATGCCCAGCTTGTCGAGCTTCGCGCCGGCCGAGAAGCCCGAAAAATCCTTCTCCACGATGAAAGCGGTGATGCCCTTCGGCCCGGCCGCCGGATCGGTCTTCGCGTAGATCACCAGCGTGTCGGCGTCGCCGCCGTTGGTGATCCACATCTTGGAGCCGTTGAGGACGAAGCGGTCGCCTTTCCTCTCCGCGCGCAGCGTCATGCCGACCACATCCGAGCCCGCGCCCGGCTCGCTCATGGCCAGCGCCCCGACATGCTCGCCGGAAACGAGCTTGGGCAGGTATCGCGCACGCTGCGCGGCGTTGCCGTTGCGGTTGATCTGGTTCACGCACAGGTTGGAGTGCGCGCCATACGACAGGCCGATCGCGCCCGAGGCGCGCGAGACTTCCTCGACGGCGACGATATGCGCCAGATAGCCCAGGCCGGTGCCGCCGTATTCCTCGCTCACGGTGAGCCCGTGCAGGCCGAGATCGCCGAGCTTGCGCCACAGCGGGGCGGGAAAGAGGTTGTCTCCGTCGACATCGGCGGCGATGGGCGCGATCTCCTTCGCGGCGAACGCGCGCACCGCCTCGCGCAGTGCTTCGATATCCTCGCCGAGATCGAAATCGAGGCCCAGGAGGGATGATGTCATGGCGCTTCTCCCGATTGCATGCATGCCGGTTGCCGGCTCGTTTCGAGCAAGACTAGTCCGCCTTCCGCGCCGATTGTCGCCACAATGGTTGCAATTTCCGCCATCCTGAGAAATGATGAAGCCATGAGGGATTGCCGTGAAAACAAGCCGGCGGCGATTACGCCGATTGCCTTTGTCAATGCCATATCAATGGCTTATGAACGCCGCGGGATGCCCTTCGGCCGGGCCCTGGAGGTGGCACGGATTGCGCCGCCGTTGCTGGGCGACGAGAGCGCGCGCGTCACGGCCGAACAGTTCGAGGCGCTGTCCGGCCATGCGATGCGCGAGCTGGACGACGAGGCGCTCGGCTGGTTCTCGCGCCGCCTGCCGTGGGGCAGCCACGGCATGCTGTGCCGGGCTTCCGTCACCGCGCCGGACCTCGGTGTGGCGCTCAAGCGCTGGTGCCGTTGCCACGGGTTGCTGGTCGAGGATATCCGGCTCGCGCTCAGCGTGAGGGGCGGGGCGGCGACCATTGCCATCCGCGAGCGCCGCGCGCCGGGGCGGAAAGGCGTGCCGGAATCGCTGCGCGAATTCTGCCTCGTGTCCGTGCTGCGCATGGTGCACGGCTTTGCCTGCTGGTTGATCGACTCGCGCATTCCGCTCAACGCGTTGTCGTTTCCGTTCCCGCGTCCCGCGCACGCGGACGCCTATCGGGCGATGTTTCCGGGCGTGGCGCGGTTCGATGCGGCGGAAGCCGGTTTCAGCTTCGACGCCAATTATCTCGCGCTGCCGCCCTTGCGCGACGAGGCGGCGACACGGACGATGCTGCAAAAGGCGCTGACGCTGACCGTGCTGCAATACCGCCGCGACCGCCTGCTGGTGAACCGCGTGCGCATGCTGCTAAGGGCGCGGATGGCCGGCCGCGCCCATGTCCACAGCCCCGCGCCGGGCCTGCCGGACGCGGAGGAACTCGCCGCAATGCTGAACATGTCGAGCCGCACCCTGCACCGCCAGTTGCGCGAGGAAGGCGCGTCGCTCCAGCGGATCAAGGACGAAGTACGGCGCGAACGCGCCATCGAACTGATGCAGCGCAGCGACCGGCCGCTGAAACAGATCGCGCATCTGGTGGGGTTTCAGAATGAAAAGAGCTTCTCGCGCGCCTTCCGCCTGTGGACGGGCGAAACGCCCGGGCTTACCCGGCATCGGCGCGCGCAGACGTGAGGCGGCTTACGTTTTCTTCCACAATGCGCCGAGACTGTCGTCAAAGCGTCATCTCCCTGTCAACTAATCATCATCCCGTCAGCCTATTGCATCAGCAAATGGATCGAGCGCCGCGCGTCCCGAGGGGCGCGTGGTGCTGTGTTTGTGGGATTGACGATGCATCCCTGCGCGTTGCGGGGTCATCCGGCTTTGGGGGATATGACAATGGCGAACAAGGTGATGACCTCGGTTGCGGCGCTTGCCGTCTCGCTCGCGCTGACCGCGCCCGCGCTCGCGGCGACGGAAATCCAGTGGTGGCATGCGATGGGCGGCGAGCTTGGCGTCAAGCTGGAGCAGATCGCGCAGAACTTCAACGCCACGCAGGCAGATTACAAGATCGTTCCGGTCTACAAGGGCAGCTATCCCGAGACGCTGACGGCCGCCATCGCGGCTTTCCGCGCCAAGCAGCAGCCGGCGATCGTGCAGGTGTT
This sequence comes from Pseudochelatococcus sp., assembly GCF_050946405.1. Taxonomy (NCBI): domain Bacteria; kingdom Pseudomonadati; phylum Pseudomonadota; class Alphaproteobacteria; order Hyphomicrobiales; family Chelatococcaceae; genus Pseudochelatococcus; species Pseudochelatococcus sp. Next base: position 95,256 of record NZ_JBMNUS010000002.1, read on the forward strand.
CGAGGTCGGCACGGGCACGATGATGGCCGCCAAGGGCGCCGTCTATCCGGTCTACAAGCTGATGGCCGATCACGACGAGCCCTTCGATCCGAAGAGCTTCCTCGCGCCGGTGGTGGGCTATTACACCGATACGCAGGGCAACATCCTGTCGCTGCCTTTCAACTCCTCCTCGCCGATCGTCTATTATAACAAGGACGCGTTCGAGAAGGCCGGTCTCGACCGCAACACGCCGCCCAGGACCTGGGCCGAGGTCGAGGCTTTCTCGAAGAAGATCAAGGAATCCGGCGCCGCGAAGTGCGGCTTCACCACCGGCTGGGTGTCGTGGGTGCAGCTCGAGAACTTCTCCGCCCTGCACGACAAGCCCTACGGCACGCTCGAGAACGGCTTCGGCGGCCTGGGCGCGGAGTTCACCTTCAACGGCGACGCGCAGGTCAAGCACTTCACGAACCTGAAGAAGTGGTCGGACGAGGGCATCTTCCAGTACGGCGGCCCGGTGGGCGGCAACGATGCGCCGCCGAAGTTCTATTCGGGCGAATGCGCCATCTACATGAATTCGTCCGCCTCGCGCGCCGGCGTGGTCGCCAACGCCAAGACCTTCGAGGTCGGCTTCGCGCCGCTGCCCTTCTATGACGATGTGATCGCGGAGCCGAAGAACTCGATCATCGGCGGTGCCACGCTGTGGGCGCTTCAGGGCCGCCCGGCTGAAGAGTACAAGGGCGTGGCGAAGTTCTTCTCCTACCTGTCGAAGCCCGAGGTGCAGGCCGAATGGCACCAGGCGACCGGCTATCTGCCGATCACCTACGCCGCCTTCGAGCTGGGCAAGACCCAGGGCTACTACGAGAAGAACCCGGGCGCGGACATCGCCATCAACCAGATCACGCGCGGCGAGCCGAGCGTCAACTCCAAGGGCATCCGCTTCGGCAACCTCGCGCAGGCGCGTGACGTGATCGACAGCGAGTTCGAGGCGCTGCTCGCCGGCAAGAAGAGCGCGAAGGAAGCGCTCGACGCGGCGGTTGCGGGCGGCAACCGCATCCTGCGCGACTTCGAGGCCGCCAACAAGTAAGTGCGCTTCCGGCGCCACGAGCTTTCGCACCACGAGCTTTGGCACCCTGAGCGAAGCCCGCGCCGGTCCGGCGCGGGCTTCCCGCCTTCCGATGGGATCGGCCCGCCCGCATGCAGACCAAGCGCACGATCTTCCCGAACAAAATCCTGCCTTACGCGCTGCTCGCGCCGCAGATCGCCATAACGGTGGTGTTCTTTCTGTGGCCGGCGGGGCAGGCGATCGTGTCGTCGTTCCTGCGCGAGGACCCGTTCGGGCTTTCCACCTCCTTCGTGTGGTTCGCCAACTACACGCGGCTTTTCGACGACCCGGCCTATCTCGATTCCCTGTGGGTCACGGCGGTATTCGCCGTCGCCGTCACTTTCTGCTCGATGTCGATCGCTCTGCTGCTGGCGGTGGCGGTCAACCGGCTGATCAGGATGGGCGGCGTCTACACCACGCTGCTGGTGTGGCCCTATGCGGTTGCGCCGGTGGTGGCGGGCGTGCTGTGGTGGTTCCTGTTCAATCCCACCATCGGCCTGCTGCCCTATCTGCTCTCGTTCGCGGGCGTCAACTGGAACCACCGCATCAACGGCGACCATGCCATGATCATGCTGGTGGTGGCGGCGAGCTGGAAGCAGATTTCGTATAATTTTCTGTTCTTCGTCGCCGGATTGCAATCGATTCCGCGGTCGCTGATCGAGGCGGCGGCCATCGACGGCGCGGGGCCGTGGAAGCGTTTCGTGACGATCATCTTCCCGCTGCTGTCGCCGACGACCTTCTTCCTGCTGATCATCAACATCAATTACGCCATGTTCGACACGTTCGCCATCGTCGACGTCACCACCGGCGGCGGGCCGGCGGGGGCGACGAACATCCTCGTGTACAAGGTGTTCGCGGACGGCGTGCTGGGCCTCAACATCGGCTCGTCCGCCGCGCAGTCCGTGATCCTGATGCTGATCGTGATCGCGCTCACCTTCGTCCAGTTCCGCTACGTCGAACGGCGCGTGCAGTATTGAAGGTGAAACGATGATCGAGAACAGGCCCTGGTTGAACGTTCTTACGCATCTCGTGCTGATCGCGGGCGTCATCATCGTGGCGCTGCCGGTTTATCTGGCCTTCGTCGCCTCGACGCATCCCAACAACGCCTTCTTCAGCGACATGATGCCGTTGCTGCCGGGCAACGAGCTTGCCGCCAACTACGGCGAGATGTTCCGCTCCGGCATGGCGACGGCCGGCACGCCGCCGCTGACGCTGATGCTCGGCAACGCCTTGATCATGGCCGTGGTGATCACGGTGGGCAAGATCGCCATTTCCATCATCTCGGCCTATGCCATCATTTACTTCCGCTTTCCCGGCCGGGTGGTGTTTTTCTGGATGATCTTCATCACGCTCATGCTGCCGGTGGAGGTGCGCATTCTGCCCACCTTCAAGGTGGTCGCCGATCTCGGCCTGCTCAATTCCTACGCCGGCCTCACGCTGCCGCTGATCGCCTCCGCGACCGCGACCTTCCTGTTCCGCCAGTTCTTCATGACGCTGCCGGACGAATTGACGGAAGCCGCGCGCGTCGACGGGGCGGGGCCGCTGCGCTTCTTCCGCGACATCCTGCTGCCGCTGTCGCGCACCAATATCGCGGCGCTGTCGGTGATCCTGTTCATCTACGGCTGGGTGCAATATCTGTGGCCGCTACTGGTGACGACGGACCCGCGTTACTACACCATCGTCATGGGCATCAAGCGGATGGTGGCGGTGTCGGATGCCGAGCCGCAATGGAATCTCGCCATGGCGGCCGTCATGCTCGCCATGTTGCCGCCGGTGATCGTCGTCATCCTGATGCAGCGCCTGTTCGTCAAGGGCCTTGTCGAGACGGAGAAATAAAGTGGCGACCATCACAATCGAGAATGTCCGCAAGACCTATCCCGGCGGCGTCGAAGTCATCAAGGGGCTCGATCTTTCCATTCGCGCCGGGGAACTCGTGGTGCTGGTCGGGCCCTCCGGCTGCGGCAAGTCCACGTTGTTGCGCATGATTGCGGGGCTGGAAAGCATCACCGGCGGCACGATCGCCATCGGCGGGCGCGTGGTCAACAATCTGGAGCCGGCCGAGCGCGATATCGCCATGGTGTTCCAGAACTATGCGCTCTACCCGCACATGTCCGTGCGCGGCAATCTGGAATACGGCCTGAAGAACCGCGGCACGCCGCGCGCCGAGATCGATGCGCGGGTTAAGGAAGCGGCGCGCATTCTCGAAATCGAACCGTTTCTCGACAGGAAGCCGCGCCAGTTGTCGGGCGGCCAGCGCCAGCGCGTGGCGATGGGCCGCGCCATCGTGCGCAAACCGCAGGCGTTCCTGTTCGACGAGCCGCTGTCGAATCTCGACGCCAAGCTGCGCGGCCACATGCGCGTGGAGATCCGCCGGTTGCAACGCGCGCTCGGCACGACGCTGGTTTACGTCACCCATGACCAGCTCGAGGCGATGACGCTGGCGGACAAGCTCGTCGTCATGAACGCCGGCGCCATCGAACAGCAAGGCTCGCCGCTGGATCTTTACGCCGATCCGCAGACGCTGTTCGTCGCGAGTTTCATGGGCTCGCCGGGCATGAACCTGCTCGATGTCGCGCAGTTGCGCGCCGCAGGCGCCGCCTTGCCGGAGGCCGTGCCGGCGGGCGCGGGCGTCGTCGGCATCCGGCCGGAGGACGTCGCCCTTGCGGCGCAGCTGGCCGACGTGCCGGGCATTGTCCTGTCGGCGCGCATCGAGGCGGTCGAGATGGTCGGCGCGGAAAGCCTCGCCTACGCATCCGTCGCCGGTCTGGCGCCGAACGTGGTGCTGCGCACGCCGGGCGTCTGGGCGGGCCATGGCGACGAGACGGTGACGCTGCATCTGCCGCTGGCGCGCCTGCATTGCTTCGGCAAGGAGACGGGGCGCAAGGTGCCGCTCGCGGCGGCGCAACCGCATCTCGTGCCACAAGAGCAGCGAACGGCGTGAGGTGCGGGAAATGGTGCGGATGAGAGGTGAAACCGCGAACCGTACCCGCAAGCAGGGTTGGTGTGGCGGCTGCTTGCAAACAAAAATGGTGCGGACGACGGGACTCGAACCCGTACTCTCATAGAGAAGCAGATTTTCATACCACTTCGGCTTTCGCCGCCGCCCCGGAGCGCCGGGCGTTCGTGGTCTGGACTGTCCCTTCGCCATGACCAAGGGGTTTTAGGCGCCGCCCGTCCAGTCTCTACACCTTCCCCGCACGGGGGGCTTGGCTCGGGATTGGCCTGGGGCGTGCCGCCCGTTAGCTTTCCCCGACTTTGAGCGGTTCTACGCCGCGGATTTCCCCGCGGGCACTCCAATTTTAAAGTCTGCTGCGTCTACCGATTTCGCCACGTCCGCATCACAAGAGGGTCTTCCGGTCTCATGTCCGGGCACACGCCGGCCATGCTGCATACGAGTAGACCGATTTACGCGGTCGCTTCAAGAAGCGTCGCCGCTTTCCGAAGATTCCCTGGGGAAAGATGCGCATATCTTGCGGCTGCTGTCACGCGCCTGCATCCGGGGCGCTTCTCCATCCGCCGCAATCCGATAGCCTGAAGCGCGCCGTTCCTCGCAGCCGTAAGCGCCGTGTCCACGGCTTTTCAAGCTTCCGCGGCGTTTTTAATGGAAAATAAAAGGATAGGGAAGGGTATGATCAGAAGATTCTTATCAATTAAATGATTCCGTTTAAGGGGGCATGCTCTGGTAAAACGGGTCCGATATCAATCTACGTTTCATGTCGGGGTGAAGCCCGCGTGATGTAGCGCAAACGGCGTGTGATGGAGACAAAGGTAGATGAGCGCACATGACCAGTTTATTCGCCGCCGGTGATACCACAAACGGGCAACCTCAAGGGGATCTTCGCGCGGCAACGTGGAACTTCCTGCTCGTCGCCGTGCTCGTTCTCGTCGTTTTTCAACCTTATTACACAGGTTATCGGCTATCCCGCGACGATGTGTGGTTTCTGAAGGTCGGGATGGAAGGGCTGGTATCGGTCCGCGACCACGCCGTTCTGGTGGCGACCGAGCAGGGGCGTATCGGCCAGTTGCTGATGTTGCCCCTGAATGTTCTCGGCTCGCTTCTGGCCGGGAACCCTTTGTGGCGCTTTGTTTTTCTCGCCCTTTACGTCATTCAGCTGCTGCTGTTTGCGACTTTCGTCGCCAGGCTTCTCCGGCAGCACGTCGCGCTCCTCCTGTTTCTTTTATTGGTCGTTCTGCATCCGCTTGCTTTTGACAACATGCCGCCGAACGCCTATCCGTTACAGAACACGGTGCCCTTCATCCTGGTGCTGGCTTCGAGACTGGTCATTCTCGATCGGCGGCAGCGTGAAACCGCCTCGCGTGTAGCGGTCGGGGCCGCGCAAGCGGGTTTTGCGCTCGGCATGTTCATCAGCGAATTTGCGGTCGCCCTCGGTACTGCTCTGTTGATTGCCGAATATCTGGCGCGGGTGCAATGGAAGCGGACCGCCGGTAATACGTGGATTGCCGCGTTTCGCGCATCCTTTGCGCGCCGTTTCCTTGTTTCGGACGCGCTGGCGGCGTGCGTCGCGCTTGCTCCCTATGCGCTGTTCCGGTGGTTGCATCCCAGCATCTATGCCGGCAACTCGATCGGGGGATTGCTGGAACCGGATCGCGTCTTCGGCACCGCGTTCTGGCACATCGTCGCCGGGACGCCCGCGCGGTTCATGAGAGAAGGATTGCCCCCCGCCGAGATTCCCGACGTGCTGGCCGCAATCGTCGTCGGGGCGGCGGTCGTCTTTTGCCTCTGCCGCCTGATCGGCCCGGCCCTGCGCATTCGGGCGCCGTGGGCCGTTGCCGGTGTATCGCTCTTTCTGGCGATCTACATGAATTTGCCGATCGCGATCAGCGCGAAGTACCAGCAAGAGTGTATGGAGTGGAGCAAATGCGGCTATCTTGACAGCAGAATGTCCTATCTTGCCGTGATCGTCGCTGTCATGTGCCTGTTCCCCATTGCGGGAAGACTGCCGTTCCGGCGTATTGCGCTGGGGGGCGTGTGCGTTGCGCTGGGAGCGGCTGCGGTGTTCGTATCTTTGCACAATGCCGGTCAGGCCAGGCAGATGCGGCGGTTCGACACCGTGTGGAGCCGGGCGCACGCGACCGCGTGCGCCACCCCCGGGCTGGTTGACGATGAGGCCGCCTTTACCGCCGATATCGACCCCGAAGGGCTCGTCGAGATGCATCCGCCCTCGAAGCCGATCGAATTCTGGAGAGTGTATATTCCCTGGCAAGCAGGCCGGTCCTGTCAGAACGCCTGACAGGACCGGCGGGTTGAGAGTGGTCGGGGATTCCGGCTCTCGTCCGGCGCCGAGGCCGGTTGCCGCGAAAATCCGCGAGCGGTGCGGGCGGTCAGCCGGCGGCGGCTTCGCTTTCGGCCGGTTTCGGGCCGAGCCGCTTGTCGAGATAGGATTCGACGGTCGTGATCAGCGGGTCCACCTGCCCGTCGAAAAAGTGATTGGCGCCGGGGATGATGGCGTGCTCGATCACGATGCCTTTCTGCGTCTTGACCTTTTCGATCACGCCGATCACCTCGCGCAGCGGCGCCACCCTGTCCTGTTCGCCGTGCACGAAAAGGCCGGACGACGGGCAGGGTGCGAGGAACGAGAAATCATAACGGTTCGCCATCGCCGCAATCGACAGGAAACCCTCGATCTCGGGGCGGCGCATCAGCAATTGCATGCCGATCCATGCGCCGAAGGAGACGCCGGCGATCCAGCAATTGCGCGCTTCCGGGTTGACGGACTGCACCCAGTCGAGCGCGGCGGCGGCGTCCGACAATTCGCCCGCCCCGTGATCGAAGACGCCCTGGCTGCGCCCCACGCCGCGGAAGTTGAAGCGAAGCGCCGAAAAGCCGCGGTTCACGAACGTGTAATACAAATTGTACACGATCTGGTTGTTCATGGTGCCGCCGAACTGCGGATGCGGATGCAGGATGAGCGCGATCGGCGCGCCCTTTTCCTTCGCGGGGTGGTAACGTCCTTCAATGCGGCCGGCGGGGCCGGAAAAGATGATCTCGGGCATCGGGCACCATATACGACGTCGCGGCGGGGAGCGCGCGACAGGGAAAGCAGACGATCGCAACGGGACAGACCCGGTTGCGGCGGATCCGAATGCCGAAGCCCGGCCCGGTTCCGTGTTTGCATGGCTTGTCTATTTACGATACTTTGTCATATAATTATAGTCGTCTTCAAATTCATCCCGATGAGGATCGAAAGAACGTCGCATCAGCAAATCGGCGCATGCGCGCCCATCCCGCGACGGGCCGCAGCAATGATCGCGGCGCCTTTCTATCACGGTCCGGGGGGATAAAAGCAAGCATATTGCGCGGCATGTGGCTGAGGGAATGCCGGCCGGGTGATGCGGGCCAAGAGATTATGGGCCAAGAGATTATGGGCCGAGAGATTATGGGCCGAGAGATATCCCGGCGCATTGCATGCCGGTTTCGCGCGAGCGGGTGAGACAGTCCATGACCGACAGGCGAGTTTATCTGGATTTCAACGCCACGGCGCCCATGCGCCCCGAGGTGCTGGAGGCCATGACACGCGCGCTCGCGCAGGCGGGCAATCCTTCCTCCGTGCATGCGGAAGGGAGGGCGGCGCACAAGTTGATGGAGGATGCGCGGGCGCGGGTCGCGGCGCTGGTCGGCGCGCGGGCAGAGGATGTCGTCTTCACCGGCGGCGGATCGGAAGCCAACACGATGGCGCTGTCGCCGCTCGTGCGCGTGTCGCGACGCTGTGCGGCGGGAGCGGGAACTTGCGCGACGGGTGATTCCCGCCCCTTGGCGCGTCTCTTCATCGGCGATAGCGAGCATCCGAGCGTGCTTGCGGGCGGGCGGTTCTTGCCGGCGCAGATCGAGCGGATACCCGTTAATGCCGACGGCGTGCTGCGGCCGGACTGGCTGGCGCAGCGGCTGGCCCGTCTCGCCGTCGAGGAGCCGGAGGCGGGTTTCCTCGTCAGCGTGCAGGTGGCCAACAGCGAAACCGGTGTGTTGCAGCCGGTGGCGGAAATCGCGGCGCTGGTGCGCGAGGCCGGCGGCGTCATCCACACCGACGCGGTGCAGGCGGCGGGGCGGATGGCGCTCGATATCGGGGAACTCGGCGTCGACATGCTGACGCTCTCGGCGCACAAGCTCGGCGGGCCGCAGGGCGTGGGGGCGCTCGTGCTGGCGTCGGGGGCGGTGGAGCCCGGAACGCCGCTGGTGCGCGGCGGCGGGCAGGAGCGCGGCCGGCGAGCGGGAACGGAAAATGTCGCCGGCATCGCGGGCTTCGGCGCCGCCGCGGCGCTTGCCTCGGGAGAGCTTGCATTGCGCGGGATGAGCGCTTATCCAGCGCATCTCGCGGCGTTGCGCGACGGATTCGAGCGCCGGTTGCGGAACCTGTTTCCGCAGGCGGTGATCTTCGGCGACGGTGCGGCGCGGGTCTGCAACACCAGCGCCTTCGCCATCTCCGGCCTCAGGGCGGAAACGCTGCTGATGGCGCTCGATCTCGCCGGCATGGCGGTGTCGAGCGGCTCGGCGTGTTCGTCCGGCAAGGTGCGCCGCTCGCATGTGCTGGCGGCGATGGGCGTTGCGCCGCATATTGCGGAGGGCGCGTTGCGCGTCAGCTTCGGCTGGGCGTCGCGCGCGGATGACGTCGATTCGTTCGTTGCGGCTTTGGAAAAAGTCGCAGGTATGCTTATATCCCGTCAGAGAGGCCGCGACGCGGCCTGACGGCGACATACCGGGCAGTCCTTGCCAACCCGCGGCCCTTGAACCCGCGACAGGAGGTTATGCCATGCCTGCGGTGCAGGAAACCGTCGAGCGTGTCCGCACGCTCGACGTCGATCAGTACAAATACGGCTTCGAGACCGATCTCGAGGTCGACAAGGCGCCCAAGGGGCTGAACGAGGACATCGTGCGCCTCATCTCGGCCAAGAAGGGCGAGCCGGAATGGATGACGCAATGGCGTCTCGAAGCCTTCCGGCGCTGGACGACCATGCATGAGCCGACCTGGGCGCGCGTGAACTATCCGGCGATCGACTATCAGGAACTCTACTACTACGCCGCGCCGAAGAAGAACGCGGCGCCGAAGTCGCTGGACGAGGTCGATCCCGAGATCATCAAGACCTACGAGAAGCTCGGCATTCCGCTGCGCGAGCAGGAGATTCTGGCGGGCGTGGAGCCCTCGCGCCGCGTGGCGGTCGACGCCGTGTTCGATTCGGTGTCGGTGGTGACGACCTTCAAGGAGGAACTGCGCAAGGCGGGCGTGATCTTCTGCTCCATTTCCGAGGCGATCCGCGAGCACCCGGAACTGGTGAAGAAGTATCTCGGCACGGTGGTGCCGGTCTCCGACAATTACTTCGCCACGCTCAACTCGGCGGTCTTCACGGACGGCTCCTTCGTCTACGTACCGGAGGGCGTGCGCTGCCCGATGGAGCTTTCCACATATTTCCGCATCAACGAGCGCAACACCGGCCAGTTCGAGCGCACGCTGATCATCGCCGACAAGGGCGCCTACGTCAGCTATCTGGAAGGCTGCACGGCACCCGCACGCGACGAGAACCAGTTGCACGCGGCGGTCGTCGAGCTTGTCGCGCTTGACGAGGCGGAGATCAAGTATTCCACGGTTCAGAACTGGTATCCGGGCGATTCCGAGGGCAGGGGCGGCGTCTACAACTTCGTCACCAAGCGCGGCGATTGCCGGGGGCGCGATTCCAAGATCTCCTGGACGCAGGTGGAAACCGGGTCCGCGATCACCTGGAAATATCCGTCCTGTATCCTGCGCGGCGACAATTCGCGCGGCGAGTTCTACTCCATCGCCATCTCGAACGGCTTCCAGCAGGTCGATTCCGGCACCAAGATGATCCATCTGGGGCGCAACACCTCGAGCCGCATCATCTCGAAGGGCATCGCCGCCGGGCGCTCGGAAAACACCTATCGCGGCCTTGTCTCGGCGCATCGGCGGGCATCCGGCGCGCGCAACTTCACCAACTGCGATTCGCTGCTGATCGGCGACAAATGCGGCGCGCATACGGTGCCGTATATCGAGTCGAAGAACGCCAGCGCCATTTTCGAGCATGAGGCCACGACCTCGAAGATCTCCGACGACCAGATGTTCTACTGCCTGCAACGCGGGCTGGACGAGGAAGAGGCGATCGCGCTCATCGTCAACGGCTTCGTCAAGGACGTGTTGCAGCAACTGCCGATGGAATTCGCGGTGGAAGCGCAGAAGCTGATTTCGATCAGCCTCGAAGGGTCGGTTGGATAGGCCGCGCCGATACCGGAAGATCCGTTCGCTGTCCGGCAAGGCCGGGACACACGATCTCCCGATTGCCAGCGTGGAAGGTCATGGGGAAAAGATAAATGATCGAAATCAAGAATCTCGTGGTGGAAATCGAGGGCAACCGCATTCTCAACGGTCTGGACCTGACGGTGCATGACGGCGAGGTGGCCGCGATCATGGGGCCGAACGGCTCCGGCAAGTCGACCCTGAGCTATGTCATCGCCGGCAAGGAGGAATACGAGGTTCTGGACGGCGAAATCCTGCTCGACGGCGAGAACATTCTTGAGCTTGAGCCGCACGAGCGCGCTGCGAAAGGTGTTTTCCTCGCCTTCCAGTATCCGCTGGAAATTCCGGGCGTCGCCACGATGTCGTTCCTCAAGGCGGTCCTCAATGCCCAGCGCAAGGCGCGCGGGGAGGAGGAACTGACCACGCCCGACTTCATGCGCCGCGTGAAGGGGGCCGCCGAACGCCTTCAGATCAATCAGGAGATGCTGAAGCGGGCTCTCAATGTCGGCTTTTCCGGCGGCGAGAAGAAGCGCATGGAAATCCTCCAGATGGCGCTGCTGGAGCCCTCCTTCTGCATTCTGGACGAGACCGATTCGGGGCTCGATATCGACGCGCTGCGCATCGTCTCCGAGGGCGTGAACGCGCTGCGCGACGGCAAGCGTTCGTTCCTCGTCATCACCCACTACCAGCGCCTGCTCAATCACATCGTGCCCGATACGGTGCACGTGATGTCGAAGGGGCGGATCGTGCGCACCGGCGACAAGGAACTGGCGCTTGAGCTTGAGGCCAGCGGTTATGCCGATTACGTGAACGAGGCGGCGTAAGAAGACATGACGGAAATCACGCCCATCCGCACGCAGGCCGAGACCCAGTTGCTGGGCTACCTGCGCGAGCAGCGTCCCGGTCTGCCTGACGGCGACGGCAGCGTCATCGGGCGCGCGGTCGCCGCGGCCCGCCTTGAGCGCGACGGTCTGCCCAATCGCCGGGTCGAGGAATGGAAATATACCGACCTGCGCGCCCTGCTGCGCGAGGCGGCCGCCCCCGCCGCTCGCCCTTCGGAAAGCGAGATCGCGGCGGCGCGGGCGCGGGCGCGCCTGTTCGCGGATGTCGCGGCCGTGCGGATCGATTTCGTGAACGGCCATCTCGCCGGGCACGATGCCGCGCCTGAAGGCGTGGCGGTGATCGGCCTGGCGCAGGCGCTGGCGGAGGCGCATCCGGCGCTGTCGAACCTGAACCGGGTGACGGTGGCGGCCGGCAATGCCGCGTATGACCTCAACCGCGCCTTCCTGTCGGACGGCGTCGTCGTGCATGTGGCGGCGGGGCGGGAGGTGGCCGCGCCGTTGCATCTGCGCTTCGTCAATCACGGCACAGCTTCCTTCGCCACCGCGCCGCGCGTGCTCGTGGTGCTGGACAAGGGCGCGGCGCTGACGGTGATCGAATCGCACGAGGGCGATATAGCCGTGCAGCCCAACAGCGTCGTCGAGTTCGTGCTCGACGATGATGCGCGCGTCGAGCATGTGCGCGTCAATGCGGAGGCGGCGCAAACGCTGGCGCTTTCCACCGTGACGGCGGCTGTGGGCGCGCGCGCGGCGTTCCGCTCGGTCAACCTGCACGCGGGCGCCGCCGTGGTGCGTCATCAACTGTTCATCGCCTGCGAGGGCGAGGATGCGAGGGTGACGCTCGGCGGCGTGACGGTCATTGCCGGCGGCGACCACGCCGACACAACGCTCGTCGTCGACCATGCGGTGCCGGGCGGCGAGAGCCGGGAACTCTTCAAGACCGTCGTCGGCGGCGAGGCGCGCGGCGTGTTTCAGGGCAAGATCATCGTGCGTCCCGACGCGCAGAAGACGGACGGGCGCATGATGTCGGCGGCGCTGCTGCTGTCGCCGGACGCCACGATGAACAACAAGCCGGAGCTCGAAATCTGGGCCGACGACGTGCAATGCGCGCATGGCGCGACCTGCGGCGAGCTGGATGCGGAATTGCTGTTCTACCTGATGGCGCGCGGGCTGCCGCGCGAGGAAGCGCAGGCCCTGCTGTTGCAGGCGTTCATCGGCGAGGCGCTCGAACTTGTGACCGACGACGCCCTGCGCGCGGCGATGAACTCCCTTGCGGTGGAGAGGCTTGCCATTCTTGCATAAATGTAGATTGATAGGTGGTATGTGCACCGCAACATGAAGCGGTGCGGAATGAGGGATCGATGAGTAGCGCGGTGGCGAGCGGCAGTTACGATGTGGAGGCGGTGCGGAAGGATTTTCCGATTCTGTCGCGGGAGATCTACGGCAAGCCGCTCGTCTATCTGGACAACGCAGCCTCCGCGCAGAAGCCGCGCGCGGTCATCGATGCGATGAGCCGCGTTTACGAGAACCATTACGCCAACGTCCATCGCGGGCTGCACTTCCTGGCCAACGCGGCCACGGAGGCTTTCGAGGATGCGCGCGAGACGGTGCGCGGCTTTCTGAACGCGGAAAGCACCGACGAGATCGTGTTCACCCGCTCCGCGACGGAGGCGATCAACCTCGTGGCCGATGCGTTCGGCCGGGCGCATATCGGCGAGGGCGACGAGATCGTCCTGTCCATTCTGGAGCATCATTCCAACATCGTGCCGTGGCATTTCCTGCGCGAGCGCAAGGGCGCGGTGCTGAAATGGGCGCCGGTCGACGATGACGGCAACTTCCTCATCGACGCGTTCGAGGCGCTGCTGACGCCGCGCACGAAGATCGTCGCCATCTCGCAGATGTCCAATGTGCTCGGCACGATCCTGCCGGTGCGGGACATCGTGCGCATCGCCCATTCGCGCGGCATTCCGGTGCTGGTCGACGGCAGCCAGGGCGCCGTGCACCTGCCGGTCGACGTGCGGGAGATCGATGCCGATTTCTATGCCTTCACCGGTCACAAGGTCTATGGGCCGACGGGCATCGGCGTGCTCTACGGCAAGGCGCGCTGGCTGGAGACCTTGCCGCCGTTCAACGGCGGCGGCGAGATGATCGAGAGCGTCACGCTCGATTCCGTCACCTACAACACGCCGCCGCACCGTTTCGAGGCCGGCACGCCGCCCATCGTGGAGGCGATCGGGCTTGCGGAGGCGATCCGCTATGTCGAGCGCCTCGGGCGCAATGCCATCCTCAATCACGAGGAGCAGTTGCGCGACTACGCGATGCAGCAGGTCGGCGCGATCAATTCCATCCGCATTCTGGGCCGTGCGCGCGAGAAAGGCGCGATCCTCTCCTTCGAGATGCGCGGGGCGCACCCGCATGACGTGGCGACCGTCATCGACCGCGCCGGGGTGGCGGTGCGCGCTGGCACGCATTGCGCCCAGCCGCTGCTGGCCCGCTTCGGCGCCACCGCGACATGCCGCGCTTCCTTCGCCCTGTACAACACGCGCGAAGAGGTGGACATTCTGGTCGAGTCGCTGAAAAAGGCGGAACAGCTTTTCGCCTGATGGTTCTGGGGAGACACTCGTGAGCGACAAGAACAACGACAGCGGCGCAGCGCCCGCGTCTTCCGGCCTGCCTGAAGGCGAGATCGACCGGCTGACCGAAGACATCATCGCCGCGCTGAAAACCGTCTTCGACCCGGAGATTCCCGTCGATATCTACGAACTCGGCCTGATCTACAGGGTCGATATCAGCGACGACCGTCATATCGAGATCGACATGACGCTCACCGCGCCCGGTTGCCCGGTGGCGGGCGACATGCCGGGCTGGGTCGAGAACGCGGTCGGCGCCATTCAGGGCGTGCAGGGCGTCACCGTCAACATGGTGTTCGACCCGCCGTGGGATCAAAGCCGCATGTCGGACGAGGCGCGCGTAGCGCTGGATATGTGGTGAGCCCCTCGACGGCGGCGGGGATCGATCCTATCTTCTGAAGCGAAGCGTCTTGTGCAGGGCCTTGAACCCTGAGCGAAGGATCGTCGTCATGGCATCGGTCACCAGTTCCGCGCCGGCTCCCGCGAGGAAGCGGCCCCGTTTTCAGGTTCTCACGCTCACGGAGGCGGCGGCCGAGCGGCTGCGGGAAATCATCGAGAACACGGACAAGCCCGTCGCGGCCGTGCGCCTCGGCGTGAAGAAGGGCGGTTGCGCGGGCATGGAATACACCATGGAATATGCCGAAAGCATCGCTCCCGGCGAGGATGTGGTGGAGGAGAAGGGCGTGAAGCTCGTCGTCGATCCCAAGGCGGTGCTGTTTCTGCTCGGCACGGAAATGGATTTCCGGGTCGACAAGCTGTCGTCGGGCTTCGTGTTCAACAATCCGAATCAGACCTCGGCGTGCGGCTGCGGCGAATCGGTGGAGATCCACCCCGCTTCTCCCGAAGCGCTGGCGCAGGCGGGATTGCAGTAATTGCCGGGCCGCCCTATTCGGGCGCGGTGAACGTGGCGGCGCCGAGCATCCGGCCGGGGGCGGCGGGGTCGCCGCTCTGCACCAGGATGGCGAAGCCGTCGGTGCCGTCCGGCATTGCATCGGGCGTCGGGAGATCGAGCGTCTGGTGCGGCTGGGCGGCTAAGCTGGCGAGCGGAACCAGATCGCGCACCACATTGAAGTAGTGCAACTCGCGGCCGTTGTTCTCGCCGCCTTCCACGCGCACCGTCCGTTCGCGGTAGAAAGGCGCCAGCACGACGGTTGCCGGTTCGCGGCTCACCTCCGCGGTCGGCGTGATGGTGACGCGAAAGCCGCCGTCTTTCCGGGCGATGAGGACGGCGATGGGCAGCGGCGCGCGGGACGCGACGGATTGCGTGTGGAGCGCTTTGCGCAGCGCCGTGTCGTCGGAACCGATCACATGCGCCACGCCGTTCACGATCGCCTGCGGCGTGTAGATGCGGCGCGCGCCACGCAGCTTGGCGTAGATGCGCTGGCGTTTGGTGAATTTCTCGTTCGCGAGCGTGTCGCGCCAGCCGAGATAATCCCAGCAGGTGACGGGCAGCGTGAGCACCACCACGCTGGCGTCGCGCGCGTAATCGCACATCAGCAGATCGGCGGGCGGGCAGGAGGCGCAGCCCTGGCTGGTGAAAAGCTCCACCACGGCGCGCGTCTGGCCTGCCGGCGCGTTCTGCTGCGCCGCGGCGGCAAGCGGCAGCAGCAGGCATGCCCCCAGAAAACCGCCGATGACCATGCCGACGGAGAAACGATTCCATTCAATCGATAAGCGCTTCAAGGCGAATCGCGCGCGGCGGTTGACGTGTCGGGCCATCTCTTTCCCAAATCTGCCGGCATCCCTGCCGAGGCGCCGTTCATGGGGGAGTTCTTTTGCGAGACAGTGAACAGCAACGCAGCCCGGAAGGAAAGTAACGTTAGGGTGACGGGGGCGCGTATTTTTCGCCGGCGGGGAGACGCCAGCGCCGGTGCATCCACAGCCACTGTTCCGGGTGCTCGCGCACCCAGCTTTCCACGACCGCCGTCATCGCTTCCATTGCCCCGGCGGGATCGACATGCCCTTCCGCGTCGCGCGGCAGGTCGAGCGGCGGCGTCAGCTCCAGGCGGAAACGATGGTCCGGCAGGCGAATCACCCGCACGCCATGCACAGGGCAGTCGAAACGGCGGGCGAACTTGCCGAGAATCGGATTCGTGAGGGCAGGGCGGCCAAGGAAGCGGACGGCGACGCCGCGCGTGAAATGCTGGTCGATCAGCATGCCGAGATGCCCGCCTTTTTCGAGCACGCTCGACATCACGAAGGCCGCGCCCTGGCGCGCCGCCTCCAGATTGCCCATCGTGCGCGAACGCACCTCGTGCACCGCCCGCGCGACGGCGGGATCGTTGGGGGCGCGGAAGATCGCCGTGGTGTCGAGCCCGTAGCGGCTGGCGCAGATGGCGGGCAACTCCCAGTTGCCGAGATGCGCGGAGAATACGATGCCCGGCTTGCCGTCGTCGCGCAGCGCGATGAAATGGTCGATGCCGACCACTTCCGTGCGCGCATCGGGCTTCGGGTCGAAATAATCGTAGTCGAACAGCGTGTCGAGATGGGCATATTCGGCGCCGGTGCGGCCGAGGTTTTCCCATGCGCCGAGCGCTATCTCCCGCACGCGGGCGTCGTCGGCGTCCGGGAAGGCGGCGCGGATGTTGGCGAGCGCGACCTTGTGGACGGAAAGCCGCGGACCGACGAGACGCGCCACCGTCCCGCCGAGATCGCTGGCGCGATCAGGCCCCAGCAGGCGCAGCAGACCGAACACGCCCCGCACGGCCCCCACCATCGCCGCTTCGGCCAGGAGGGAGCCCAGTTTCCTGACGGCCCCGGTAACCGTCTCCACCACGCGCAACGCCAATGCTCACACCATATCTGGGGTTGACGCCGGCACCACGCGCGACCCAACCGGATCGCAACGTTCTAGAGCATGCCGCCGCAAGATCAATCCCGCGGGGCCTCTCAGGTGCGAAAACGCTCAGCTGTGTCTTATCCGTCGGTTGACGCGCCGCGCCAGAAGATCGCCGATGCTTTGCACCGCTTGCACCATCACGATCAGCACCGCCACGACGATGATCATGACTTCCGGCATGAAACGCTGATAGCCGTAGCGGATGCCGAGATCGCCCAGCCCGCCGCCGCCGACCACGCCCACGATCGCCGAATAGCCGATCAGGCTCACCACGGCGAGCGTGAGACCGAGCACGATGCCCGGCAGCGCTTCCGGCACCAGCACCTTGCGCACGATCTGCAAGGGGCTTGCGCCCATGGCGCGGGCGGCCTCGATCAAGCCCTGGTCGACCTCGCGCACCGCGCTTTCCACGAGGCGGGCGATGAAGGGAAAGGCCGCGACCGTCAGCGGCACCACGGCGGCCGTCGTGCCGATCGACGTGCCGGCGACGAGGCGCGTGAACGGAATGATCGACACCGCGAGAATGATGAAAGGCGTCGAGCGCAGCGCGTTGGCCAGCGCGCCGACGACGCCGTTGATCGCGGGCGCGGCGAACAATTCGCCCCGCTGGCTGGTGGCGAGGAAAATACCGAGCGGCACGCCGATGAGCGAGCCCGCCAGCGACGACAGCGCCACCATGTAGAGCGTGTCCCACGTCGCGCCGCCGATGAGGCGCAGGATGTCAAGCGAGAGCGCCGACAGGGACATAGCCCAGAACCTCCGTATCGAGATCGCGCGCGGCGAGAAAGGCGGTGAAGCGCCCCGACAGGTCCGGGCCGCCCGGAACCCCCACGATGAGCACGCCGAACGGCCGCCCGCCGATGGCGTCGATGGTGCCGCCGAGAATGTTCACGTCGATCCCGAACTCCCGCGATACCTGCGCCAGGATGGGATGCGTGGCGAAGCGGCCGCGAAAGATGATGCGGATCACCGTTTCCATGCCCGGCGCGCAGGTTTGCGTCAGATGGTCGGCGACGAAGGAGGGCAGGGCGCGGCCGGTCTCGGCGGCGAGGAAGGAACGCGTGGTCGGATGCCGCGGCCGGGTGAAGACATCGAAAACATCGCCCTTCTCGACGATGCGGCCGCCGTCGAGCACCGCCATGTCCCGCGCGATGGCGCGAATCACGGCCATCTCGTGCGTGATCAGCAGGATGGTGACGCCGAGCTCGCGATTGATGGTCGCGAGCAGCGACAGGATCGCGTACGTCGTTTCCGGGTCGAGCGCCGACGTCGCTTCGTCCGACAACAGCACTTTCGGCTCGGTCGCCAGCGCCCGCGCGATGCCCACGCGCTGCTTCTGCCCGCCCGAAAGCTCCGCCGGGTAGCGCCCGCGCTTGTCCTCCAGGCCGACGAGGGCGGTCAGCCGCTCGACGCGCTCGCGAATGACATGCGACGGCGCTCCCGCGATTTCGAGCGGCAGGGCGACGTTGTCGAAAACCGTTCGCGACGACAGCAGGTTGAAGTGCTGGAAGATCATGCCGATGTTGCGGCGCACATCGCGCAGCTTCCGTTCCGGCAGCAGCGTCACATCGACGCCGTCGACGATGAGCCGGCCGCCGGTCGGTTGCTCCAGCCCGTTCACGAGGCGAATCAACGTGGACTTGCCGGCGCCGCTGCGGCCGATCACACCCAGCACGCCGCCCGCCGGCACCTCCAGATCGATGCCGGTCAGCGCCTCGACGGAAGCGCTTCCCCCGCGCGCGGGAAACTGCTTGCCCACCCCGATGAAGCGCACGATCGCGGGGCGGGCAGCCGCCTCGCCGGGAGGCGGCTGCAACGAGAGGCCGGGAGAGGGACTATTCATGGTCCCTTTTCCTGACCGAAGCGAAGGCGTCTTGCAAGGGGCCGGCGAACGAGAGGCCGGCAAAATTCGGCCCGTCCTCCGGCCGGCAAGGCACGCCGGAATTCACGCGGACAGATAATCGCGCTCGCCGGTGCGCGCATTCTCCCGCGCCGCCGTGCTGCCCGCGCGCCGCCGCGCGATGAGTTTGCGCGCTGCGCGTTCGGCCGCCTGCGGGTCGGCGAAGATGCGTCCGTCGAGATCGTTGAACGCGTTTTCCGAGGCGTGAAAGCGGTAACCGTTCGCATCGCGCGCAACAATTCCGGCCGGCTTGCCGGAAATTTCGATCAGGTAATTGTCAAACATGTCAGCTCCCACCGGATTTACCGGCTTCACCATGCAAATTCGGGACCATTATGAAACGCGACGCACCTGACGCAGACAGTCGGAACACTGTGCGACAGACGCAAGACATACGATCATGACGGTTGCATGACCCGGAGCGGGCAAGGCGCTGAACGCCCTTGATTTTTCAGAGGTTTCGTTCCCGAAGGTTGTTATTGTCGAAGGAAGTGCCATGGTGCCTTCTCCTGTTTTTGCGTGCGTAACTCCTCCCCCTCCGTCGACCGGGGAGAGAGAAGACACGCACGACGACCCCACGAACTCTCTCGTGGCGCTTTAGCGTTTGTTCTCGCGGCGCAAGCTGCGCTTTCAAATCACCGCGGTTCACGAAACGTCCTGTTCCGAACGCCCGTGAACAATTCCTGTATCGCCCATTTGTTCCGGGTTGTCAATAAAATATAAAATCCATAGAATTTATTTTATCTGCTTTCGGAAGTCGCGAATTTCGCTTGTGCAGCAATATCTTGATCAATTCCAATCAGCCCTTCGCGACCGCGAGACGGCGCTGATTTCACTCGAAAATAATGTGGATTTATAAAAACTACAAAAAAACTATTGAAATAATCCGGGCTGGTAGCGACAATGGGATTATCGGTCAGATGAAGAGGGCTCATGATGTCCAGAGCGACAATTTTTTCGAGGCGCGGCGTTCTCGCGGTCGTGTCGGCGGTGACGGTGACGCTGGCGGGTTTCGTCGGCGCGGCTCCCGCGCAGGCGCAGACGACGCTGCTCAACGTATCCTACGATCCCACCCGCGAGCTTTATCGCCAGATCAACGAGCTGTTCGCGGCGAAGTGGAAGAAGGAAACGGGTGAGGATATCGTGGTGCGCACGTCGCACGGCGGCTCCGGCGGCCAGGCCAACAAGGTGATCGAGGGGCTCGACGCGGATGTCGTGACGCTCGGCATCGCGTCCGACATCGACCTGATCGCCACCCGGACGAATCTCGTTCCCAAGGACTGGCGCAGCCGGCTGCCGAACAACGGCCTGCCTTATACCTCCACCGTCGTCTTTGTGGTGCGCAAGGGCAACCCGAAGAACATCCGCAACTGGGACGACCTGGTGCGCCCGGAGGTGAAGATCATCACCCCGAACCCGAAAACTTCCGCCGGCGGACGCTGGAACTTTCTGACCGCCTGGGGCTTCGTGCTCGATCAGGGCGGCGACGACGCCAAGGCACAGGAATTCGTGACGCAGTTCTACAAGAACGTGCCCGTGCTCGATCCCGGCGCGCGCGGTTCGACCATCAGCTTCGCGCAGCGCGATCTCGGCGACGTGCTGCCGGCGTGGGAGAACGAGGCGCATCTGATCCTGAACGAGTTCGGTCCCGACAAGTTCGATATCGTGGTGCCGCCGTTCTCCATCTCGGCCGAACCCCCCGTCGCGCTCGTCGAAGCCAATGTCGACAAGAAGGGCACGCGCAAGGCGGCGGAAGCCTATCTCGACTTCCTCTATTCGCCCGAGGCGCAGACGGTGATCGCCAAGAATCATTATCGCCCCTCGCGTCCCGAGACGGTTGCCAAGGGAGAGGCGCCCGCATTCGAGGAACTGAAGCTCTTCCGCGCCGAGGACAAGTTCGGCGACTGGGCCACCATCCAGAAGCGCTTCTTCGGCGACAATTCGATCTTCGACGAGATCGGCAAGCAGATCGCCGGCAAGTAATCTTCGTCTCCGACCTTCGTCTCAAGCCTCCGCCAGCCGGGATCGGCCGGCCGGCGTAAGGCGGGGCCGGGCTTCTATGATCATCGACGCTCCGCCGCATGCGCGGCGGAGCCTGTTTCATCGCAATGGAAAGCACTTCGCAATCATGGTGGCAGCAGCAACGGCGGGCGGCGGCCTTCTTTCCCGCGTCCGGCCCCGGAGCGTGATACCGGGGTTCGGCATCGCCTTCGGCTACACGCTCGTTTACCTCGGCGTCATCGTCCTGATCCCGCTCGGCGGATTGATTCTGCGTG
The DNA here is from genome assembly GCF_050946405.1 of Pseudochelatococcus sp. Lineage (NCBI taxonomy): Bacteria > Pseudomonadati > Pseudomonadota > Alphaproteobacteria > Hyphomicrobiales > Chelatococcaceae > Pseudochelatococcus > Pseudochelatococcus sp. The sequence goes on from NZ_JBMNUS010000002.1 coordinate 116,081, forward strand.
CGTCCGGCATCGGCATAGAGGGGCTTTGGGCGGTGGCGACCGACACCCGCGTCGCGGGCGCGCTGAAGCTGAGCTTCGGCGTCTCGCTGCTGGCCGCCCTGGTGGCGGCCGTGTTCGGCGTGCTGATCGCGTGGGTGCTGACGCGCTATACGTTTCCCGGCCGGCGTCTGGTGGATGCGGCGGTCGATCTGCCTTTCGCGCTGCCGACGGCGGTCGCCGGCATCGCGCTTTCCGCTCTCTACGCCCAGAACGGGCTCGTCGGCAGCCTTTTCGCGCCCTACGGCATCAGGATCGCCTATACGCCGGTCGGCATTTTCATCGCGCTGGTGTTCGTGAGCATTCCGTTCACGGTGCGGACGGTGCAGCCGCTGATCGCGGAAATAGACCGTGAGCTGGAGGAGGCGTCGGCGACGCTGGGCGCGACGCGCGGCCAGACCATCTGGCGCGTGCTGCTGCCGCCGCTCCTTCCCGCCATCCTCACCGGTCTTGCGCTTGCGTTCGCGCGCGCGGTGGGCGAGTACGGATCGGTCATCTTCATCGCCGGCAACCTGCCCTACGTTTCCGAGATCGCGCCGCTGCTGATCGTGATCAAGCTCGAAGAGTTCGACTACACGGGCGCCACCGCCATCGCGACCGTGATGCTGGCGCTTTCGTTCTCGATCCTGCTCGTGATCAACCTGATCCAGGCGTGGAGCCGCAAGAGGTTCGGCTATGTCTGAGCATGCACCCGCTTCTTCCCGCAAGCCGTCCTCCCGCCCCGTGACGACGGAAAGCCGCGTCGTGCAGGGCGTCGCGGTGGGCGTCGCCCTCGTCTTTCTGGCGCTTTTCCTGCTGCTGCCGCTGATCACGGTGTTCACGGAGGCGTTCAAGCGCGGTTTCGATACCTATCTGGCGGCCTTCTCCGAGCCGGACGCGCAGGCCGCGATCCGCCTGACTCTCACGGTGGCCGCCATTGCGGTGCCGCTCAATCTCGTGTTCGGCATTGCGGCCTCGTGGGCCATCGCGAAGTTCCGGTTTCCGGGCAAGAGCTTCCTGATCACGCTGATCGACCTGCCGTTCTCCGTGTCGCCGGTGGTGTCGGGTCTCGTCTTCGTGCTGCTGTTCGGCGCGCAGGGCTATTTCGGGCCGTTCCTTCAGGAGCACGGCATCGGCATCATCTTCGCCCTGCCGGGCATCGTCATCGCCACGGTGTTCGTCACCTTTCCCTTCGTGGCGCGCGAGCTCATCCCGCTGATGCAGGAGCAGGGCAATGCCGACGAGGAAGCCGCGCTGTCGCTCGGCGCGTCGGGTTTCACCACGTTCCTCACCGTCACCCTGCCGAACATCCGCTGGGGACTGCTTTACGGCGTCCTGCTCTGCAACGCCCGCGCGATGGGCGAGTTCGGCGCCGTCGCCGTCGTTTCCGGCCACATCCGCGGCGTCACCAACACCATGCCGCTCCACATCGAGATTCTCTATAATGAATACAACATCACAGCGGCCTTTGCCGTCGCCTCGCTCCTTGCCTTCCTCGCCCTTGTCACGCTCGCCGCAAAGTCCGTCCTCGAATGGCGTTTTGCGGACTCCCTCGCCGGACGCGGCGGCCACTAGCGTGCGCGCCGCCTCCACCGGCACGGTCGGGATCCGCGTCAGCGGCATCCTGAAGGAGTTCCGCGGCGCAAGGGCGCTCGACGGCGTGGATCTCGCGATCCATCCGGGCGAGCTTATCGCGCTGCTCGGCCCTTCCGGCTCCGGCAAGACCACTTTGCTGCGCATCATCGCCGGGCTCGATTTCGCCACCGCCGGCAGCGTGTTCTTCGGGGCGGAGGATGCGACGCATCTCACCGTGCAGCAGCGGCGGGTAGGCTTCGTTTTCCAGCATTACGCGCTGTTCCGGCATATGACGGTCGCCGACAACATCGCCTATGGCCTCAACGTGCGCCCGCGCCGGGAGCGTCCGTCGTCGGAGGCGATCCGGCGCAAGGTCGGCGAGCTGATCGAGCTCGTGCAGCTCAACGGTCTCGACCGGCGTTATCCGGCGCAGCTCTCGGGCGGCCAGCGCCAGCGTGTCGCGCTGGCGCGCGCGCTGGCCGTGGAGCCGCGCGTGCTGCTGCTCGACGAGCCTTTCGGCGCGCTCGACGCCAAGGTTCGCAAGGATCTGCGCCGATGGCTGCGCGACATCCACGACCGCACCGGCCACACCACGGTCTTCGTCACCCACGATCAGGACGAGGCGCTGGAACTGGCCGATCGCGTCGCGATCCTCGCCAACGGCCGCATCGAGCAGGTCGGCACGCCCGACGAGATCTACGAGAGTCCCGCGTCGCCCTTCGTGCTGTCGTTTCTCGGCGACACGGCGGCGCTGCCGGTGGAAATACGCCAGGGCCGGGTGCTGCTCGCCGGCGAGCCGCTCGATGTCGACCCGGAAGGGGCTGCGGAGGGCGCGGCAACCCTCTATCTGCGCCCCAACGAGACGGCGCTGACGCCGCACGGAACCGGCATTCCGGGCGTCATCGCCGGCCTGCGGCGCACGGTGAACGGACGTCGCGCCGAGGTGAGGATCGCCGCATCCGATACGCCGGTCGAGGTCGAGGTGCCGCCGGATCAGGCGTGGTCGGTGAGCGACCGTGTTGGCGTGCATGTGCTCAAGGCACGGTTCTTCCCGGCCGCATGAGCGGCGGCCGGAAAATAAAGCTACTGATTTTATATACTTATTCCGGGCCCTTTAAAATACATATAAAATTTGTATTTTAAAATCTATATGCATATGATATCGTAATTTACTGTCCATGGCGGGACTTTTGCGATGCGTTGCCGCGTCCTGGACTCGGTTGTCGTCGCACCTGGCCGTGGAGCGTTCGGATGTTTCCGATGCCGCGCCGGGGCGACCGCATCAAGCCGGAAAGTATGCGCGCTTTTTGGACGAACGTGATGCGAAAACAGATAGCCGGAGCAGGATTCCGTTCGTTCCGAATGCGTTTTGCCCGAGTGTCGAGAGAGGATGTCGTCAATCCGTGGCCCGTCTGCGTTTCTTTCCGGTTTCCTATGATGTGGCCGGCCGTGTGCTGATTCTCGCCGGCGGCGGCGAGGAAGCTCTCGCCAAGCTGCGGTTGCTGCTGCGCACGGAGGGCCGGCCCGTCGTGTTCGCCGCGCAGGCTTGCGCCGAACTCGTGTCGCTGGCGCAGCGGCATGGGGTGACGATCCATCCGCGCGATCCTTCGGTGGCGGATGTCGCCGGCGCTGCACTGCTGTTCGTCGCCACGGGGGACGAGGCGCGCGACGGCGCGCTGGCGCTGCTTGGCCGCGCGACGGGCGTGCCGGTCAATGTCGTGGACCGGCTCGATCTGTGCGATTTCGCCGTGCCTGCCATCGTCGACCGCGCGCCGGTTTCGGTCGCCATCGCGACGGACGGGTTTGCGCCGGTGCTGGCGCAGCGGGTGCGCGCGGCGGTGGAAGCTTTGCTCGCGCCGGATTTCGGGCGGCTAGGCGAACTGGCGCGCAGCGTGCGCGGCAGCGTCGGCGAGGCGTTCTCGGGCAATGCGCCGCGGCGGCGTTTCTGGTCTTCGTTGTTCGACGGCCGCGCGGCGGAACTGGCGCTCGCCGGCGATCTGGACGGCGCGCGTCGCGCTGCCCTGTCCGGGCTGGCTTCCGCGCAGGAGGCCGATAACGAGGGCGTCGTCTGGCTGATCGGCGCCGGTCCCGGCGCGGAGGATCTGCTGACCTTGCGCGCCCAGCGCCTGCTTCAGCGCGCCGATGTCATCGTTCACGACCAGCTCGTGCCGGAAGCGGTGATCGACATGGGGCGGCGCGACGCCGAGCGGATCAGTGTCGGCAAGGCCAAGGGGCGGCATTCCGTGACGCAGGGCGCGATCAACGACCTGCTGGTGCGGCTGGCCCGCGAGGGCCGGCACGTGGCGCGGCTCAAGGCGGGCGACCCGCTGGTGTTCGGCCGTGCGGGCGAGGAGATCGCGGCGCTGCGGCAGGCGGGCATCCGCCATGTCGTCGTGCCCGGCGTGACCGCGGCGCTTGCGGCGGCGGCGGATTACGCCGTGCCGCTGACCCTGCGGGGCGTGTCCTCGTCGCTCGTGTTCGCATCCGGCCACGGCGCGGACGGCAGCGAGCCGAAGGGCTGGCCGGAGGTGGCGCGAGCCGGCGGCACGATCGCCGTCTACATGGGCCGCACGGCTGCGGCGGAAACCCATGCGCGCCTTGTCGGCAATGGCGTGTCGCCGTCGACGCCGGTGGCCGCCATCGAGAACGCGGGACGCGCGGACAGCCGGGCGCTCGTGGGCCGTGTCGCCGACCTGCCGGCGCTTGCCGTGCGCGACGACATCGCCGGCCCGGTCCTGATTCTCGTCGGCGAGGCGATCGCGGCAGGCGATTTCGCGGCGGCCGAGCCGATTGCACCGCGGGCGGATACACCCGCATCTCTTCTGGCGGCGGAGTAGACGGCATGAAACGCGATGCGAAGGCGGCGATTCCGCAGGTGCTGACCGCGAACGACCTGCATTCGGGGCTGGTGGTGTTCCGCACCGCAGGCGGCGACTGGTCGACGGATATCAACAAGGCCCAGGTCGTGGACGACGCGGGCGATGCCGCCGCGCTCACCGAGGCCGGAGCGGAGGACGAGCGGCGCAACCGCGTCGTCGGTCCCTATCTCGTCAATGTGAAGGTGGGAGAAACCGTCGTGCCGACCGTTCTGCGCGAGGCGATTCGCGCCGCCGGCGGGCCGACCGCCGGCACTTCCATCATTCTGGCGCGCCCGGCGCCCGCGACCGTGTGACCGGTGGGAGAGCGTTATGTATCGGTATGATGAATTCGACCGCCGTTTCGTGACGGCCCGCGTGGCGGAGTTTCGTGATCAGGTGCGCCGCAGGCTGGCCGGGGAGCTGACCGAGGAGGAGTTTCGTCCGCTGCGGCTGATGAACGGCGTCTATCTCCAGCTTCACGCCTACATGCTGCGGGTGGCGATTCCCTACGGAACGCTGAACAGCGCCAAGCTGCGCGGGCTGGCCCACGTGGCTCGCCGCTACGACAAGGGCTACGGCCATTTCACCACGCGGCAGAACATCCAGTTCAACTGGATCGCGCTGGAGGACGTGCCGGACATTCTCGCCGATCTGGCGGAAGTGGAACTGCACGCCATCCAGACCTCGGGCAATTGCATTCGCAACGTTTCCGCCGATCACTTCGCCGGCGCGGCGCGCGACGAGATCGCCGATCCGCGCGTCTATGCCGAGATCCTGCGGCAATGGTCGTCGCTGCATCCCGAGTTCACCTATCTGCCGCGCAAGTTCAAGATCGCGGTGAACGGCGCCGCTCACGACCGGGCCGCGATCCAGGTGCACGATATCGGCCTCCAGATCGTCACGGGCGAGAGCGGCGAACGCGGGTTCACGGTCTATGTCGGCGGCGGCCTGGGGCGCACGCCGATGATCGGCAAGAAGGTGCGCGACTTCCTGCCGGAAGGTGAGCTGCTGAGCTACAGCGAGGCGATTCTGCGCGTCTACAATCAGTTCGGGCGGCGCGACAACAAGTACAAGGCGCGCGTCAAGATCCTGCTGCATGAGGCGGGGCTGGACGAGGTGCGCCGGCAGATCGAGGAAGAATACGAGGATATTCGCAACAGGGGCAAGCTGACCCTGCCGGCTGACGAGATCGCGGCCATCGCCGACTATTTCGCGCCGCCCGCGTTCGAGATCCTGCCGGCGCGCTCCGAGAAGCTGGAACGCGCCAAGGTCATCGACGCGGCGCTCGCGGCGTTCGTCGAGCGCAACGTGGCGGAGCACAGGACGCCGGGCTACGGCATCGTCACGGTTTCGCTGAAGGCCACGGGCGCCGTGCCGGGTGACGCGACCGCCGACCAGATGGACGCGATCGCCGATATCGCTGAACGTTATTCTTTCGACGAGTTGCGGGTGAGCCACGAGCAGAATCTCGTGCTGCCGCACGTGAAGCTCGACGATGTGCCTGAAGTGTTCGCGGCGTTGCAGAAGGCCGGCGTGGCGGCTGGCAACGCCGGGCTGATCACCGACATCATCTGCTGCCCCGGCCTCGATTACTGCTCGCTCGCCAATGCCCGCTCCATTCCGCTTGCGCAGCGCATCGGCGAGCGTTTCGAGAATATCGCGCGCCAGCACGACATCGGCGATCTCAAGATCAAGATTTCGGGCTGCATCAACGCCTGCGGCCATCACCACGTCGCGCACATCGGCATTCTGGGCGTCGACAGGAAGGGCGAGGAGTTCTACCAGATCACGCTCGGCGGCTCGGGAGACGAAGTGGCCTCCATCGGATCGATCGTCGGGCGCGGGTTCTCGACGGACGATATCGTCGATGCCGTCGAAACCGTTGTCAACACCTACATCGCGCAGCGCAGCGGACCGGAAGAACCGTTTCTCGCATTCTTCCGCCGCGTGGGCGAATCGCCGTTCAAGGAGGCGCTCTATGGCACAGCTTCTGCCGCAGCCTGATGCGGCGCCCGGCGGCGATCTCGCGGCCCGCGCCGTTGCGCTGAACGAAGGGTGGGGCGCGCTGCCGGCCGTCGATATCCTGCGGCTTTCCCTGACCACGCTCTTTCCGGGGCGAGTCGCGCTCGTGTCGAGCTTCGGGGCGGAATCGGCGGTGCTGCTGCATCTGGCGGCAAGCGTCGATCGCGCCGTCCCTGTAGTGTTCATCGATACGGGCCGCCTGTTCCCGGAGACATTGCAGTATCGCGATACATTGATTTCGCGGCTCGGGCTGACGGATGTGCGCAGCGTCGGCCCCGATCCGCAGGCGATGGAGGCGGCCGACCCGTTCGGCGCGCTGTTCAGCATCGATCCCGATCGCTGCTGCCATCTGCGCAAGGTCGAGCCGCTCGCCGACGCGCTGTCGCCGTTCGATGCATGGATCACCGGGCGCAAGCGTTTTCAGGCGTCCACACGCGCAGAATTGCCCGTGTTCGAGGCCGATGCGACGCATATCAAGATCTCGCCCCTTGCGAGCTGGGGAGCGGGAGAGCTCGCCGCCTACCTGCGGGAGCATGATCTGCCGCGTCATCCGCTGGTGGCGAAAGGCTATCCGTCCATCGGCTGTGCGCCGTGCACCTCGCCGGTGGCCGAGGGCGAGGACGCGCGCGCCGGCCGCTGGCGCGGGCGCGAAAAAACCGAATGCGGCATCCACGCCACGGACGTGGGCGTAACAAGGAGGCGTGCCTGATGGCCCTTTTCAGGAACGGCGCTTTCGTCGAAGACGAATGGCGGTTCATCGACAGCGACGCGCCGCTTCCCGCTGCCGGCGCGGTCGTGCTGGGCAAGGCGCGCTATCTTGCCGAGCGCGATGCGCTCGTGGGGCGGGTGGATCCGATCGGGCTCGTCCTGCAATCGGGGGAGACGCTCGAGGGGCTGGAGCAGGACGTGCGCCGCTTCGCGCTGATCGCGCTCGATATTCCCAAATACAACGATGGCCGCGCCTATTCCGTGGCCCGCATCCTGCGTGACCGTCTCGGCTACCGGGGCGAACTGCGCGCCAGGGGCGAGGTGCTGCGCGATCAGGTGCATGCGCTTCATCGATGCGGTTTCGACGCCCTCGACGTGACGCATGCGGGCACGGCCGAGGCGTTGCGCACGGGGGCGGTGGTGTTCGTAAGCGAACACTACCAGCCTGCTTCCGCCGAGGCCGGAGAGGAAGCGCCGGGCGGTTTGCGCCGTCGCCTGCGCGTATCCCGCGGCGAGGCCTGAAGCGATTTGCGCGGCAGCCCCCGACTTGGCGCCCATGCAAACCGCGTCGGTCAGTCGACAGTGCGAGTAACGGATCAAGTAACGGAATTTCCAATGTCATCCACCGAACCCCGGAAGGGGGAGATCCATCCTGCGCAGGCGGGCACGGGTCATCTGTCGCCACATCTCGCCTGGCTCGAGGCGCAATCGATCCACATCATCCGTGAGGTGGCGGCGGAGTTTCGCAAGCCGGTGATGCTTTACTCCATCGGCAAGGATTCGGCGGTGATGCTGCATCTGGCGCGGAAGGCGTTTTTCCCGTCGAAGCCGCCGTTTCCGCTGCTGCATGTCGATACGACATGGAAGTTTCGCGAGATGATCGCCTTCCGCGACGAGATGGCGAAGCGATACGCTTGGGAGCTTCTCGTGCATGTCAATGAGGAGGGGCTGCGCCGGGGCGTCAATCCCTTCGCCTCGGGCTCGGCCATTCACACGCAGGTGATGAAGACCGAGGCGCTGAAGCAGGCGCTCGACGCGGGCGGATTCGATGCCGCGTTCGGCGGAGCGCGTCGCGACGAAGAGAAAAGCCGCGCCAAGGAACGCGTGTTCTCGCACCGCACCGCGAGCCATGCATGGGACCCGCGCAACCAGCGCCCCGAACTGTGGCATCTCTATAACACGCAGATCGCCAAGGGCGAATCGATGCGCGTCTTTCCCCTGTCCAACTGGACGGAGCGGGACGTCTGGCACTACATCGCCGCCGAAAACATTCCCGTCGTGCCGCTTTACTTCGCCGCCGAGCGGCCGGTGGTCGAGCGTGACGGCGCGCTCATCATGGTGGACGACGAACGCTTCCCCCTCGCGCCGGACGAACGTCCTGTCCTGCGCACGGTTCGCTTCCGCACTCTGGGATGCTACCCGCTGACCGGCGCGGTCCCCTCGCAGGCCGCCACACTGGAGGATGTCATCGCCGAGCTCGACGCCTCCTCGGTCTCTGAACGGCAGGGCCGGGTGATCGATCATGACGGGGGTGCGTCGATGGAACGCAAGAAACGTGAGGGGTACTTCTGATGGCCGCCATATCCGCCAGTCCGCAGATGGAAAATCCCGCGGCCGTCGTGCCGGATATCCCGGCTGTCGGCGCGCGCGGGCTGCTGCGCTTTCTCACGTGCGGCTCCGTCGATGACGGAAAGTCCACCCTGATCGGCCGGATGCTCTATGAAACGCGCGCGGTCTATGATGACCAGTTCACGGCGCTGACGGACGATTCGCGGCGGGTCGGCACCACGGGAGGCGACATCGATTTCGCCTTGCTCGTGGATGGTCTTGAGGCCGAGCGGGAGCAGGGCATCACCATCGATGTCGCCTATCGCTATTTCTCCACGCCGCGCCGGTCGTTCATCGTTGCCGACACGCCCGGCCACGAGCAATATACGCGCAACATGGCGACGGGTGCGTCGAATGCCGATCTGGCCATCCTGCTGATCGATGCCCGCAAGGGGTTGCTGACCCAGACGCGCCGTCACAGCGTCATTGTCTCGTTGCTCGGCATTCGCCACGTCGTGTTGGCGATCAACAAGATCGATCTCGTGGGCTATGACGAGGCACGTTTCAACGCGATCGTGGCCGACTATCATGCCTTCGCCGAAAAGCTCGGGTTCGTCGGTATCGAGGCCATACCGCTGTCCGCGCGCTTCGGCGACAACATCTCCGTGCGCAGCGATGCGACGCCCTGGTACGAGGGGCCGACGCTGCTCGGCCATCTCGAAACCGTCGACGCCGCCCGGGACAGGGGAGACGATCCGTTCCGGTTTCCCGTGCAATGGGTGAACCGGCCCGATCTGGATTTTCGGGGCTTCTCCGGCACCGTGGCCGGCGGGTGCATCGGCCTGGGCGACGAGGTCGTCGCCGCCGTCTCGGGTAAAGCGAGCACGATTGCGCGCATCGTCACCCAGAGCGGCGATTTGACGGAAGCGAGGGCGGGGGAAGCCGTTACCCTCGTGCTCGCCGACGAGATCGATGCGCCGCGCGGCGAGGTGCTCGCGGCGCCCAGACGGCGCCCGCTGGTCGCGACGCGCTTTGCGGCGCGTCTTGTCTGGATGGCGGACGAGATGCTGGTGCCGGGGCGCTCCTACAACCTCAAGCTCGGCACGCGGGTGGTGCCGGCCACAGTGCGCGCCATACGCCATTTCCTCGATGTCGAGACGCTGGCGGAGGTGCCGGTCGTGTCGCTCGGCCTCAACGCCATCGGTGTCGTGGAGATTGAGACGCTGGTGCCGCTTGCCTTCGATCCCTACGATGAAAGCCACGAGATGGGCGCCTTCATCCTGATCGACCGTTTCAGCAATGCGACAGTCGCTGCTGGGATGGTGGCGCAGGCCCTTGGCGCGACGAACGTTCATCGTCACGGATTCGACGTGGATCGCGCCGCGCGCGCGGCGATCAAGCATCAGCGTCCGCTGGTGCTGTGGTTCACGGGCTTGCCCGGCTCCGGCAAGTCGACCATCGCCAATATCGTGGAGGCGAAGCTGCATGCGCTGGGGCATCATACCATGATGCTCGACGGCGACAGCTTGCGGCAGGGACTGAATGCCGATCTCGGCTTCGATGTCCCGTCGCGTGCGGAAAACATCCGCCGGGCGGGAGAGGTCGCGCGGCTGATGACGGAAGCCGGTCTCGTCGTGTTGTGCGCCTTCGTTTCCCCGTTCCGCGCCGATCGCGACGGCTTGCGCGAGCGTTTCGCGCCCGGCGAGTTCATTGAAATCTTTGTCGATGCACCGCCGGAAATCTGCGCGGAGCGCGATCCGAAGGGACTTTATGCACAGGCCAAGGAAGGCAAGATACCGGCCTTTACCGGAATTGGCCAGGAATATGAGCCACCGCTGAAACCCGATATTCATCTCGACGCCTCGCAACCCGACCCGGAGGCGCTTGCGAGCCAGGTGGCGGAAAAGGTGGAAGCCCTGATAAAGGGCGCCGCGCTGTCGGCGGAGACGTCTGCCGGCTTGTAGGAGGCGCCGGCCGCAGCATGTCTGCTCGGCGGGCGAACCGCCGACATCCCTTGTGCCCGAGGTGATGATCCTTCTGACATCGCCGGCCTTTCCGTTCGTGTTTCGGACGGAATGGAACATAAAAAGAACTTGCGCACAAGAACAAAATATGCACTTTTGTGCTGGCGCGTTGATGTTCTGGGCGGCGTGCCATAAGGGATATCGTGATGTCAAAGGCCGGTTTGCGACTCGTGGAAGGTAGCTCGATGGACAAGACAAAGGCTCTCGATGCGGCATTGGCCCAGATCGAAAGGGCGTTCGGCAAGGGCTCGATCATGCGGCTCGGCAAGGCGCAGGACAAGGTTGAGATCGATACCGTTTCCACGGGCTCCCTCGGCCTCGACATCGCGCTCGGAGTGGGCGGCCTGCCGCGCGGGCGGGTCATCGAAATTTTCGGGCCGGAATCGTCTGGCAAGACGACGCTGGCGCTCCACACCGTCGCCGAAGCCCAGAAGCGCGGCGGCACTTGCGCCTTCATCGACGCGGAGCATGCGCTCGATCCGATCTATGCCCGCAAGCTCGGCGTCAATCTCGACGATCTGCTGATTTCCCAGCCGGACACGGGGGAGCAGGCGCTGGAGATATGCGACACTCTCGTGCGCTCTGGCGCGGTCGAGGTGCTCGTCGTCGATTCGGTCGCTGCGCTGACGCCGCGAGCCGAAATCGAGGGAGAGATGGGCGATATGCAGCCAGGTCTTCAGGCCCGGCTGATGAGCCAGGCGCTGCGCAAGCTCACGGCGTCGATATCCCGCTCCAATACGATGGTCATCTTCATCAATCAGATTCGCATGAAGATCGGCGTCATGTACGGTTCGCCGGAGACGACGACCGGCGGTAACGCGCTGAAGTTCTATGCATCGGTGCGGCTCGATATTCGGCGTATCGGTTCGATCAAGGACCGCGAGGAGATCATCGGCAACACGACGCGCGTGAAGGTCGTCAAGAATAAAGTCGCGCCGCCGTTCAAGCAGGTCGAATTCGATATCATGTATGGAGAAGGCGTTTCGAAGCTGGGCGAGTTGCTTGATCTGGGGGTGAAGGGGGGCATCGTCGACAAGTCGGGTGCCTGGTTCTCCTATGACAGCCAGCGGCTCGGGCAGGGGCGCGAGAATGCCAAGCAGTTCCTCAAGAGCAATCCCGAGATAGCGGACAGAATTGAGACCGCCATCCGCCAGAACTCGACGGTGCTCGCGGATCGTATTCTGGAGAATATCAATCCGCTGGCCGAGGAAGCCGACGACGCTGCCGATTGAATGGGGCTGTCCGCTCTCCCGTCTGCGTGAATGCCTCCGACTCGTTGCTTTAAAGTGCCGAAACACGGGTTTCCGATTTCCAAACGCATTGAATTTCGGTAATGGAAGCGCTCGCGCAGCATCGTTCTGTTCAAAGGGCGGGGTTGCAGGCGTCGTTGTCAGCGTTTATGTCGGTTTTGCGGCGGGCGAGGGGAACGTCGATGGTTCGGGTTGACGGCGGAATGGCGTGTGCGGCGCATCCGTCCGGTGCGCGGGCAGTATGGAGCAGGCAGGGCGTCGATGAGCGGTGTAAACGAGATCCGGTCCACTTTTCTTGATTACTTCTCGGCTCACGGCCATACGACGGTGCCGTCGAGTCCGCTCGTTCCGCGCAACGATCCCACGTTGCTGTTTACCAATGCCGGCATGGTGCCGTTCAAGAATGTTTTCACAGGGGCGGAGAAGCGCCCTTATTCGCGTGCGGTCAGCGCTCAGAAATGCGTGCGCGCGGGCGGTAAACACAACGACCTTGACAATGTAGGTTATACCGCGCGTCATCATACTTTCTTCGAGATGCTCGGGAATTTCTCCTTCGGTGATTATTTCAAGGAGAATGCCATCGAGTTGGCCTGGAATCTCGTCACGCGGGAATTCGGCCTGCCTGCCGGCAAGTTGCTCGTCACCGTTTTCGCGGAGGACGATGATGCGGCAAATCTCTGGAAGAAGATCGCGAATCTTCCAGACGACAGAATCATCCGTATTGCGACATCGGATAATTTCTGGTCGATGGGTGATACGGGGCCTTGCGGTCCGTGCTCCGAAATTTTCTATGATCATGGCGAGCACATTCCCGGAGGCCCTCCAGGCAGTCCCGATCAGGACGGCGACAGATTCATAGAGATCTGGAACCTGGTGTTCATGCAGTACGATCAGGTGTCGCCGGGGCAGCGCCTGCTTCTGCCGAGACCCTCGATCGACACCGGGATGGGGCTTGAGCGGATCTCGGCCGTCTTGCAAGGCACTCATGACAATTATGCCACCGACCTGATGCGGGCGCTGATCGAGGCCGTGGCCAATGCCACCGGCGTAGATCCCGATGGTCCGCAAGCGGTCAGCCATCGTGTGATCGCGGATCATTTGCGCGCCTCCGCATTTCTTGTGGCAGATGGCGTGCTGCCGTCGAATGAAGGGCGCGGCTATGTCGTACGCCGCATCATGCGTCGTGCAATGCGTCACGCGGAACTGCTTGGCGCCCGCGAGCCGCTCATGTGGCGGCTCGTTCCCGCGCTGGTGAGGCAGATGGGGCAGGCCTATCCCGAGCTCGTTCGCGCCGAAGCGCTGATCGTCGAGACCTTGCATCTTGAAGAGAAGCGTTTTCGCAAGACGCTGGAACGCGGCCTTGCGATGCTTGATTCGGCGACCGAGGGACTCGCGGCGGGAGACAGGTTGCCGGGCGAACTGGCATTCACCTTATACGACACCTATGGTTTTCCGCTCGACCTCACGCAGGATGCGCTGCGCCCGCGGGGCGTTTCCGTCGATGTCGAGGGCTTTGAGGCCGCGATGTCGCGCCAGCGTCAGTTGGCGCGTGCGGCTTGGGCGGGGTCAGGCGAGGCTGCCACGGAAACACTGTGGTTCTCGCTCAGAGATCGCGCCGGTGCCACCGAGTTTCTCGGCTATGAGGTGGAGGCTGCGGAAGGAATTGTGACGGCGCTGGTCAGGGATGGCGAGGAGATCGCCTCGCTTGCGGCCGGCGAAGAGGGGCTGCTCGTTGTCAATCAGACGCCTTTTTACGGCGAGTCCGGCGGGCAGGTAGGCGACACCGGCACCTTGTCCGGGGCTGGTGGTGTGCGTGCGGATATTCTGGCGACGACGAAAAAGCTTGGCGATATCTTTGTCCACAAGCTACGGGTCGTCTCCGGCACTCTGTCTGTCGGGGCGGCGGTGGAGCTTGCCGTCGATGGAGCGCGTCGGCGCGCGATCCGGGCCAATCACTCGGCTACCCATCTGCTGCATGAGGCCTTGCGCGAGACATTGGGCGATCATGTCGCGCAGAAGGGCTCGCTCGTCGCCCCCGACAGGCTTCGTTTCGATTTCAGCCATCCTGGTCCGCTCAGCACGGATGAGTTGCGCCAGATCGAGGATCTGGTCAATACGCAGGTGCTGCGCAATGAACAGGTCGAAACCAGGCTGATGGCGGTCGATGAGGCGATCGACAGCGGGGCGAGAGCCCTGTTTGGTGAGAAGTACGGTGACGAGGTGCGCGTCGTCTCCATGGGCACCCGTCCCGAGGCGGGAGGCAAGATATTTTCGATAGAGCTTTGCGGCGGCACGCACGTTGCGCGCACGGGCGATATCGGTGTGGTGCGTGTCGTTTCCGAGAGCGCCGTCGCGTCGGGAGTTCGCCGGATCGAGGCGATGACCGCCGAGGGAGCCCGCCGTCATCTGGTCGCCGAGAGCGAGCTTTTGCACGGATTGGCTGATTTGCTCCGTACGCCTGTCGGCGAGGCCGGGACGCGCCTCGAGGCGATCGTCGAGGAGCGGCGTCGGCTGGAACGCGAATTGGCGGACGCGCGCAAGAAGCTGGCTCTGGGGGGCACGGGAACGGCCGCAGAAGCTGTACGGGATGTCAGTGGTACGCGGTTGCTGGCGCGCGTCGTATCAGGCATCGACATGAAGGATCTCAAGAGCCTTGCCGACGACGCCAAGAAACAGATCGGCTCGGGTATCGTGGCGATTGTCGGTGTGGCGGATGATGGCAAGGCCGGCATCGTCGTGGGTGTCACGCCCGATGTCAGCGAACGTTTTGATGCTGTTGCGCTGGTCAGGATCGGAGCCGAAAAACTCGGTGGCAAAGGCGGAGGCGGCCGCCGCGATCTCGCGCAGGCCGGCGGGCCTGATGGCGATGCGGCCCAGGCTGCTCTTGATGCAATCGCGGCCATCGTTGGGGGTTGATCGGGTTTTGGCCCGAGGTTGCTGAAGCAGGATCCATGCAGCGGATGTCGCTTTTTGGAGAAAGGCCATGGCCTGACTGGAGATAACATGGCCTGACTGGAGATAAAGAGCGTTTCAGCGAAAAGCGGAAGGGCTCTGACCTCGGGGCGGCAGTGTGAACGGTGCGGCGAGACAGCCGGTTTTCGGACGGCTGGAGCGGAGACGGATATGGCGATTGCGTTGACTTTTCCGGGGCAGGGGAGTCAGGTGCCGGGCATGGGCAAAACTCTGGCGGATAATTTCGCGGTTGCTCGTGTCGTGTTCGAGGAAGTGGACGATGCGCTTGGCCAGCACCTCAGCCAGTTGATGTGGCAGGGGGCGGCGGAGGAATTATCCCTGACGGTCAATACGCAGCCGGCGCTCATGGCTGTCAGTTTCGCCGTTGTGCGCGTGCTGGAGAGCGAAACGGGTCTGGACATCGCCGCTGATGTCGATTTCGTTGCCGGGCATTCCCTGGGAGAGTATTCTGCGCTGGCTGCCGCCGGTGCCTTGTCGCTGGCGGATACGGCGCGTCTGCTGCGTATTCGGGGCGAGGCGATGCAGCAGGCGGTTCCTGTCGGGGAGGGGGCCATGGCAGCCTTGCTCGGGCTGGATTTTGCCGAAGTCGTATCGATTGTGGAGGAGGCGGCGCAGCATGATGTGTGCGCCGCCGCCAACGATAATGGGCCGGGGCAGGTGGTTGTTTCCGGGCATGTGGCGGCCGTCGAACGCGCTATCGCAATTGCGCAATCCAGGGGCGCCAAGCGGGCCATTCTGCTTCCGGTATCCGCGCCGTTTCATTGTGCTTTGATGGAGCCGGCCGCTGAGCGCATGCATGAGGCGCTCGCGTCCGTAGAGGTCCGCGCGCCGCTTGTCCCGGTTTTCGCCAACGTACACGCTGCGCCGATCTCCGGTCCTGCCGATATTCGCGAGGCGCTGGTGGCGCAGGTGACGGGCACGGTTCGCTGGCGAGAAAGCGTTGCCGCGATGGCGGCGGCGGGCGTCGACGTATTTTTCGAGCTCGGCGCCGGCAAGGTGCTGACGGGTCTGGCGAAGCGGATTGCGCCGACGGCGCGCGGATTGTCCGTTGGCGGGCCGGACGATATCGCCGGTTTTCAGACGGTGCTTGCGACGGTGCGTTGAAGGGGAAAGACAGTGTTCGACCTGAGTGGCAAGAAAGCTCTCGTTACGGGGGCGACCGGCGGGCTTGGCGGCGCGATCGCGCAGGCGCTTCATGCAAGGGGAGCGTCGGTGGCGCTTTCCGGTACCCGTCGCGAGGCGCTGGAGGCGCTCGCTTCACAGCTTGGCGATCGCGTCGCGGTCATTCCGGCCAATCTTGCGGATATTGCCGAGGTGGAGATGCTGGTCCCGGGAGCCGAGGAAGCGCTCGGCGGACTCGATATTCTCGTCAACAATGCGGGAATTACGAAAGACAATCTTTTCCTGCGCATGAAGGACGAGGAGTGGGATACCGTCATCGCCGTCAATCTCACGGCTCCATTCCGGCTCTCGCGCGCGGCGCTCAAGGGCATGATGCGGCGGCGGTACGGCAGAATCATCGGTATCGGTTCTGTCGTTGGAACGACGGGCAATCCGGGACAGGGGAATTATGCTGCGTCCAAGGCCGGACTCGTCGGGATGACCAAATCGCTTGCCGCGGAGGTTGCCAGCCGCAACATCACCGTCAATGCAGTAGCACCCGGTTTTATCGAATCGCCGATGACGGACGTGCTCAACGACAAGCAAAAGGAAGCGATCTTGTCACGGGTGCCGTTGGGACGGCTCGGTGTTGGGGGCGATATCGCATCAGCCGTGGTATATCTCGCATCCGAAGAGGCCAGTTACGTGACGGGGCAAACGCTTCATGTCAACGGCGGAATGGTAATGACATGAGACGGTTATAGAGAGGATTCGGTTGTTCCTTATACCTGTTTCTTCTCTCGCCAACCGCGGGTGAGTATGGTAACAACGCAATATTGCGTTTGTATGATCGATCATATGCGATAGATTCTTCAAGGCTCTTCGGGGCCTGAGCGGGAAGGCGGGTACGACTTTCGGGAGGAAGTCGTGCTTTGATGGTCAAATACACCGGTTCGACCGTTCTATGGAAAGCGGTACTCCGGTCGGGTAGTCTTCAGTGTCCTGTTCATAAGCTGCTGCATGGCCGTATTCCGTATTGTTTCGCGCAGATGAGCGTCTCAATCTGCGTCGAGCGTTGGAATCATGCGGGACGGCGCTGTTTTGCACGGGATTCCGGGTTGGTGGGTTGTTTGTGTCGCCGTGCTCGTGTAGCGAGAGTTGCCTTGCGATAAGCGCTTTGTGCGGCTTGCCGGCCGATGCGACGCACGGCGTATCGTTGGTTGATATAACGAGGAAAGAAATATGAGTGATATCGCTGATCGCGTGAAGAAGATTGTCGTGGAGCACCTCGGCGTCGAGGCCGACAAGGTGACGGAATCTGCGAATTTCATCGACGATCTGGGCGCTGACAGCCTTGATACCGTTGAGCTCGTCATGGCTTTCGAGGAAGGGTTCGGCGTCGAGATCCCGGACGATGCCGCCGAAACGATCGTCACGGTTGGCGATGCCATCAAGTTCCTTGAGAAGAACGTCTCTGCCTGATGGATCCGGTCCTGGCGCATGCAAACGGGACGCGCGGCGCGGCCGTTTCCGGTCCTCGCGTTTGCGCGGGTGGTGAAGGGATATGAGGCGCGTCGTTGTTACCGGACTGGGTGTCGTTTCCCCGTTGGGATGCGGCGTCGATTTTACCTGGCGGCGAATTCTCGCTGGATTGAGCGGCGCCAGGGCCATCGAGACCTTCGAGACTTCGGATCTTCCGTGCCGTATCGCTTGTTCCATTCCACTCGGAAACGGCGAGGATGGGACGTTCAATCCTGACGACTGGGTGGATCCGAAAGAGCAACGCAAGGTCGATCCGTTCATCGTTTATGCGATGGCGGCCGCGCGGCAGGCGCTTGACGATGCCGGGTGGCATCCGGCAAGCGATGACGATCGCAACGCCAGCGGGGTGTTGATCGGTTCCGGTATCGGTGGCGTCGGTGGTATTTATGACGCCTCCATCACGCTGCATGAGCGTGGTCCGAGGCGTGTTTCGCCGTTTTTCATTCCCGGCCGTTTGATCAATCTTGCATCGGGATACGTGTCGATCGTCAACGGGCTCAAGGGGCCGAACCATTCGGTCGTCACCGCCTGTTCGACGGGAGCGCATGCCATCGGCGATGCCGGGCGTCTCATCGCGTTCGGTGACGCGGACGTGATGGTCGCCGGTGGGGCGGAGTCGCCCGTCAATCGTCTGGCGCTTGCGGGGTTTTCCGCTTGCCGTGCGCTGTCGACCTCTTTCAACGATGCACCGGAGCGCGCGTCTCGTCCTTACGACAAGGATCGTGACGGTTTCGTCATGGGCGAAGGGGCCGGCGTCGTCGTGCTTGAGGAGCGTGAACATGCGCTTGCGCGTGGGGCACGAATTTACGCTGAACTTGTCGGTTACGGCCTGTCCGGCGATGCGTATCATATCACGTCGCCGGCCGAGGACGGGGATGGCGCGTTCCGTTGCATGCGGGCGGCGTTGAAGCGAGCTGGGCTTGAGCCCCGTGACATCGATTACGTCAATGCGCATGGCACCTCTACCCCGCTTGGCGATGAGATCGAGCTGCGCGCCGTGGAGCGCCTGTTCGGCGACAGCGCAGACCGGATACTGATGTCCTCGACGAAATCGTCGATCGGGCATCTTCTTGGCGCGGCGGGAGCGGTGGAGGCGATATTCGGCATACTTGCCATTCGCGATCAGGTGGCGCCTGCAACTCTCAATCTGGATCATCCGTCGGTCGAGACGGCGATTGATCTTGTGCCGCATAAACCGCGCGAGGCCGCGATCGGCGCGGTGCTGTCCAATTCGTTCGGATTCGGCGGCACGAACGCGTCGCTCATCTTTCGCCATCCCGATCTGTGATATCGGCTGGCGTAGCCTGCTTTTGCCATAATCATGGCTTTAGTTTAGCTTTCGCCGTCGGGGGGCGGGTTTCGGGATACCGGTGTGCGCCCTTTAACCGCCGCTCGAGAGAGGCTGTATCCTTATGGTCGATGACTGGCATCAGAAGCCTCCGCAAGCTGCACGGGGTGATGTACATTACGGTCGGGTGACGCCTCGTTCGCCGGGTGAGGCGATCAAGCCGACTTTTGCGCCCCCGCCACCGCCGAGAGTTCGCCGGCGGCCACAGCGTGGGGGCGGCTTTTTGTCGGCCATCAGTGCATTCCTGACCCTCGTTCTGATCCTCGCCGTTGCCGCAGGATCTGCCATCTATTTCGGCCGGGGGGAGTTTTACGCGCAGGGGCCGCTTCGCGAGACACGCATCGTCACCGTCAAGGGTGGCAACCAGATCGTCGCCGAAGCATTGCAGCGCGAAGGCGTCATCAATCACCCTCTGATTTTCGTTGTCGGGCTGCATGTCCTCGGTGCCAACGACGCCATCAAGGCCGGCGAATATGCCTTCAAGGCCGGCGCCAGCATGAAGGATGTGATGGATACGCTCGTCGCCGGCCGCAGCGTTCAGTATCCCGTTACCATCCCGGAGGGGCTGACGAGCGACCAGATCGTCGCGCGGCTGCTTGCCAACGATCTTTTGGCGGGGGATGTGAAGCCGGCCCCGGTGGAAGGCACGCTGCTGCCCGAGACCTATATGGCGCCGCGCGGCACTTCGCGGCAGTCGATCATCGACCGCATGGTGGTGGATCACCGCAAGGCCGTGGCGCTGGCATGGGAGAGCCGGGCCAGCGACCTGCCTTTGAAATCTCCCGATGAACTCGTCATTCTCGCCTCGATCATCGAGAAGGAAACGGCGGTCGAGGCAGAGCGCGCGCGCGTGGCGGCCGTCTTTGTCAACCGGCTGCGCAAGGGAATGAAACTTCAGTCGGACCCGACCATCGTCTACGGCATCGTCGGCGGCAAGGGCACGCTCGGGCGCGGTATCCGCAAGAGCGAGATCGCCGAGGCGACGCCCTATAACACCTATGTCGTCGACGGATTGCCGGCCGGGCCGATCGCCAACCCGGGCCGCGCCTCTCTCATGGCGGCGGCCAATCCCGCAAATACCGACGATCTCTACTTCGTTGCAGACGGTACCGGCGGGCACGTATTCGCGAAGACATATGAGGAGCACAAGCGCAATGTTGCCGCATGGCGCAAGATCGAGGCGGGACAAGGCGCGCAGCCTGCGGCGGGCGTCGACCGCGCTGCGCCGGATGAGGAAGAAACGCAGACCAGCGTGACGCCCCCGCCGGTGAACGAGTTGGCCGACGCGGCGGCGTCCGGCGCCGGTGCCGACGGGATCATCAGGGCGTTCGATGCCTCTGAAGGGACGAGGCTGGATCCCCTGAAGAACAAGACCTACGATCTGACATCGCCGAAGACGGTGCCGCAATTGCCGGCCATTCGTTGATGTTCGCGAGGGGCTGGGGTGTGCGTTTTCAAGCGAAGCATGCGTGGCTTTGCGTGAGGAAAACGCGTTGAACCAGGAAGTTGCCGCATTTCCGCGCGTCAGTGAGAGACGGAAATGCGTGGTGTCCGACTCATAATGGAATGTGCGTTACATAATGCCTTTGGATGATTCAATTCGACGCCGCGGCCTGATGCTGATTCTGTCGTCTCCCTCCGGGGCCGGCAAGACCACCCTTACGCGCGACCTGTTGCAGCTCGGCGGTCTCTCCCTGTCGATCTCCGTCACGACCCGTCCGCGCCGTGCGTCGGAAATCGAGGGCGTGCACTACCATTTTATCGAGAGGGACGAATTCATCTTCCAGCGCGATCGGGGCGATCTGCTCGAATGGGCGGAAGTCCACGGCAACCTTTACGGAACGCCGCGCAAGCTCGTGGAAGAGACTTTGGCCGGCGGCCGGGACATGGTGTTCGATGTCGACTGGCAGGGAACGTTGCAGATCCTGGAGCGGATGCGCGACGATGCGGTCACGGTCTTCATCCTGCCGCCGTCTCTTGCGGAATTGCGTCAGCGCCTCGAACGGCGGGCGGAAGATTCACCGGAGGTGATCGATCGGCGGCTGGTCAATGCGCGCGATGAAATCAGCCACTGGAATGCCTATGATTATGTGATCGTCAATGACGATCTCGATCACGCCTTTCGCGCCTTGATGTCGATCCTGGCGGCGGAGCGGCTGAAGCGTCTGCGCCGCACCGGGCTTTCGGGTTTTGTCGAAAGCCTTCTCGCCGACGAGGGGTGATATCTCAGGCCCGCCCGCGCATGTCGTCATAGGCATTGGCAAGGCGGACGAAGGCCGCTACCGGCAACTCCTCCGCGCGTGCGGTTGCGACGATCCCGGCTTGCTCCAGCAGCCGGGTGACATCCTGCCCCTCGGTGAAGACGAGGCTTTTCAGGCTCTGGCGCAGCATTTTCCGGCGCTGTCCGAATGCGGCTCTCGTGACCGCTTCGAGGCTTTCCACGCGCGCCGGCTCGGGCGCGGGGCGGGGAAGCAGGTGGACGACGGATGAAGTGATCTTCGGCGGCGGGACGAACGCGGACGGCGGTACGTCGAAGAGAATGTGGGCTTGCGCCCGCCAGCCGCAAAGCACGCCGAGACGGCCGTAGTCGGCCGGCGTGTCGGGGGTCGCGACGATACGCTCCGCGACCTCGCGCTGGAACATCAATGTCAGCGATTGCCACCACGGCGGCCAGCGGTCAGCCGTCATCCAGCCGACGAGCAACGGCGTTGCCACATTGTAGGGCAGGTTGGCGACGATCCGCGCCGGCCCTTCGTCGAGCAGGGGCGCGATGTCGGTTTCGAGCGCGTCTCCCTCGATCACCGTCAACCGGCCGGGGTAATGATGCGCAATCTGCGCGAGAATCGGCAGACAACGCGCGTCCCGCTCGATGGCGATCACGCGCCGTGCGCCGCCGGCGAGAAGCGCGCGCGTCAGACCGCCGGGGCCGGGGCCGACCTCCACCACCGTCACGCCGTCAAGCGGCCCGGAAGCGCGCGCGATGCGGCTGGTGAGGTTGAGGTCGAACAGGAAATTCTGACCGAGCGATTTTCTGGCCAGAAGCTCATGCGCGCGCACGATGTCGCGCAGCGGAGGAAGATCGTCGATCTGGGCCATCGGGCGCTTGCTTGGGCGGTTACTGGGCGATGCCGTCCGAAGTGGACGAACTGCCGACGTCCTGCGAGAAGCTGATTTCACCGAGTGTGCGCAACTCAAGCCGCACCATGATGGCCGAATCGGAACGTTTCGTGCCGGAGGAACGGTCCTTCAGGCTGGATGTATAGGTGACGTCGAGCACCACGCATTCGTCCTGATAGGTCACGCCGAGCGACATATTGGCGGCCGTCCACTTCTTCGACGTGTCGAGCGTATCCGTCAATCCGGCATAATATTTGTATTGATTCTGCTTGTCGCGATCGAGGTCGAACAGTACGGACCCCTTCACCGCCCAATTGTCGGTAAGCTTCATCGAGGCGTTGGGGCCGAGGCCGGTGCGCCGGTAGGCATAGCCGAGATCGGGCTGCGCCTCGTAACGGGCGAAAACGAGACCGGCATTCAGCCTTCCGAACGTGGCGTTGGCCTGCGCGTCGAGCCTGTTGATGGAAAAATCGTCCTCGTCGAAGCGTGCATGACCGAGGAAGGACAGCCCCGGACGCGGCGCGATATAGAGCCCCGCCACATAATCGGAGCGCGAATCATCAAGACCCGAATCGCGTCCCGCATGGGCGATATCGTATTGGCGGTAGGAATTGCGCCCGCCCAGATGGAACGACTGGCCGAAAAGCGCCTGCCCGTAGCCGCCGGCATCCGTCTGCACGGAATATTTCAGGCCGACATTGGCGCGCACGCCGCCCTCGGCGCGGTCGTAGCCACCGAACTTGTTCCAGGAGAACAGGTTGGTGTCGTCGAACATCACGCTCTGCGAATCCTCGTTCGGCAGTTCGCCGATGCGCGTCTCGTTCGGGCGGGCGATGATCTGGGCGATGGGCTCCAGCGTATGCGTGCCCCAGCCGTTCGTCGCCACGAAGGGGAAACGGTATTCCAGCCCGACGGTCGGCGTCACCCGCGAGGTGATGGTGTCGTTGCCGCCCGTGTTGAGGAAATTGCCGATCTCGCCGTTCTGAAACCGCGTCGCGTTCAGGCTGCGGGCAAATCCGTCGACGCGAACGCCGGCGAAGGGTTGCCACACCTGCCCCAGCGGATCGATGAAATCGCGCCGCCAGTTGAGGCTCGTCGAGATGCGCGTGTAACGGCCGCCGATGCCGCGCACGAGGCAATGGTCCTGATCGAACACCGCGCAGGTCTGATAGGGCATGCCCTGCGGGAAGGTGCTGCCCACCTCGCCCGGAACGGGATAATACTGCGCCGCCTCACGGGAGAGGTTCGTCAGGTTGAAATCGAGTTCGAACTCGCCGCCGATCCGCCCCGGCCCCTTGAAACGGCGGTTGTAGTCGAGCGTCGGCGCGACGATCGGCTGCTGCTTCTGCCAGTCGTCATCGGAGAGCGTCTTGAAGTAATAGCCGCGCAGGTCGAAGAACGCCTCGTCGCTGCGCCCTTGCAGGAAGGCGGTCGAGGTCGATTCCTTGAAGAACGTGTTGGTGAGGCTTTCGCTGCGGACGTTGTAGTTGTCGAGGAACCACTTGTCCGTCACCAGCGCGATATCCCAGCCCCAATGCCAGTAGCGGTTGATGTCGAATCGCCCGCTCGTCTCGATGGAGCCGCGGAAATCGCGGTCGCGCGGGCCATGGGGCGATTCGAGGAAGACGGTCTCATCCTGCTGGAAGATGCCCGCCGCGCGGATGTTGTAGGAACCCGACAGGAAACGTTGACGCCACTCCGCTTGCCCCAGCACCCCCTGCTTCGTCAGGAAGGTCGGGGTGAGGGTGAGATCGTAATCAGGGGCGAGCGCCCAGAAGAAGGGCGTCGAGAGGCCGAAGCCCGTGGCCGAGGAATAGGAATAGCGCGGCGTGAGCAAGCCGGTCTTGCGGCGCACCGTGGGATCGGGCGTCGAGAAATAGGGCACGTAGGCGAGCGGGACGCCGAAGAATTCGAGGGTGGCGTCCTCGTAATAGATCATCTGCTCGCTGTTGTTGTGAATGATGCGGGCGGCCTTCACCTGCCACAGGGGCGGGCGCGACGGATCCTTCTTGCACGCCTCGCAGGCGGTGTAGGTGCCCTTGGTGAAGGTGGTCGTCTCGCCCTCGCTGCGCTCGGCGCGCGGGGCGGAAAAGCGCGTGTTCTCCGAGGTTTCCACATGCAGCGAATCGATGAAGCCGTCGCGGAAATCGTCGGTCAGCTCGAATCGGTCGCCGCTCGCCACCGTGCCGTCCGTCTCGCGAAGCTGCGCGTTACCCTCCGCCAGCACCCGGTTGGTGTTGCGGTCGTAGGTGACGCGATCGGCCTGAAGGCTGCGGCCCTGATAATACAGGCTGACGTTGCCGACGGCGGAGACGGTGTTGCGGTCGTTGTCGTAGACGATCTCGCTGGCGTCGACGACGAGGCGGTCGCTGTCCGAGCGCGCGCCGGCTGCGGCGAAACGTTCGTTCAACGTTTGCTGCGCATGCGCGCCCGCCACAGGCAGCACGGTTGCGCCGAGGGCGGAAGCGATCGCGATACGGGCGATTTTACCGAGGCTCAAACGCGAACTCCTGCAACTGCTACACACCTTGGCACTACCGCGCCCGGTCCCGCGACCTTTCAGCGCCTGACGGAGCTGTAAGGGCCGAGAGTGTAAAAACACTTACCGCATTCTGCCACATCCCGATGACGCTATCCGTATCCGGGCGTCGCCGGAAGATGTTTTTCGGCCGCCGATCTCAGCCATCCTCCTGATACAGCAAGGCGAGGATGCCGAGCAAGCTGCCGACAACGCCGGGAAACCATGCAGCGAGCGTGGGGGAAAGGATGCCCGCCCCGCCAAGATCCTGCATGATCTCCGTCGCCACATAAAGCACGAAGCCGGCCACAACGCCACCCAGAACGAGCTTCGCCACGCCGCCAAATCGAAAGAACCTTAAGGAAACGGAAGCGGCGATGAGCACCATGGCCACCAGCAGCAGCGGCCGCGCCATCAGCACCTCGTATTGCAGGCGGTAGGGGCTGGCGTCCAGGCCGGCCTGCTCGGTGCGGTCGATCAGGTCCGGCAACTGCCAGAACGAGACCGAACTCGCGGCCGTGAACGATTGCCGCACCTGCGCGGGCGCCAGCGTCGTGGCGAGCAGGTAGGTGTCATACGTCTGCGGCTCCTCGTTCAGCATGGTCACGCGGGCCTTCTCAAGCTCCCAGTGGCCGTCATAGAGCCTGGCGCGCTCGGCCTCCACCCGTTCGAGAAAGCCGCCGTTGTCGTCGAACAGGAAGACGGTGACGTTGACCAGCGTGGCCGTTTCGTCGATGGCCGAGCTTGCCCGCAGAATTGCCTGCCCGTCGATGCTTTTCTGGCGAATCCAGATGTTCTCGCGTCCCGGAACCGCCCCTTGCGAGAAGAGCGTCGCCTCCAGCGTCGCCGCGCGCTGGCGCAGATTCGCCGACAGCGGATTGA
This sequence comes from Pseudochelatococcus sp., assembly GCF_050946405.1. Taxonomy (NCBI): domain Bacteria; kingdom Pseudomonadati; phylum Pseudomonadota; class Alphaproteobacteria; order Hyphomicrobiales; family Chelatococcaceae; genus Pseudochelatococcus; species Pseudochelatococcus sp. Next base: position 141,562 of record NZ_JBMNUS010000002.1, read on the forward strand.
ACAGCGTCACGGACACGACGCCGAGCAGCAGCGCGACGATGACCGGCGGTTGCAGAAATCCCCAGGCCGAGATCCCGACCGAGCGGGCGATCACCAGCTCCAGCCGCCGGCTGAGGGTCAGCAGCGTCGCCATGCTGCCGAAAAGCACCGCGAAGGGCAGCACCTCCTCCGTGACGGAGGGCGTGCGCAGAAACGACAGCCATGCCATGATGTGCGCCGACGCACCCGGCGCATCGCCGGCGCGGCGCATCAGCTCGACGAAATCGAGCGTGTAGACCAGCACGAACACGGTGCCGAACACCGCGCCGATGGTGAGCAGGAAGCGCCGGCCGAAATAGCGCCCGAGCGTGGGACCGATCAGCATCACGCGCCTCCCGCCGCCGCCCGCGGCGCTGCTCGCGGCCGCCCGAGGGCGCCGATCGCGGCGCGCACGCGCGGGCCTTCGAAGATGATGAACAATGCGATGAGCCCGGAGAACAGCGGCGCGCCGTAGATGCCCACGGCCGCCAGCGGCTCGCGCACCACCGCGCTGGAAGCGAAGAAACCGAGGATGCGCACCAGCCCGACGGCCGCGACCGCCGTCACGATCGCGACGCTGCGGCCCTGCCTGGTGGTGCGCGCCTCGCCCAGCGCCGCGAAGGCGATCAGCATGAAGGAAAGGCAGTAGAGCGGCGCGGAAAAGCGGTCGTGCAGCTCCGCCCGGAAGCGCCCCGACTGGTATTTGTAGACGGGATCCTCCGGGTCTGGCGACAGCAGGTCGGCGGTGGAGCGCTCGCGCGGACGGTAGATCGTCTCCGCCTCGCTCGCGGCGAACACCGACAGGTTGAGAGCGTAACGCTGGAAGGTGACGATGGCCGCGTCGCGGCTGTTCTTCTCCTGCTGCTGCACGGAGCCATTCTCCAGCACCATGAAGCTGTCGTCGCCGATGCGCACTGTCTGGCCGCGCTCCGCGATGTAGACGGAAACCTTGTCCGGGTTGCGCTCGTCCTGCATGAATATGCCGAGCAGCGCGTCGCCCGCTCTTTCGCGGTAATGGAAGGTGATGCCGGAATCGAGCGTCGTGAACTGGCCTTCCTTGACGATGTTCGCGACGAAATCCGCCCGGATCTGGGTGACGAGATCGCGCAGCGTGTTGAAGCTCTGCGGCATGAGGTAGAGCGTCATCACCGCGACGAGGGCGAAGGCGGCGCAGCCCAGCGCGGCGAAGGGGCGCAGCAGGCGGCCCGGCGCGATGCCGGCAGCGCTCATCACGATCAGCTCCGAATCGCCGTTGAGCTTGTTCAGCGCGTAGAGGGTGGCGATGAACAGCGCCACCGGCGCGATGATCACCACCAGCGCCGGCAGCGACAGCAAAGTCGCCAGCATGAATATCCCCAGCGTCTGCCCCTGGCCGGTGACGAGATCGAGCTGACGCAGGATCTGCGTGATCCAGATGATGAGCGTCAGCGCCAGAAAGCAGGCGATGAACGCCACCGTCACGTTGCGCAGAATGTAGCGTTCGATCAATGTCATCCTGTTACCGTCGAACTGTTGCCCGCCGCCGGCCGCCCCCGCCGTGGCCCGAACCTGTAATCGAACTAATGTGTTCACGCCCGTTCGGCAAGGTTGCAGGCCGGGATGGCCGGCAGTAGACCTGAACGTCGCGCCGGGTATTCCTCGGCATTCCCCGGCGCGGATGGTGACGGCCGCTTCTGAAAATGCTCTGATCGCCGTACAATCGAATAGTGACGCTTCTGCGAGGATTTTATGACCGGCCGTATCAAGGTTGAATTCGTTTCCGTAGCCCGCCCCGAAGGGGGCGAGGTCGTCGTGTTCGCCGACGACACCCTTTCCGTGTCCGCGACCGCGGCCGCCTGGCTCGGCGAGGCGGGGCTGGAACAGGTGCGCCGCGCCGCGGCTGTGGAGAAGTTCAAGGGCGCGGCCCGGACGGCGCTCGTGCTCGCGGCCCCCGCCGGCATCGCCGCCGAGCGTCTCGTCGTCGTGGGCGTCGGTCCGGCGAAGGATCTCGGCACCACCGACTGGACGCGCCTCGGCGGCGCGACGCTCGGCAAGATCGCGGGTGCGCAGGCGCACATCCTGTTCGACTTTCCCGGCGGATTCGCGCCGTCGCCCGAGGCGGCGGGAGATTTCTCGCTCGGCCTGCGGCTGCGCGCCTACCGTTTCGACCGCTACAAGACGAAGAAGAAGCAGGATGACGAGGAGCGCGACGACGTGCCGTCGGAAATCGCGCTGCAAATCGCCGATCCCGCCGCCGCCAAGGCCGCCCGCAAGGCCGCGAAGGCGGTTGCGGAAGGGGTGACGCTGGCGCGCGATCTCGTGAACGAGCCGGCCAACGTGCTCGATCCCGAAGAATTTGCGCGGCGCGCGGGAGAACTGGCGAAGCTCGACGTGGCGGTCGAGGTCATCGGCGAAAAGCAGTTGCGGGAGCTGGGCTTCGGCGCGCTGGTGGGCGTGGGGCAGGGCTCGCGCTCCGACAGCCAGGTCGCGGTGCTGCGCTGGAACGGCGCGGGCGAGGACGTGCAGCCTGTCGCCTTCGTCGGCAAGGGCGTGACCTTCGACACCGGCGGCATCTCCATCAAGCCGGCCGCCGGCATGGAAGACATGAAGGGCGACATGGCCGGGGCGGCCGCGGTCGTCGGTCTCATCCACACGCTTGCCGCCCGCAAGGCGAAGGTGAACGCCGTCGGCGTCATCGGCCTCGTGGAAAACATGCCCGACGGCAAGGCGCAGCGGCCGGGCGACATCGTGACGTCGCTCTCCGGCCAGACCATCGAGGTCATCAACACGGACGCCGAAGGGCGACTGGTGCTGGCCGATCTGCTCTGGTACACGCAGGGCCGCTTCCGGCCGCGCTTCATGGTCAACCTCGCCACGCTGACCGGCGCGGTCATCGTCGCGCTGGGCCAGGAGAACGCCGGCCTGTTCTCCAACAACGACGAACTGGCGCAGCGCCTGACGGAAGCCGGCAAGATCTCCGGCGAGACCGTGTGGCGGCTGCCGCTGCAACCCGAGTACGACAAGCTGATCGATTCGAAGGTCGCGGATGTGAAGAACACCGGCGGGCGTTTCGCCAGCTCGATCACCGCCGCGCAGTTCCTGCAACGGTTCGTCAACGATACGCCCTGGGCGCATCTCGACATCGCCGGCACGGGCATGGCCGCCAAGCAGACCGACACCAACCGCTCCTGGGGCTCGGGATGGGGCGTGCGGCTGCTCGACAGGCTGGTGCGCGACCACTACGAAGGCTGATGACGGACGTCCTGTTCTATCATCTGCAACGCCAGCCGCTGGAGGCGGTGTTGCCGGCGCTCGTCGAAAAGAGCCTCGCGCGCGGCTGGCGGGTGGCCATCGAGGTGCCGGACGCCGAACGGCTCGCCGCGCTCGACGATCACCTATGGCTCTATCGCGACGACAGCTTCCTGCCTCACGGCACCGACCGCTCGCCGGATTGCGCGGGCGAGCCGGTGCTGCTCGTCTGCACGCGCGACAACGTGAACGGGGCGGACGTGCGTTTTCTCGTCGACGGCGCGGGTCTTCCCGATGACGCGCAATCCTACGCCCGCATCGTGCTGATGTTCGACGGCAACGACGATGCCGCGCTGGCGCGGGCGCGGGACGAGTGGCGCAAGGTGCGCGCGCTGGGGCTCGCCGCGACCTACTGGCAGCAGGACGACACGGGGCGGTGGATCAGGAAGGGATAGATTTCTCCCTTCCCGTCGCGTCGCTTCCGGCATGTAGACGCTTACATCCAGTAAGGCCCGATGCCGTAGTAGTCGTGGACACGCTTCTCGTAGTCGCGGTCGCCCCAGTGCGGCTCTTCTTCCTTGCCGTAACGGGGGCCGCCTTCGAGCTGCTCCCGCGTCAGATGCACCACATAGCCGCCCCTCTCCGGGTCGTAGGTGAGCGCCGACCACGGCAGCGGGTGGTAATCCGAGCCGAGGCCCAGAAACCCGCCGAACGACATCACCGCATAGGCGACGCGGCCGCTATGCTTGTCGATCATGATGTCGTGGATGGAGCCGAGGGTCTCGCCCTCGGCGTTATAGACGGATGTACCCGCCACCTTGTCCGCGCCGATCAGCGTGCCGGTTTCGTCAACGTGAGCCACCGTATCCTCCTTTCGTTGTTGATGTCTCTACAACGGGCGAGGAATGACTCCGGTTCCGAATAATTTTACGCGATCTTCAGCAGAATATGCTTCTTCTTGCCAAGAGAAAGCTTGATGGCGCCATCGGATGTGAGGTCGGATAGCGTCAGCTTCGCCTTTTCATCGGTGATCGTCTCGTCGTTCACCTTGAGACCGCCGCCCTTGATCTGACGCCGCGCCTCGCTGGTGGAGGCGACGAGCCCGGCATGATCGGGGCCGAACGCGGAAAGGACGCCGAGTCCCTCCTCCAGCAGCGCGCGGGGAACCGCGTGGCTGGGCAGGTCCTGCGCCAGCGCGCCTTCCTCGAAGGTTTTCCGCGCGGTTTCGGCGGCGGCGCCGGCGGCGTCGCGCCCGTGCAGCAGGGCCGTGACCTCGGTGGCGAGGATCTTCTTGGCGTCGTTGCGTTCTGCGCCTTCCAGCGCGTCGAGGCGCGCGATCTCGTCAAGCGGCAGATCGGTGAAGATCCGCAGGAAGCGGCCGACGTCGGCGTCTTCCGTGTTGCGCCAGTATTGCCACAGCTCATAGGGCGACAGCATGTCCTCGTTGAGCCAGACGGCGCCGCCCGCCGACTTGCCCATCTTGGCGCCCGACGCCGTGGTGAGCAGCGGCGAGGTGAGGGCGTAGAGCTGCGTGTTGTCGACGCGCCGGCCGAGTTCCATGCCGTTGATGATGTTGCCCCACTGATCCGAGCCGCCCATCTGCAACCGGCAGCCGTAGCGCCGCGACAGCTCCAGGAAGTCGTAGGCTTGCAGGATCATGTAGTTGAATTCGAGGAACGACAGGGACTGGTCGCGGTCGAGCCGCGTCTTCACCGAATCGAAGCTCAACATGCGGTTGACGGAAAAGTGCCGGCCGATGTCGCGCAGAAAGGGAATGTATTTCAGCTCGTCCAGCCATTCCGCATTGTCGACCATGACGGCGTCGCTCTCGCCTTCGCCGAAGGTGAGGAAGCGCGAGAACACTTTTTTGATGCTGGCCTTGTTGGCCTCGATCTGCGCATCGTCGAGCAGGGGCCGCGCGTCGTCGCGGAAGGACGGGTCGCCGATGCGCGTGGTGCCGCCGCCCATCAGCACGATGGGCTTGTGGCCGGCCTGCTGGAGGCGGCGCAGCATCATGATGTTCGTCATGTGCCCGACATGCAGGCTGGGTGCCGTGAGGTCATAGCCCACGTAGGCCGTGATCTTCCCCGCGATCGCCAGGGCGTCGAGCCCCTCGGCGTCGGAAATCTGGTGAATGAGGCCGCGCTCGTCGAGCGCACGGAGGAAGTCGGAACGGAAGGCTGTCATCGATCTTTCGGTTTGTGCTGTGTTGCGGCGCGCTGTGGCGCCCGCGCGGGTCTATAGCAGCTCGGACGCCGTTTGGAAATCGCGCGCCCGCCGCCGAAAACCGGTTCGCGGGAGGGAAAATGCTCCACGATTCTTTGTCTGAACAGGTTCTTTCCGATCAAATGATTCCATTCGGCCGGAAAGCGCTCTAATGAAGCGGGATCGGGAGAGGTCATCATGTCGGACAGGATATCACGCGACAACGTACTGCGCGGCGAGGTAATGCGTGGCGAGGTAATGTGTGGCGACGTAATGTGTGTCTTGGGCCTGATGAGCGGCACGTCGATGGACGGCATCGATCTGGCGCTCGTGGAAACGGACGGCGTTGTCATTCACGGTCTGGGGCCGGCGGGCTTCCATCCGTATGATCAGGCGGATCGCCAGCTTCTGCGCAAGGCGCTGGCCGCCGCCGCGCATCTGACGGACCGCGACGCCCGGCCGGAGGCTCTGGCCGAGGCGGAGGCGATGGTGACGCATCGCCACATCAGGGCGGTCGACAGTTTTCTCGCTTCCTGCCAGCTAGGCCCCGGCGGCGTCGACCTGATCGGCTTTCACGGCCAGACGGTTCTCCACCGCCCCGAGGAGGGGCTGACGATGCAGATCGGCGACGGACGCAAGCTCGCGGCGCATGTCGGAATACCGGTGGTCTACGATTTTCGCGCCGCCGATGTCGCCCTGGGCGGGCAGGGCGCGCCGCTGGTGCCGCTTTTTCACCGTGCGATGGCGCGCAATGCGGGGCTCACGGGGCCGATCGCGGTGCTTAACCTCGGCGGCATCGCCAATGTCACGTACATCGAGGCAGGAGACGACGAGGCGCTGATCGCCTGCGACACCGGCCCGGCCAACGCCCTGATCGACGATTTCATGCTGAAGCGCACCGGCTTTCCCATCGACCGGGACGGCGCGCACGCGGCCTGCGGCACGGTCAACGAGGCCGTCGTCGACAGCTTGCTGGACAACGCCTTTTTCACCCGGCCGCCGCCGAAATCGCTCGACAGGAACGCCTTCGTCCTGCCGGATCTTTCCGCGCTGTCGGTGGAAGACGGGGCCGCGACGCTCACCGCCTTCTCGGCCCGCGCCACCGCCAGCATCATTCCGCTGCTGCCGCAGCCCCCGCGCCTGTGGGTGCTCTGCGGCGGCGGCACGCACAACGCGGAACTGGTGCGCCGCATCCGGGAGGCCACGGGCGCGGAAGTGGCGATCGCGGACGATCTCGGCTGGTCGGCGGATTCGATGGAAGCGCAGGCTTTCGCCTTCCTCGCGGCGCGCAGCCTGCGCAAGCTGCCGCTGACCCTGCCGACGACGACCGGCGTCACGGCGCCCGTGTCGGGCGGCGTGCTGGCGACGCCGCCCGACACGGGCGCGATGGCGCGATTGAAGCGATAGATGGAATCTTCCGCCTTTCAACCGAAGGCGGAAGATTCGGGCGTCGTGCTATCCGGCCGGAGCGCGTTCCGATTGAACGGAACCATTGAGAGCGGGATGCGATCAGGTTGAATCGCCGTTCCGCTCTCAATTCCATATTTTTATCGCAACTGGTGTTCAATTCGATGGATCGATTTGAACGCAAGCTGCTCTAGGTATCGAACGTATCGATATCGCGCTTGTAGGTCTCCGGCACGAAAAGCAGGCCGATGACCAGCGTCATCAGCGCAATGGCGATCGGATACCAGAGGCCGTAGTAGATGTTGCCCGTCGCCGCCACCATGGCGAAGATGGTGGGCGGCAGGAAGCCGCCGAACCAGCCGTTGCCGATGTGATAGGGCAGCGACATGCCCGAATAGCGGATGCGCGTCGGGAACAGCTCCACGAGCTGCGCGGCGATGGGGCCGTAGACCATCGTCACCAGCAACACGAGCACGAACAGGATGGCGACGGTGAGGGGGTAGTTCATCCGGTTGGGGTCGGCCTTCGCCGGATATCCCGCCTCGCGGATGGCGGCGGTGAGTTCGGCCTGGAACTGCGCCGTGCGCGCCGTGCGCTCCTCCGCCGACAGCGCGCGGGTGTCGAAGGAAGCGAACGTGCGCTCGCCGACGCGGATGGAAGCGATGGTGCCCGTGGGCGCGGCGACATTCTCGTAGTTCACCGAGTTGCGCGCGAGGAAGCTCTTGGCGATGTCGCAGGAGGAGGTGAACTGCGCCGTGCCGACCGGATTGAACTGGAACGAGCATTCGCGCGGATCGGCCAGCACCGTCACCGGGGAGGTGGCCTGCGCGGCGGCGAGATCGGGATTCGCGGCGCGGGTGAGCGCGTTGAACAGCGGGAAGTAGAGCACCGCGGCGAGCAGGCAGCCGCCAAGGATGATCGGCTTGCGGCCCACCTTGTCGGAAAGCCAGCCGAACACCACGAAGAACGGCGTCGCGAACAGCAGCGCGATCGCGATCTGGATATTGGCGGTGGCCGAATCGACCTTCAGCGTCTGCGTCAGGAAGAACAACGCATAGAACTGGCCCGTATACCACACCACGGCCTGCCCGGCGGTGCTGCCGAACAGCGCATAGAGGCCGATCTTCGCGTTTCGCCAGGTGCCGAAGGCTTCCGACAGCGGCGCCTTGGAGCCCGTGCCCTCGCTCTTCATCTTCTTGAAGGAAGGCGATTCCTCGAGCTGGGTGCGAATCCATACCGAAATCGCCAGGAGCACGATGGAGATCAGGAAGGGAATGCGCCAGCCCCAGGCCGCGAAAGCTTCCTCGCCGAGCCAGGTGCGCACGCCGAGAATCACGAGAAGCGAGAGGAAGAGGCCCATCGTCGCCGTGGTCTGGATGAAGCTCGTGTAGAAGCCGCGCCGGCCCCGCGGCGCATGTTCGGCCACGTAGGTCGCCGCGCCGCCGTATTCGCCGCCGAGCGCGAGCCCTTGCAGCAGACGCAGGACGATCAGAATGACCGGGGCCGCGATGCCGATCGAGGTGTAACTGGGCAGCAGGCCGACGATGAAGGTCGACAGGCCCATGATGATGATGGTGATGAGGAACGTGTACTTGCGGCCGACGAGATCGCCGAGGCGGCCGAAGAACAGCGAGCCGAAGGGGCGCACGGCAAAGCCCGCCGCGAAGGCGAGCAGGGCGAAGATGAAGCCGGCGGTCGGATTGACGCCGGAAAAGAATTGCGCCGCGATGATCGCGGACAATGACCCGTAGAGATAGAAATCATACCATTCGAAAACGGTGCCGAGCGAGGAGGCGATGATCACCTTGCGCTCTTCCCGTGTCATCGGAGCAGCCTTCGGCGCTGCTCCGCCCGTCGTGCTGGCGAAGCTCATGGAAGTGGTCCTTCTTTGCGTTTCCCGAGTGAAAACCGGAAGGCGCTCCCACACCCCCGGCCCGACCGCCGGCGGCCGTCTTGCGCGGCTCGACCGGAGACCTCCGTCAATCGCCCACGCCGGTGCATCGAAGATCCGCCGGGACTGCGCGCAATTAACGCACCCCATGATAGTTGCAAAAGAAACCGATGCTGCTAGATAATTAGTCGTTGGACGAAAGTCGTAGATGCGGTGCGGCATGCGTTGCGCCATGGCGTGCCGATGCCGCTGAAGATTCGCGGGCCTTGCTTCGGCTTTCGTTCACGTCATCGTTTTTCCATGCGGAAAAATTATTCAAGCCGGGACGTCGCGGCGTAAAGGGCGATGGCGGCGGCGTTGGACACGTTGAGGCTCCTGATCTTGCCCGGCATGTCGAGGCGCGCGAGCACGTTGCAGCGCTCGCGGGTGAGCTGGCGCAGGCCCTTGCCCTCCGCGCCGAGCACCAGCGCCAGCGGGCGGCGCAAGGGAACGTCGGCGAGCGGTTCCGCGCCTTCCGAATCGAGGCCGACGCACAGGTAGCCGCGTTCGGAAAGCGTCTGGAGGGCGCCGGCCAGATTGCGCGCCACCACGAACGGCACGTGTTCGAGCCCGCCCGAGGCCGATTTCGCCAGCACGCCGGTCGCGACCGGGCTGTGTCGGGCCGTGGTGAGAACGGCGTCGACGCCGAAGGCGCTCGCCGTGCGCACGATGGCGCCGACATTGTGGGGATCGGTGATCTGGTCCAGCACCACGATGAGCGAATCCGGGGCGAGATCCTCGACGGTGAGCGTCGGCAGCGATTCGGCGTGAAGCAGCAAGCCCTGATGCACCGCGTCCGCGCCGACGCGCCGGTCGATTTCCGACGGCCTGACGACGGTCGGCGTCACGGGAAGGCTGTGGAAAACCTCGGAAAGGCGCCGGGCGGCGTTTTCGGTGACGAGCAGGGAGCGAAAACGGCGCGCGGGATTGGCGAGCGCCTCCGAAACCGCATGCCAGCCATAGAGCAGGGCGCCGTCCTCCGCTTCGTTTTCAAGCGTGCGGAAGGGTTTGCGCGGGTTTGCCGGCCGCGGCGGCCGGCCGTCGGCGCGCGCGTCGCGAGAAGGGTTTCGGCGTTGTTTCTGGGAGCTTTTTTCGTTCATGCGCGCGGCCTCCTGGTGGAAAAGCATACGTTGCATGTGTAACATCGCTTTGCCAGATCGCATTAGGTGTTGACAGGGGGGAGCGCATCGCCCTAAGAACCGCCCCGCTGCTTCCGCCGACGTGGGGGCCGCCCCGGCGGTGTTTCCGGGCGGCGCTCGGGAATGGCGGTCTGCCGGAATGGGCTGGAGGAGTGCCCGAGTGGTTAAAGGGGACGGACTGTAAATCCGTTGGCTACGCCTACGTTGGTTCGAATCCAACCTCCTCCACCATCCGTTCCGGGACTGTATCGTGCGGGTGTAGCTCAATGGTAGAGCAACAGCCTTCCAAGCTGATGACGAGGGTTCGATTCCCTTCACCCGCTCCATACAGCGTATATGGGCCGTTTCACCGATAGAGGTGACGCGGGCTGTCGGTTTGGGTAAAGGTAACAGGGAAACGGCGCTGCACCGGCGATGAGGCAGGGCTAGGCGCAGCGTCCCGGACTGTCCGTTTCGGCGAGAGGCGGAAGTCGTTTCAGGATGTGACGAGAGAGCGACGTCGATGGCGAAGGAAAAGTTTGAGCGGACGAAGCCGCATTGTAACATCGGTACGATCGGCCACGTTGACCACGGCAAGACGTCGCTGACTGCAGCGATCACGAAGGTTCTTGCGGAGGCTGGCGGCGCTTCGTTCACGGCGTACGACCAGATCGACAAGGCGCCTGAAGAGAAGGCGCGCGGTATCACGATCTCGACGTCGCACGTCGAGTACGAGACGGCGAACCGGCACTACGCGCACGTCGATTGCCCCGGCCACGCGGACTACGTGAAGAACATGATCACGGGCGCCGCGCAGATGGACGGCGCGATTCTGGTGGTGTCGTCGGCGGACGGCCCGATGCCGCAGACGCGCGAGCACATCCTGCTTGCGCGCCAGGTCGGCGTGCCGGCGCTGGTGGTGTTCATGAACAAGGTCGACCAGGTGGACGACCCCGAGCTTCTCGAACTGGTGGAGCTCGAGATCCGCGAGCTTCTGTCGAAGTACGAGTTCCCCGGCGACGACATCCCTGTCGTGAAGGGCTCTGCTCTCGCCGCGCTCGAGGACTCGAACCGCGAGATCGGACACGACGCTGTGCTGAAGCTGATGGAGGCCGTCGACGCCTACATCCCGCAGCCCGAGCGTCCGGTTGACCAGCCGTTCCTGATGCCTGTCGAGGACGTTTTCTCGATCTCGGGCCGCGGCACGGTGGTGACGGGCCGCGTGGAGCGCGGGATCGTGAAGGTCGGCGAGGAAGTGGAGATCGTGGGCATCCGTCCGACGGTGAAGACGACCGTGACGGGCGTTGAAATGTTCCGCAAGCTTCTCGATCAGGGTCAGGCAGGCGACAACATCGGCGCGCTGCTTCGCGGCACGAAGCGCGAGGACGTCGAGCGCGGTCAGGTTCTGGCGAAGCCGGGTTCCGTTAAGCCGCACACGAAGTTCAAGGCCGAGGCCTACATCCTGACGAAGGAAGAGGGCGGCCGTCATACGCCGTTTTTCGGGAACTACCGGCCGCAGTTTTATTTCCGCACGACGGACGTGACGGGTATCGTCCACCTGCCGGAAGGAACGGAAATGGTGATGCCGGGAGATAACATCTCCATGGAAGTTCACCTGATCGTCCCGATCGCGATGGAGGAAAAGCTGCGCTTCGCTATCCGCGAAGGCGGCCGTACCGTCGGCGCAGGCGTCGTCGCCGAAATCATCGAGTAATGGATCAATCCGGCTGCGAGCGCATTTTGGTTGATGCGCTTGCCGGCAGGATACGATAGAAGAAAGCGGCGGTTTCGCCGCTTTCGATGCGCCGATTCTCACGGCGCGCCGCATAGGAGTGTAGCTCAACTGGCAGAGCACCGGTCTCCAAAACCGGGGGTTGGGGGTTCGAGTCCCTCCACTCCTGCCATGCGGCGGGAATGACGATACCGAATATCAGTGCCCGGCGCCGCCCGTTTCGAGGGCATGGCCGGGCGATTTCGTTTTCACGGAACTGTAAGATTTCCGCCCCGAAACGGCCGCAGCCCTTGACGGGCGGCGAATCTGAATGTAAAGAAGTCCAACTTTCGGTAAGCCGTAGGTGTTCAGGTTCGAGGCGCCAAGCCTTGATGAGCGAAACCTAAACGTTGCCGTTTTCAGCACCGACTGGCCGCAAGTATGGCTTGATTGTCAGATCTGGAGCATGACCGGGCGCAAGTTCGGTCCTCTGCCTGTGCAAGTGCTTGAAGCCGAGATGGCTTCAGGCACGATTGCGCGTTTTCTGTCTGTCGCCGCGGTTGGGCGATGTAACGATTTCCGGCTGTTCGGGGCTTTAGGGTTCCTTGATGCACCGGGTTCTGGAAAAGCGGCCAGCGGCCGACGATAGGGGCGGTTGCCGACCGTCCTGCGGTTGAAAGCGAGAGAAGAAGAGTATGCCGACGATCAGCCAGTTGATCCGCAAGCCGCGGACGGCGCAGAAAAGCCGGAACAAGGTTCCCGCCCTCGATTCCTGCCCGCAGAAGCGGGGCGTGTGCACGCGCGTTTACACGACGACGCCGAAGAAGCCCAACTCGGCTCTCCGCAAGGTGGCCAAGGTGCGCCTGACCAACGGCTTCGAGGTGATCGGATATATTCCCGGCGAAGGCCACAACCTTCAGGAGCACTCCGTCGTGATGATCCGCGGCGGCCGTGTGAAGGACTTGCCCGGTGTGCGCTACCATATTCTGCGCGGCGTGCTCGACACGCAGGGCGTCAAGAACCGCAAGCAGCGCCGTTCGAAGTATGGTGCGAAGCGTCCGAAGTAAGAGACGGTGTCTCTTTGATCGGGAGTGTTCCAGGTTAGTCCGTGCCGCCGCGTCGCGGCCCGGTTGTTCATCTAAAGTGAGGCGGAGCGAAAGCCGATGTCCCGTCGCCATAGCGCGGAAAAAAGAGAGATCATCCCGGACGCGAAGTTCGGCGATGTCGTCTTGACCAAGTTCATGAATTCCATCATGCGTGACGGCAAGAAGTCCGCAGCCGAGACGATCGTCTATGGCGCGTTCGATGTCGTCGAGCAGAAGCTGAAGACCGAGCCGCTGGCCGTTTTCAAGCAGGCGCTTGAGAATGTTTCGCCGGCGATCGAGGTTCGCTCGCGTCGCGTCGGCGGCGCTACCTATCAGGTGCCCGTCGAGGTTCGCACGGAGCGGCGCCAGGCGCTGGCGATCCGCTGGCTGATCCAGGCGGCGCGCGCGCGCAACGACCGCACGATGGTGGAGCGTCTCTCCGCCGAGCTGATCGATGCTTCGAGCAACCGTGGCAACGCCGTCAAGAAGCGTGAAGACACGCATCGCATGGCGGAGGCCAACCGCGCCTTCTCGCACTACCGCTGGTAACGAAACGGGTCTAACGGAGCCACCACCATGTCCCGCACGCACGCAATCGCCGATTACCGCAACTTCGGAATCATGGCGCATATCGACGCCGGCAAGACGACGACGACCGAGCGCATCCTGTTCTTCACCGGTAAGAACCACAAGATCGGTGAGACGCACGAGGGTGCGGCGACGATGGACTGGATGGACCAGGAGCAGGAGCGCGGCATCACGATCACGTCGGCCGCGACGACCTGCTTCTGGAAAGGGCACCGGCTGAACATCATCGACACGCCCGGCCACGTCGACTTCACCATCGAGGTGGAGCGTTCGCTGCGCGTGCTCGACGGTGCGGTGTGCGTGCTGGACGGCAGCCAGGGCGTGGAGCCGCAGACGGAAACCGTCTGGCGTCAGGCCGACAAGTACGACGTGCCGCGTATCGTGTTCGTCAACAAGATGGACAAGGTTGGTTCCGATCTGTTCAAGTGCGTCGATTCGATCATTGATCGCGTGGCGGGCAAGCCCGTGCTGTTGCAGATTCCGATCGGCGCCGAGAACGATTTCGTCGGCGTGGTTGATCTGATCACCCAGAAGGCGATCATCTACCCGGATGCGCAGGGTAACTTCGAGGAGCAGGAAATTCCTGCCGACCTCAAGGAACTGGCGGCCGAGTACCGCACCAAGCTGGTCGAGGCGGCGGTCGATCTCGACGATGACGCCATGGCGGCCTATCTGGAGGGCAACGAGCCCGACGACGAGACCCTGCGCACCCTCGTGCGCAAGGCCGTGCAGGCGCGCGCCTTCCATCCCGTGCTGTGCGGCTCGGCGTTCAAGAACCGTGGCGTCCATCCGCTGCTCGACGCCGTGGTGAGCTACCTGCCGTCGCCGATCGACCGTGGCGCGATCAAGGGCATCGACTTCAAGACCGAAGAGCCGACCGAGCGCAAGCCGTCGGACGAGGAACCGCTGTCGGTGCTGGCGTTCAAGATCATGGACGACCCGTTCGTCGGCACGATCACCTTCTCGCGCATCTATTCGGGCGTGCTGAAGGCGGGCGATTCCGTGCTCAACTCGACGCGCGACAAGAAGGAGCGCATCGGCCGCATGCTGCTGATGCACGCGAACAATCGCGAAGACATCAAGGAAGCGTATGCGGGCGACATCGTGGCGCTGGCCGGCCTCAAGGAGGTTCGTACCGGTGACACGCTGTGCGACACGCTGAAGCCCGTGATCCTGGAGCGCATGGAGTTCCCGGAGCCGGTCATCGAGATCGCCATCGAGCCGAAGTCCAAGGCGGATCAGGAGAGGCTCGGCATCGCGCTTTCCAAGCTCGCGGCCGAAGATCCTTCCTTCCGCGTGTCGACGGACAGCGAGTCGGGTCAGACCATTCTCAAGGGAATGGGCGAACTGCACCTCGACATCAAGGTCGACATCCTGCGCCGCACCTACAAGGTCGACGCGAATGTCGGCGCGCCGCAGGTGGCTTATCGCGAGCGCATCTCGAAGAAGGTCGAGGTGGACTACACGCACAAGAAGCAGACGGGCGGCACGGGTCAGTTCGCGCGCGTCAAGCTTGTGGTGGAGCCGGCCGAGCCGGGCGCGGGTTACTCGTTCGAGTCGAAGATCGTCGGCGGTGCGGTGCCGAAGGAATATATCCCCGGCGTTGAAAAGGGGCTGGAAAGCGTTCTGGGCGCGGGTATCCTCGCCGGCTTCCCCGTCGTCGATCTGAAGATCGAACTCATCGACGGCGCGTTCCACGAAGTCGACTCGTCGGCGCTGGCCTTCGAGATCGCGGCGCGCGCCGGACTGCGCGAGGCCCTGCAGAAGGGCGGCTCCGTGCTGCTCGAGCCGGTCATGAAGGTGGAAGTGGTGACGCCCGAAGACTACACGGGTTCGGTCATCGGCGATCTCAACTCCCGCCGCGGCCAGATCCAGGGTCAGGACATGCGCGGCAACGCGGTGGTGGTCGACGCGATGGTGCCGCTCGCCAACATGTTCGGCTACGTGAACACGCTGCGGTCCATGAGCCAGGGGCGCGCGACCTATACGATGCAGTTCGACCATTATGAGCAGGTCCCGTCGGCGGTTGCTCAGGAGGTTCAGGCCAAATACGCGTAAGCGTTTGGTCCATAGCTTCATTATTCAGGAATTCGTTCGACGTCAGGTCGAATAGTTGTGAGGGAGCCGCGAGATGGCGAAGGAAAAGTTTGAGCGGACGAAGCCGCATTGTAACATCGGTACGATCGGCCACGTTGACCACGGCAAGACGTCGCTGACTGCAGCGATCACGAAGGTTCTTGCGGAGGCTGGCGGCGCTTCGTTCACGGCGTACGACCAGATCGACAAGGCGCCTGAAGAGAAGGCGCGCGGTATCACGATCTCGACGTCGCACGTCGAGTACGAGACGGCGAACCGGCACTACGCGCACGTCGATTGCCCCGGCCACGCGGACTACGTGAAGAACATGATCACGGGCGCCGCGCAGATGGACGGCGCGATTCTGGTGGTGTCGTCGGCGGACGGCCCGATGCCGCAGACGCGCGAGCACATCCTGCTTGCGCGCCAGGTCGGCGTGCCGGCGCTGGTGGTGTTCATGAACAAGGTCGACCAGGTGGACGACCCCGAGCTTCTCGAACTGGTGGAGCTCGAGATCCGCGAGCTTCTGTCGAAGTACGAGTTCCCCGGCGACGACATCCCTGTCGTGAAGGGCTCTGCTCTCGCCGCGCTCGAGGACTCGAACCGCGAGATCGGACACGACGCTGTGCTGAAGCTGATGGAGGCCGTCGACGCCTACATCCCGCAGCCCGAGCGTCCGGTTGACCAGCCGTTCCTGATGCCTGTCGAGGACGTTTTCTCGATCTCGGGCCGCGGCACGGTGGTGACGGGCCGCGTGGAGCGCGGGATCGTGAAGGTCGGCGAGGAAGTGGAGATCGTGGGCATCCGTCCGACGGTGAAGACGACCGTGACGGGCGTTGAAATGTTCCGCAAGCTTCTCGATCAGGGTCAGGCAGGCGACAACATCGGCGCGCTGCTTCGCGGCACGAAGCGCGAGGACGTCGAGCGCGGTCAGGTTCTGGCGAAGCCGGGTTCCGTTAAGCCGCACACGAAGTTCAAGGCCGAGGCCTACATCCTGACGAAGGAAGAGGGCGGCCGTCATACGCCGTTTTTCGGGAACTACCGGCCGCAGTTTTATTTCCGCACGACGGACGTGACGGGTATCGTCCACCTGCCGGAAGGAACGGAAATGGTGATGCCGGGAGATAACATCTCCATGGAAGTTCACCTGATCGTCCCGATCGCGATGGAGGAAAAGCTGCGCTTCGCTATCCGCGAAGGCGGCCGTACCGTCGGCGCAGGCGTCGTCGCCGAAATCATCGAGTGAGTTGTCAGTTGCGGATGCCGATCCTCAGGGATCAGCATCCGTCAGTAGAGCCGTTCGCGGCTCTATCCTTTTGTTAATGCATCGAATTTCCTGAAAGTGAGTACACTTTCCGGTTTGATGCTATCGCCGGGATCGGCCTGGGGTTTCTGTCATGACTGGTCAGAATATCCGCATCCGCCTGAAGGCGTTCGATCATCGTGTGCTGGATGCGTCCACGCTCGAGATCGTTTCGACCGCGAAGCGGACGGGTGCGAAGGTGCGGGGTCCGATCCCGCTGCCGACGCGTATCAAGAAGTTTACCGTTAACCGCTCGCCGCACATCGACAAGAAGTCGCGCGAGCAGTTCGAGATGCGCACTCATCTGCGCGTTCTCGACATTGTTGAACCCACACCGCAGACGGTCGATGCTTTGATGAAGCTCGACCTTGCTGCCGGTGTTGACGTGGAAATCAGGCTCTGACTTTCCCTTTGGGAAGGTCAGGCTCAGGAACGCCCTGGAGGATATGCTCATGCGCTCCGGCGTCATCGCACAAAAGGTCGGGATGACTCGCATTTTTACTGATGCGGGCGAGCATATCCCGGTGACTGTTCTGAAGGTGGACAACTGTCAGGTTGTCGCGCACAGGACCGTCGAAAAGAACGGCTACACCGCGCTGCAGGTCGGCGTCGGTCTCGCCAAGGTCAAGAACGTCTCGAAGGCTGAGCGCGGCCATTACGCCATCGCCCAGGTCGAGCCGAAAAAGAAGCTTGCGGAATTCCGCATCGATCCGGGTCAGGAGATCCCGGTCGGCGCGGAAATCACGGTCGACCACTTCGTTCCCGGCCAGTTCGTGGACGTGACGGGTGTGAGCACCGGTAAGGGATTCGCGGGCGGCATGAAGCGCTGGAACTTCGGCGGTTTGCGGGCGACGCACGGCGTCTCGATCTCGCACCGTTCGATCGGTTCGACAGGCGGCCGTCAGGACCCCGGCAAGACGTTCAAGAACAAGAAGATGCCGGGCCACCTCGGTGTCGAGCGCGTGACCACGCAGAATCTGCGCGTTGTGCAGACGGACGTGGAGCGCGGGCTCATCCTGGTGGAAGGCTCGGTGCCGGGTGTTGCCGGCGGCTGGATTACGGTTCGCGATTCTGTCAAGCGCGCGCTTCCCAAGGAAGCGCCACTGCCGGGCAGCTTCCGCGAGCGCAAGGTCGAGGCAGCCGCTGCGGAAGTGCAGGAGACCGCGGAATGAAGCTCGATGTGACAACGCTCGACGGCGGTATTGCCGGCGCGATCGAGCTCGATGAAGCGATTTTCGGCCTCGAACCGCGCGCCGATCTTATCCAGCGTTATGTGCGTTGGCAGCTTGCCGCACGGCAGGCAGGCACGCACAAGTCGCTCGGTCGCTCGGAAATCGCTCGCACGGGCAAGAAGGTCTACCGCCAGAAAGGCACCGGCGGCGCGCGTCATGGCTCTGCCCGCGCTCCCCAGTACCGCGGCGGCGGCAAGGCCTTTGGTCCGGTCGTGCGCAGCCACGCGCATGATCTGCCCAAGAAGGTGCGTCAGCTTGCGCTGAAGCACGCGCTGTCGGCCAAGGCCCGCGCGCAGACGCTGGTCGTTCTTGACGATGCCCGCACGGCGGACCCGAAGACGAAGGCGTTGAAGGAACAGTTCGGCAAGCTCGGCCTGTCGAATGCTCTCGTGATCGGCGGAACGGAAATCGATACGAACTTCCGTCTCGCCGCCCGCAATATTCCGAATGTGGATGTCCTGCCGGTGCAAGGCATCAACGTCTATGACATCCTGCGGCGGGACACGCTTGTTCTGACGAAGGCCGCCGTGGACGCGCTGGAGGCGCGATTCAAATGACCATTGACCCGCGCCACTATGATGTGATCGTCGGCCCTGTCATCACCGAAAAGGCGACCAACCTTTCGGAGCAGAACAAGGTCGTATTCAAGGTCGCCAAAACGGCGACGAAGCCGCAGATCAAGACGGCCGTCGAGAAGCTGTTCGATGTCAAGGTCGAGAGCGTGAACACGCTCGTGACCAAGGGCAAGACGAAGCGCTTCAAGGGCGTGCTGGGTCAGCGGTCCGACGTCAAGAAGGCTGTTGTGACTCTCGCAGAGGGTCATAACATCGATGTGACGACGGGCCTGTGAAGCTGGTGAAGGAGTGAACCGATGGCTTTGAAGCACTTCAAACCGGTTACGCCGAGCCAGCGTCAGCTGGTGATCGTCGACCGGACGGGGTTGCATCGCGGCGCCCCTGAAAAGGCGTTGACCGAAGGTCTGTCCCGCAAGGGCGGACGCAACAACAACGGGCGCATCACGGTGCGCTTCCGTGGCGGCGGCCACAAGCGTTCGTATCGCATCGTCGACTTCAAGCGCCGCGAGCGGCTTGGCGAGATCGCGACGGTCGAGCGCATCGAATACGATCCGAATCGCAGCGCCTTCATCGCGCTGTTGGCTTTCCCGGATGGCGGCAAGTCCTACATCCTGGCGCCGCAGCGTCTGAACGCCGGTGATTCGGTGACGTCGGGCGAGCAGGCCGATATCAAGCCGGGCAATGCATTGCCGCTGGCGAGCATTCCGGTCGGCACGATCGTGCACAACGTCGAGCTGAAGATCGGCAAGGGCGGCACCATCGCGCGTTCCGCAGGCGCCTATGCGCAGATCGTCGGTCGCGACCAGGGTTACGTGATCCTGCGTCTCAACTCCGGCGAACAGCGCCTCGTTCATGGCCAGTGCTTCGCGACCGTCGGTGCGGTCTCGAATCCCGACCATTCGAACACGAACAAGGGCAAGGCCGGGCGTTCGCGTTGGCTGGGCCGTCGTCCGCACAACCGCGGCGTGACGATGAACCCGATCGACCATCCGCACGGCGGCGGCGAGGGACGCACCTCGGGCGGCCGGCATCCGGTGACGCCCTGGGGCAAGCCGACGAAGGGCAAGAAGACCCGTTCCAACAAGCGGACGGATACCTTCATTGTGTCCAGCCGTCACACGAAGAAGAAGAGGTAAGGGGCGCGCGATGGCACGTTCTACTTGGAAAGGTCCGTTCGTTGACGGCTACGTCCTCAAGAAGGCCGAGGCCGCGCGTGCTTCAGGCCGTTCGGAAGTGATCAAGATCTGGAGCCGTCGCTCCACGATCCTGCCGCACTTCGTTGGGCTGACGTTCGGCGTCTACAACGGTCAGAAGCACATCCCGGTTGCGGTGAGCGAGGAAATGGTCGGTCACAAGTTCGGCGAGTTCTCGCCGACGCGCACCTTCCACGGGCACGCGGCCGACAAGAAAGCGAAGAGGAGATAAGCCGATGGGTAAGGCATCTGCTCCCCGCGCGCTGAAGGACAACGAGGCGAAGGCCGTGGCGCGCAACCTGCGCGTCTCGCCCCAGAAGCTCAACCTGGTCGCGCAGCTCATCCGTGGCAAGCGGGTGGAGAGGGCGTTGGCCGATCTTGAGTTCAGCCGCAAGCGTATCGCTGTCGACGTCCGCAAGGCGCTCGAGAGCGCCATCGCCAATGCCGAGAACAACCACGAGCTCGACGTCGACGATCTCATCGTCGCGGAGGCCTTCGTGGGCAAGGGGCTCGTCATGAAGCGGTTCCACGCGCGTGCCCGCGGTCGCGGCGCCCGCATCGAAAAGCCGTTCTCGCACCTCACGATCGTGGTGCGCGAAGTCGCCGCTGAGGCTTGAGGAGGAGACGATGGGTCAGAAGGTCAATCCGGTTGGCCTGCGTCTCGGTATCAACCGGACGTGGGACTCCCGCTGGTTCGCCGGCAAGGGCGAGTATGGCAAGCTGCTGCATGAGGATCTCGCGATCCGCAAGGCGCTGATGAAGCAGCTCAAGCAGGCGGCCGTGTCGCGCATCGTGATCGAGCGGCCGCACCGCAAGGCGCGGGTGACGATCTATTCGGCGCGGCCGGGTGTCGTCATCGGCAAGAAGGGCGCGGATATCGAGAAGCTGCGCAAGACCGTCGCCGGCCTGACGAGCGCGGAAGTGAGCATCAACATCGTCGAGGTGCGCAAGCCCGAGACCGATGCGACGCTCGTCGCCGACTCGATCGCGCAGCAGCTCGAACGCCGTGTGGCATTTCGTCGCGCCATGAAGCGCGCGGTGCAGTCGGCCATCCGTCTGGGCGCGGAAGGCATTCGTATCAACTGCTCGGGGCGTCTGGGCGGTGCCGAGATCGCGCGTCTGGAGTGGTACCGCGAAGGCCGCGTACCGCTGCACACCTTGCGCGCCGATATCGATTATGGTACAGCCACCGCCTTCACGACATACGGTACGTGCGGAATCAAGGTCTGGATCTTCAAGGGCGAGATCCTGGAACACGATCCCTCGGCTCAGGACAAGCGGCTGGCGGAAGAGGGTAGCGGACAGCGCTCTCACGGACGTCGCGATTCCGCGGCTTGAGGAGCGGGAGTTAGGATAAATGCTTCAGCCCAAGAGGACGAAGTTTCGCAAGCAGTTCAAGGGTCGCATCCATGGCGAGGCCAAGGGCGGCACGGAACTGAACTTCGGTGAGTTCGGTCTCAAGGCCGTCGAGCCGGAACGCATTACGGCCCGCCAGATCGAGGCCGCCCGCCGTGCCATCACGCGCCAGATGAAGCGTCAGGGGCGTGTGTGGATTCGCATTTTCCCGGACGTTCCGGTTTCGGACAAGCCGGCGGAAGTGCGCATGGGTAAAGGTAAGGGCTCGCCCGATTATTGGGCGTGCCGTGTGAAGCCGGGCCGCATCATGTTCGAGCTGGCCGGTGTCAATGAGGAGATCGCCCGCGAGGCGCTCCGTCTCGGCGCCGCCAAGCTCCCGATCAAGACGCGGTTCATTCAGCGCATCGCCGAGTGAGGGAGGGCGGTATGACGACGAAGCAGAGGCTCTCGGACATCAAGGCGATGTCGGTGGACCAGCTCCAGGACGAGCTTGTGAAGCTCAAGAAGGAGCAGTTCAACCTGCGTTTTCAGCGTGCCACGGGGCAGCTCGAGAACACGGGGCGCGTGAAGGAAGTGCGGCGCGACATCGCGCGTGTGAAGACGTTCCAGCAGGCGAAGCTCGCCGGTGCGGGCAAGGCTTGAGGAGGCATTATGCCGAAACGTATTTTGCAGGGCGTTGTCGTCAGCGACAAGCAGGACAAGACGGTTGTCGTCAAGGTGGAGCGTCGTTTCACGCATCCGCTGCTGAAGAAGACCGTCCGCCGCACGAAGAACTATCACGCCCATGACGAGGCGAATGCGTTCAAGGTCGGCGATACGGTGTGGATCGAAGAGACCCGCCCCTTGTCGCGGCTGAAGTCCTGGATCGTTCTGCGCGATGAGCAGAGCGCTTCGGAAGCGTAATTTCATCAACAAGGCGAGGGGACCGCAAGATCCCCGTCAGGCGTAGTCCCGTGGACGTCCGGTCTTTTGGGGAAACCGTCTGAGACACAGAAAGGATCTGTGCCATGATCCAGATGCAGACCAACCTCGACGTCGCGGATAATTCCGGCGCGCGTCGCGTCATGTGCATCAAGGTACTGGGTGGCGCGAAGCGCAAGTATGCGGGCGTCGGCGACATCATCGTCGTCTCCGTGAAGGAAGCGATTCCGCGCGGACGCGTGAAGAAGGGCGACGTGATGAAGGCGGTCGTCGTGCGCACGGCGAAAGATATCCGCCGCGCCGACGGATCGGTCATCCGCTTCGACAACAATGCGGCCGTGCTGATCAACAATCAGAAAGAGCCGGTCGGCACGCGTATCTTTGGGCCGGTTCCGCGCGAGCTGCGCGCCAAGAACCACATGAAGATCATTTCGCTCGCTCCCGAGGTGTTGTGATGGCCGCGAAGATCAGGAAGGGCGACAAGGTCGTCGTGCTCGCCGGCCGCGACAAGGGCCGCTCGGGCGAAGTGCTGCGCGTCATCCCCGACGAGGGGCGGGCGCTCGTGCGCGGCGTGAACATCGTCAAGCGCCACACGCGCCAGTCGGCGAGCAGCGAAGGCGGCATCATCTCCAAGGAGGCGCCGCTTCATCTGTCTAACCTCGCGGTCGCCGATCCGAAGGACGGTCAGCCGACGCGGGTCGGGTTCAGGATTCTGGAAGACGGGCGCAAGGTTCGCTTTGCCAAGCGTTCGGGGGATGTGATCGATGTCTGAGGCAGCGAAGGATGATCTGGGCGCGACCTATGTTCCGCGCCTGCGCAAGCATTACGACGAAGTGGTGCGCGCGAAGCTGATCGAGGAATTCGGCTACAAGAACCCGATGCAGGTGCCGGTCATCGAGAAGGTCGTCATCAACATGGGCGTCGGCGAATCGGTCAACGATTCCAAGAAGGCTTCTGTCGCCGCGACGGATCTCGGGCTGATCTCCGGCCAGCGGCCGGTCATCACCCGCGCCCGCAAGGCCATCGCGACGTTCAAGCTGCGCGAGAACATGCCGATCGGCGCCAAGGTGACGCTGCGCAAGGCGCGCATGTACGAGTTCCTCGATCGCCTCGTCACGGTGGCGCTGCCGCGCGTGCGCGACTTCCGCGGCCTGAACGCCAAGTCGTTCGACGGCCGCGGCAATTACGCGATGGGCCTGAAGGAACATCTCGTGTTCCCCGAGATCGATTACGACAAGGTCGATCAGCCGTGGGGCATGGACATCATCGTGGTGACGACCGCGCGCACGGACGACGAAGCCCGCGCGTTGCTCAAGCACTTCAACTTCCCGTTCCGGCAGTGAGAGCGGTCTGCTCTCATACGCGGACACCGGAGATCAAGACATATGGCAAAGAAGAGTTCAATCGAGAAGAACAAGCGCCGCATCGCGCTGGTGAAGCGCTATGCCGCCAAGCGCGAGGCGCTGCTCGCCATCGCCAATGACGAGGCGCTGCCGATCGAGGAGCGTTTCGAGGCGCGCCTCAAGCTGGCCGAGCTGCCGCGCAACGCCAATCCCACGCGGGTGCGCAACCGCTGCGAGGTGACGGGGCGTCCGCGGGCGTATTACCGCAAGCTGCGCATGTCGCGCGTGGCGCTTCGCGAACTGGGGTCGCAGGGCCTCGTTCCCGGCCTTGTGAAGTCGAGCTGGTAAGGAGGCGGTTGGAATGGCGATCAACGATCCGGTTGGCGATCTGCTCACCCGCATCCGCAATGCACAGCTGCGTCGGCGCGGCAAGGTGAGCACGCCCGGCTCCAAGCTCCGGGCGCGCGTGCTTGAGGTCCTCCAGGCCGAAGGTTACATTCGCGGCTTCACGTCGACGGAGTACGGCAACGGCCGTACCGAGTTCGAGGTGGAACTGAAGTATTTCGACGGCGAGCCCGTCATCCGCTCCATCCAGCGCGTCTCGAAGCCCGGCCGCCGCGTCTATGCGTCGGTCGACAAGCTTCCCCGCGTCGCCGATGGTCTCGGCATCGTTATTCTCTCGACGCCGAAGGGGGTCATGGCTGACCATGCGGCACGTGAGGCCAACGTGGGAGGCGAGGTGCTCTGCCAGGTGTTCTGATGCCCTTCGGGTTTCGGATTATTTGTCAGGCATTGTCAGTGGGAGCCACGGGAGGCCATTATGTCTCGTATTGGTAAGAAGCCGGTGACTGTTCCGGCGGGTGTGACGGCAACCGTGAGCGGTCAGGCTGTCAAGGTGAAGGGCGCGAAGGGCGAGCTGTCCTTCGTCGTTCCCGATGAGGTTCACGTCGAACTGAAGGACGGGGCGATCAAGGTCGACCCGCGCGACGATTCGAAGAAGGCGCGTTCGCTGTGGGGGATGTCGCGGTCGCAGGTCGCGAATCTGGTGCAGGGCGTGACGCAGGGCTTCGAGAAGAAGCTCGAGATCAACGGCGTCGGCTACAAGGCGGCCGTGCAGGGCAAGATCCTGAAGCTGTCGCTCGGGTTCAGCCATGACGTCGATTTCCCGATCCCGGCCGGTATCGCGATCGTGACGCCCAAGCCGACTGAAATCGTCATCAGCGGCATCGACGCTCAGGTTGTCGGCCAGACGGCGGCGGAGATCCGCGAGTATCGCCGCCCCGAGCCCTACAAGGGCAAGGGTGTGAAATACGCCAACGAGTTCATCTTCCGCAAGGAAGGCAAGAAGAAGTAAGGAAGCGCAGCGATGGCTGGATATATCAGTTCCACGGATCGCCGCAAGGCGCGAGTCCGTCGCGCGCTCCGTGCGGCGGCGAACGGTAGGACGCGCCTGTCGGTTCACCGTACCTCCAAGCAGATCTACGCGCAGATCATCGACGACGCGCATGGCCGCACGCTGGCCCACGCGTCGACGCTCGAAAAGGATCTGCGCGAGAAGCTCAAGACCGGCGCCGATATCGAAGCGGCGAAGGTCGTCGGCAAGCTCATTGCCGAGCGCGCGATTGCGGCGGGCGTCACCCAGGTGGTGTTCGATCGCGGCGCGTTCATCTATCACGGTCGCATCAAGGCGCTCGCGGATGCGGCGCGTGAAGGCGGTCTCGACTTCTGATCGGCCCCTCGGGTCGTATGGAAGTCGTCGGCGGATTGTTTTGAACATGCGAGCGGGGACCGCCGCCCCGCGTCAGTGAGACTGTTATGGCAAGAGAACGTCAACAGCAGCGGGACCGTGAAGAGCGCGACAGCGAATTCACGGACAAGCTCGTCCACATCAATCGTGTCGCCAAGGTGGTGAAAGGCGGTCGCCGCTTCGGCTTCGCCGCGCTCGTCGTCATCGGCGATCAGAAGGGACGCGTCGGCTTCGGTCACGGCAAGGCCCGCGAAGTGCCGGAAGCGATCCGCAAGGCGACCGAATCCGCGAAGCGCGCTTTGGTCCGTGTGCCGCTCAAGGAAGGCCGCACGCTGCATCACGATGTCGCCGGCCGCTGGGGCGCGGGCCGCGTGATCCTGCGGGCCGCACCGCCCGGCACCGGCATCATCGCCGGCGGCCCGATGCGCGCCGTGTTCGAGACGCTGGGTGTCGCCGACGTGGTGGCCAAGTCCATCGGCTCATCCAATCCCTATAACCTCGTCCGCGCGACCTTCGACGCCCTCAAGCGCGAGGACAGCCCACGCGCCGTCGCCGCTCGCCGCGGTCTCAAGGTCTCGACCCTTCAGTCGCGTCGTCGTGACGCGGTCGAGGGCGAAGTGCTCAACGCCGACGCGTAAGGGGGTGGATCATGACGAATGAGAAATCCGGCAAGACGCTGATCGTCGAGCAGACGGGCAGCCCGATCCGCCGCCCCGCCGACCAGCGCCAGACGCTGATCGGCCTCGGGCTGAACAAGATCCGCCGTCGTTCCGAGCTGGAAGACACTCCGGCAGTGCGCGGTATGATCGCCAAGGTCAAGCACCTCGTGCGCGTCGTTTCGGACGCTTCCGAAAACGGCAACCCTTCCCAGGGCGGGAAGTGAGGAGGGCGCAATGGTCAAGCTTAACGAAATTTCCGACAATCCCGGCGCGGCGAAGGAACGCACGCGTGTCGGTCGGGGCATCGGCTCCGGCAAGGGCAAGACCGGCGGACGCGGCGTCAAGGGCCAGAAGTCCCGTTCCGGCGTTGCGATCAAGGGCTTCGAAGGTGGGCAGATGCCCATCCATCGGCGTCTGCCGAAGCGCGGCTTCAACAACATCTTCGCGCTGCACTTCAACGAAGTGAATGTCGGCCGGATTCAGGACGCCATCGAGGCCGGCAAGCTGGATGCGGCGCAGGTCATCACCAACGAGGTGCTGCTCGAGGCCGGGATCGTCAGCAAGCTGCGCGACGGCGTGCGGATCCTGGGGCAGGGCGAGTTGAAGGCCAAGGTATCGTTCGCGGTTGCCGGGGCATCGAAGCCGGCGCTCGCCGCGATCGAGAAGGCTGGCGGCTCGGTCACGATTTTAGCCGCCGACAGCGCGCCTTCCGAGGTGGCGGACGCGTAGAATCGCGCCTATATGTGAGAGCGTGGCGGTGGCGACACGGAGAGCGATCTTCGGCTGTCGCCATTGTCGTGTGATGGGCCTGTGCGGATATTGTACCCGAGGATTTGACAGCCATGGCATCGGCAGCTGAACAGCTTGCGGCAAATCTCAATTTCGGTGCCTTCACGAAGGCCGAGGAACTCAAGAAGCGCATCTGGTTCACGCTCGGGGCGCTCATCGTCTATCGTCTCGGCACGTACATTCCCTTGCCGGGAATCAATCCGCAGGCGCTGACCGACATCTTCCAGCAGACGCAGGGCGGCGTGCTCGGCCTGTTCAACATGTTTTCGGGCGGCGCGGTCGGCCGTATGGCGATCTTCGCGCTCAATATCATGCCGTATATCTCGGCCTCGATCATCATCCAGTTGCTGACCAGCGTGCTTCCCTCGCTGGAGGCACTGAAGAAGGAAGGCGAGGCCGGCCGCAAGATCATCAATCAGTACACGCGCTATCTGACGGTCGTGCTCGCCCTGTTTCAGGCATGGGGCATCGCTTTCGGTCTTGAGAGTTCCGGCGGCCTCGTGCTCGATCCGGGGCTCTTCTTCCGTATCTCGACGGTGATCACCCTCGTCGGCGGCACGATGTTCCTGATGTGGCTCGGCGAACAGATTACCTCGCGGGGCATCGGCAACGGCACGTCCCTGATCATTTTCGCCGGCATCGTGGCGGAGCTGCCGAGCGCCATCGGCGGCACGCTCGAACTCGGGCGGCAAGGGGCCTTGTCGACGGGCATCATTCTCGGCGTGATCGTGATGGCGATCGCCGTCATCGCGTTCATCGTGTTCATGGAACGCGCCCAGCGGCGCCTGCTGATCAACTACCCCAAGCGCCAGGTCGGCAACCGGCTTTACGAGGGGCAGACATCGTTCCTGCCGCTCAAGCTCAACACGGCAGGCGTGATTCCGCCGATCTTCGCATCCTCGCTGCTGCTGCTGCCGACGACCATCGCGAGCTTCTCGCAGGCGGGCGGCGACACGGGCGTGCTGGGCACGCTGGCGTCCTATCTGGCCCACGGCCGGCCCGCCTATATGGTGCTCTACGTCGCCCTCATCGTGTTTTTCGCGTTTTTCTATACGGCGATCGTTTTCAATCCGGCCGAAACCGCCGATAATCTCAAGAAGCACGGCGGCTTCATTCCCGGCATCCGTCCCGGCGAGCGCACGGCCGAGTACATCGATTATGTGCTCACGCGCATCACTGTCGTGGGCGCGGCGTATATCGCGCTGATCTGTCTATTACCGGAAGTGCTGATTTCCTACGCATCTCTTCCGTTCTATTTTGGGGGCACGTCACTGCTGATCGTCGTCAGCGTGACGATGGACACCGTCGCGCAGGTGCATGGTCATCTCATGGCCCACCAGTACGAAGGGCTGGTCAAGAAGTCTAAGTTGAAGGGGGCGAGAAGAAGATGAGACTGATTTTCCTGGGGCCGCCCGGCGCGGGTAAGGGAACGCAGGCCAAGCGTCTGGTTGAAAAGTACGGCATTCCGCAGTTGTCCACGGGCGATATGCTGCGCGCCGCGGTTGCGGCGGGCACCCCGGTCGGCCTCAAGGCCAAGGCGGTGATGGAAGCCGGGCAGCTCGTTTCGGATGAAATCGTGGTCGGCATCATCGTCGATCGTATCGAGGAGCCGGATGCGCGCAACGGCTTCATCCTGGACGGGTTTCCGCGCACTGTCGCGCAGGCCGAGGCGCTCGACGCCGCGCTGTCGGCGAAGGGGCAGAGGGTCGATCTGGCGCTCGAACTCGTGGTCGATCAGGAAAAGCTCGTCGACCGAATCATCAATCGCGCCGCCGAGGCCAAGGCGCGCGGCGAGGAAGTGCGCAAGGACGACGATCCCGAGGTGTTCAAGACCCGCCTCGCCGCCTATGTGCGGGACACGGCCATCGTCGCGCCGTACTATAAGGAGCGCGGACTTCTCGTGCAGATCGACGGGCAGCAGCCGGTCGAGCAGGTGGCTGGCGATATCGAAAAGGCGCTCGCTCCCCTCTTGACGAACGCATAGAAAGCGGATAGACGATCTGCCTTCACTTGAATCAGATGTTGGCGGCCGGGTAGCGGCCGCCGCCGTTTGACCGCCAGACGCGCATGGGCCGGGCTCCACCGGACGCGTGTCTCATATCAGCCCTTTCGGGCTTCAGATGGAGTTGAGCGTGGCTCGTATAGCAGGTGTCAATATCCCGACCGGCAAGCGTGTGGTTATCGCATTGCAGTATATCCACGGTATCGGGCCCAAGAAGGCGCAGGAAATCATCGAGAAGGTGAATATCGCGCCCGAGCGTCGCGTGAATGAACTCAGCGACGCCGAGGTTCTCCAGATCCGCGAGACGATCGACCGCGATTACGTGGTGGAAGGCGATCTCCGGCGCGAAGTGTCGATGAACATCAAGCGGCTGATGGACCTCGGTTGCTATCGTGGTCTGCGTCATCGCCGCAGTCTGCCGGTTCGTGGCCAGCGCACGCACACCAACGCCCGCACCCGCAAGGGCAAGGCGAAGCCGATTGCCGGCAAGAAGAAGTGATTCGCGGGTGGCTTGCGCCGCCCCTCTCGTCGCCGTGGCCCAGCGCCGCGGCGGCTCGTTTTGTTTCTGAATAGTTGTCCCGAGCGCCTGGCATTACGGGCGCGCCTGAAGGATCTGGAAGAGAATGGCAAAAGAAGCAACCCGTATCCGCCGCCGCGAACGCAAGAACATCGCTTCCGGCGTTGCCCATGTCAACGCGTCGTTCAACAACACGCTTATCACCATCACCGACGCCCAGGGCAACACGATTTCGTGGTCGTCCGCCGGTTCGATGGGGTTCAAGGGCTCCCGCAAGTCCACGCCGTATGCGGCTCAGGTGGCGGCGGAAGATGCAGCCCGCAAGGCCGCCGACCACGGCATGCGCACCGTCGAGGTCGAAGTGACCGGCCCCGGCTCCGGGCGCGAATCCGCCCTGCGCGCCTTGCAGGCGGCCGGATTCACCGTGACGTCGATCCGCGACGTGACGCCGATTCCGCATAACGGGTGCCGTCCGCGCAAGCGTCGTCGCGTTTGATGCCGTTGCATCTTTTGTTCCGGCCGCGCAGGGCAGTTGCTGCGCGGTCTTCCAGTCCGCAGGCGGGGCTCTTTCATCAGGTCCGCAGCCGCGGTCGAGCACTGCGAGAGGTGCGGTCGTGATCCAGAAAAACTGGCAGGAACTCATCAAGCCCAGCAAGTTGCAGGTGGCCCCCGGCGACGATCCGCGTCGTATCGCGACCGTGGTCGCCGAGCCGCTCGAGCGCGGATTCGGCCTGACGCTCGGGAATGCCCTTCGCCGCGTGTTGTTGTCGTCGTTGCAGGGCGCCGCTGTGCAGGCGGTGCAGATCGACGGCGTTCTGCATGAATTTTCGTCGATTCCCGGCGTGCGTGAAGATGTCACGGATATCATCCTCAACATCAAGGCCATCGCCATCAAGATGCAGAGCGAAGGGCCGAAGCGCATCACGCTGCGCAAGCAGGGCCCCGGCGCGGTGACGGCCGGCGACATCGCGACGGTGGGTGATATCCAGATTCTCAACCCGGAACTGGTGCTGCTGACGCTCGACGACGGCGCGGAAATCCGCATCGAGTTCACCGTCAATACGGGCAAGGGCTATGTCCCCGCCGAGCGCAACCGGCCCGAGGATGCGCCGATCGGCCTTATCGCCGTCGACAGCCTCTACAGCCCGGTCAAGAAAGTCTCCTATCGCGTCGAGAACACGCGCGAAGGCCAGATTCTCGATTACGACAAGCTCACGCTGACCGTGGAGACCAACGGCTCGATCGCGCCTGACGATGCGGTGGCCTATGCCGCGCGCATTTTGCAGGATCAGCTTGCGGTGTTCGTCAACTTCGAGGAACCGCGCCGCGAGGAAGCCGCCGTTTCGACGCCGCAGCTTCCGTTCAACCCGGCGCTGCTCAAGAAGGTGGACGAACTCGAACTTTCCGTTCGTTCGGCCAATTGCCTCAAGAACGACAACATCGTGTACATCGGCGACCTCATTCAGAAGACCGAGGCCGAGATGCTGCGCACGCCGAACTTCGGCCGCAAGTCGCTCAACGAGATCAAGGAAGTGCTCGCCTCCATGGGCCTGCATCTGGGCATGGAAGTGTCCGGCTGGCCGCCGGATAACATCGAGGAGCTCGCCAAGCGCTTCGAGGAGCATTACTGAGGCGCATGTTGCGTCCCGGACGGCGGCGCGGGGCGTTGTTTCCCGGCGCCGTTTTTCATTTGTACCCGCCAAAAATCAGAACGACGCGGCCGTACCGTGGCACGGCGGTCGCGCAAAGAAGGAGTGAGCCATGCGTCACGGTTTTGCCCATCGCCGTTTCAACCGCACCGTCGCCCATCGCAAGGCGATGTTCGCGAATCTTGCCGCCGCGCTGATCAAGCATGAGCAGATCATCACCACGCTGCCCAAGGCGAAGGACCTGCGTCCCATCGTCGAGAAGCTCGTGACGCTCGGCAAGCGCGGCGATCTGCATGCGCGCCGTCAGGCGATCGCCCAGCTTCGCGATCCCGAGATCGTGCGCAAGCTTTTCGACGTGCTCGGCCCGCGCTACAAGGAGCGGAACGGCGGCTATACGCGCGTGCTCAAGGCCGGCTTCCGTTACGGCGACAACGCGCCGATCGGTGTGATCGAGTTCGTCGATCGCGATGTCGATGCCAAGGGCCAGGATTCCGGCCCGGTTCAGGGCGGCGACACCGAGGCATAAGCGGGCGTTCGCCGGCTGAAGGAGGGAAGGGCGGCTTCGTGCTGCCCTTTTTCATATCCGCCGTCACGCGTTTGCATTTGCAACGGAGCGTGGCGGGCCCCATATTTTCCGCGCCGGATCGGTTCCGGTTGAAGCATTTTCTGCGGGCGAAGCCATATCGGCTTCGCTTTAAGGCATTGGAGCAGTTTGCGTTCAAGTCGATCCATCGAATTGAACGCAAGTTGCGGTAAAATATGAAATCGAGAGCGGGATGGCGCGTCAACCGGATCGCATCCCGTTTTATATGGCAGACGGCCATTCTCCTGTGGGCGTGTTGGGAGACGGCGAGGGATGAAGAAAACTCTGGCGATTGCGTTCGGGCTTGCGCTTGCCGTGTCCGGTGTCGGCATGGCGGGCGCGCAGGAGCGCGTCGTGCCCGGTGCGCGGCAGGACGTGCTGTTGTCGCTCGCGCCGGTGGTGCGGGGCATCGCGCCGTCCGTTGTCAACGTTTACGGAACGCGGGTCGAGCAGCGGCAGGCGCATCCGTTTCTGGACGATCCGTTCTTTCGGCGCTTCTTCGGGGACGGCGGCTTCGGCGTGCCGCGCGAGCGGGTGCAGCGCTCGCTGGGATCGGGCGTGATCGTGGATGCGGCGGGTCTTGTCATCACCAATCACCATGTCGTCGCGAACATGACGGAGGTGAAGGTCTCGCTTCATGATCGGCGCGAGTTCCCGGCCACGGTCGTGCTTTCCGACGAACGCAGCGATCTCGCCGTGTTGCGCATTGCAGGCGAGGGGCCGTTTCCCGCCGCCCGCCTCGGCGATTCGGACAGCCTCGAGGTGGGCGATTTCGTCATCGCGCTCGGGAATCCGTTCGGGGTCGGGCAGACGGTGACGCAGGGCATCGTGTCGGCGGTGGCGCGCACGCAGGTCGGCATCAGTGATTTCCAGTCTTTCATCCAGACGGATGCGGCCATCAACCCCGGCAATTCGGGCGGGCCGCTCGTCGATCTCAAGGGCGAGGTGGTCGGTATCAACACGGCTATTTTCTCACGCTCCGGCGGCAATCACGGCATCGGTTTCGCGGTGCCGGCGGCCATGGCGCGGCTGGTGGCGGATTCGGCGCGCGGCGGCGGCGGCATCGTGCGCCGCCCGTGGCTTGGCGCGCGGTTGCAGGCCGTGAGTCCCGAGATCGCCGAGGGGCTGGGGCTGGAGCGCCCGGCCGGCGCGCTCGTCGCTTCGGTCTCGCCCGGGGGGCCGGCCGCGCGCGCGGGCCTGAAGCCCGGCGATGTGATCACCGCCGTCGCCGGCCGTGGCGTCGATGACCCGGACGGGTTCGGCTATCATTTTTCGGCGCGGCCGTTGTCGGGCGAGGTGGCGCTCGGCGTGCTGCGCGACGGCAGACAGCTTACCGTGAAGATCGCTCTTGCGGCCGCGCCCGAGCATCCGGCCCGCGATCCGGTGACGGCGGGCGCACGGCCGTTGTCGCCCTTTGCCGGCGCGACGCTCGTGAACCTCTCGCCGGCGGTGGCGGAGGAACTCGGTGTGTCGCACACGGACAAGGGCGTCGTGTTTCTCGATCCCGGCGCATCCGTGCAATACGGCTTTCAGAAGGGCGATATCCTGGTGAGCGTGAACGGGCGCGAGATCACCGGTACCCGCGATTTTGAAACGGCATGGCGCAGCCGGCCGCGCATCTGGCGCATCGTCGTCAACCGGCAGGGGCGCATCCTGCAAACCGAATTGCAGGGATGATTGCGGCCGCGAGTTGTTGATCGATCATGTCCAACCTCTTTTCCCATGCCGGTGTCGACCACGGCGCGCCCCGCCCGCTTGCGGACAGGCTGCGCCCGACCTCTCTTGCGGATGTGGTGGGGCAGGAGCATCTGACCGGGCCCGACGGGGCGTTGACGCGCCTGCTGCGTTCCGGCTCCATCGGCAGCCTGATTTTCTGGGGACCGCCGGGCACCGGCAAGACGACGGTGGCGCGGCTTCTCGCCGGTGCGACGGATCTTGTCTTCGTGCCCATGTCGGCGATTTTCTCCGGCGTGGGCGATCTCAAGAAGGCGTTCGAGGCGGCGCGCGCGCGGCGGGAGACCGGGCAGGGTACGCTGCTGTTCGTCGACGAAATCCATCGCTTCAACCGCGCCCAGCTCGACGCTTTTCTGCCGGTGATGGAGGATGGCACCATCACGCTGGTGGGCGCGACCACCGAAAACCCGTCCTTCGCATTGAATGCCGCGCTGCTGTCGCGGGCGCGGGTGATGACGTTTCACGCGCTCGACGAGGACGCGATCGGCGCGCTGCTCACGCGGGCGGAGAAGGTGGAAGGGCGCTCCCTGCCGCTCGATGCGCAAGCGCGCCTGTCGCTGCTGCGCATGGCCGACGGCGACGGACGCGCCGCCCTGATGCTGGCCGAGGAAATCTGGCGCGCGGCGGGCGAGGGCGAGGTGTTCACGGCCGAACAGTTGCAGGAGGTGGTGCAGCGGCGCGCGCCGATCTACGACAAGTCGCAGGACGGGCACTACAACCTGATCTCGGCCCTGCACAAGACCGTGCGCGGTTCCGATCCCGATGCGGCGCTTTACTATCTGGCGCGGATGCTGGATGCGGGGGAAGATCCGCTCTTTCTCGCGCGGCGCATGGTGCGCATGGCGGTGGAGGACATCGGTCTCGCCGACCCGCAGGCGCTCGTCGTCGCCAACGCGGCCAAGGACGCCTATGATTTTCTGGGCTCGCCGGAAGGGGAGCTGGCGCTGGCGCAAGCCATCATCTATCTGGCGACGGCACCAAAGTCCAACGCCGCCTATCTGGCCTACAAGAAGGCCCGCAAGGTGGCGAAGGAGGGCGGTTCCCCGATGCCGCCCAAGGTGATATTGAATGCGCCGACGCGATTCATGCAGTCGGAAGGCTACGGCGCGGGCTACGCCTATGACCACGATCAGCCGGATGCGTTCTCGGGACAGGATTATTGGCCGGAGGCCATCGGCCGCAAGAAGTTCTACCGGCCTGTCGAGCGCGGATTCGAGCGCGAGATCCGCAAGCGGTTGAGCTGGTGGGAGAAGCTGCGCGCCGAGCGGCAGGGCGAGGAATGATGACGCGTCTGATCGCGGTATTCGTCGGGGCCGGTATCGGCGGCGCGCTGCGCTGGCAGGTCGGCGTCGTCGCGGCCCGCTGGTTCAGGGACGCCTTTCCGTGGGGAACGTTGTTCATCAACGTTTCCGGCTCGTTCGTCATGGGCGCGCTTGCCGGCCTGTTTCTGGAACGTCCGGATGCGGAACGCTGGCAGATCGCGCGCCTGTTCCTGCTGACGGGCGTTCTTGGCGGCTACACGACCTTTTCGTCGTTTTCGCTCGAGGCGATAACGCTGTGGGAGCGCGGCGACGTGCTGGCGGCGGCGCTTTACTGCATCGGGTCGGTTATACTGGGGTTGGCGGGGCTCATGATCGGGCTCGTTATGGTGCGGAGCTTTTCATGAGCGTGTTTCGCGGAAATAGCAGGCCGGGCAAGCCGGCAACCGGCGCGGATCCCGGCCGTCCGGCGCGGACGGCGCGTCCGGCCAAGCCTTTTGCAAGCAGCAAGTCTCTCGCAAGCGGCAAACCTTTTGCGGGCGGAAAATCGTCCTCCGAGGGCAAATCTTCCTTGGGCGGCAAATCACTCGGAGGCGGCAAATCACTCGGAGGCGGCAAGTCGCTCGGAGGCGGCAAGTCATCCGGAAGCGCCCGGCCGGTCAGGGGCGTCGCCGCCATCCCGGCGAAAGCGGAGCAGAAGGCCGAGGCCACGGCGGCGCTCGCCACCGGCGTGCAAACGCTGACCGTGACCGCCGACGAAGCCGATATGCGGCTTGACCGTTTTCTGACCGCCCGTTTTCCGCAATTGCCTTTCACGCATATCCAGCGGATCGTGCGCAAGGGCGAATTGCGCGTCGACGGCAAGCGGGTGAAGCCCAACGACCGGCTGCTCGCCGGGCAGGCGGTGCGGGTGCCGCCGCTGAAGATCGAGGAGCGTGCGCCCGCGCCCCGCAGCATGAGACATGGCGGCGACGATCTGGCCTTCCTCAAGTCCGTCACGCTCTATGAAGACAAGGACGTGCTGGTGCTCAACAAGCCGATGGGGCTTGCGGTGCAGGGCGGCTCCGGCACCACGCGCCATGTCGACGGCATGCTGGAGGCGATGCGTGATGCCGACGGGCAGAAGCCGCGCCTCGTGCATCGTCTCGACAAGGATACGGCGGGATGCCTCGTCATCGCCAAGACGCGCTTCGCGGCCACCGCGCTGGCGAAGAGCTTCCGTTCCCGCTCGGCGCGCAAGGTCTATTGGGCGCTGGTGGCGGGCGTGCCGCGCGTGAAGCAGGGACGCATCTCGACTTTTCTCGCTCGCGAGGAGGCGGCCGACGGCGATGCGCGCATGGCGGTCGCCCAGCATGGCGACGACGGCGCGAGCCACGCCGTCACCTATTATGCGCTGGTGGACAACGTGGCGCAGAAGCTCGCCTGGCTGTCGCTGAAGCCTGTGACGGGACGCACGCACCAGTTGCGCGCACACACGGCGCACATCGGGCATCCCATCGTCGGCGATCCGAAGTATTTCAACGTCGAGAACTGGGAATTGCCGGGCGGCATCCAGAAGAAGCTGCATCTTCTGGCGCGGCGCATCGTCATTCCCCATCCGCGCACCGGCAGGCCCATCGATATCACCGCGCCGCTGCCGCCGCACATGCAACAGTCGTGGAACCTGCTGGGTTTCGACGCCGCACGCTTCGACCCGATCGTCGAGGCGCCCGACGAATGATGCCATCGGCCCCGGTCTTCGACCGATGCCGAACGGGCTTCAAACGGCCGATGAATCACGCTCATCGGCCATGGGTCGCGAGGGTTGAAGCATTTCGGTTTTTTGTTGAAACTCCAAAACGCTTTACCTTATTTATCTGGCGCGTTTTCTTCACGCAAAGCGGTATCCGCTTTGCTTGAAAACGCTTTAGAGCAGTTTGCGTTCAAATCGATCCATCGAATTGAATGCAAGTTGCGGTAAAATATAGAATTTAGAGCGGCGTGACGATTCCACTTGAATGCACGCCGCTCTAGGCTTCCGCCGCCGCGGCGTTGAGGCGCGCGAGGCCCTGTTCCAGATCGCGGCGCAGGTCGCGCACGTCTTCGAGGCCGATTTGCAGGCGGATGGCCGGGCCTTCCGGTTGCCACTTGGTCGCGGTGCGATCCGGGGCGGCGTTGAAGGGAATGGCGAGGCTCTCGAAGCCGCCCCAAGAATAGCCGATGCCGAAAAAGGACAGGTGATCGAGAAAAGCTTCCACGGCTTTTTGCGGCATCGGCTTGAGGATGATCGAGAACAGGCCGCTTGCCCCGAGGAAGTCGCGTTTCCACAGGGCATGACCGGGATGGCTTTCAAGCGCGGGATGAAGCACGCGCGACACCTCGGGGCGCGTTTCCAGCCAGCGCGCGATTTCCAGCGCCGATTTCTGATGCGCCTCAAGGCGGATGCCCAGCGTGCGCAAGCCCCGCAGCGCAAGATACACGTCGTCGGGGCTCACGTAGAGACCCAGATAGCCATGCGCTTTTTGCAGGGCGCGCCAGTAGCGCGCATTGGCCGAAACCGTGCCGAACATCACGTCCGAATGGCCGGAGAGATATTTGGTGCCGGACCAGATCGAGATATCGGCCCCGCGCGCATGGGCGGGGAAATAGAGCGGCGTCGCCCAGGTGTTGTCGAGCAGCACCGCGATGTCGCGCGCGTGGGCGGCCTCGGCGATGGCGGGGATATCCTGGATCTCGAAGGTGAGCGAGCCGGGCGATTCGGTGAACACCGCCCGCGTGTTGGGCCGGAAGAGACGCGCGATGTCCGCGCCCGCGAGCGGATCATAATAGCTCACCTCGATGCCGAAGCGCGTCAACGTATTGTCGCAGAAGGCCCGGATCGGATCGTAGGCGGAATCCGTGACCAGCAGGTGGTCCCCGGCCGAAAGGCAGGACAAGAGCGCCGTCGACACGGCGTTGAGGCCGGAGGGACATAGCACGACGCCCGCCCCGCCTTCGATCGCGCCGACCGCCTCGCGCAGCGCCGTCGAGGTAGGAGAGCCGCGCCGGCCGTAGGCGTAGCGGTTGGTATGGTCTAGGAGATCGCGCGTCGTGGGATGTAGCACCGTCGAACCGCGGTAGACGGGCGGATTGACGAAACCGAAGGCTTCGTCGGGATGCCGCCCCGCGACGGCGAGCCGTGTGCCCTCATGCAGGTTGGCGATGTCATCGGCTGAAAGTTTAGGCATTGGACAGGAGAATCCCGGGTTGTTTGCGAGCGGACGACCAGTGTGGCGCGCGGCGCGTCCGGTTGCAAGTGCATGTCGTCCTTCGGTATTTTCCCTCGCAGCGTGGGAATTGGCGCCGGCCTGGACATGCATGCAATCTTTCCTTGACCGGGAGGGAAAATTCGACTGTGATATGCATCGTATGTATAACTGAAGCGGCGATTGCCGCGAAACCGGGTGACAAAGTTATCTGGCAAAATCGATATGTCCGAAAAGGCGGTTCATACCTTTGCCGTGGCCGTGTAGTTCGATTTCTGAACTTGGCGGTGCTCGGGCGAGCGGTGAATAGCTGCCTCAAATACTCGGCGGGAAGAGGGGAAGTTACATGAAGACGCGTATCCTGGCTGCTTTTGTTGCGGTCTGTACGATCGGCGGCGGCGTGTCGTCGGCCTCCGCTGCGACGCTCGACAGGGTGAAGCAGCGCGGCGAATTGCGTTGCGGGTCCAATCCCGGCCTTGCCGGTTTTGCCGTGACGGATGACAAGGGGCAATGGAGCGGGTTCGACGTGGCGTTCTGCCGCGCCATCGCCGCCGCGATTTTCGACGATCCCGCGAAGGTGCGGCTGGAGCCCCTGACGGCCAAGGACCGGTTCACGGCCGTGCAGTCCGGCGAAGTGGACGTCCTGATTCGCAATACC
Source organism: Pseudochelatococcus sp. (assembly GCF_050946405.1). NCBI lineage: Bacteria > Pseudomonadati > Pseudomonadota > Alphaproteobacteria > Hyphomicrobiales > Chelatococcaceae > Pseudochelatococcus > Pseudochelatococcus sp. The sequence goes on from NZ_JBMNUS010000002.1 coordinate 179,672, forward strand.
ACCTGGACCATGTCGCGCGATACGCAACTGGGCCTCAATCTCGGCCCGGTGAACTATTATGACGGTCAGGGCTTCATCGTCCGCAGCTCGCTCGGGCTGAAATCGGCCAAGGAACTCGAGGGCGCGTCCGTCTGCGTGCAGCAGGGCACGACGACGGAACTCAATCTGGCGGATTTCTTCCGCTCCAACAACATCAAGTACGAGCCCGTCACGTATGCCTCCGCCGTCGAGGCGGTGAAGGCCTATGATTCAGGGCGTTGCGACGCCTTCACCACGGACGCTTCCGCGCTTTACGCCGAGCGCCTGCGCCTCACCGCGCCCGACGATCACGTCATCCTGCCCGACATCATCTCGAAGGAGCCTTTCGCGCCCGTCGTCCGCCATGGCGACGATCAGTGGTTCGACCTCGTGCAGTGGACGGTGAACGTCATCATCAACGCCGAGGAACTTGGCGTGACGAAGGCCAATGTCGACGAGCAGCTCAAGTCCGAAAACCCGGAAGTGCGCCGCCTGCTGGGCCTTGAAGGCAATTTCGGCGAGAGCATCGGGCTTCCCGCCGACTGGGCGGTGCGCATTATCCGCCATGTCGGCAATTACGGCGAGATCTTCAAGGCAAATCTCGGCGAAGACAGCCTCCTGAAGATCGAGCGCGGCCTGAACAGGCTGTGGAACGACGGCGGCATTCTCTACGCTCCGCCTGTCCGCTGACGGCGCCGCCTCGGCCGGGGACGCCGCTCCTTCTTCCTGCATCGCAGGGCGCGGAGCGGCGGCATCCCGCGGCCCGGCGCTCTCAACAACGTGCGTCGCTCTCTCTGCGCCATGCGTTCCCGGCCCCGTGTGCCGGCCGCGCGTGGGGGCGGCGTCATTGCACCATGTGTTCGGGGGGATTCATCGATGGCAGGACAGGCGCCCGGCAACACGCCAAGCGGATCGGGGCGCCCTCCCGGCCGCGACGATGCGGGGGGCTCGTGGCTCTACAATCCCGCAGTGCGCGGAGCGGCCTATCAGCTCGCGCTCGCGGTCGCCGTGGGGTTCATCCTTTATGAAGCGTCGGTCAACGCCATCGCGAACATGCGCCGGCTCGGCATCGTGTCCGGCTTCGATTTCTGGAATGCGCCGGCCGGCTTCGACATCAACCAGAAGCTGATCGCCTACAGCTCGACCTATTCGACCTACGGGGATGCGTTCTGGGTGGGGCTGCTCAACACGTTGCTGGTGGCGGGCATGGGCATCGTGCTGGCGACGGTGCTGGGCTTCATCGTCGGCGTCGCGCGGCTGTCGGGCAACCGGATCATCTCGGTCATCGCGACGAGCTACGTCGAGTTCTTCCGCAACATTCCCCTGCTGCTGCAACTCTACGTCTGGTACAACGCCGTCTTGCGGGCCTTGCCCGCGCCGCGCCAGTCGGTGACGATGGGCGATGCGGTCTTCCTCAACAACCGCGGCCTGTTCGTGCCCGATCCCGTGTTCGGGCCGGGCAGCGACTATCTGTTCATCGCGGCGATTCTGGCCTGCGCCGCCATCCTGCTCTACCGGCGTTGGGCGCGGCGGGATCAGGACGCGACCGGGCGGCAGCATCCGGCGGGGCTCGTGTCTCTTGCTCTTCTCGCCGGCTTCATGGCGGCGGGCTGGCTCGCCGCGGGCCAGCCGGTGACGTTCAACGTGCCGGAGCTGCGCGGCTTCAACATCGTGGGCGGATTGCAGGTCTATCCCGAATTCGTCGCCTTGCTGCTGGGGCTCAGTATCTACACGGCTTCCTTCATCGCGGAAATCGTGCGGGCCGGCATCCTTTCGGTATCGCGCGGGCAGACGGAGGCCGCCTATTCGCTCGGCCTGCGTCCGGGCGTCACGCAGCGGCTCGTGATCATTCCGCAGGCGATGCGGGTGATCGTGCCGCCGCTCACCAGCCAGTTGCTGAACCTGACCAAGAATTCCTCGCTGGCGGTGGCCATCGGCTATCCCGATCTCGTGCAGGTGTTCATGGGCACGGTACTGAACCAGACGGGGCAGGCGATCGAATGCGTCGTGATCACCATGCTGGTCTACCTGCTGCTGAGCCTGCTGACCTCGCTGGCCATGAACATCTATAACCGCCGCGTGGCGATCATCGAAAGATAGGGAGCGGCGATGACGACATCCTCAAACGGTTCTTCCGCGCCCGGAGCATTCCTGCGCACCGCGTTCGTGCCGGCGTCGACGCCGCCGGTTCTCGCGCACGGTCCGCTGGCGTGGCTGCGCGCCAACCTGTTTTCCTCGCCGCTCAACGTGGCGCTGACGCTGCTCGGGGGCTACCTCCTTTATCTCGTCGTGCCGCCGGCGGTCCGCTTCCTGCTGCTTGACGCCGTGTGGACGGGCGAGGACCGCCAGGCGTGTGTCGCCGCGGCGGGGCGAGAGGTCGGCGCCTGCTGGGCGTTCGTCGGCGCGCGGCTGCGCTATTTCGTCTACGGCTCCTATACCGACGGGGAGCTGTGGCGCGTCAATCTGGTGTTCGTGCTGTGCGCGATCGGCATCGTGTGGCTGCTGTCGACGCGGTTGCCGCGCAAGGGCCTGGGAGCGGTCTATTTCTTCGGCGTGTTCCCGGTCGTCACTTTCGTGCTGCTTCACGGCTGGCCGGCGATCGGGCTGCCGCGCGTGCCGACGACGCTGTGGGGCGGCGTGGTGGTGACGCTCGTGGTCGCCTTCGCCGGCATCGTGGTGTCGCTGCCTTTCGGCGTGCTGCTGGCGCTCGGCCGCCGCTCGCGCCTGCCGTTCGTGCGGCTCGTCTCGGTAACGTTCATCGAGTTCTGGCGCGGCGTGCCGCTGATCACGGTGCTGATCATGGCCAACACCATGCTGCCGCTGTTCCTGCCGGGCAACATGTCGCCGGACAAGCTGCTGCGTCCGCTGGTGGGCGTGGCGCTGTTCGCTTCCGCCTACATGGCGGAGGTGGTGCGCGGCGGCTTGCAGGCCGTTCCGAAGGGGCAGTTCGAGGGCGCGGCCTCGCTCGGCCTCAACTACTGGCAGACGACGCGGCTCGTCGTGCTGCCGCAGGCGCTGCGCATCGTCATTCCGGGTATCGTCAACACGTTCATCGGTCTGTTCAAGGATACCTCGCTGGTGTCGATCGTCGGCATCTTCGATCTGATGCGCACGATCGAGGTGTCGCTCGCCGATCCCAAATGGTCCACGCCGGTGACGGCGGCCACCGGCTACGCCTTCGCCGCCATCTTTTATTTCATATGCTGCTTCGGTATGTCCCGTTATTCTATAGCGATGGAAAGACGGCTGGCGACCGGCCGGAAACGACAGGAGACCGATAGATGACCAGTGTTGCGCCGCAAGCCGGACAGTCCGCCCGCGAACTCGCGGGAGAACCCGAGATCCGCATGATCGACGTCCATAAATGGTATGGCGAGTTTCATGTGCTGCGCGACGTCAATCTCGATGTCGCGCGGGGCGAGCGCATCGTCATTTGCGGTCCGTCCGGCTCGGGCAAGTCGACCCTCATCCGCTGCATCAACCGGCTGGAGGAATACCAGAAAGGGCGCATCATCGTCGGGGGCGTCGAGCTGACCAACAACATCAAGCGCATCGACGAGGTGCGCCGCGAGGTCGGCATGGTGTTCCAGCACTTCAACCTGTTTCCGCATCTCACCATCATGGAAAACTGCACGCTCGCGCCGATCTGGGTGCGCAAGATTCCGAAAAAGCAGGCCGAGGAGACGGCCATGCGCTATCTGGAGCGGGTGAAGATTCCCGAACAGGCGCACAAGTATCCCGGCCAGCTCTCCGGCGGTCAGCAGCAGCGCGTGGCTATCGCCCGCTCCCTGTGCATGAATCCCAAGATCATGCTGTTCGACGAGCCGACTTCCGCGCTGGACCCGGAAATGGTGAAGGAAGTGCTCGACACCATGGTGAGCCTCGCCGAGGAAGGCATGACCATGCTCGTCGTCACCCATGAAATGGGTTTCGCCCGGCAGGTGGCGGACCGGGTGATCTTCATGGATCAGGGGCAGATCGTGGAGATGAATACGCCGGCTGAATTCTTTTCCAATCCGCAACACGAGCGCACAAAGCTGTTCCTGGGCCAGATATTGCATTGATTCGGCGCTTCGCCGATGGCAAGCAGAAGAGAAGCGGCGGTCCCGCGGCGTTGCCTTGCGGCGACGTGCTTTCATCATGGCGGAGCGGTGGCATGTTCCTGATTTCCGTGATCGTCCTGTCTCTGGTCGGCGCTGTGGCGCTGTCCTGGGTGCTCGGCCGGCAGGGCGTCTATGTGGCGGGCGTGGCGCTGCTGGCCGGGGCCGGCGTGGCGTTGCTCGGGCCTCTCATCACCTCGTGCAACCTGTGCTGGACGGAGGTGCTGAGCATCGCCGCCTTCCTGTCGTCACCGTTCTTCATCGTGGGATGGATCGCGCTGGCGCAGGCCAATGTCTTTCACATTCCGCCCCGGCTGCTCTACGGACTTGGCGGATTGATGGTCGTGCAGGCGATCTGGGCGTCGCGGCTGCTCATCTTCGCGACGTTCGAGGGGCATTGCCCCTGCGGCGCGGCGCTGGCGGGTTTCTTCACGACGGAGCTGTCGGCTTCCGGTTTCGACCGGCTCGCCGGTCCCTGGTTCCTGACGGAGGCCGTGGTGACGCTGGCGATCCTGATCAGCATCTGGCGCCGCAGCCGCACCCGGCCGACCTTCGCCTGAGACGGACCGGTCGGACGACGACAGGCTTTCACGAAAAGAGCGCCCGCACGAAAAAAGCGCCCGGTTCGCCGGGCGCTGTGTCTTTGATGCGTTGCCAGCCTCAGGGGGCGATGATGCTGACCGTGTCGCCTTCCGGGTCCACGATTTCCGGCTGGCCGCGGTCGGCGCGCTTCGCCTTGTTGACCACGTAGACGAGGTTCGTCTTCGGATCGACGGTAATGTGGTTGGGATGGCTGCCGGTCTTGAGATCGGCGATGACGGCATAGTCCTTGCCGCTGACGATCGTCACCGTGCCGGTGCCGCGATTGCCGACATAGATCTGGTCGTTGGCGGGGTTGTAGGCCAGCGCGATGGCGCCCTTGCCGGTCTCGACCGACTTGACGAGTTCGCCCGTCTGCGGGTTGAGGACCGTGAGCGTGCCCGACACCTGATTGGCGACGAACAGCCGGTTGCCTTTCGCATCGAGGACAGCGCGGATCGGCCCTTCGCCGCCGGTCTTGAAGGTGCGCGCGATGGCGTTCTTCGCCAGATCGACGACGGCGATGTCGTGCGTCACGAGGCGGGTGAGGAAAAGCTGGTTGTTGGCCGCATCAAGCGCGATGCCGGCGGCGCGGCCGCCGAGGTTCTCGATGACGCGGTTGATCTTCCTCGTCTCGCCGTCGACCACCCAGACGGCGCTCTTCTCGTCTTCCGGGCCGCCGGTGACGGAGATATAGGCGCGGTTGGCGGCCTCATCGACCACGACATTGTAGGGATGCGCCTTCTCGCCATGGGTGAACGTCGCGACGATCTTGCCCTCCGCGAGATCGACGACGGAGGCGTTGGAATGGCGCGTGTCGGTGGTGAAGACCGTGTTGGTCCGGGCGTTGAACGCGAGGCCGAGCGCGGCGGAATCCCTGGTGACGATCTCGGATTTCACGGCCAGCGTCTCGGGATCCAGCACCAGGATCTTGCCGTCGGGCGCGGCGCGCTGGGCGCCCGTGTGAGAGACGTTGAGCGCGCCGTTGTTGTCGATGAACGACTGGTAAAGGCCGACGCCGACCTTTTCCGTCTTCCTGACGACAGGGTCGGCGAAGGCGGGCGCGGCCAGCACGAGCGCGAGGGCGGCGAACGAAACGGCGCGGCTGCGACGGATCACGGCGCCTGCAAGGAGAGTGTTGAATGCGACCATGCGGGGTCTCCCGTAGGTTGATGAAACAGCAGGGACGGGCGGCGCGATTCCGCCGCATAAACGATGATCGGGGCTTGATGCAATGCAAAACAAGCCGACGGCGGCCGGATAAACCGCCCGTCGACGCCCGAACGGCGAAACTATACAGGCTCATGCCGATTTACAAAGTGATTATATTATATTTTACTTATATTACTTCTAAGTTTCCGTGCCCGCACGGACCGGGCGCGCCCGTGTGTCGAAGCGCACGATGCCGGCCGAACGCTCCCTTGACAGCCCTGCCGATATGCCTGACCGTTCGATATCGCCTCATATTACACGGGAATGTCGTCATGACGGATCAGCCGAGCGTGCTTCTCAACGATGGCCACAGGATTCCGCAGGTGGGCCTTGGCGTATGGCAGGTGGCGCAGGATGTCGCGGCGGCATCGGTCCGTAAGGCGCTGGAAACCGGCTATCGGCATGTCGACACCGCCGCCATCTACGGCAACGAGCATGAGGTCGGCGAGGGGCTGCGAGACTCGGGCGTGGCGCGTGGCGACATTTTCCTCACCACGAAGCTGTGGAACGACGCGCAGGGATACGACAGCGCATTGCGGGCTTTCGATGAGAGCCTCGCGCGGCTCGGCGTCGATTATGTGGATCTCTACCTCATCCATTGGCCCGCGCCGCGCAAGGATCTGTTCGTCGAGACGTGGAAGGCGCTGATCACGCTGAAGAACGATGGCCGGGCGCGCTCCATCGGCGTTTCCAATTTCAATGCGGAGCATCTGGAGCGCATCGTCGGCGAAACCGGCGTCGTGCCCGTGCTCAACCAGATCGAACTCCATCCGCGTTTCCAGCAGCAGGCGCTGCGCGCCTTCCATGCCGCGCACGGCATCGCGACCCAATCCTGGAGCCCGCTGGGGCAGGGGACGCTGTTCGACGATCCCGTGATCGGCAGGATCGCGCAAAAGCACGGCCGCACGCCGGCGCAGACCATCATCCGCTGGCATCTCGACAACGGTCTGATCGCGATCCCGAAGTCCGTGACGCCGGCCCGCATCGCCGAGAACTTCGGCGTGTTCGATTTCCGGCTCGATGCCGACGATCTCGCCGCCATCGCGGCGCTCGATTCGGCCGGGGGGCGCATCGGCCCCGATCCGCTGACCGCCGATTTCTGATTCTCGCCGCACCATACGTTCGCTCGCATCGAAAGCCGTCGCCCCAGAAGGGCGGCGGCTTTTGTTCGCAGGCGGGAAGACCGTCGAAAACGGATTGCCGTTTCGCTCCATACGCTATATATAAGAATTATTCTAATCTGATCTCGGCGGGCGACATGCACAAGGAAGACCATCTCGTCAATCGTGTGGGCTGGCTGCGTGCGGCGGTGCTTGGGGCGAACGACGGCATCGTCTCGACGGCGAGCCTCGTCATGGGTGTCGCGTCGGCTTCGTCGCCGAGGAGCGAGGTGTTGCTGGCGGGCGTCGCCGGCCTTGTCGCGGGTGCGATGTCGATGGCGGCGGGCGAATATGTTTCCGTCAGTTCCCAGTCGGATACGGAAAACGCCGATCTCGCCCGCGAGAAGCGGGAACTGGATGACGATCCGGTTTTCGAGCGGGAGGAGCTGGCGCAGATCTATGTCGCGCGCGGGGTCGAGATCTCCCTGGCGCGCGAGGTCGCCGGTCAACTGATGGCGAAGGACGCGCTCGGGGCGCATGCGCGCGATGAACTCGGCATATCCGAGGTGGTCGTCGCGCGCCCGATACAGGCGGCGTCCGCCTCCGCCGCGGCATTCACCCTGGGCGCTTCCGCGCCGCTCGCCCTCGTGCTCGCCTCGCCGCCCGACATGCTGCTGTGGATCGTCGCTGGCGGTTCACTGGTGTTTCTCGCCGCTCTCGGGATGCTGGGCGCGCTGGCGGGCGGCGCGGACGTTGTGAAGCCGACCGTTCGCGTGGCCTTCTGGGGCGCGCTCGCCATGGCGGTGACGTCGGCCATCGGCACGCTCGTCGGCACGGTGGTCTGACGCCGCAGCCGCGTGCGACCATTTGGCCGATGCGACAAAACATGTCGGACATAATGTCCGGTTTCGCATCATTTCCCGCAGGAGTATGTAATTTGGACAGCGGCTTCGTCCACCGGGCGTCGCCGACGTGTCGCCGCGCCTGGAGCAGTTTGCGTTCAAGTCGATTGATCGCATTGAACGCAAGTTGCGGTAAAATATGGAATGGAGAGCGGGACGGCGATCCGGCTTCATTGCATCCCGCTCTGGCCGGGGCCGGCGGTCGCCGATGCCTGACCTGCTTCGGGACGCGGCTTTCGCTTTCCGGGGAAGACATGATCATCACGAGGATACGGGGCGAAATGACGAATGAGCGAAAGATCGCTCCATCCTGACGGCAGCCGGATACTTCATCCTTTGTCGATGGAGATGGTTTTTATTTTCAGGGACGTCGCGCCGGAAAGAAATAAACGGTGTGATGTTGTGTAATTATATCGTAGTAATGCTCATGTTATATCTTTTCTCGTTCGCATTGTTGGAGTCGGTCTGCGTCTCCGCCCTTCGCGGCGGAGACCGAGAGGACGCCGGGCAACCGGCGCGGACATGATGGAACTCGACATCGTATCGCTTTCGCGCTTTCAGTTCGCGCTGACGGCGCTCTATCACTTCCTGTTCGTTCCGCTGACGCTTGGCCTTTCCGTGCTGCTCGCCATCATGGAGACGGTCTATGTGATGACCGGCCGGCCCATCTGGCGGCAGATGACGCAGTTCTGGGGCACGCTGTTCGGCATCAACTTCGTCATGGGCGTGGCGACGGGCATCGTGATGGAATTTCAGTTCGGGATGAACTGGAGCTATTACAGCCATTATGTCGGCGACATCTTCGGCGCGCCGCTGGCGGCGGAAGGGCTGATGGCCTTCTTCCTGGAGGCGACCTTCGTCGGCCTGTTCTTCTTCGGCTGGGACAAGATGTCGAAACTCGGCCATCTCGCGGCGACGTGGGCGGTGGCGATCGGCTCCAACTTCTCCGCCCTGTGGATTCTCATCGCCAACGGCTGGATGCAGAATCCGGTCGGCTCCGTGTTCAACGTGCAGACGATGCGCATGGAGATCGACAATTTCGCCGATGTGCTGTTCAATCCGGTGGCGCAGGCCAAGTTCGTGCATACGGTCTCGGCCGGCTATGTGACGGCTTCGCTGTTCGTGCTCGGCGTTTCGGCGTGGTATCTGCTGAAGGGGCGCGTGCCGGAGCTTGCGAAGCGGTCGATGACGGTCGCGGCCTCCTTCGGCCTCGCGGCGTCGCTGTCCGTGGTCGTGCTGGGCGACGAAAGCGGCTATCTCGCCAACGAGCATCAGAAGATGAAGCTCGCCGCGATGGAAGCGATGTGGGAGACGGAGCCCGCGCCGGCCGGTTTCACGCTGTTCGGCTTTCCCGATCAGGAGGCGCGCGAGACGCATTACGCCATCCGCATTCCCGTGGTGATGGGCCTGATCGCGACGCGGTCGCTGGACACGGAAATTCCCGGCATCGAGGAGCTGGTGGCCAGCGCGCGGGATCACATCCGCAACGGCGTCGCGGCCTATGACGCGCTCCAGAAGATCCGTGCGCTGCCGCCCGGCACGCCGGTTCCGCCGGACGTGCAGGCGGCGTTCGAGGAGCATGGCCGCCAGCTCGGCTACGCGCTGCTGCTCAAGCGCTATGTGGACGATCCGCGCCTCGCGACGGAGGAGCAGATCGCGAAGGCGGCCTGGGATACGGTGCCGCATGTGCCCACGCTGTTCTGGTCGTTCCGCGTCATGGTGGGTCTTGGCTTCTTCTTCATCCTGCTGACGGCGACGTTCTTCCTGCTTTCGGCCACGCGCCAGCTCGACCGCCGGCGCTGGCTGCTGCGGGTGGCGGTGGCGTGCATTCCGCTGCCGTGGATCGCGGCTGAACTCGGCTGGGTCGTCGCCGAATTCGGCCGTCAGCCGTGGTCGATCGAGGGCATCCTGCCCACGGCCGTCGCGGTGTCCGATCTCGGCATCACGACGCTGCTCATCACCATCTGCGGCTTCGCGCTGATCTACACGGTTCTGTTCATCGTCGAGATGAAACTGATGTTGCGCGCGATCGGCAAGGGACCGGAGGCCGAGCACGGCGAGCCGGCGCCCGCTGCCCCGGCCAGACTCGTCGCGGCGGAGTAACGGCAATGATTCTCCATGAACTGATCGACTATCCCACGCTGCGCGTCATCTGGTGGGTGCTGCTCGGCGTGATCCTCATCGGCTTTGCGGCCATGGACGGCTTCGACCTCGGCACGGCCATCCTGCTGCCCTTCGTCGCACGCAAAGACATCGAACGGCGCATCGTCATCAACACCGTCGGGCCGGTGTGGGAGGGCAACCAGGTGTGGCTCATCCTCGGCGGCGGCGCGATCTTCGCGTCGTGGCCGCAGCTCTACGCCGTTTCCTTCTCCGGCTTCTATCTCGCGATGTTCGCCATTCTGTTCGCGTTGATCCTGCGGCCGGTGGGCTTCAAATATCGCAGCAAGCTGGAACACGCGGGCTGGCGCTCGGCGTGGGACTGGGCGCTGTTCATCGGCGGCTTCCTGCCGGCGCTGATCTTCGGCGTCGCGGTCGGCAATACCTTGCAGGGCGTGCCGTTCCGCATCGACGGCGACCTGCGCATCTTCTACGACGGCACCTTCTTCGGCCTCCTCAACCCGTTCGCGCTGCTGTGCGGGCTCGTGTCGGTGACGATGCTGACCATGCATGGCGCGGCGTGGCTCGCGCTGAAGACGGACGGCGAGGTGCGCGCGCGCGCCGTGGGCTACGGCCGGCTCGCTGCTGTGGTGACGGTGGCGCTCTTCGCGCTCGGCGGTGTGGCGCTGTGGCTCTTCGTCGACGGCTATGTCATCACCGGCGCCATCGATCCGGCCGGCCCGTCGAATCCGCTGCTCAAGACGGCGGAGCGCAGCGCGCAGGCGTGGTTCGTGAATTACGGCGCCCATCCGTGGACGCTGATCGCCCCGGCCATCGGCCTGCTCGGTCCGCTCGCGCTCCGGTCGCTCATCGGTTCGCGCCGCGAGATCCTCACGCTCGTCACCGGCATGGTGAGCCTGTTCGGCATCATCGCCACCGTGGGCGTGTCGATGTTTCCGTTCATCCTGCCGTCGACGGTGCAGCCCGGCGCGAGCCTCACCGTGTGGGATTCGTCGTCGAGCCACCAGACGCTGTTCATCATGCTGTGCATCAGCCTGTTCTTCCTGCCGATCATCATTGCCTACACGTCATGGGTCTACAGCATCCTGCGTGGCAAGGTCGGGCGGGACGAAGTGGAAGGCGGCGGGCACGCCTATTGATCGGGGGAAACGATGTGGTACTTCGCCTGGCTTCTCGGTCTGCCGCTGGCGGCCGCCTTCGCCGTGCTGAACGCAATGTGGTATGAACTGATGGACGACGAGGCGAAAAAGAAAACGACCGCCCGGTGAGGGATCGTCCATCCGGGCGCAAGGCCGGCGCGTGGTTGCAGGTTGCCGCCGCGCTGGTGTGGATCGCGCAGGCGGCGGTGCTGGCGTGGTCCGTGCAGCAACTGGCCTCCGGCGCCGGTTTTCGCGCCGTCCTATGGCCGGCTCTCGCCGTTTTCCTGCTCGGTGCGTTGCGGGCGGCGTTGCATGCGCGCGGGGCGCGGCTGATGTTTCGCGCCGCCCGTGCGGAGCTTGCCGCGATCCGCGCGCGGGCGGTGTCGGCCATTGCGCGCCGGTCGCCGGTGGATCGCGACAGGCCCGCGTCCGGTCTTGCTGCCAGCGTGCTGGCGGAGCAGGCGGAAATGGTGCTGCCCTATCTCACGCGCTATCGGCCCGTGCGCCTGCGGGCGACGCTGGTGCCGCTGGCGATCCTCGCCGCCGTGCTGCCGCTGTCGTGGCTCGCCGCGATCATCCTGCTCGCCGCCGCGCCGTTGATCCCGCTGTTCATGGCGCTCATCGGCCTGCGCGCGAAGGAGGCGAGCGAGGCGCAGATGCTCGAGATCGGCGGCATGAACGCCTTTCTGCTCGACAGGTTGCGCGGCATGACCACCATCCGCGCGCTGCACGCGGTCGATGCGGTGGCGTTGCGGTTGCGGGCTTCCGCCCTGGCGCTGGCCGCCCGCACGATGGCGGTGCTGCGCATCGCCTTCCTGTCGTCCGCGGTGCTGGAGCTGTTCTCGGCCCTCGGCGTGGCGATGGTGGCCGTTTATGTCGGCTTTCATTTTCTGGAGCAGTTTCCTTTCGGCGCGTGGGGCGGCAAGCTCACGCTCGGTGAGGGGCTGTTCATCCTGCTGCTGGCGCCGGCTTTCTTCGAGCCGCTGCGCGAACTGGCGACCGTCTGGCACGATCGCGCCGCCGGCGAGGCGGCGCTGGATGCGCTCGACGGGCTTGTGGGCGCGGATGACGGCACGGCGCTGCAACTGCCCGGCGCGCTGCCGGAGGCGTCCGACTCGTTTGGTGACGGGCCGCGCCTGCCGCCTTCCGTGTCCATCCGCGATCTGACATTCGGCTATCCGGGCCGGCACGAGCCGGCGCTCGACGGCTTCTCGCTCGACATCGCGGCGGGTGAGAAGGTGGCCTTGCTCGGCGCGAGCGGCGCGGGCAAGTCCACGGTGCTGGCGTTGATCGCGGGACTGGCGCCGGCGCGGGCGGGCGAGATCGTCGTGGGCGGCGTGCCGCTCACCGGCGAGACGGCGGCGGCCGTGCGCCGGCGCATGGGCTGGATCGGCCAGAAGCCGCATTTCTTCGCCGGCAGCGTCGCGCGCAATGTGACGCTGGGGCGCGGATGGATCGAAAAGGCCGATGTCGCGCATGCGCTCGCCCTGAGCGCCTTCACGACGTACTCCGATGCGGCGGAAGCATCCGGTCGATCGGGGTTCGCCCGCCCCGAAGAAGCGCCCGGCAAACGCTCCGGCCCGCCTATGGCGCCGCGCGCGGTGGGCGAGGCGGGGGCGGGACTGTCCGGCGGCGAGGCGCTGCGGCTCGCGCTGGCGCGCGCGGCGGCCGACCCCCGCGCCGACCTTATCCTCGCCGATGAGCCGACCGCGCATCTCGATGCCGCCACCGCCGCGGAAGTCACCGCCGGCTTGCTGCGCCTCGCCGTCGGCCGCACGCTGATCGTCGCCACCCACGATCCCGTGCTCGCGGCGCGCATGGATCGCACGGTACATGTGGATCGCGTGATGCATCCGGACTGCGCCGCGCGCATCGGCCCGGCTGCGCGGGACGGAGGCGCATCATGACCGGCGGCTGGCGCGATCTGCGTCCGGTTCTCGCGCTTTTCGGCGCGGGGAGACGCCGCAAGCTGCTGCTCGGCGTGCTCCTCGCCGGGTTGACGATGCTGGCGGGCGTCGCGCTGCTGGGCCTTTCCGGCTGGTTCATCACGGCCACCGCCATCGCCGGGATGGCGTCCGCGACGGCGCTCCTGTTCGACGTGTTCGCCCCCTCGGCCGGCATCCGCCTGCTGGCGCTGGGGCGCACGGCCGCGCGTTACGGCGAGCGGCTGACGACCCATGACGTGACGCTCGCCATTCTGGCTGCGATCCGCGAGCGGCTGTTTCGCGGCTGGGCGCGGCCCGGCGCGGCGCGGCGGCTGTTGATGCGCCCCGCGACACTGCTGTTCCGGCTGACGGCCGATGTGGATGCGCTCGATTCCGTGTATCTGCGCGTGATCGTGCCCGCGGGCGCGGCCGTCGCCACCGCGCTTGCGGCCGGACTTGCCGTGACGCTGGCCGATGCATGGACCGGCATGGCGCTGCTGGCGGCGCTGCTGTCGGCGGGGCTCGGCATTCCGCTTGCCGTGGCGCGCGCGAGCCGCCGCGCCGCGCGCCGGCGCGCCTGCGCGATCGAGGCGCTGCGGGCGCGCGCGATCGACCTTTCGTCGGGACAGACGGAACTCGTCATGGCGGGGCAACTGACGGCGCAGCGCGATCGGGTGCTTGCGGCGGATCGCCGGTTGTCGGAGGCGGACGACGCCCTTCACCGGCTCGATACCGGCGCCGGTCTGGCGTTTGGCATCGTTTCCGCCGCCGTCACGGCGGCGATGCTGCTCGCCACCGGCTTTCTGATGGCGCATGATCGCATCGGCGCGCCGGTGGCGGCGTTCCTGCTGCTCGTCGCGCTGGCCTCTTTCGAGCCTTTTTCCGCCTTGCAGCGCGGGGCGCTGGAACTCGGGCGCACGCTGCTCGCGGCGCGTCGCCTCGGTCCGCAACTCGAAGCCGACGCCGCGCCGCCCATGTCGAGGCAACCGGAGCCCGGCGTGGCGCTCGCGCTGGAAAAAGTCGTCTTCCGGCATGAGGGGGCGGATCGTCCCGGCCTCGGCGGCGTATCGCTCATGGTTCCGCAAGGCGAAACCGTCGCGCTCGTCGGCGCGAGCGGGGCCGGGAAATCGACGTTGCTCGCGCTGGCCGCGGGCGATATCGCGCCGTGCTCGGGCGCGGTGGCGGCGCTGCCCTTCGCGCTGCTGCCCCAGCGCACGGAACTGTTTCAGGACAGCCTGCGCGACAATCTGCGCCTTGCCGCGCCGGCGGCGAGCGACGCCATGCTCTGGCGGGCGCTCGACGATGCGGGCCTTGCCGCCGACATTCGCGGTCTCCCTTCCGGTCTCGACACGCGCCTCGGCGAGGGCGGCCTCGGGCTCTCGGGCGGGCAGGCCCGACGGCTCGCGCTCGCGCGTCTGCTGCTGTGCCCGGAGCCGCTCTGGCTTGTCGATGAAGCGACGGAAGGGCTCGATGCCGACACCGCGCGCGACGTGTTGCGCCGCCTGTATCGCGCGGCGCGGGACGGCGGCCGCGCCCTGCTGATCGCAACCCATGTGCGCCGGGAGGCCGAGGCCGCCGATCGTCTCGTCGTCATGGCCGAAGGCCGCATCGTCGGCGACACGCGGCGCGGCGAAGCCGCATTCGCGGATGGACTCGCCGGCCTGCGGCCCGGTTGATGGCTTCGGTTCAGGTGCAGCGGAAGCGGGGCAGCGGCGTGGCGTCGTCCAGCGCGGGCTGAAAGATGCCCGTCGCGGGATCGCGGGCCAGCAACTGGCCGGTGCCGATGCCGAAATAGGCGCCGTGCAGCGTGAGCGCGCCTTTCTCCACAGCCTTGGCGATGAAGGGAAAAGTCATGAGGTTCTCAAGGCTGAGGACCACGGAAGCCAGTTCCAGACGCCTGAGATAATCGGCGGCGTCATAGGAGGCGCGCTGCCCCAGCCCATGCGCGGCGGGGGCGATCTGCGACACCCACTTGCCGATGAAGTCGCTTGCCGACAAGGGCTTGCTGTCGTCCGCGAACGCCTTGATGCCGCCGCAGGATGCGTGACCGAGCACGACGAGATGCTTCACCCGGAGCGCCTGCACGCCGAATTCCAGCGCGGCGCTGGTGCCGTGTTGCGAGTCGCGGTCGAGATCGTAGGCGGGCACGAGGTTGGCGACATTGCGCACCACCAGCAACTCGCCGGGCGAGGCATCGAAGATGACCTCGGGCGACACGCGCGAATCGACGCAGCCCACCACCATGATTTCGGGATTCTGGCCGCTTTCCGCCAGCGCCTCGTAACGCGACCGCTCGTTTGTGAAACGTCCGTCGAGAAAAGAGCGATAACCGTCGAGAAGCCGTTTCGGGAACATGCCGATCCTGTCGAAAACGAGAAAAGGGCGGGGCGACCGTCGACTTTCGCGCTTGATGCGCCGCAAGCGACCGCCGCCTTGTCGTATAGAACGGATCGATGATCCGCTCCACACTATTCGCGAGCGCCGTCAGAGCGGCGCGGTCGCCGCGGCGAGCCACGCGCGCGTCGCCTCGTCCACGAGCGGCGACAGCGCGCTGCGCACGCGATCGTGATAATCGTTGAGCCACGCGCGTTCGCCGTCGGTCAGCAGCGCGACATCGACCAGGGCGCGATCGATGGGCGCCAGCGTCAGCGTGGCGAAGCCGAGCACCGGCCTGTCGGCGCCCGGCACGTCCCGCTCCTCGACGACCAGAAGGTTTTCGATGCGGATGCCGTAATGCCCCTCGCGATAATATCCCGGCTCGTTCGACAGGATCATGCCGGCTTCCAGCGCCACGCCGCCAAGCCGGGATATGCGCTGCGGCCCCTCGTGAACCGACAGGAACGAGCCGACGCCATGGCCGGTGCCGTGATCGAAATCGAGCCCGGCCTCCCAGAGCGGGCGGCGGGCGAAGGGATCGATCTGCGCGCCGGAAGTACCCTTGGGAAAGACGGCCGTCGCAACCGCGATATGCCCCTTCAGCACGCGGGTGAACCTGTCGCGCAGTTCGGGCGTAGGCGTGCCGATGGCGACGGTCCGCGTGATGTCGGTGGTGCCGTCGACGTATTGCCCGCCCGAATCGACCAGCAGGACGCCGGGCGCAACCGGGCGGTTGCCGGCGCGGGTGACGCGGTAATGCGGCAGGGCGGCGTTCCCGTTCACACCGGCGATGGTGGGGAAGGAGACGTCCTCGAGCAACCCGGTGTCGCGCCGGAAGCCCTCCAGCGCCTCGACGGTGTCGATCTCGGTCAGCGCGCCGGAAGGCGCTTCGCGCGCGAGCCAGGCGAGGAACCGGGTCACGGCCGCGCCGTCCCGCCGGTGCGCCGCGCGCGCGCCCTCGATCTCGCGTCCGTTCTTCACCGCCTTGAGCGCCGTCAGCGGATCGGGCGCGACATGGAACCGCGCGCCGGCATTGGCGACGGCGGATTGCAGGGCGAATGCGCCGGTGGCGGCATCGATCAGGATGCGGATGTCGTCTCGCGCCCGCGCGCCGAGATCGGCCACGGCCCGCGCCAGCGATTCCCGCGCTTCCAGCGGCCGACCGTCCGGCGTCGTCCCCAGAGGCGCGAAATCGGCGATCCGGCCCACCGCGCTCACCGCCGTCTCGTCGAAGCGGTCCGGGGCGAAGAACAGCGTCGGCCGGTCGGCGACGGGCACCAGCGCATAGCCGAGCGCGATCGGCGTATGCGGCACGTCGCCGCCGCGAATGTTGAACAGCCAGGCGATATTGTGCGGATCGCTCACGATCAGCCCGTCGGTCTTCGTGTCGGCGAGTTTTTCGCGCAGCCGCTCCAGCTTGCTCGCCGCGGTCTCGCCGGCGACGGACAGCGGGTGCAGGCGGATGGGCGCGGCGGGCGGCGCGGGCCTGTCGTTCCACACGGCGTCCACGGGATTGTCGGTGACGACGACGAGCGTTCCGCCGGCCTCGGCTACGGCCTTCTCCAGCTTGCGGACCTGCGCGTCCGTATGCAGCCACGGATCGTAGCCGAGCGCGCCGCCCTCCGGGAGATGGCGGGCGATCCACTGCTCGGGCGTCGTTTCCGCCAGCGCGACCGGCGTGAAAAGGGCGGTGTCGATCTGTTCGCGAACCTGAATGACGTAGCGCCCGTCCACCACGACCGCGGCCTCGCTCTCCAACACAACGGCCGTGCCGGCGGAGCCGGTGAAGCCCGTGAGCCACGCGAGCCGTTCCTCGCCGGCCGGCACGTATTCGCCCTGATGCTCGTCGGCGCGGGGAACGACGAAGCCGGAAAGCCCGTGCTGCGCCAGCACGCGGCGCAGCGCCGCAAGCCGCTCCGCCTCCGGCCGGGCGCCGGCCGGAGGCGCCGGATCGTCGAAGGACTGGAATTTGCAGGTCGTCGATTGGCAGGTCGTGGATCTGGACGTCACGGCGATTCTCCCCGATGAGCGCAACGGGAAGCGAAAATAGCCTTTCCCGCGCGGCGTGGGCACCCGGTTTTCACGAAATCGGCGTGAAAAAGCCCAAATTCGGTTTCCCGATGCCGCGCCGCGTTGACGTTGCGGCGTGCAATTCCTACTGTCTGCGCCCCTGATCCCCTTTCCGTGCGCGCGGCCGGCTTCCGACGGGCGTTGATCGGACGGATTCGTATGGTCCAACGTCGAAAGAGTGAACGCATGCTTGCCCCGCTCCACCTTGATCCCGCGCTTGTCGAGGCAGCCCAGGTCTCGGCCGCCTGGCCGTTCGAGGAGGCGCGAAAGCTTGTGGCGCGCATCGCGCGCACGGGCAAGAAGGAAGTGCTGTTCGAGACCGGCTACGGCCCTTCCGGCCTGCCGCACATCGGCACCTTCGGCGAAGTCGCACGCACGTCGATGGTGCGTCACGCCTTCCGTGTGTTGACGGAAGACCGCATTCCCACGCGCCTCATCGCCTTCTCCGACGATCTCGACGGCTTGCGCAAGGTGCCCGACAACATCCCCAACCGCGAGAGCCTCGTGCCTTTCCTCGGCCGGCCGCTGACGCAGGTGCCCGATCCCTTCGGCACCCACGACAGTTTCGGCGCGCACAACAATGCGCGGCTGCAAGCGTTTCTCGACAGCTTCGGCTTCGATTACGACTTCCGCTCGGCGACACAGGCCTACACGAGCGGCGTCTTCGACGAGACCCTGCTGCGCATGCTGCGCCATTACGACGCCGTCATGGCGGTGATGCTGCCGAGCCTGCGGGCGGAGCGCGCACAGAGCTATTCGCCGTTCCTGCCGATCCATCCCACGACCGGCATCGTCATGCAGGTCGCGGTCGACGAGGTGCGCCCGGAAGCCGGCACCATCGTCTGGCGCGATCCCGAAACGCAGGAGCGCTTCGAGACGCCCGTGACGGGCGGCCACGTCAAGCTGCAATGGAAGCCCGACTGGGCCATGCGCTGGGTGGCGCTCGGCGTCGATTACGAAATGGCGGGCAAGGATCTCATCGATTCGGTCAAGCTTTCCGGTCAGATCGCCCGCGCGCTCGGCGCCGAGCCCCCGGAAGGCTTCAACTACGAGCTTTTCCTCGACGAACACGGCACCAAGATTTCCAAGTCGAAGGGCAACGGCCTCACCATCGACGAGTGGCTGCGCTACGGCACGCCGGAAAGCCTCGCCCTTTTCATGTACAACAAGCCGCGCGAGGCGAAGCGGCTTTACTTCGACGTCATTCCGCGTCACGTCGACGACTATCTCGCCTTTCTCGCCAATTACGGCCGGCAGGAGTGGAAGCACCGCCTCGGCAATCCCGTCTGGCATCTGCATGCCGGCAATCCGCCCGCACCGGAGACGATCGGCGCGGACGGGCGCGGTACGCAACTGAGCTTCGCCATGCTGCTGAATCTCGCCGCCGTCGCCAATTCCGAGGACAAGGCGGTGCTGTGGGGCTTCATCCAGCGCTACGCGCCCGGCACCTCGCCCGATACCCATCCGCAGCTCGATCGGCTCGTCGGCTACGCCATCAACTATTTCCGCGATTTCGTGAAGCCGGCCAAGCAATATGCCGAGCCCACCGACGCGGAGCGGGCGGCGCTGGCGGATCTCTCCGCCGAGCTTGCGCGGCACGCGGGCTCCACCGATGCCGAGGCGTTGCAGAATGCCGTCTACGAGATCGGCCGCACGCATTTTCCCGACACCAGCGGCAAGACGAAAAGCCCGGATGGCCGCCCCGGCGTGTCGCAGACGTGGTTTTCGACGCTCTACCGCATCCTGTTCGGCGAGGAGCGCGGGCCGCGTTTCGGTTCCTTCGTGGCGCTTTACGGCGTCGAGGGCACGCGCGCCCTGATCGCGGCGGGCCTGTCGGGCGAATTGAAGCGCGAGCACGAAGCCTTTCTGAAGGAGCGGGCGGGGAGCTGACGTCGGGCAGGGGGCTGACATCAGAAAAGGCTCAATTGTTCCGCGGCTTTCGGCGTCCCTTTGAAGAGGTCCGTCCGCAGCCGGGGATGGCGTCTGAGATAGCCGATGCGTTTCAGCGCCACCTCGAAACGGCGCGCGATCAGCGCGGCATAGGGGCCGGTGCCCGTCATGCGCTCGTTCCAGCGCGCGTCGTAATCCTTGCCGCCGCGCATCGTGCGCAGCAGCGAGAGCACGTGCCGCGCCTTGTCGGGATAATGGGTCACGAGCCATTCGGTCACGAGATCGCGCACTTCGAGCGGCAGCCGCAGCAGGACGTAACCCGCCTCCCGCGCGCCTGCCGCATGGGCCTGCTCCAGAATGACCTCGATCTCGCTGTCGTTGATGGCCGGGACGATCGGTGCGACCATGACGGAGACGGGAATGCCCGCTTCGCTCAACTGCCGTATCGTCGCCAGCCGCCGGTGGGGCGCAGCCGCGCGAGGTTCCATCGTGCGCGCGAGCTTGCCGTCGAGCGTCGTCACCGAAATCGCGACGCAGGCGAGCCCCCGTTTCGCCATGGGCGCGAGCAGATCGATGTCGCGCGCGACGAGCGCCGATTTCGTCACGATGCTGACGGGATGGCCCAGCCGTGCAAGCACTTCCAGGATGGCGCGCATCAGCCGGTACTGGCGCTCGATCGGCTGATAGGGATCGGTATTGGTGCCGATGGCGAGCGTGCGGGGCGTATATCCCGGCTTCGACAGTTCTTTTTCCAGCAATATCGCCGCGTCGGGCTTGGCGAACAGCTTCGATTCGAAGTCGAGCCCCGGCGACAGTCCGAGATAGGCGTGCGTCGGCCGCGCATAGCAATAAACGCAGCCGTGCTCGCAGCCGCGATAGGGGTTGATCGAGCGGTCGAAGGGAATATCGGGCGAGGCATTGCGCGCGATCACGCTGCGCGCCTTGTCGATCAGCACTTCGGTACGCAGGGGCGGCAGGTCGTCCGGCTCTCCCCAGCCGTCATCCACGGCCTCCCGCGCGGCGGGCTCGAAGCGGCCCGTCGGATTCGACACCGCGCCGCGGCCGCGCTGAATCCGGGAGCCCGCGGGAGGCGCGCCGCCGGCCGCGTCCTCTCCGATGCCGTTACCTTCGAGACAAGCGGTTTTATCGAGGCAAGCCATTCTGCGCCCTGTCATGCCGAACAAAGAATGTCTTTACATAGAACATAAATCGAACTACGTAAAGTGGCCAGCGGCGATGGAGGCGTCGGCGCTGAAGGCCATAAACGGGCTGCGGGCCATGACCCGAAGACCGCGAAAATCGCCTCCAGCGCAAAAGACGCCCCAGACCGGCTGACAGGATCAAATTTGAAGGTGCATTGAAGGCCGTGGGCGGGTGTCCACGGCCTTCCTGCTACTTGGCCGTACCAGCGAGGGCATGAACGGGCCTCTATGGGCTTCTATTTCGGAAATGGGCTTGGCCGTCATCAGTGGGAGAAAAGTGCTCCCGGTGGGCCGTCACCCCCACCCGGCTCATGACCGGCTCTTCGGCGCATCTCGCAATGGATGCAATGACTCGGGAGCGGAAGAAGCCTATCTCAGCCGGTGATTATCGCCAAGCCCCCGCACCATCGAAACAGGTATATTGACGCTTGGCCGTTCTTGATGAGAAGGTTGCGCCCGGTGGGCCGTCACCCCCACGTGGCGCGAGGACATCCGAGGATTTCCCGTCCAGTCCGCCGTGGCATTCGAGATACTTGTGCCTTGGGCGCACCTTGGGCTCATAGTTTCCCCGCCGGATCTCCACACTTGTCGATACGCTGAATGCAGCCGCATCCATGTTGCAATTGCATCCCTTGCGCTTTGATGCGCTCCATGCAGCGCGGGCACTTCTGCCGGTGTCTAACCTGCCTGCGGCGAAGGACAGGGCGGGAATATGGAGAACGATATCAGACCTGTATCGGCTGACGAATTGACCGGTATCTTGCGCGGCATCGCCGACGCGGCGGGTCTGGAAGCGGCGCTGGCTATTGCGGATCATGCTGGCGGCACGCGTGTCTCTTTTCCCGCTCCATCACGGCTCACGCCTGAGCACTGGCTTGTCGGGCTTCTTGGCCGTGACGCCGCGCTCAAGGTGTGCGGCCATTTTCAGGCTGGATACGGGGGCGCAATCGTATCGATTCCATCACCCGTAAATGATTTTCGTAGCGCGGCCGTGCAGCGTGAAAAAGCGATGCTGCGCGCCTTCTTCTCGACGGCAACTATTGACGAAGCTGCACGGACCGTCAGTGTCGACCGTTCGACAGTAATTCGCCACTTCCGCCGTCTACGGGACGACGGTTTTCGGCGACCACTACGCAACCGAAAGAGACAGAAGGACGGGGCCAATGACAACGGGTCCCGCCACCGCTGATCGCATTTTCCTCTTCTTTGAAGGCATAAACTGAACAGCGTGCTCGGCGGACGCGCGCCGTCGCCCAGCTCGGCCGAGGCGGATATCCACAATCCGTTCTGATTAGGCAAGGAACCCAGACCTTTTTCGGAATCTGACAGGTTATGAGAGGTTTCCTCCATATTTTCCGATCAGGCTACAACCGCAACTCAAGAAACTTAAATGGATATGTAAAGGTATAAGTTCCGGGCACACTTCAGAATATGGTTTTTATAGCGCAACTCCGTCTGTGTTTTGGGCTGTTCCGCCTCATGCCGCGCGCTGTTAAGCGATTTGCAATTATCACTATATTTTTTTGTCTATTCATATTTATTGCGGAAATCGCTATCGATTTGCTGTGAACTATGTCATATTTTTTTCATTATAACAATAATTAGGGGTGAATCTGTATTTTTTATTGACAAAAAGCTGACATTCCAGCACATTTCAGTGAAATGGCGAAATGTGAGTGATGACGCGATTTTTCGCGACCTCCCGTTATTAGAGTAACGCTTGCGTTCTATCTTCCAGCTTGTACCCGATCTGTCCGGGACCGGAGAGGATTTTTCAGTTGTCTATCCAGTTTTGTCAAAATTTGCTGCGTGAGCAGCAGATGTACGACAAATGACGGGAAGACTTCTGTCACGTTAAGCGGAGATGATCTTTCTACGGATTGTTCGAGGCTCCGGATAGCGGTTTTACTTTCGTCAACGCGTCGGAGATTGTCTTATGACGAACTTCGTCTTAGTGGAAAAGTAATGCGTTAATTGTGTATCGTATTCCATGAGAGGAAGGCTGCGGCAAACGTTTTCCCGAGATGGTAATTGAGAGGCAGCAATGACTTATCTTGATCTTTCGAAATACAAACTGACCTTCAGTGATGAGTTCAATACGCGAAGCATCTCGACAACCGGCGAAGGCACGAAATGGAAGAGCATCCGGTCCGAATGGAAATTCGATGAATATTCTGATATCGGGTTCAGCCGGACTTCTTTTGTCAACGCAGGCTCCGGATATGATCCGTTCGCGGTAAAGGACGGCAACCTGACCATTACAGCGGTTCCGGACAGGACGCCGTACGGTTTTCCCGGCAGCTGGGAATCGGGACTGATTACAACACAGGGCCTCTTCTCGCAAAAATACGGTTATTTTGAAATCCGCGCGGATTTCTCCAATCAGATCGGTTCCTGGGGAGCATTCTGGCTATTGCCCGACACCCAGACCCCCGATCCGAACAATGCAGGCAGGTGGCAGGAACTCGATATCATCGAGCATTACGGCAACAACGACAAGGGCGTTTACAGCCATATTCATACGACAGATCCCGATCCGAATGTCAATTGGCAGCGGGATCTTCAAGTTTACAGCGAGATACGTAATCCTGACGGATTCCATACTTTCGGTGTGGACTGGTCGGAAACCTCTCTGGATTTCTATATCGATGGAAAGCTGGTGGGTTCCCGGGCGACGCCGAGCGATTATCAGGCCCCGATGTACCTGGTGGCCAATCTGGCGGCATCCGACCATCCGGACAATAACGTCGATGCCGCCGGCGTTCCGATTTCGATGACGATCGATTATATCAGGGTTTACCAGAAGGGATCCGAAACACCTGTGGATCCGGTGGACCCTGTCGATCCTGTGGATCCCGGCGAGGATGCTGGGGACGAACTGGTCATTTTCATCAGCCAGGATGCCTATAAAGGCAACGCCCAATATACGATCTCCGTCGACGGGCAACAGGTTGGCGGCGTTCGCTCGGCCTCCGCGTCTCATGCCGCCGGCGAAACGGAGGCGGTCGTTCTCAAAGGCAACTGGGGCGAAGGTCATCATGTGGTGGCCGTGAACTTCATCAACGATTTTTGGGAGAGCGGCAACAATAAGGACCGCAATCTTTATGTCGACGGAGCCTCGTTCAACGGCGAGGATATCGTCAACGCCGATCTGGAACTGAAAGGACAAGGTGCGAAGCGGTTCGGATTTGACTACGCCAAGGATTCAACGCCGGGTGGCGACGGGAACCTGGACGAGCTGGTTCTCCATATCAGCCAGAGCGCTTATAACGGGGACGCCGAGTATACCGTATCTGTCGACGGCAAGCAGATCGGCGGCGTTCGTAAGGCAAGCGCGTCGCATGCCGCCGGCGACACCGAGCAGGTGTTGATCAGCGGCAATTGGTCTCACGGGTTCCATGACGTGGCAATCAGCTTCCTCAACGATGCCTGGGGCGGTACGCCGGGTACGGATCGCAACCTTTATCTCGATGCTGCGACCTATAACGGCGTCGAGGTAAAGAATGCGTCCTGGAACCTTCTGGGAACGAGTACGCATACGTTCACTATCCTCGATGTCTGATATACTCAATTCGTGACGTTGCCGCTCTCCCGTCGCAGGGAGGAGGCACTCTTCCGCCGTCGAGATCACGATGGACCCGGAGTTGCGACGGTCCTGAGGCCGGATTGGACATCGACCTCGGGACCGTTCGCATGTGCGTTGTGAACGCGCCCGGTTGCGTTCCTGGTTGCGTCCCGTGCAAACCCGCGCACCTTCAATGCTCGCGGCCCGATCGCGGGCCGTGTTGCGTTTGCGCAATCGCTACATGGCCCGCCTCGTAAACGACGAGGGTATGAATGCCACGAATGGCTGTTAGGCTATGGTTGTCAGGTTGATGCGTCGAAGGGATCGCGGTTTCGGGGGCGGGCATGGGCGAGCGGCGGGAGTTCGGTGTGCGGGTGCGTGCGAATGCGGGGCAGGGCGAGGAGCAGGAGGAGGTTTTCGCCTTCCTTTCACGCCCTGAAAGTTACGCCGGAGCGGACGGGGCGGCGGCGGATGTCCGGCGCATCGATACCCATGGCGCGGTCGTCTTTCTGGCTGGCGGCGATGTCTACAAGGTCAAGCGGGCGGTTTGCTATTCCTTCATGGATTTTTCCACGCGCGAGAAGCGGCGCGCGGCATGCGATTCCGAAATCGCGGTCAATCGCGCCAATGCGCCGGGCGTCTATCTCGGGGTGACGCCCATCGTGCGCATGCCGGAGGGGCTGGCGCTCGGGGCCGACATCGCGCCCGGCGGCGAAGTGCCGGATGGCGCCGACGTCGTTGAATGGGCGGTGCATATGCGCCGGTTCGACGAGAATGCGACGCTCGACAGGCTGGCCGAACGCGGCGCGCTGCCGGACGACGTGACGGCCAGGCTCGCCGGCATGGTGGCGCGCGCCCATGCGTCGGCGCCGGTGGCGGCCGACCCGGCCGCGTCTGTCGATGCGCTCGGCCGCTATATCGACCGCAACGCGGAGGGCCTCGCCACCCGGCCGGGGCTTTTTTCGGTGGAGGAAGTGAAGGCCGTGCGCGCCGCGAGCCGCGCCGCGCTCGATGCGCAGCGCCCCCTGCTGCTGTCGCGCGCCGGTGCGGGGTTCGTGCGCCGCTGCCACGGTGACATGCACCTGCGCAATATCGCGCTCATCGACGGCGCGCCGGTGCTTTTCGATGCCATCGAGTTCGACGAGAGCATCGCGACCGTCGATATCCTTTACGATCTCGCCTTCCTGCTCATGGATCTGTGGGACCGGGGCCTTGAGGGCGTCGCCAACGGTGTGCTGAACCGCTATCTGTGGGCGCGCGGCGAGGAGGCGGATGTCGCGGGGCTTGCGGCGTTGCCGCTGTTCCTGAGCATTCGCGCGGGGGTGCGCGCCATGGTGACGGCTGCCGCCTTGCCGCATCTCGAAGGCGATGCGCGCGCGAAGGCGGAACGGGAGGCGCGCGGTTATCTCGCGCTCGCCGGTGCGTTCATCGCGCCCGCTCCCGTGCGGCTCGCCGCGATCGGAGGGCTGTCGGGCACGGGCAAGAGCACGCTGGCCGCCATGCTCGCGCCCCGCATCGGCCGCCCGGTCGGCGCGGTGCATCTGCGCAGCGATATCGAACGCAAGAACCTCTTCGGCGTCGCCGCCACGGAACATCTGCCGTCCTCCGCCTATACGCGCGACGTGACCCTGCGCACCTATGCGCGCCTGCGCCGGCTCGCGGCGCTGGCGCTCGATGCCGGGCAGAGCGTGATTGCCGACGCGGTGCATGCGGCGCCGGAGGAACGGGAGGCGATCCGCCGGGTTGCCGAGGACGCCGGCGCGCGCTTCGACGGCCTGTGGCTGGAGGCGCCCCAGGCGGTGCTGGAGGCGCGGGTCGAGGCGCGTACCGGCGACGCCTCGGACGCCGGCGCAGACGTGGTGCGCGCGCAATCCGCTTACGATACCGGTGCGATCGACTGGCGCAGACTGCGGACGGGAGGAACGCCGGACGAAGTGGCCGCGGCGGCCGCCCCGCTGCTCGGCATCGGGGAGGGGGCGGCGTGAGGGCGGTCGTTATCCGTTTGTGACGGTTTTGCGTATGATATCCGGCAACGCGGCTGTCATCGGAATCGCCTAGATCTGCTGTTTCGGAAGGAGGTGCGCATCATGACTGTCAAGACCGGTATCGTCGAGCATCTCGGGGAGAAGGCGGTTCTCGTGCCGGATCTGCTGACCGCCGCCCTGCAAGCCAACGATCGGGCGAAGCTGCGCATGACGGTGTTGCAGGAAGCGGTTGCGCATGCGCGCCACCCGGAAACCGGCGTGCGCAGCCTTGCGGGCGAGTTCCGGGCGGCGGGACTGGACGATTCGCTGTTCGAGGAGAGCGTGAGGGAGGCACGGCTGCTGCCGGGCGGCGCGGTGCTGGTGCCCGGCGCGGCGCAGCTTGTCGCTGGCCTGCATGCGGATATCGGCGAGATGATCGCCCCGCTCGACGCGGTGGGCGATGCCGCCACGGAGGGTTTTGCCGCGAGGCTCGGGCAATTGCGGCTCGGAGACCTGTCCGGCGATCACGTCGGCGATGCGGAAATCGCCCTTCTCACCTCGGCCCAGCGCGAGGGTGGCGACACGGCGCATCTGCTGGTGATGGATTTGCACAAGGCGCTCAACCGGCTGTCCGCGGAGATCGCCGTCGAGACGCTCGCGGGGGCGCATGTCCTGCATATCGCGCCGGAGGACCGGCCGCGCATCCGCGCCTTCATGCGCGGCGTCGACCGCACGCGCGGGCTCGCCTTCGGTCATCCGGGGCTCGGCACGACTGCCGCGCGCAACGGCGCTCGGCTCATCATCCAGAACGATATCGGCACCACGGACGCGCACGTGATCATCGTCACCGTCGAGGCGGGCGTGGTGACGATCACCTATACCGACGTTCACCTGCGTCGGGCCAAGTTCTTCGTCGGTCTGTTCGACAGCTGGAAGATGGAGTGGGCCTCGCTTGCGGAGCGCAAGGCGCGCGGCCTTGCCGACGATGCGGCGTTCTTTCTGGTGACGGGGAGCTACGCCTCGCGGGACGAGGCGGATTGTCAGGCCTTTCTGGAATATCTCGGCTCGCGGCTCGTCTTCCTGATCGACTGGAACAAGGCGCGCAAGGCGCTGCAACCCTTCGTCAGCAAGGGGGACGCGGTGCGCCTGCTCCAGCGGGGCGCGGCGGAGGAATACGGCCATCGCGGCTTTCTGGAGCTCGGCGGGGCCGAGCTGTTGTTCGACGCGATCCAGCGCAGCGCGGAAGGGCGCATCCCCTACGGCACCCGGCTCGACACGGCGCTGGGGGCCTCGCAGGCGTATGACCTGCTGGCGCGCGTGATGCGCCTGTCGAGCAACGGCCTGGCGCAGCATCGCTCCGCCCGCCTGCTGCGTGACGAGGTGCGCGCCGAGCTCACGCAATGCGTGGTTTCGGTGGAGCGGGAAATTCTCGATATCGTGCTGCGCCAGCTCGGGCTGGCGCGCGGTCTCGCGAGCATGATCCAGGAGGCCGTTTCCGACGAGCACGGGCTCGACCGGGAGGCGGCGGGGCGCCTCAGCCAGCGCGCGAAGCACCTTGAGGCGAAGGCCGATGCGCTGGCGTTGCGGGCGCGGGAAATGGCCGAGGGGCCGATGGGGCGCGGGCTGCGCTATCTGCCCGTCGTGAACGGCGTCGAGGATGCGATCGACGAGCTTGAAGAGGCCGCCTTCGTGCTCAGCATCGCGCCCGAGCACGTGGCGACGGCGGCGATCGCGCGTCCGCTGGGCGATCTTTCGCGCACGGCGGTGGAGTGCTGCTCGGGGCTCGTGCGCGCCGTCGCGGCGGCGTTGCAGGTGCCGGCCGGCAACCGGCGCGACATGGCCGATGCGCTGGAGGGCATCGAGGACGCCGTGCAGGCCGAGAAGCTGGCGGACACCGCCCAGCGCGCGGCGATGGCGGGCTTCATCGCCGATATCGACAGCGCGCGCACGCTGACGGTGGGCGTCGAAACGGCGCGCGCCATCGAGAATTCCACCGATCATATCGCGCGCGCCGCGCTCGTCCTGCGCCGCTGCGTGCTGGACGAGCAGGCGCCGGTGGCCAGAGGCTGAGGAGTTTTCGCGATGAGCGATACGGAAATGCGTCCCGTGCTGATCGGCCGGTCGGTGTCCGGCAAGACCGCAGCGGCGGAAGAGGGCGTCAGCGCCCGCGAGATCGGTTCCAAGGCGGCGCAGTTGCGGGTGATGAGCCTGCTCGGGTTGCGCGTCCCGCCTGCCTTCGTGCTGCCCACGGCGCTTTGCGGTCCCGTCAACCGGGACGATCCCGACGCCCTGCGCCGGGTGCGCGTGGCGTTGGCGGCGGGCATCCGCTTTCTCGAGCAGGAGACGGGGCGCGCTTTCGGCGATTCCCGCCGGCCGCTGCTCGTCTCCGTGCGCTCGGGGGCCGAACGGTCGATGCCGGGCATGATGGAGACGGTGCTCAACGTCGGGCTCGGCGAGGGGGCGGTGCACGGCCTGATGCGGCTCTATGGCGACCCGCGCCTTGCGTGGGACAGTTGCCGGCGCTTGCAGCAGGGGTACGGCGAGGTCGTGGCCGGCATCGGCAAGGAGCTGTTCGAGACGCGCCTTTCGGCGCTCGTCGCCGAGGAGGGCGTCACGGCCGATACGGATCTCGATTCGGAATCGCTGGAAAGGCTCGTGGCCGATTACGGCCGCGCGATGCAGGGCATAGGCAAGCCGCTGCCGGCGAACCCGGTCGAGCAGCTCGAACGGGCGGTCATCGCGGTCTATCGCTCGTGGGAGGCGCCGAAGGCGCGCGAGTATCGCCGTCTGAACCATTTCGAGGATCTGTCGGGCACGGCCGTGACCGTGCAGGCGATGGTGTTCGGCAACGCCGGCGGCGCGTCGGGGGCCGGCGTGGCCTTCTCGCGCGATCCGGCGACGGGCGCGCCGGGCGTTTATGCGGACTTCCTGTTCGATGCGCAGGGTGAGGATGTCGTTTCCGGCCGCAGGCTTCCGGGCGATCTGTCGTTGCTGGAGCGCCGCCTGCCGCAGGTGGCGCGGGAACTGGTGGCCGGCATCGCGCAGCTCGAAGCCGCGCAAAAGGACATGCAGGACGTCGAGTTCACCGTCGAGGGCGGCGTGCTGTACTTCCTGCAGACGCGGGCCGCCAAGCGCACGCCCCGCGCGGCGCTGAAGGTGGCGGTCGATCTCGTCCAGTCCGGGCTTCTCACGCCCGCCGAGGGCAAGGCGCTTCTGGCGGGCGTCGATCTCGACAAGATCGTGCTCACGCGCTTCGCCGGCGAGGAAACGCCGGTGGCGACCGGCATTCCGGCCTCGCCCGGCACCGTTGCCGGGCGGGCGGCCTTCGACAGCGAGACGGCGACGCAACTGGCCGGGCGCAACGAGCCGGTGATCCTGATCCGGCACGATATCGCAACCGACGATGTGGCCGGCATCGCCGCCGCGACGGGCACGCTGACGGCGGCCGGCAACCGCACGGCGCACGCCGCCGTGGTGGCGCGCCAGCTCGGGCGCGCCTGCGTCGTGGGCTGCCGCGCGCTGACCCTGTCGGAGAAGGACGGCAAGACCGTCGCGGAGATCGGCGGGCATGCCCTGTCGGCGGGTGACTGGCTGTCGATCGACGGTGGAACGGGTGCGGTCTATGCCGGCCGGCGGGAGGTGGTGACGGTGCGGCCCGAGACCGAACTCGCCGTCGTCGCGGGCTGGAGCGAATGAAGCATCTTGAAACGCAGAAATAATTCGGGCTTTTGATTTCAACCGGAATGCGCTTCAGTCGGCGCGGTTTCGGCCAGCGCCTTCTGAAGCGCGCGGAAATCCTGCCACGCAAGGCGCTTTTGCAGCGGCTGGCGCAGCAGATAGGCGGGGTGGAGCGTGGCGAGGGCGCGGATTTCGCGCCGGCCGGTGTGATAGGGAAACCAGCGCCCGCGCGTGCGCAGGATGCCTTCCCGCACGCCCAGCAGCGCCTGCGCCGAAGGGCCGCCGAGGCAGACGAGGATGTCGGGGTCGCACAGCTCGATCTGCCGTTCGATGAACGGATGGCAGGCGGCCGCCTCCTGCGGCGTCGGCGTGCGGTTGCCCGGCGGGCGCCACGGCACGACATTGGCGATGTAGGCGCCTGTCGCCCGCTCGATGCCGATGGCTTTGAGCATGCGATCGAGCAACTGGCCGGACCGGCCGACGAAGGGCAGGCCCTGGATGTCCTCGTCGCGGCCGGGCGCCTCGCCCACGAACATGACGCGCGCCTGCGGATTGCCGTCCGCGAACACCAGATTTCTGGCGGTGGCCTTCAATCCGCATCCATCGAAGGAAGCCAGCGCCGCGCGCAATTCGTCGAGCGTCGCCGCTGCCTGCGCCCGGTCGCGGGCGGCGCGCGCGACATCGCCGGCCGCCTCGTGTGCGGGCGGACCGCCGGCGGAAAGCCGCTGCGACGGGCGCGGTGCGGCTTCCCGCGCGGCCGCCGCTACCTGCGTCGCTGGCGCGCGCTCGCCGGCCGGCGCATCCCGCCGTGGCGGCGCGCTTTGCATGAAACGGTCCTGCGGCGTATCGGCGATGGTGCAATCGACACCCGCCTCGACGTAGAAATCGAGCAGGGCTTCGATGGCGGCATCCGTGACGCCGTGGGGAAAACTGTCGGACATGCCGCCATTATAGTGCAGGCGGCGGACGAAGGAAACGCCCGCCGCGCGCCGCTCAGGGGCGCGGCGGGAGGGCGGCGCCTTCCTGCTCCGCCTCCTCGGCCCGCGCCGTCATGCGCGCCTGCGCCTGCTCGCGGAAGAACAGGAAGATGCCCGCGCCGACGATGACGGCCGCGCCGAGAAGCGTCGTCGCCTTCGGCATCTCGTCGAAGAAGACGTAGCCGAACACCACCGCCCAGACGATCAGCGTGTACTGATAGGGGACGATGACGGAAGCCGGCGCGAGCTTCAACGCCCGGTTGACGCAAAGAAAGGCGGTCATCGAGACGATGCCGAGCATGCCGAGCGCGAAGAGATCCGGCATGTCGGGCATCACCCAGCCGAACGGCGCGGCGATCAGCCCGCAGATCAGTGCTGCCGCGACCTGCACGGTGACGAGTTGCACGTCGCCCGTGCCGCGCGACAGCCGTGTCGTCACCATCAGCCCGGAAAAGGCCAGGCTGCCGGCGAGCGCGATCAGCGACGGCCACGACAGCGTGGTGATGGAAGGCCCCAGCGCGATCAGCACGCCGACAAAGCCGATGAGCACCGCCGCCCAGCGCGTGGGCCCCACCCGCTCGCCGAGGAACAGCGCCGACATCGCCGTCACGTAGATCGGGCCGGCGAGGTAGAATGTCATGACATCGGCCAGCGGCAGATAGGCCACCGCCCAGTAGAACAGGGCCACGTCGGCCGTGCCGCAGAGGGCGCGCACGATCTGCACGCGCGGATGGGGGATGGCGCGAAAGGAGGCGAGCCCCTCGCGCCAGATGAAAGGGGCGAGCACGGCAAGCGCGGCGACCGAGCGAATCAGCAGGATCTGCCCCACCGAATAGGTGGCGACCAGCCATTTGCCCATGACGTCGTTGATGCCGAAGACGAACAGTCCGAACACCATCAGGCCGATGCCTGCGAGCGTCGTGTTGCTCGCTCCCTGAGGGGAGCGGACGAGAGAGATGCCAGCCATGATCGAGAGGACGTAAACCGCTGAAATCGAGGACACAATCGGGACGATTGCCGTGCAATCAAGCACGCCGACTATGTCGGATTTACGGCTGTGCCGATAAGATGGGCAGAACGCCTAGCTGACCTGCAATAAACGCATTCGGTCGCCGTGAATGACGAGGCCGGAGAGGACTCCCCAGTTCACCACGCCGCTGTCGAGATCGATCCGGTGGGGGTTGCGGAAGTCGACCGTGCGGCGGGGAATATGGCCGTGGATCACCGCCACCCCTTCCGGGTAGGGGCCGGGGCTGTCGAGCCAGGTGCGGCGGGTCCACATCAGGGTGTGCGGGTCCTGCCGGTCGAGCGGCAGGGCGGGATCGATGCCCGCATGCACGAACACGAGCTGCCCGGCGCGGTATATCACCGGCGTCGCCTCGATCCAGCGGGCGAGATCCTCGCCGAGGCGGGCGCGGAATTCCTCCGGCGTGATCCGCCAGGGATCGAGCCCCATCTGCTCGAACATGCCGTCGCCGCCGGCGTCCAGCCACCGTCCCAGCGCCCCCGGCAATCCGTGCAGATAGGCGAGAAGCCGGTCCTCGTGGTTGCCGCGCAGGGTGATGTTCGTCGCACCGGCGATGCCTTCGCGCGCGCGCACCAAAGCCTCCCGGTTGCCGGGGCCGCGATCGATGAGATCGCCGAGATGGATGACGGTGGCGTCGTGCGGGCCGATCTCGTCCAGCTCCCGCCCGATGGCGTCATGCATGGCGGCGAGCAGGCTGTCATGGCCGTGTACGTCGCCGATGACGGCGATCGGGCTTCCATCGGGAGCCGGCCGGATGGCGGGACGCCAGTCGAAACGGAGCGCGTTGTACCTGGACAGCATCTGCATAGACGATCGAATCTTTGACTTGCGGCAATATTAGCGGCGATTCTGCCCTTTCATGCAAGCCATTGCTCCATATTTGGGATAATGTCGCCGCAGAGACGCAAGCGGGCCACGGGCGCAGGCGGTCCTGAAACGCAAGTGGGCTTGAAGAGCAAGTGGGCTTGAAGCGCAGGGCGCCGCCTGCTAACCCCTTCTTTCAGGAAACGTTCCCGAAGTCCGCCCGAGCGAGCGCGCATTTACCGACAGAGAGACGCATGGCCTCCTACCAGTACGTTTACCATATGCATGGCTTGAGCAAGGCCTATCCCGGCGGGAAGAAGGTGCTCGACAACGTGCATCTCTCCTTCTATCCCGGCGCCAAGATCGGCGTGCTCGGCGTCAACGGCGCCGGCAAGTCGACCCTGCTGCGCATCATGGCCGGCACCGACAAGGAATTTTCCGGCGAGGCATGGGCGGCGGACGGCGCGCGCGTCGGCTATCTGCCGCAGGAGCCGCAGCTCGATCCCGCGAAAACCGTGCGCGAGAACGTGGAGGAGGGTGTCGCCGAAAAGAAGGCGATCCTCGACAAGTACAACGAACTCGCCGTCAATTATTCCGAGGAAACCGCCGACGAGATGACGCGGTTGCAGGACGAGATCGAGGCGCAGGACCTCTGGGATCTCGACAGCCGCGTCGATCAGGCCATGGACGCGCTGCGCTGCCCGCCGGACGACGCCGACGTCTCGAAGCTTTCCGGCGGCGAGAAGCGCCGCGTCGCATTGTGCAAGCTGTTGCTGTGGCAGCCCGAACTGCTGCTGCTCGATGAGCCGACCAACCATCTCGACGCCGAAACGGTGGCGTGGCTGGAAGGGCATCTGCGCCAGTATCCCGGCGCGATCCTGATCGTCACCCACGACCGCTACTTCCTCGACAACGTCACCGGCTGGATTCTGGAGCTCGACCGCAGCCGCGGCATCCCCTACGAGGGGAATTATTCGTCCTGGCTGGAGCAGAAGCAGAAGCGTCTCCAGCAGGAGGGCCGCGAGGAAGAGGCGCGCCAGCGCACGCTGGAGCGCGAGCGCGAGTGGATTTCCGCCTCGCCCCGCGCGCGGCAGGCCAAGAGCAAGGCCCGCATCCAGCGCTATGAGGAACTCGTGCAGAAGGCCAACGACAAGGCTTCGACCACGGCGCAGATCATCATCCCCATCGCCGAGCGGCTGGGAAACAACGTCGTGGAATTCGACAAGCTCACCAAGGGCTTCGGCGACCGGCTGCTGATCGACGACCTCAGCTTCAAGCTGCCGCCGGGCGGCATCGTCGGCGTCATCGGGCCGAACGGCGCCGGCAAGACGACCCTGTTCCGCATGATCACCGGGCAGGAGAAGCCGGACGCCGGCACGATCACCATCGGTGAATCGGTGCAGCTCGGCTACGTCGACCAGTCCCGCGACGCGCTGGACGACAGCAAGACCGTATGGGAAGAGATTTCCGGCGGCAACGACATCATTTATCTGGGCAAGCGCGAGATCAACTCCCGCGCCTATTGCTCCGCCTTCAACTTCAAGGGCGGCGACCAGCAGAAGAAGGTCGGCATGCTCTCGGGCGGCGAGCGCAACCGCGTGCACCTCGCCAAGATGTTGAAGTCGGGCGCCAACGTGTTGCTGCTCGACGAACCGACCAACGATCTCGACGTCGACACGCTGCGCGCGCTGGAAGAGGCGCTGGAGGATTATGCCGGCTGCGCCGTCATCATCAGCCATGATCGCATGTTCCTCGACCGCATCGCCACGCACATCCTGTCCTTCGAGGGCGACAGCCACGTCGAATGGTTCGAGGGCAATTTCCAGGATTACGAGGAAGACAAGAAGCGGCGTCTCGGCATCGATTCAACCATTCCGAAGCGCATCCAGTACAAGAAGTTCGGACGTTAGAGCGGTTTGCGTTCGAGTCGATTGATCGATTTGAACGCAGGTTGCGGTAGAATATGGAACTTGGAGCGGGATGGCGTTCAACCTGATCGCATCCCGCTCTATCCCGTTTCAATTGAAACGGGATAGAATCCGGGGCATCATCAATGACCTGGCGCACGTCGTCGTTTCATGAAAACGACGACGTGCGCCAACCTTCAAACGGAGAAGGCAGAATGACGGCATGGGACGCGCGCCAGTATCTGAAGTTCGAGGATCAGCGCACGCGCCCCGCGCGCGATCTGCTGGCACAGGTGCCGCTTGACGCGCCGCGCGCCGTGGTCGATCTCGGCAGCGGGCCGGGCAATTCGACCCAGCTCCTCCTGGAACGTTTCCCGCAGGCGCGGGTGATCGGCGTCGACAACGCGCCCGACATGCTGGAGGCCGCGCGTCGGCGGCTGCCGGGTGTGCCCTTCTTCGAGGCGGACATCGGCCCGGCGGATAGCGGGCCTGCCGCCGATGGCGACTGGCGGAGCGAAGGCCCCTTCGATCTCCTGTTCGCCAACGCCGTTCTGCAATGGGTGCCGGATCATGCCGTCCTGTTGCCGGCCCTGGTGGAGGCGCTCGCGCCCGGCGGCGTGCTCGCCATCCAGATGCCGGACAATCTGGACCAGCCGTCTCACCGTCTCATGCGCGAGGTTGCCGGGGCGGGGCCGTGGGCGGCCCGGCTGGCGGGGGTCGAGCGCTTCAGGCTCGCTTCCGTGGAAGCCTATTACGACATGCTGATCCCGCATGTGAGCCGGGTCGACATCTGGCACACGATCTATCAGCATCCGCTCGATGGCGTCGAGGCCATCGCGGAATGGGTGAAGGGCACCGGGCTGCTGCCGTTCATCGCGCCGCTGGACGAGGCCGAGCGCGCCCTGTTCCTTGCCGATTACACGGAAAAGCTGGCGGAATATTATCTGCCGCGCGCCGATGAAAAGGTGCTGCTCGCCTTCCCGAGGCTCTTCATCGTCGCGCAGAAGTAAGCGCGGGGTCAGGCGCGGGCTACCGCCGGCCCGCTTTGCGCCGCCCCGGCGACGGTCGCCGGCCCCGCCAGATAGCGCGCAAGCCAGTAAAGACACATGATGCCTGCCGGCACGACCGCGAGCCCCGTCAGCGTCGTGCCCGACAGGCGCATGTCTTCCGTCATCGTCGCGAAGATCTGTCCGGCGCTGCTGAGCACCGAGCCGAGCGCGAACACCGCCAGTCCGTGACGGCCCATCAGGGCGAGGGAACTGCCGACGGCGGGAATTCGCATCAGGCCGTCGCCGACGCGAAAACGCGCCAGCAGGTAGGCGAGAGCCAGAAAATGCGCCAGCCGCATCACGTTCATGTCGGTCTTGTCGAAGCCGCCGAGGGCCCGCGCGGCATCGAACAGCCCCGGCCTGTAGCCGAAGCAGTTGGTGGTCAGGACGATACCGGCGACCACCAGCAGCGCGCAGATCGCCGTAAGCCAGCGGAAGCCGGGCAATGCATCGCCGGAACGCCGCATCACCACGACGGTGACGACGCCGATCACGAAGGCGAGCTGCCAGGCGAACGGGTTAAGGAACCATAACCCCGGCACCGGCCAGCTCGGCAGGTTCACCTGCGGCGCCTGCGCGATCGCGTAGATGACGAAGGACACGGTCAGCGTCGTCATGGGCGAGCGCCACGCGGCAAGCAGGATGAAAGGCGCGCAGAGCATCAGCAGGATGTAGAGCGGCAGGATGTTGTAATAGCCGAGTTGATGCCCCAGGCTCACGATCCCGAGCAGCGCGGCGGAGGGATCGTCGAAAATCACGTCGCGGCCATGGCCCAGCAGGAATATTTCCTTGCCGGTCAGCACGAAGGCGTTGGCGAACAGCGCGATGGCCGTGAACGTCAGCAGCAGGTGGATCACGTAAAGCAGGGAGGCGCGCCGCCACGCCTTGTTCAGCGCCCCGAGGACATCGCCGCGCGACATGCTGCCCCCGTAAGCCAGCGCCACCGACATGCCGGAAATGAACACGAAGGCTTCCGCCGAGTCGGAGAAACCGAAATTGCGTGGCGTGAACGTTTCGAAAATATTGCCCGGCACATGGTTGATGAAGATGATGACAAGCACCAGTCCGCGCCAGAAATCGATGGTCTCGATCCGCCCGAATTCCGGCTGGCCGCGCCCCGTCTGACCTGCTCCCGCTCCGTTGCCGTTATGCAATGCGCTATCCTCCGCGTGCCCGGTTGTCACGGTTCACACCCGCAAACGCTTATGTAGCTTGACAGTTCCCGCCGGAACGACGTCATGTGCGTCAGCGCACATCGCGTCCTGCCGCCATGTGTCGTCCGATCAGTCGTTCGATCAATGGCCGACCGTTTTCGAGAACAGATTGATGACCAGAACGCCCGCGACGATCAGCGCGAGGCCGGCGATGGCCGGAAAGTCGAGCTTCTGCTGGAAGGCGAAAAAACCGACGAGCGCGATGAGCACGATGCCGATGCCGCTCCAGATCGCATAGACGATGCCGACCGGAAGAAACCTGAGTGTGAGTGACAGGAAATAGAATGAAATGGCGTAACCCGCCGCCGTGACGAGGGAGGGCGCCAGGCGCGTGAACCCCGCCGTCATCTTCAGCGACGAGGTGGCGATCACCTCGCAGACGATGGCTATGGCGAGATAGATATAGGCATTGCTCATGAAACACCGCCTGAAGCATCAGGCCGGAAAATGCGCGTTTTCCGGCTTGATGCGCAAACAAATGGACGGAGCGTTTCCGCGCTTCAGCGGAATATGGAGATGCGAGGCCCGCCTGTCGATCTGCTCGACCGGCAGGCGCCCTTTCCGGCAGAAACTCAGCGCGTGATGAGCGTGCCCGCGCCGTGGTCGGTATAGAGTTCGAGCAGCACCGCGTGGGGGACCTTGCCATCCAGGATGACGACGCCCTCGACGCCCTGTTCGAGCGCATAGATGCAGGTCTCGACCTTGGGAATCATGCCGCCGGTGATGGTGCCGTCGGCGATGAGGCGGCGGCAGTCGTCGACGGTGAGCTGCGGCATCAGCTCCTTGTTCTTGTCGAGAACGCCGGGCACGTCGGTGAGCAGCAGCAGGCGCTTGGCGCGCATGGCGCCGGCGATGGCGCCGGCGAACGTATCGGCGTTGATGTTGTAGGTGGCGCCGTCCTCGCCGGGGGCGACGGGCGCGAGCACCGGAATCAGTTCCGCCTTCAGCACGGCGTCGAGAACCGCCCGGTTGACGCGCTGCGGCTCGCCGACGAAGCCGAGATCGACGATTCTTTCCTCATGCGACTCGGGATCGACGATGCTGCGCGTCACCTTGCGGGCCGTGACCATGTTGCCGTCCTTGCCGCAAAGCCCGATCGCCCGCCCGCCCTCGGCGGCGATGGTGCCGACGAGTTGCTTGTTGATCGAACCGGCCAGCACCATCTCGACGACCTCGACGGTCGCCTTGTCGGTGACGCGCAGCCCCGCCTGGAACTCGGAGGTAATGCCGAGGCGATTCAGCATGCCGCCGATCTGCGGCCCGCCGCCGTGCACCACGATGGGCAGCACGCCCGATTGTTCGAGCAGCACGACATCCTCGGCGAAATCTTCAGCCGCCGCGGCGTCGCCCATCGCATGGCCGCCATACTTGATCACCACGACCTGCTGGTCGTAGCGCTGCATATGGGGCAGGGCCTGCACGAGAACTTCCGCCCGCGTGAAGACGTCGGGCAATTCGGAGGGAGAACGGTCGGTCATATCGTGCGGCAATCCCGAAGTATAATTCGCCAGAAGTACGATTCGCATGTCCCGCCGCATTTCTACAGGACATCCGCCGCCGTGTCGCCAGCGATTTTTCGCCGGCCAACTCTCCCGGCAATTCCTTTCAGGCGTCGCGCCGGGCGGCAAGGGGCCGTGCGGCAAGGGCCCCGATGGCGAGAACCAGCCAGCCCGCCATCAGCAGCGTTCCGCCGGTGGGCGCGGCCATGTAGAAGAGCGTGCGGCCCTCGACGGCCCGCAACGCCAGCTCGCCGCTGAACAGCGCCACCCCGGCGAACACCAGCCAGCCGCCGCCGCGCGCGAGCGCCGCCTGTGCGAGGCCGGCGCGGATCAGCAGCGGCACGGCGATAAGAACCGGCGCATGAAACAGCAGGAAGTTCGCCGCCGTATCGAGCCCCGTGCCCGGTCCCGTCACATGCGCCGCGACGGCGGCGGCGGCCGTGCCGAGCAGGCCGAACAGCGCTCCGAGCGCGATCAGCGCGCGATCCATGATCAAGCCCCCTTTTGCAATACCCGGCGGTACTATCGCGCCGATCCAGGTCCGCGTGAACTGCGACAAACAGTCGTGTTCACCCGTTGCCACGCATTCAGGCGCGTTCGTGCAGCAGCCGGACAATGGCCGTTTGCAGCGCTTCCAGCCCGTCGCCGGAGTGGCTCGACGTGGCGATGACGCCCGGATAGGCGGCGGCGCGGCGCGCGATCGCCGTTTCCGTCCCCGCGATGCGTTCCGCCAGCGGGCCGGGCCGCAGCGCATCCGCCTTGGTGAGCACGACCTGGTATGACACGGCCGATTTATCGAGCGTATCCAGCACCTTGAGATCGTTTTCCTTCAGGCCGTGCCGGGCGTCGATCAGCACGTAGACGCGGGCCAGATTGGCGCGCCCGCGCAGATAGGCATGGATGAGATCCGTCCACGCGGCGACCTTTTCCTTGCCGACGGCGGCATAGCCGTAGCCGGGCATGTCGACGAGAGTGAAGGCGTGCGGCTGCCCTTCGCCGATGCGGAAAAAATTCAGTTCCTGCGTGCGGCCGGGCGTGCTCGAGGTGCGCGCCAGCGCCTTGCGGCGGGTGAGGGCGTTGACGAGGCTGGACTTGCCGACATTCGAGCGTCCCGCGAAAGCGATCTCGATGCCGTGCATGGGAGGCAGGCCGCCGAGGGAATCGGCGCCCCAGAAAAAGTCCGCCTTGCCGGAAAACAACTTGCGGGCGATATCGCGATACGCGATCAGGTCTGTTTCGATCGGGTCTGTCATGATGGCTTTATCGGACGCCGCGCCGCGCGACGCAAGCGTGGCCGGACAAAACATCCGCCGGCAGGTTTGCGCCGGCGGATGGCGTCAGCACTTTTCCCTTTCGGAGAAGGGATTTAGCTGCGGGTGGCTTCCTTCTTGCGGAACATGGCGCGCAGATTGTCCCACAGTTCGATCTTCACGCCGTTCTTGCGCATGATGTAGCCCTGCTGAAGCACCGACAGCAGGTTGTTCCAGGACCAGTAGATCACGAGACCGGCCGGGAACGACGCCAGCATGAAGGTGAACAGGATCGGCATCCACGTGAACATCGTCTGCTGGATCGGGTCCGGCGGAGCGGGGTTCATCTTCATCTGGACGAACATGGTGATGCCCATCAACACCGGCCACAGGCCGATTATCAGGAACGGTCCCAGCACCGGCACCTGCGACGGATCCCACGGGATGAGGCCGAACAGGGTCAGGATCGGCAGCGGATCGGGGGCCGAGAGGTCCTTGATCCAGCCGAAGAAGGGCGCATGGCGCATTTCGATGGTGATGAACAGCACCTTGTAAAGCGCGAAGAAGACCGGAATCTGCACCAGCATCGGCCAGCAGCCGGCGATCGGATTGATC
The DNA here is from genome assembly GCF_050946405.1 of Pseudochelatococcus sp. NCBI lineage: Bacteria > Pseudomonadati > Pseudomonadota > Alphaproteobacteria > Hyphomicrobiales > Chelatococcaceae > Pseudochelatococcus > Pseudochelatococcus sp. The sequence goes on from NZ_JBMNUS010000002.1 coordinate 219,855, forward strand.
TTCTCCTTCTTGTAGAGATCCATCAGCGCCTGTTGCTGCTTGACCTTGTCTTCCTTGTAGCGCTCCCGGATGGCGAGCATTTCCGGCTGGACGGCCTTCATCTTCGCCATCGACGCATAGGAGCGGTTGGCGAGCGGCAGGAATGCGAGCTTCACGAGCACGGTGACGATCAGGATCGCCACGCCGAAGTTGCCGACCAGACGATAGATGACGTCGATCAACCAGAACATCGGCCGGGTGATGAAGTAGAACCAGCCCCAATCGATCAGCCGGTCGAAATTCTTGATGCCGAGCTCATCCTGATACCTCGAAATCGCCGCGACTTCCTTCGCCCCGGCGAACAGGTGCACGCGGTTTTCGATCCGGCTTCCGGGCGCAAGCTCCTGCGCGCCGCCGAGCACGTCCGCCTGATAGACGGGCTGATTGCCGGCGCCGGAGCGCAGGGAAAAACGGCCCGTGTAGGGCGTCGACTGGCCCGGAATGAGCGCGGTGGCCCAATATTTATCGGTTATGCCGACAAAGCCGCCCGTCACGTTGCCGAAAGCCACGCCGTTGCCGCCGGTGGGCAGCGCGTCCTTGCCGGCGAGGTCGGCATATTTGATTTCCCGCAGGCCCTCGTCGCCGAGCACGCCGATCATGCCTTCGTGCAGCAGGTAGAAGTTTTCCGTCTTCGGCGTGCCCCGCCGCGACACCAGCGACCACGGATGCAGCGTCACCGGAGTCTCGCCCGCGTTCTCCACGCTGTCCGTCACCGTGAACATCGCGTCTTCATCGACGGCGATGACGCGCCGGAAGACGAGGCCCTGACCGTTGCTCCATGTCAGCGTCACCGGCGCGGCCGTGGTCAGGCGCTCCGCATCCGCCGTCCACACGGTCGCGGGCGTCGGCACGGCCGCGGAATCGTTGCCGCCCGTCACCCAGCCGAAATCCGCATAATAAGGATGCGGGCTTCCCGCGGGGGAGAGCAGCACGATGTTCTTGCTGTTCGGATCGACGGTTTCGCGATAGGCGCGCAACGACACGTCGTCGATGCGTCCGCCCGTCAGCGCGATCGATCCGCCGATCTTGGGGGTGTCGACGGCGATTCGCCCACCCGCGGCGATGGCCTGCTCGCGCGAGACGGCGGCGACGGGCGCCCCCGATTCGGGCACGCCGCCGACGGCCGGCTGCGCCGGAGCGGGAACGGCGCTGTCAGCAGTCTGCTGTTGTTGCTGCGTCGCTTGCTGCGCGGGCGGCTGGACGACCGGCTCGGCGAAGAAATACTGCCATCCGAGCAGAATCAGGAACGACAGGGTAATGGCCAGTATCAGGTTCTTGTGTTCGCCGCTCATGGATGATCCGTTGGGTTCCGCTGTGTGGTGCCGGGTGGGCGTGCCGCATCCTTGCCACGTTTCCTGTACGAGGCACGGTCGCTGCGGCCCTGACGATTACCCTGCCGCGGCGGCGAGGAAAAGGCCCGTTTGAGATCGGATGCGATGACGTCCATCGGCGCCGTCAGCAATCCGGCCCGTCCCACGATCACGAAATCGACATCGGCATCCGGCCAGACGGGCCGCAGATCGCGCAAAACCGCGCGCAGCCGGCGCCGGATACGGTTGCGGCCGACGGCGTTGGCCGTCTTTTTCGTCACCGTGAGGCCGAAACGCGGCCCGCTGACGGCGGAGAGATCGGCAGGTTCCTGCGCAGCGGTCTCGGCGCGCTCGTAAATCTGCACCGTCATGCGGCTGGAATGAACACGGCGACCCGAGGCCGCCGTCAGAAACTCGGACCGCTTGCGCAGACGCGGCATGCGCGACAAACTGCGTCTTTTCGGCCGATGCCGGGCTTCGTTCACGGCGACGCCTCCCGGATTGCGGCGGCATCTCCTGCCCGCCCGTTTCCGTCGTCAGCCGGCCCGCCGCGCCGTTCAGAGCTTTTTCCGATTCCACGAAACCGGAAAAGTCTCGTTACTCTCTTCAGGATCCGAGCGAATCCCGATCGATCAGATCATCTCGTCTGATCGGGAAGAGCTTCAGCGCCCGCGCCGGCCGTCCGATGGCCTCAGGCGCTCAGGCGCTTGCGGCCACGCGCCCGACGCGCCGCCAGCACGGCGCGGCCGCCCTTGGTCGCCAAGCGCGCACGGAAGCCGTGGCGGCGCTTGCGAACGATCTTGCTCGGTTGATAAGTCCTTTTCACGGCCCTGACTCCGGTCGCACGAAATGACAACAAGCGCGTGCGGCAAAACGCCGCCCACACCCGCGATCGCATCGGTTGTACCGACCGCGATCAGATAGAATGAAGGTTTCGGTCGTCGCAAAACGACAAACGGCGCCCACGACAGGCACCGCCATACCGAAATGGCCTTATGGCTGTTTTCCCCGTCAAAGTCAACGTCGACTTTGATGCCCGGCGGGGAGGCGGGAGCCGGCGTTTCTTTTTGCCCGGCGGCGGCTTGTCGGTTATCACGAAACGGCACAACCGGCGTCGTCGCGCCGTGTATGTCCTGACATGAGCGTATTGTCGAACTGGAGGCGATGGATGGACATGTCGTTACCCGGCTTGTCGTGGGCCAACCCGCCGTTGCCGCCTGTGTTCGAATCTTTTCGCGCGGGGAACTGCGAGGCGGAGGGTTTGCCGCATGGCGCCTGAACCTGTCCGGCGTCCCGTCGAGCGGGTGGATCTATGCGTGCTGGGGCCGGGCGCGGGCGGCAGGCTTGTCGCCGCCAGGGCTGCCGAGGCGGGTGCGTCCGTCCTGCATGTCTCGCCGGCCGGCGGAGAGGCGAATGCATCCGGCTCTGCCCCGCCGCGGCCGGATTTCATGGCGCCGCTCGCTTTCATCGAGGCGGCATCGCTTTTTCACGCGAACCGCGTGATCGCCGGCCTCGGTCTTGCGCAGGCGTCGGAGGCGGCGCCGGGTTCCGCGCCCCCGCTTCCATCCGGCGAGGGGCTGGTGCGGCATATGCGGCGCGCCGCCGCCATGCTCTCGCCGCGCCTGACCGATGCGCGCCTGAAAGCGCTGCGGGTGCGGATGTCGGTGGATGCGGCGCGTTTCGAGGATGCGAAGACGTTGCGCGTGGGCGAGCGGAATGTGGTTGCCCGCCGCTTCGTGCTGGCGCCGGAGCGGCAATGGGCGATTCCCGCGATTCCCGGCCTCGCCGAAATCGATTACCTGACGCCCGATCGCCCGCTGGTAGCCTCGCGTCCTGCCGGCAGGCTCGCCGTCATCGGATTCACCGATGCGTCGCTGGCGCTGGCGCAGGCGCACAGGCGGCTGGGCTCCGAAGTGATTTTGCTGGGCTTTTCCACCGATGAGCGCGAACGAGCCGCCGCTGTATTCGGGGAGGAAGCGTTGCGCCTCATCCTGATGGCGCTGATCGGGGAGGGCGTCGCCGTACGCAGCGACCTTGCCGTGTCGCGCGTCGAGGCGCGCGGGCGTGAGGCGCGGGTGCATGCCGTCGGGCCATCCGGCGCGGAAACCGTCGACGTCGGCCAGGTGCTGGTCGCGCCCGGCACGCGCGCGATCTTCGCCGATCCCGGCTGGCAGGAGGCTCGGATCGGGCTGCATGACGGCGCTCCCCTGCTGGATGCGCGGCTGCGGACGTCCAACGGAAGGATCGTCGCCATCGGCGCTGATATCGGCGGCGATCTTTTTTCCGCCACGCTTGAGCGGCAGGCTGACATGATCGTCGATCAGGCGCTTTACGGCCGCCGGGCAGGAGTGACGCCGACGTTCCGCTTCGTTCCGACATCGCCGCAAGTGGCGGTCGTCGGGCTCACGGAGGAGACGGCGCGGCGGGAAGGGGAAGTCAGGATCGTGCGCACATCCTTCGCCTGGCATCCCGCCCATGTCGCGCGCTACCGGGGAAGCGCTCCCGTGGCGGGCGAAATCAAGGTGATCGCGCGGCCGGACGGGCGCATCCTGGGTTGCACGATCGTCGGTGACGGCGCGGACGACCTGGCGGGCATGTGGGCGCTGGCGGTGGCGCGGAGGCTGAAGCTGGCGGACGTCGCGCAGCCGGCCTTCCCGGACATCGGTCGCCACGGTCTGACGCGGCGGGCGACGCGCCTCGAGATTTTCGGCTGGCCGCGCGCGGGCGGGTTGCTGCTGCGCCTCTCGCGCTGGTGGCGCATGCTGGGCGGCTGAGGCGAGGGCGATGGATCGTGCGGTGCGGGCGGCGGACAATGGACGGAGCGAGGCCGGCGCGCCGTTCTCCGCCGACGATCCGGCGCGTGTCGCGGACCGGGCGGCAGGCCGCGAGAAGGGCGGCGTCGGCCTTTCCCTGCGTCTGATCATCCTGACGCTTGTTTTCGCGCTGTTTGCGCAGGCGCTCGTTTTCGTGCCTTCCGTCGCCGCCTTCCGGCGAAGCTGGCTGAACGACCGGCTGTCGGCGGCCCAGATCGCGGCGCTGGTGCTGGAGGCGGCTCCCGACGCGGAGGTGCCGCCGGCCATCGAGGGAAAACTGCTCGAAGGCGTGGGCGTCATGGGCATCGCCCTGAGCGTCGGCGGGGCGCGTCATCTGCTGTCGCAGGATGCGATGCCGGCGGAGATCGCCCGCACGATCGACCTGCGCGACGCCGGTTGGATGGAGCACATGCGCGATGCGCTGGCCGATCTGGTGCTGCCCGACGGCATGGCGATGCGGGTGATCGGGGCGGGCATGGGCGACGTGGCCTTCGTCGAGCTCATCATGGACGCGCGGCCGCTGCGGGCGGCGATGCTGCGTTTTTCCGCGCGGATGGCGGCGATCTCGCTTCTCGTCTGGGGGGTGGCTGCGGCGGCGCTGTATGTGGCGCTGATGCATTTCATCGTGCGCCCGGTGCGCCGGCTGGCGAGCCATATCACGGCGTTCGAGCGCGAGCCTGGCAACCCGGCGCGGATCATCGTGCCCTCCGGCAAGCGAGACGAGATCGGCGTTGCCGAGCGCGCGCTGGAGCGCATGGAGCGAACGCTCGCCACGGAGTTGCGCCAGCAGCAGCGGCTTGCCGCGCTCGGGCTCGCGGTGGCGAAGATCAGCCACGAGTTGCGCAACATGCTGACGGCGGCGCAACTCGTTTCCGACCGTCTTGTGGAGGCGTCGGACCCGGTGGTGCAGCGTCTCGCGCCGCGCCTCATCGCCACACTGGACCGGGCCATCGCGTTCTGCGAAACCGCGCTTGCTTATGGCAAGGTAAGGGAGGCGCTGCCGCAACGCAGGCGCTTCCGGCTGCTGCCGCTGGTCGAGGAACTGCGCGACAGCCTCGGGCTCGGCACCCGCGACGACATCCGGCTCGTCATCGACATTCCCGACGATCTGGTCGTGATGGCCGATTCGGATCAATTGTTCCGGGTCCTGCTCAATCTCGGCCGCAACGCGGTGCAGGCGCTCGAGCACGCCGCCGGCGGCGTTTCGGGGGCGGGTAGGGGCAGAATCACGATTGCGGCGCGCGCGAAATCGGAAACGGTGACGATTCGCGTGGCGGACAACGGTCCCGGACTTGCGTCCCATGCGCGGGAGCGCCTGTTCGAGGCGTTCAGCGGAACCACGCGCCCCGGCGGTTCCGGCCTCGGCCTGCCGATAGCCGCCGAGCTCGTCCGCCTGAACGGCGGCACCATCGCCCTGGCGGAAACAGCCGACGGGATGGAAACGGGAACCTGCTTCGCCATTTCGCTGCCATGCGGTGGATAACTTCTTTTTGTCATATATATCAAATTGATGAAGGAAATTGGCGAATGATTTTCGGATGTTTCTGCGAAACGGGGCTTGCCAAGAACGGGGGAGATGACTACTACACCTCTCATCGCGACGACGTTGATCGATCGCGACTGGCGATGCGCCCGTAGCTCAGCTGGATAGAGCACCAGACTACGAATCTGGGGGTCAGAGGTTCGAATCCTTTCGGGCGCGCCACTATTTAGCATGTTTCACCTCCTGCTGTTTTGCAGGTCGTTTTGCAAAGTCCGTATCTAGAACGTTCTCGAATTTGGCGATGGCGTTGTCAGCCATAGTGCTTGTGCGGGCGAGGTATTTGTCGAGAATCTCTTGCGCCCGGCGGAGCGAATGGCCGGTGATCGAGACGATCTCGCCGAGGTTGCAGCCTGCCTGAAAGAGCATGGTCACGGTTGTGCCACGGATATCGTGGAAGTACAGACCCTCGATGCCCGCAGCCTTGCATGCTTCATCCCATTGATCCGCGAAGTAGCGCTTCTTGAATGCGCGGCCGGTTTTCGTGGTCAGAATCAACGGTGACTTCTTCTCTTTCCACAGATCGTCAAGCGTTTCCTTCAGCGCTTTCGTGCATTTGATCGTGATCAGCCGCCCCGGTTTGTCACCACGCCGGCTTTTGCTCTGGCGCAGCGAAAGGTGCGTACCGTTGTAATCGCCCCATGCAAATCGCAGTATGTCGCCTTGACGTTGCCCCGTGTGCAGCGCGAGCACCAAGGCAAGGCGCATTTCGGGGCTGGCGACGGCCATGAAGGCTTCGACATGCTCCGGCAACCAGATCATATCCGACCTGTCGCCTTGGTAGGCGCGATCAAAGCTCTCCAGCGCGTTCTTCTCAAGCGGGCCGTCTTTCTCTGCCCATGATAGAAGGCGCGCGCGAGGATCGTCACGCGGTTGTCGGCCTCGCGGGGAAACTGGGCCGAGTACGCGTCATCTGGCGACCGTGGTTCGCCGGGACGATGACGGACTGGAGAAAAAACTCTTCCGTGAGCGTGGCGAAGTCAAAGCCATGCTTTGATATGTTCGCCATCCGCTTATGGTCGTCCCATACGATCTTCATGAATTTATGTATATACGAAAATAGCTCGCCGTCAAGAATCGCAGTGCCACCTGCGAGCCGGCGGAGCGTTACTCCGACAGCTTCGCGCGTTGCGTTTGTTTCGAATGCGCGCCATGTTGGCTCCCTTAGTGGAGGAGCAGTCATGACCATATCAGCCTATGCCGAAGGGCTCGGCGGCCGCCTGCCCTCGGCGAATGAGAAGGCGGCGGCCAACCAGCTTCGGCAGATCATTGCCAACGCGGCGGCGGACGGGTGCGAGCCTTCGCCTGCTCGATGAAAACAGGAAGCCAGCGGAAGTCATTCTCTCACCGGCGCTGTCCGGTCTGCTGATGGAGCTGCTGCGCCATATCGGGCGCGGCGATTCTGTGACGCTCGTGCCTGTCAATAAGATGCTGACCACCCAGCAGGCGGCGGATATCCTCAATATCTCACGGCCGTTCCTGATCTCGCTGCTGGAGAAGGGCGAGATTGAGTTCTCTCTGGTCGGCCGCCATCGGCGGATCAAGGCGGAGCACCTGTTCGCATACAAGAAAGCGCGGGACGAGAGGCGCGCCGCCGCGCTGTCGGATTTGGCCGAGCTCGATGCGGAGTTGCTCTGAATCTTGTTCGCCAACCGCCTCCGAATTATCCCTTTGACGTTTGGCGAGGGGTGAAGATAATTGGTGGCAATTGGAGAGGGAAGGAAGCATTTTCAGGCCATGACACAGAATGCAGCACCAGCTCTTGGCATCGGGTTCTATACGGCCGGCGATGCTGCGCGGTTGCTGGGCGTTCCTGTGCGCAATATCCGGCGTTGGCTTGGCGGATATAACTACACACAGGACGGCGAGAAACGCCATATGGAGCCGCTCTGGAAACCGCAGTTGCCACGCGATGACGATCGCATCGAGCTCGGCTTCCGCGATCTGATCGAGCTTCGCTTCGTCAATGCCTTCCTTGATGTCGGCCTCGGCCTGAAAACCATCCGTCATTGCCTCGATTATGCGCGGCAATGCGTCGATGACGATCGGCCGTTCTCGACACGGCGCTTCCGCACCGATGGCAGGACAATCTTTCTGGAAAGCGCCAACGTCGCCGGCTACGAGAACCTTCTGGACCTGAAGAACAGGCAATATGCGATCAAGGCCGTGATCGAGCGTACCTTCAAGGATCTCGACATAGACAACGATTCGGTTAGCCGCTGGCGGCCCTACAAGGGCAAGTCGTCAATCGTGATCGATCCGGAATTCGTGTTCGGCCAGCCGACAACCGCGAAATACAACGTTCCGACGATCGCCCTTGCGCAGGCCGTCAAAGCGGAAGGATCGGAGAAGGCTGTTGCCAAGCTATTCGAGGTGCCGCTTTCCGTTGTCAAGGATGCGGTGGCGTTCGAGGCCTCGCTCGCAGCGTGAAAGTCCTGTTCGACAACAATCTGTCTCCCCGGCTGGCGCGATGCCTTCAGGCACTCATGGGTGATGAACACGAAATCGTCGCGCTACGGGATAGATTTCCGATGAACACAAAGGATATCGACCTCATCGCGGAATTAAGCCGCCAAGGTGGCTGGATCATGATTTCCGGTGATCGTCGCATCACCCGCAACAAGGCGGAGAGGCAGGCATTTCAGAACTCGCGCATCATCGGCATGTTCCTTTCGCCTGGCCTCTATAAAGCGCCCATCCTGAAGCAGGCAGAGCGGCTCATAGCGCTTTGGCCGTCAATAGAAAAAGTCGCGGCCGGCGTCACCGGCGGCTCAATGTTCGAGCTGCCTATGACATCGCTGAAGATATCGTCTCTCAAATGAGTTCGGTTGAGGGCTTGGGCCATTTCGCGAGCGAGCAAGCGGCGGTTCATGGCATGACGCCGCCGCACGGCTTCAATCTGCTTTTGCAGTTCCCGCCGTTCCGCCATCTGTTCGCGCACCAGATCGTCGCGTTGATCGCGGTCGCGGATCAGGCATTGCATGGCTTCCCGTTCGTTCTGGCTGCGAACATTCGATGCCGTACCCGTGAGCCGATCCCACAACCCGCGCAGCCCCTTATTGTATCGCTGCGAGCGTTCGCGCTGTTCCTGCTGCCACCGTTCTTCCTGCTTGGCGCGTACCGTCTCACGTTCCTTGCGGTGCGTTTCGATCATGGTCTTGCGCTGCCCGTTCAGGGGTCCCAGCTCATCATCATGGCGTTGGTCAACGTCCTTGATGAAACCGAGCATCTTGTCGGACACCAGCCCTTTGACATGCTGCCGGACCTCATCAAGCGGCCGCAGGTTTTCGGGATCGCCCAATTTATCCCGGACCTCCTTCGTGCGAAGGTTGGTCCATCGGGATATGGCGAAGACTTCGCCCTGTACGTCGAGGGCGACGAAACCGCGTCGGTCCCCTTTGGCAAGGAAGTATCCGCGTTCGCGCAAGGCGGCATCGAAGGACTTGGCATCGTCTGACTGTTGCCATGCTTCTATGAAGCTCTGGCGGATTTCGCGGGGATCGAGATTGAGCCGCTTTGCCTGCTGCCATTCCGCCAAGGTAAAATTGAGCGGCGACTTGCCGCCGTCACGACGCAGGCCGTCCGGCAATGTCCATTCATGTTCAAGGTACAGTTCCCGAGCCAGTTCGTTCAGCCTTTGTTTGAAGAACGGCAGGTTGATCGCCTTCATGGTTTCGGGATCAATCCGCGACCAGACAACATGCGCGTGCCGCCGTCCTTCCTTTTCGTGCATGACGATGGCATGGGGTTGTCCTTCAAGGCCGAGCTTCGCCCGATCTGGTCGAGCTCGGGCACGACGGACGCGGCGAGGATCGGCTCACGACCCGCGACATGATCGAAGCCGAACAGCGGCTCCATCGTGCAGCCGCGATGATGGCGGGCCGCGAACGCCATGAAGTCAATGAAGCCGACAGACGGGTAGCATTGGCGCGTGCCGAGCAGCGCGGTCTTGTCCTGTCCGACGAGCAGGCCGACGCGCTGGCGCATGTCACGGACGGACGCGACCTTGGCATTGTCGTCGGTTATGCCGGGACGGGAAAGAGCGCCATGCTTGGCGTGGCGCGAGAGGCATGGGAAGCGGCAGGCTACGAGGTCCGTGGCGTTGCCCTGTCCGGTATCGCCGCCGAGAATCTGGAAGGCGGATCGGGCATTGCGTCCCGCACCATTGCCAGCATGGAACACGGGTGGAAGAATGGGCGCGACATGCTTACCAGCCGCGATGTGCTTGTCATCGACGAGGCGGGCATGGTCGGCACGCGGCAGTTGGAGCGTGTGCTGTCCCATGCCGCAGATGCCGGGGCCAAGGTGGTGCTGGTTGGCGATCCGCAGCAGTTGCAATCCATCGAGGCGGGCGCGGCGTTCCGCTCTACTCATGAGCGTCATGGCGGCGTCGAAATCCATGAGGTTCGCCGCCAGCGCGAGGACTGGCAGCGTAACGCCACCCGCGATCTGGCGACCGGCAGGACGGGCGCGGCGATCCATGCCTATGACAGTCACGGCATGGTGCATGCCGCCGAAACACGCGAGCAGGCCCGCGACAATCTCATTGACCGTTGGGACCGTCAGCGGCAGGCAGCACCCGACAGCAGCAGGATCATCCTCACCCATGCGCAAGCTCGTGCCCGAGAGCGTCCGCGACAGGATCGACGGGATGCTCGACGGTCTGCGCTCCCCCGGCGATGGCGCACCTGGCCCCGATGCCGTGAAGCAGCCGGAAAGGGAAAAGGCCGGGAAGCGGGAGGCGGAGCGGCAGGCCGAGACTGACCCGGAGGCGGCGTTGCGCCGCGCCCGTGGCCGGGCCTTCGTCCGCCATGCCCGTGCCGTGGACGCGATCTTCAAGGCGCAGGCGCAGGACATGGCCGCAACACCCGGACAGGTGCGGGAACTGCACGAGGCCCGTGCCGGATTCGACGAACTCCGGTCCCACGGCTCGCGCGATGCCGAGGCGGTTTACAAGAAGAACCCCGACTTTGCGGCGGCTGTCGCGTCGGGCGATCCCGACCGCGCCGCGCCCGCCAGACGCCCCCTGCAACTGGAAACCGAAATGCGCAGGAATCCCGATCTGCGCGCCGACCGCTTTGTCGAACGCTTTCGGGAACTCAGGCAGACCGGCGAACGCCAGTATGCGGCGGGCGACTATTCCGGCTACAGGGCCGCGCGGGCCGAGATGGGCAACATGGCGAAAAGCCTCGAACGTGATCCGCAGATGGAATCCATCCTCGCAGGCCGCAAGAAAGACCTCGGCATCGGGATCGACTCAGGCCGCAGCCTCGGCCAGCAACTTGCCTTCAATCATGGTATCGACCTCGGCATGGGCCGGGGTCTCGGACTATAGACCCATCCTATTTGCCGCCGTTCGCCGCCGATAGCCCTACTGCTCCTAACCAACTCTTACACAACGATAAATCGTTGCTCTGTCTGGTCGCTGCAATCGTCAGAAACAGCCAGCAGGAGTCAGCACGATCATGCGTCAACCAGAGCGTATCATCCGCATGAAAACCGTTCAGGCCCGCACCGGCCTGTCCCGCTCCACAATCTACCGCAAGATGACGGAGGGCACGTTCCCGCCTCAACTAAAGATCAGCGCCAACGGCGCAGGCTGGCATGAATCCGAAATCAACCGCTGGGTCGCCAACCCTGCCGGATGGAGGCCTCGCGGCGAGTTCGATTTCGATGACTTCTGACAGCGGGGGCGATGACCGGAAACGGAGACCGGCGAATGACAACTGCCCGCCCGAGGGACAGGATGCCGGGTGCGATGCTGATGCAGCCGAACGGCTGGACGCGGTGGTGCTGTCTATCGCCCGCCTAATCGGCAGGCGGATGGCGCGCGAGGACTTCGAGAATGCCATGCACGCCGCCAACGACAATGACGCGCCGCCGGAAGAAGAATGACCCATGACGCCTCGCGCGTGCTCCCATCAGGGCCGGATGCTGTATCTACAATGAGCTTTATGCCGGTGTTCTTGCATGGAACCGGCAGAGGTTCATCAAGAACCCCGAGACCGGCACGCGCGTCTCCCGCGTGAACCCGGAAAGCGAATGGATCAGGGCGGCGGTTCCGCATCTGCGGATCGTGGACGATGCACTCTGGCAGGCAGTGCGGGAGCGTCAGCGCAGCATTTCCGCCATGTTCGGCCCCAACCTCGGCACCACCCGCGAGGCGCGGGCCAAAAGGCTACATCTGACCAACCGGCCCGTCACCCTTCTGTCTGGCCTGCTCACCTGCGGCTGCTGCGGCGGCAGAATCAGCATGGTGATGACTGACCGCTATGCCTGCCGCAACCATCTGCGCAAGGGCATCTGCGACAACGGCCGCACCATCCGCCGCGACGAGATCGAGGCGCGCGTGCTGGCGGGATTGAAAGAGAAGCTGGTATCGTCCGAGGCGGTCGCGGAAGCAGTCCGCGCCTATGCCAAGGAAACCAACCGGCTGAACCGTGACAGGCGGGCGCAGGCGGAAACCGACCAGAAGGCGCTACAGAAGATCGACAAGGCCATTGCCGGGATCATGGCTGCTATCGAGGACGGGCTGTATCAGCCGTCCATGAAGGCACGCATGGCCGAGCTTGAGCGCGACAAGGCCGAGATCGTCGCCCGCATGGCGCAGGCTCCGGCCGACGTTCCCGACGTGCATCCCAACATCGCCAGCGTCTATCGCCGGAACGTGGAGCGGTTCACCGAAGCCCTCAACGATCCCGATGGCGGCAGGCAAGCGGCCGAGGCGCTGCGCTCGCTCATCGGTGAGATCGTGCTGACCCCCGGCCTGAAGCGCGGCGAGGTTCATGCCGAACTGCGCGGCGAACTCATGGGCATCCTCGCCTTCGCCACCGAACAGAAGCCGAAGCAAAACATTCGTTTCATGCCGCCAGTAGCATCTTGTGCGTGATCGAGACCAGCCTGACATCGGCTTTCGCGAGACGGCGGATGTACATTTCCAGCGAGAAGCTGTCGCGGAAGAAGCGAGAATAGGAGTGGACGACCACGACGTCGTAAGGCCGGTCATCATCGGTGGCGCGTTCCATCATGCGTTGGAATTCGGGCCGTGTTTAGTCCCGGCATTTTGTGGTGCATTATTTAGCCATCAATGGAAGGATGCGCTATGGGACAAATTCTGCACGGGAGCGCCCGAACGACAGAGGCGGTCCGTCGAGCAATACAGAATAGTCAAGAGAGCCTGAGGGCTCTGGCCAAGCGCTACGGGATCAACCAGAAGACTGTAGCGAAGTGGAAGAAGCGGAGCTCGACGGCCGATCTGCCGACAGGGCCGAAGGAGCCGCATTCCACCGTGCTGTCACCCGAGGAGGAGGCGATCATTGTCGCCTTCCGGCGTCATACCCTGCTGCCGCTCGATGACTGCCTCTACGCGCTTCAGGCGACGATCCCGCACTTGACACGGTCTTCCCTGCATCGCTGCCTGCAACGGCATGGAATCAGCCGGCTTCCAGAGATCGAAGGCGACAAACCGGCGAAGAAGAAGTTCAAAAGCTATCCGATCGGCTATTTTCACATCGACATTGCTGAGGTCCAGACAGCTGAAGGTAAGCTGCGCCTGTTCGTGGCCATCGACCGCACTTCAAAGTTCGCCTACGCCGAACTCCACCAGGAGGCGAGCAAGATGGTCGCGGCTCAGTTCCTGCGCAACCTCATCGCAGCGGTTCCTTACACCATCCACACGGTGCTCACCGATAACGGTATCCAGTTCACCAACCATGCCCGTCACAAATACGCCTTCCACCACATCTTCGATCGCGTCTGCGACGAGAACGGCATCGAACACAGGCTCACCAAGATCAATCATCCCTGGACGAACGGCCAAGTGGAACGGATGAACCGAACCATCAAGGACGCCACCGTCAAGCGCTTCCACTATGACGATCACGATCAACTGCGAAGGCACCTCACCGACTTCATCGATGCCTGTAATTTCGCCCGAAGGCTCAAGACCCTCAAAGGCCTCACCCCTTACGAATTCATCTGCAAGCGATGGACAATCGAGCCGGAGAGATTCATTCTGAACCCGAGCCACAAAATGCAGGGACTAAACACTTAAAGCAGTTTGCGTTCAGGTCGATCCATCGAATTGAATGCAAACTGCTCTTAAGAGCGGGATGCGATCAGGTTGAATCGCCATCCCGCTCTAAGTTCCATATTTTACCGCAACTTGCGTTCAATTCGATGGATCGATTTGAACGCAAACTGCTCTGGAGCGTCAGTTCTGACAGAATCAGAACTGACGCTCCAACTTTTTGATTTAACGCATCTTTGTCGACGAAAAGTGGTATCCACTTTTCTGCACGATGCCCTAGAGACCGCGGCTTTTCAGCGCCTCGGCGATTTCCTCGAGCGACTGCGGGTCCTCGATCGTCGCCGGAAGCGACCACGTTTCGCCATCGGCGATCTTCTTCATGGTGCCGCGCAGGATCTTGCCGGAGCGGGTTTTCGGCAGCCGCCCGACGGTGATCGCGAGGCGGAACGCCGCCACCGGGCCGATCTGTTCGCGCACGCGCGCGATCAGGTCCTTCTCGATGTCGGCGGGATTGTCCGTGACGCCGCTCTTGAGCACCACGAAGCCGCACGGCACCTCGCCCTTGAGCGCATCGGCGATGCCGATGACCGCGCATTCCGCCACCGCCGGATGGTTCGACAGCACTTCCTCCATGCCGCCCGTGGACAGGCGGTGCCCGGCGACGTTGATGATGTCGTCCGTGCGGCCCATGATGAAGATGTAGCCGTCCTTGTCCTTGAAGCCGGCGTCCGAAGTCTTGTATGCGCCGGGGAACTCGCTCAGATAACCCTCGCGAAAACGCTCGTCGTTGCGCCACAGGGTGGGCAGGCAGCCGGGCGGCAAGGGCAGGCGGATGACGATGGAGCCCATCGTCTCGGCCGGCACGTCCTTGTTGCTCTCGTCGACGATGCGCACGTCATAGCCGGGCATCGGCACGGTCGACGATCCGGCCTTGACCGGCAACAGGCCGACGCCGACCGGGTTGCCCGTGATCGCCCAGCCGGTTTCCGTCTGCCACCAGTGATCGATCACCGGAATCTTCAGCGTGTCGCGCGCCCAGTTCACGGTGTCGGGATCGGCGCGCTCGCCGGCCAGAAACAGCGTGCGCAGCGTCGATATGTCGTAGGGCGGCAGCAGCGTGCTGGCAGGGTCCTCCTTGCGGATGGCCCGCAAGGCGGTGGGCGCGGTGAACAGCGCCGAAACGCCGTATTCGCCGATCACGCGCCAGAAGGCGCCGGCATCCGGCGTGCCGACGGGCTTGCCCTCATAGATGAGCGTGGTGCTGCCGTTGATCAGCGGGCCGTAGACGATATAGCTGTGGCCGACCACCCAGCCGATGTCCGACGCCGTCCAGAACACCTCGCCCGGCTTGATACCGTAGAGATTCTTCATCGTCCACGACAGCGCCACGAGATAGCCGCCGGTGTCGCGCACGACGCCCTTGGGCTTGCCGGTGGTGCCGGAGGTATAGAGGATGTAAAGCGGATCGGTCGCCTTGACGGGCACGGGCGCCATGGAGCGGCCGGCCGCGCGGGCCTCTTCCACGCGCGCCGCCCAGTCGTGATCGCGCCCTTCCACCAGCTCGGCCCGCACCTGGGGACGCTGGAACACGAGGCAGGCGGGGTTGACGCCGGCAAGCCGAAGGGCCTCGTCGAGCAACGGCTTGTAGGCGACCACGCGCGACGGCTCGAGACCGCACGAGGCGGTGAGGATGGCCTTGGGTTCGGTGTCGTCGATACGCTGCGCGAGCTCGGGCGCGGCGAAGCCGCCGAACACCACCGAGTGAATGGCGCCAAGCCGCGCCACGGCCAGCATGCCGATCACCGCCTCGGGAATCATCGGCATGTAGATGACCACACGGTCGCCCTGCCTGACGCCGAGATCCGTGAGGACCGCCGCGAGCGTCTGCACCTCGCTTTGCAGGCCGCTGTAGGATATCACCCGTTTCGCGTCCGCGACCGGGCTGTCGTAGATGATGGCGGGTTGCGATCCGCGCCCCGCCTCGACATGGCGGTCGACGGCGTTATAGCTTGCGTTCAGCGTCGCATCGGGAAACCAGCGGCCGTAGACGCCTTCGCCGGGATCGAAGATGCGCGAGGGCGCCCGCACCCAGCTCACGGCCCCGGCAGCCTCGCCCCAGAACGCTTCCGGGTCGGCCTGCCAGCGCGCGTAGACTTCGGAATAAGCGCTGTTCGCAACCTCGCCCGCATGCACGCCGGCGGCGTCGGATGGCGATGTGGTATTCTGAGTGCTCACGGCTTTCCTCCCTGCTTGCGTTTCCGATGCGGCCGGCGGTCAAGCCGAATGGCAAGTCCACCGAACAGCCAAGTCCAGTCGCCGGCCGGGACGCTGTCAGCGGAGGGTAGGAGGATGAAAAATATCGCGCAAGTCGCAAACTATTACAACTTTGGTCGACTGCCGCAGGAAAAACGCAACATTCGGGCCGCAACGGCGGAGCCCGCCCTGAACCGCGCCGCCGGAAGCGGCGGGTACAGGGCTGTTTTCAATATCGATCCCGATTCAGAAAATTCACTCCTGTTCAGTTAAGCTTCCGCCTGGCCTTTTGGGAATGAAGGCGCTCGATTTCATCCTTGAGCTGGAGTTTTCGGCGTTTGAGTTCGATGATTTGTTCGCTATTGGAGGAAGGGCGGGCGAGATACGTCTTGATCTCACGTTCTATAGCCTGATGACGGCGTTCCAACTCGACGAGATGACCTTCAAGAGACATCGAATAACCTCCACATCGATTACCGATGTCACCAGTCTGGCATAAAACTGCGGAACGTCAAACGCGATTCGTAGCCGGCGCGAAAATAAAGCGACGCGGCGGTGTTGGCCCGGATCTTGCCCGGATCCGGCTATAGCGTGATCGCTGTATCGCCGCCGGCGGGATGGAGCCTTGCCAAAGAAGGCTTGCGGTCGCGAGGTTTCCTCGCATAAGGTGCGGCGTGAAAAGGCAATCCGGGGACAGCGCGGCGGATCGGGAGCACGATCGGGCGGCCGTTGTGCCCGTTCGTTATCGCATCGGATGGCTCCGGGAGGCGGGCATGCTTTTCGGTCTGATGTTGGGGTGCCGGGGCGGCGATGGCATTCGATCTGGATACTGAGGAACGCGCGATGTTGGCCGGCGAACTCGAGCGGCTGCGCATCGAGCACCGGGAACTCGATGCGCGCATCGTGGCGCTGGAGGGCGAGGGGGCTGCGGTGCAACTTCAGGTGCAGCGCCTGAAGCGACGCAAGCTGGCGCTGAAGGATCGCATCGCCTACGTTGAGGACCGGCTGACGCCCGACATCATTGCCTGACGGGCGCGCCGCCGCCGTCCGCAAGCGGCCGGCACAATCGGGGGAACTTCAATGGCAATCATCGACGGGCCGCGCCTTGCCGCGCGGTCGGGCAGGGCGCGGCAACTCGTCGTTTTCCTGCACGGATACGGCGCCAACGGCGACGATCTGATCGGCATCGGCCGGGAATGGCAGCAGTGGTTGCCTGACGCCGCCTTCGTCGCTCCCCATGCGCCGGAACCATGCCCCGCCTCCGGGTTCGGCAGGCAATGGTTCGCGCTGACGTTCCGCGACCCGGACGAGCGTTGGCGCGGCGTCAACCATGCCGCGCCGGGGCTTGAGGCGTTTCTCGACGCGGAACTCGAGCGGCAGGGACTTTCAGGCGACCGGCTGGCGCTGGTCGGCTTCAGCCAGGGCACGATGATGGCGCTGCATGTCGGATTGCGCCGCCGCACGACGCCGGCCGCGATCGTCGGTTACTCGGGCATTCTGGTGGTGCCGCCGGCCGGCGGGCGGGATTCCGCTCCGCGCCCGGCCGCGACGCCGCCGATTCTTCTCGTTCACGGTGAAGCCGACGAGGTGATCCCCGTGGAGGGGCTGTTCTTCTCCATGGAGCAGCTCGCCAAGGATGGAACGGGCGTCGAGTGGCATCTTTCGCCGCGCATCGGCCACGGCATCGACGGTGGCGGCCTGCGCCACGGCGGCCTGTTTCTGGCGTCGTCCTTCGGGCTGCCGTTTCCCGAGCCTGCGCCGCGCTGAACGGTTGACGCCGCATGTCCCTCCCGGCGGGCCGGGAGGGGAGAAAATCCGCCGGACGATTACGCGCCGCCGCGGACCTCGGCATGGGCGCGCACCAGCAGCGCCTCCATCTCGCGGCGAATCTGGTGATCGGACTGCTCGATGCCGGCCGCATCGAAATCGGCGCGAATCTTGCGGAACACGTCCTCGTCGCCGGGTTCCTCGAAGTCGGACAGCACGACGGTGCGGGCGTATTCGTCGGCCTGCGCGCCGGCCTTGCCGAGCTTCTCCGCCGCCCAGAGGCCGAGCAGCTTGTTGCGGCGGGCGACGGCCTTGAAGCGGAGTTCCTCGTCGATGGCGAACTTGGCCTCTTCTGCCTTCTGACGATCATTAAACGTGGTCATCGGTCGTGCTCCCCGTAGATGCATCCCAGCGGATGCAATCGATATAATGTGCCGTGCCGTTGAAGGCCAGTGTAATTTCGGTTGCAGGAAGCGCGTCGCCTTGTCCTGACGGGTATGTGACGGACGCCCCGGCGGGGGATTTCGGGGCCGGGATTTCGGGGCCGGGATTTCCGGGCCTTGCCGTTAACCACGATAAGTTATAATGATCATGCCGGATGCGTCAGGGCGCGGACGGGCGAGGACCGCAGGCTCGCCGGCCGCCATTGTGCTTTGGCGCGTGATCGGCTACGTTGCAAACGGGCGGGAAGCCGCTTGTCCGGCATCGGAAGCGTCCGATCGATCTTTTCCGCCTGTTCGAGCCGCGGATCGTCTAGTTCGGAGCCACGGCACCCTATGGATTTCCTCAAGATACGGTATACGCCGATGAATCGCCGCCGTCGTATTTACGAGGGTAAGGCAAAGGTCCTCTATGAAGGGCCGGAGCCGGGAACCCTCATTCAGCACTTCAAGGACGACGCGACCGCCTTCAATGCCAAGAAGCATGAGGTGATCGATGGCAAGGGAGTGCTGAACAACCGCATTTCCGAGTACATCTTCACGAAGCTCAACGACATCGGCGTGCCGACGCACTTCATCAGGCGTCTGAACATGCGCGAGCAGTTGATCCGCGAGGTGGAGATCATCCCGCTGGAAGTCGTGGTGCGCAACGTCGCCGCGGGCTCGCTGTCGACGCGCCTCGGCATCGAGGAGGGCACCCAGTTGCCCCGCTCGATCATCGAGTTCTATTACAAGAACGACGCGCTGAACGACCCGATGGTCTCGGAAGAGCACATTACGGCCTTCGGCTGGGCGACGCCCCAGGAAATCGACGACATCATGGCGCTTGCCATCCGCGTCAACGACTTCCTCACCGGCCTTTTCCTCGGCATCGGCATCCGTCTCGTGGATTTCAAGATGGAAACCGGCCGCCTGTGGGAAGGCGACATGATGCGCATCGTCGTCGCCGACGAGATCTCGCCCGATTCCTGCCGGCTGTGGGACGTGAAATCCGCCGACAAGCTCGACAAGGACCGTTTCCGCCGCGACATGGGCGGGCTGGTCGAGGCTTATTCGGAAGTGGCGCGCCGGCTCGGCATTCTCGGTGAGAGCGAGAACCCCGCCCGCAGCGAGACGCCGCGCCTCGTGGAATAGAGCGGCGTGCATTCAAACGGAATCGTCATGCCGCTCTGAATTCCGTATCTTACCGCAACTTGCGTTCAAATCGATCGACCTGAACGCGAACTGCTCTGGAGAATGTCGGCATTTCATTGAAACGCCGACATTCTCTGTCTTATTGATTTAGCGCGTTTTCTTCGCTCAAAGCGGTATCTGCTTCGCCTGGAAACGCTATAACGGCGGCGATCCCGCGCAGCCTGGAGCGGGGGCCCGGAGCCCCCGTCCGCATCAAGTGTCGTATCGGCAGGGGCGATAGGGGCGCGTTCGGCCCGCACGTCCGAGAGGGAGCAAAGCATTCATGACCGCCGCAGAACAGACCGCCCCCGAACACGCCCTGAAGGCGCGCGTGACGGTGACGCTCAGGAACGGCGTTCTCGATCCGCAGGGCAAGGCGATCGAGGGCGCGCTGGCCTCGCTCGGGATCGCGGGCATCGCCGGCGTCCGGCAGGGCAAGGTGTTCGACATCGCGCTCGCGGAGGCGGATCCGGAGCGGGCGAGGGCGCTGCTCGGCGAGGCATGCGAGAAGCTGCTCGCCAATACCGTG
This sequence comes from Pseudochelatococcus sp., assembly GCF_050946405.1. Lineage (NCBI taxonomy): Bacteria > Pseudomonadati > Pseudomonadota > Alphaproteobacteria > Hyphomicrobiales > Chelatococcaceae > Pseudochelatococcus > Pseudochelatococcus sp. The sequence continues at coordinate 239,748 of NZ_JBMNUS010000002.1, forward strand.
ATCGAGAACTACAGCATCGCATTCGTGGACGCCTGACATGAAGGCCGCCGTCATCATCTTTCCCGGTTCCAACCGCGACGGCGACGTGGCGCAAGCGCTGGCGCAGGCCGGCGCGGATGTCGTCCGCGTCTGGCACGCCGACAGCGCCCTGCCGGCCGGCACCGATCTCGCCGTGCTGCCGGGCGGCTTCTCCTATGGCGATTACCTGCGCTGCGGCGCCATCGCCGCGCGCGCGCCGGTGATGGACGCCGTGCGCGCCCACGCGGGCGCGGGCGGGCTGGTGCTCGGCATCTGCAACGGTTTCCAGATCCTGTGCGAATCCGGCCTGCTGCCCGGCGTGCTGATGCGCAACGCGGGGCTCGGCTTCATCTGCCGCCGCCAGTTCCTGCGCGTGGAGCGCAACGACACCGCCTTCACGCGCCGGTACGCGCAGGGGCAGGCCATCGACGTGGCCATCGCGCACGGCGAGGGCAATTTCGTCGCCGATGCCGAAACCCTGGCGCGGATCGAGGGCGAGGGGCGCGTCGCCTTCCGCTACGCCGACCGCACCGGCGCGGTGACGGCGCCGGCCAATCCGAACGGGTCGCTGAACAACATCGCCGGCATCTATTCCGAAAAGCTCAATGTGCTGGGCATGATGCCGCATCCCGAAAACCTGATCGACGATCTCGTCGGCGGCACGGACGGGCGCGGGCTGTTTGCGAGCCTGCTCGCGGCATAATATCATCCGCTTTATGAGCGATCTCTTTCAACATTTTGAAAAGTCGCGATAATCGCGGCGTTCCAATGTGAGCCTCCGATGACCGTCCAAGAGCCTGCCATCACCCCTGAGCTTGTCGCCGAGCACGGCCTGACCCCGGACGAATACGAGCGTTTCAGGGAGCTTGTCGGCCGCGAGCCGACGTTCACGGAGCTCGGCATCGTTTCCGCGATGTGGAACGAGCATTGCTCCTACAAGTCGTCGCGCATCCATTTGCGGGGTCTGCCGACCAAAGCGCCGTGGGTGATTCAGGGGCCGGGCGAGAATGCCGGCGTGATCGACATCGGCGACGGGCTCGCCTGCGTGTTCAAGATGGAGAGCCATAATCATCCGTCCTTCATCGAGCCCTATCAGGGCGCGGCGACGGGTGTGGGCGGCATTCTGCGCGACGTGTTCACCATGGGCGCGCGGCCTGTCGCGGCGCTCAACGCGCTGCGTTTCGGCGCACCCGAGCATCCGCGCACGCGCCATCTCGTCGCGGGTGTGGTGGCGGGCATCGGCGGCTACGGCAATTCCTTCGGCGTGCCGACGGTGGCAGGCTCGGTCGGTTTCCACACCCGCTACGACGGCAACATTCTCGTCAACGCCATGGCGGTCGGCATCGCCCGCACGGACGGCATCTTTTATTCGGCGGCGGCGGGCGTCGGCAACCCCATCGTCTATCTGGGCTCCAAGACGGGGCGCGACGGCATCCACGGCGCGACGATGGCCTCGGCCGAATTCGATGAAAACTCGGAAGAAAAGCGCCCCACCGTGCAGGTAGGCGATCCCTTCGCCGAAAAATTGCTGCTCGAAGCCTGTCTGGAACTGATGCAGACCGGCGCGGTCATCGCCATTCAGGACATGGGCGCGGCGGGGCTGACGAGTTCCGCCGTGGAGATGGGCGCCAAGGGCGGGCTCGGCATCGAGCTCGATCTCGACGCCGTTCCCTGCCGCGAGGAGGGCATGACGGCCTATGAGATGATGCTTTCCGAAAGCCAGGAACGCATGCTCATGGTGCTCGACCCCGCGCGGCAGGCGGAGGCCGAGGCGGTTTTCCGCAAGTGGGGGCTCGACTTCGCCATTGTCGGCCGCACCACGGATACGCAGCGCTTCGTCGTGCGCCATGGCGGCGAGGTGAAGGCCGACCTGCCGATCCGCGAACTGGGCGACAGGGCGCCGCTCTACGACCGGCCGTGGAACGAGCCGGTGCCGCAGCCCGTGCTCGATCCGGCGACGGTTTCCGCCCCCGTATCCAGCCTGGAGGCGCTTCGGCGGCTGATCGGCGCGCCCGACCTTGCCTCGAAGCGCTGGGTGTGGGAGCAGTACGACCACCTCATCCTCGGCAACACGGTGCAGGTTCCCGGCGGCGACGCCGCCATCGTGCGCGTCGGCGACGGGCCGAAGGGGCTGGCGCTCACCACCGACGTGACGCCGCGCTACTGCGAGGCCGATCCGGTCGCGGGCGGCCGGCAGGCGGTGGCCGAATGCTGGCGCAATATCACCGCCGTCGGTGGCAAGCCTTTGGCAGTCACCGATAATCTGAATTTCGGCAACCCCGGCAAGCCGGACGTGATGGGCCAGTTCGTCGGCTGCCTGCGCGGCATCGCGGATGCTTGCGCGGCGCTCGATTTTCCCATCGTCTCGGGCAATGTCTCGCTCTACAACGAGACGCAGGGGCGCTCCATCCTGCCCACCCCGACCATCGGCGGCGTGGGGCTCCTGGACGATGTCGCCGTGCATGCCACGCTCGCCTTCAAGCACGCCGGCGAGGCGATCCTGCTCGTGGGCGAAACGGCCGGCTGGCTCGGGCAGTCGATCTATCTGCGCGAGATCCTCGGCCGCGAGGAGGGCGCGCCGCCGCCCGTCGATCTCGCCGCCGAGCGGCGCAACGGCGATTTCGTGCGCGCGCTTATCCTCGAGGGGCGTCTGACCGCCGCGCATGACGTATCCGACGGCGGCCTGCTGGTGGCGGTGGCGGAAATGGCGATCGCTTCCGGCATCGGAGCGGCGCTTGCCGCCGTGCCGGCGGGTGCGGCAGCGCACGCCTTCTGGTTCGGCGAGGATCAGGCGCGCTATGTGCTGACGCTGGCGGAAGCGGATGTCGCCGCCGTGACGGCGGCCGCGCAGACCGCCGGCGTGCCGCTCGCCCGTCTCGGCGCGACCACGGGCGACGGCCTGTTGCAGATCGCCGGCGAAGGCGCCATATCGGTTGAAGACCTGCGTGGCCGGCACGAGGAATGGCTTCAGAACTACATGAGCAAGCCATAATAACGTATTGACGACAGAGGGATTTTGCAATGGCGATGGAAGCAGCGGAAATCGAGGCCCTCATCAAGGCGGCCATTCCCGATGCTGTCGTGGAGATCCGCGATCTGGCCGGTGACGGCGATCATTATGCCGCGACGGTGATCTCGCCCTCCTTCGCGGGCCTGAGCCGCGTGCAGCAGCACCAGCGTGTCTATGCCGCACTGGAGGGGCGCATGGGCGGCGTGCTGCACGCCCTTGCGCTCACCACCGGAACACAGCAGGATTGACGGCAAGCCAACCGTTTGCGCCGTTCGCGCCTTACAGGAAAGTTTCGATCATGTCCGACGTACTTGCGTTCATCGACAACGAGGTCAAGTCCAACGACGTCGTGCTCTTCATGAAGGGCACGCCGGATTTCCCCATGTGCGGGTTTTCCGGGCAGGTGGTGAAGATCCTCGATTATGTCGGGGTGCCCTACAAGGGCGTCAACGTGCTGGAAAGCGACGACCTGCGCCAGGGCATCAAGGAATATGCCAACTGGCCGACGATTCCGCAGCTTTACATCAAGGGCGAGTTCGTTGGCGGCTGCGACATCGTGCGCGAGCTGTTTCAGGAAGGCGAGTTGCAGAAGATACTTGCCGGGCACGGGATCGCGGTGACGGCGGCCGAATGATCGGCCGCGCTCGGGCGCATCGGCGGTTTCAGCCGCCGATGGCCGCCCTGACGAGCGCCACCGCGTCGTCGGAGGCCCATTCCGCCGCGCCGGCGAGATGGCCCAATGCGCAGCCGTTCCTGTCGACCAGCACGGTGGTGGGCATGCCGAACGCCTTGCCATCCGCGCGTAAGGTCTGAAATATCTTCGCTTTCGGATCGCTGTAGGGGGCGAGGCGGGCGATGCCGTTGTCCTTCAGCCATTGCAGGGCGTTGTCGGGGTTGCGGGTGTCGATGTTGACGGCGATGACCTCGAAATTCTCGCCGCCGAGTTTTTCCTGAAGCGCGTCGAGGGCCGGCATTTCCGCCCGGCAGGGCACGCACCATGTCGCCCACAGATTGAGCAGCACCGTGCGACCCCTGAAGTCCGAGAGCGACAGCGGCTTGCCTTCGGGAGAGAGAAAGGCGAGTTCGGCGAGCGGGCTGGCGCGATTCTCGACCTGAAGGGCGGCGACTTCGCCGGTCGCCAGCGGCTTGAGGCGCGCGAGCGCCGCGTCCGACGCGGGGCAGGAACCGCCCGAGGGGCCGCCGCCGTTGAAGGCGCGCAGGCCCACGACGCCAGCGACGAGCCCGAGCGCAACGGCGATGACAATGCGTCGGGACGACAGGCCCCGAAATGAAATACCCATGCTGAATCCCGGACAGGCTTGGACGATGCGTTTTCCGCCCCGACGAGGCGGGAGCGGCGGACGGGCACAAGGTAAGCGATTGCGCGGCGATCTCAACCGCCTTCCCGGACGCATGTGCGTGATCGGTTGCCGCAGGCAGGCGCGGACATGCGGAACGGGGTCGAACAGTCACGCGAAACTTACCCATTCACGCCGTTTTCCGCAACTCGCGCTCAATTTGATCATCAAATCGGACGCAAGCTGCTATGGTGCGCCCGCTTCATGGAGGTTAGCCCGTGCAACGTTCACCCATGCGCCGATTTGGCCCAGTATCCTCCCGCGGGACGGTGTTCCGCCTTTGCCTCGCCGTCGCCCTCTGCGCGGCCGCGGCCGGTTGCGGCCGGCGCGGCGGGCTGGAATATCCCGTCGATCCCAACGATCCGCGCGTGCGCGATTCGGGGGTGCGCGTCCAGAGCTCCGGCCGCGAGGGGCAAAAGGTGATCCGCGGCTATGTCGTGCCGGATGAAAAATTCGTCCTCGATCCGCTGCTTTGACCGCCGTTCCGTTTCACGTTGTTGATTTCATTCCGGGCGACATCATGCATCATTTTTCCTATGCCGGCGGCCTCATGCGGGCGGAAGACGTCGATCTGACGGCGCTCGCGGGGACGGTCGGCACGCCGTTCTACTGCTATTCCACGGCCACCATCGAGCGCCATTACCGGGTGTTCGCGGAGGCGTTCTCCGACGTGCCGGCGCTGGTGTGCTTCGCCGTCAAGGCCAATTCCAACCAGGCGGTGATCGCTACGCTCGCCCGGCAGGGCGCGGGCGTCGATATCGTCTCGGAGGGCGAGTTGCGCCGCGCGCTCGCGGCGGGTGTGCCGGGCGAGCGCATCGTCTTTTCGGGCGTCGCCAAGACGCGGGCGGAAATGGCGGCGGCTCTCGACGCCGGCATCCTGTGCTTCAACGTCGAATCGGAGCCCGAGCTTGAGGCGCTGTCCGAGGTGGCGGTGTCGAAGGGCGCGCGCGCGCCCGTTTCCGTGCGCGTCAACCCGGATGTGGATGCGCTGACGCACGCCAAGATCTCCACGGGCAAGTCGGAAAACAAGTTCGGCATTCCGCTGTCGCATGCGCGGGCCGTCTACGCGCGCGCCGCCGCGCTGCCGGGCATCGCCATCACCGGCGTCGACATGCACATCGGCAGTCAGATCACGGACCTCGCCCCCTTCGACAACGCCACGGCGCTGATCGTCGAGCTGGCGCGCGATCTTCTCGCGCAGGGCCACAAGCTCGATCATGTCGATCTCGGCGGCGGGCTCGGCATTCCCTATGACGAGGATGCGGAACCGCCGCCGCTGCCCTCGGCCTACGCGGATATCGTCAAGCGCCACACGCGCGGCCTCGGGCTCAAGCTGGTGTTCGAGGTCGGGCGCATGATCGTCGGCAACGCCGGCATTCTGGTGACGCAGGTCATCTACGTGAAGCAGGGCGAGGGGCGCACCTTCGTCATCGTCGACGCGGGCATGAACGACCTCATCCGCCCCACGCTCTACGAAGCCTATCATGCCGTGAAGCCGGTGCGGGAGCCTGCGGCGGAGACGCCGCGCATCGTCGCCGACGTCGTGGGGCCGGTGTGCGAGAGCGGCGACTATCTGGCGCTGCAACGCGCGCTTCCCGCTGTCCGGCCCGGCGATCTGCTGGCGGTGATGACGGCCGGCGCTTACGGCGCCACGCAGTCCAGCACCTACAACAGCCGCCTGCTGATCCCGGAAGTGCTGGTCAGCGGCGCGCGTGCGGCGGTGGTGCGTCCGCGCCAGACCTATGACGACCTCGTCGGTCTCGACCGCGTGCCGGACTGGCTGGCGGAAAAATAGGGGCGGCGGCCCCGCTTATCGTTCGCGCTTCTGCACGCAGATGAGCGTCTGCTGGCCGACCGCGACCTGTAACCGTTTGCCCACCGTCGACGAAAACACGTCGAGCTGACAGACGGTCAGCGTTCGTCCGCCTTTGACGACGCGCCCGACAGCCTCGACGAAATCGCCCTGCGCCGGGTTCAGCAGGTTCAGCTTGAACTCGACCGTCAGGACCGAGCTGTCTTCCGGGAACAGGGTGAAGCCCGTCATGCAGCCTGCGAGCGGAAATATTGCAACGTGGATGGATGAGCCCGCTTGCTCCATTCATATCCTTCGGGAAAAGGAAAGTGCTTCCGAAAGCTTGCCATGCCGCCGCATTTCAGGCAAATATGCTCACGCATGGACCGGATTGACCGCAAGATTCTTGCCGAGCTTCAGTCTGACGGGCGTCTTACGGTCACACAGTTGGCCGAACGCGTCGGATTAAGCCTCTCGCCATGCCAGCGACGCCTCCGGGCGCTGGAACAGGCGGGCGTCATCAGCCACTACCGGGCTCACGTGGACCCGGTTCGCGTGGGGCTCAATTTCTCCGCGATTGTGTTCGCGACGCTCCGGGAGGGCGACCGCGCGAGTGTGCTGGCGTTCGAGGCGGCGGTTTCCGATGTGCCGGAGGTTGTTCGCGCCCAAAGACTCTTCGGTGATCCCGACTATATGCTGCACGTCATTTGCCGGGACCTGACGGCGTTTCAGCAACTTTATGACCGTCGGCTGTCAGCGCTGCCGAGCGTGCAGCGTCTCACGTCCACCCTCGTGATGAAGGATGTCATCCAGGAGCGGCCCTTTCCGCTCTGACGCGGATATCGTCACGCCATGCGGGCGGAATGCGCGGGCGGCGCGCCCTATGGCCACCGCACGCGGGGCGGCAGCGATGACAGGATGGATTTGACGTTGCCGCCGGTCTTCAGGCCGAAGATCGTGCCGCGGTCGTGCAGAAGGTTGAACTCGGCGTAGCGGCCGCGCCGCACCTCCTGCTCGAACACGTCCTCATCGGTCCAAGGCGTCGCGAGATTGGCGCGCGCGATGGCCGGATAGACGGCGCGGAACGCCTCGCCCACGGCCTGCGTGAAGGCGAAATCGGCTGCGCTGTCGCCTGACCAGTGATGGTCGTAGAAGATGCCGCCGATGCCGCGCGGCTCGTTGCGGTGCGGCAGATGGAAATAGCGGTCGCACCAGGCGCGGTATTCCTCGTAGGGCGCAACAGCCGCGTGCGCCGCGCAGGCCTCCCGCATGGCGGCATGGAAGCGGACGCTGTCCGGGTCGTCCTGCGTGCGCCGTCTCGCCAGCATGGGCGTGAGGTCCGCGCCGCCGCCGAACCACGCCTTCGTGGTGACGACGAGGCGCGTGTTCATGTGCACGGTCGGCACGTTCGGATTCCACGGATGGGCGATGAGGGAGATGCCCGAGGCCCAGAAGCGCGGGTCGTCCTGCGCACCCGGAATCTGCGTGCGGAACTCCGGCGAGAACTCGCCGAACACGGTGGAAACGTGTACGCCCACCTTTTCCAGCACGCGCCCGTGCATCAGCGACATCACGCCACCGCCACCCGTTGCGCCACCCGTTGCGCCGTCACGCGCCCACGGCTCGCGGACGAAGCGGCCGGGCCGGTCCGCGCCGGGAAAGAAAGGCCCGGCCGCCTCGTCCTCCAGCGCTTCGAAATCGGCGCAGATGCGGTCGCGCAGGGTCGAGAACCATTGCGCGGCGCTTGCCTTGAGATCGTCGAGATCGACCGGCGCAGCCATGATGAATCCTTTTTGCAGATGCAAAGTGTATGACGACGCACGCCTGATACGCCATCGCATCCCGCGCGGCTAGAGCGTTTTCCGATCGAACGGAATCATTCCATCGATAAGGATTCGCTCAAAATCAAAGAGTTAGATCGTTTGTCCGCTTCGGTGAAACGGACAAGCGGTCTAAAGGCTGCGAGCGACCATGGATCGGGTCCGGGTCGGGATGGTCGGATGACGGCATTTCTCGCGCATCGGATGCGATATTCGGGTATATGGCATGCTCCCGCCTTCGGGGCGGTGCTGCGGCGATTCCCGTTTTGCGGAATCCGGCGACGAGGCGGTGCGCCGCGACAGGAGACGATCATGTTCCGCTGGTTCGAGACCAGAATCGATCCGTTCCGCGAAGTCCCGATCGAGCGCCCGCCGACGACGCTGCTGGCGTTCTATTGGCATTTCCTGCGTCAGGTATGGCCGGTCTTCGCGGCGCTCGTCGTTTCGGGCGGCGTCGCGGCCGGCCTCGAGGTGCTGATGTTCGGCTATCTCGGCGAGATCGTCGATCTGCTCGGCACGACGGCGCCGGACCGCCTGTTCGCGGAGCACGGCGGCACGTTCCTGTTCATGGCGTTTCTGGTGCTGCTGGTGCGCCCGCTCGCCAACGTGCTGCACGACATGATCATGCGCCAGTCGCTGCTGCCGTCCTTTCCGGCCCTGATCCGCTGGCAGTCGCATCGCTACCTCATCCGCCAGAGCCTCGACTTCTTCCAGAACGATTTCGCGGGGCGGCTCTCGGCGCGCGTCATCCAGACGGGCATGGCGCTGCGTGAATCGTCGGTCGAGGTGTTCGGCTCGCTGTGGTTCGTCATCATTTACGCCGGCGGGGCGATCGTGCTGTTCGCGGAAGCCGACTGGCGTCTCGCGGTGCCGCTGGCGGTCTGGATCGCGCTTTACACGGTCACGCTCTTCTGGTTCGTGCCGCGCATTCGCGACAGCGCCAGGGAAGTCTCCAACGCGCGCTCCACCCTGAGCGGCCGCGTGGTCGACGGCTACACCAACATCATGACGGTCAAGCTGTTCGCCCATGCCGAGCGCGAGGACGCCTACATCCGCGACAGCATCGGCGAGAACGTCTCGGCGACGCAGAAACAGACGCGCCTCGTCACCGCCATGTCGGCGACCGTCTCCGTGCTGAACTGTCTTCTGATCGGCGCGACCGCCGGCCTCGCCGTGTGGTTGTGGACGCAGGGCAGCGTGACGGTGGGCGCCATCGCCTTCTCGTCGGGGCTGGCGATCCGCATCTACAACATGTCCGGCTGGATCATGTGGGTGGTGACGGGCATCTTCGAGAATGTCGGCATCGTGCAGGAGGGCATGGAGACGCTTTCCAGGCCGCATGCGGTCGTCGACAGGCCGGGGGCTAAGCCGCTCCGGGTCACGCGCGGGGAAGTGTCCTTCGAACAGGTGCGCTTCCATTACGGCCGCGAGTCGGGCGTCATCGAGGATCTGACGCTGAGGATTCGCGCGGGCGAGCGCATCGGCCTCGTGGGGCGCTCGGGCGCGGGCAAGTCGACGCTGGTCAACCTGCTGCTGCGCTTCCACGATTTGCAGGGCGGGCGCATTCTCATCGACGGGCAGGATATCGCGGAGGTGACGCAGGAGAGCCTGCGCGGCGCCATCGGCGTGGTGACGCAGGATACCTCCCTGCTGCATCGCTCGGTGCGCGACAACATCCGCTACGGCCGTCCCGGCGCGGGCGAGGAGGCGATCTGGGAGGCGGTGCGGCAGGTGCACGCCGACGGCTTCGTGCCGGATCTCGTCGATCCCTACGGGCGACGGGGGCTCGACGCCCATGTCGGCGAGCGCGGGGTGAAGCTCTCCGGCGGCCAGCGCCAGCGCATCGCCATCGCGCGCGTGCTGCTGAAGGACGCGCCGGTGCTCGTGCTGGACGAAGCCACCTCGGCGCTCGATTCGGAGGTCGAGGCCGCCATTCAGGAAGAGCTTGAAACGATGATGGCCGGCAAGACCGTGATCGCCATCGCTCACCGCCTGTCGACCATCGCGCGCATGGACAGGCTCGTCGTCATGGAGCGCGGCGCGATCGTGGAAACCGGCACCCACGACGAACTGGTGCGCAGGGGCGGCATCTATGCCGGCCTGTGGCGGCGCCAGTCGGGCGGGTTCCTCGGCGTCGACCGGCCGGATGCCGATCGCGTTTCGCTGGCGGGCGAATGAGCGGTGCGCCCGTGTTGCGGCTGGCGCTCTACCAGCCGGATATTCCGCAGAACGCCGGCACGATGCTGCGGCTGTGCGCCTGCCTCGGCGTGGCGGCGGAGATCATCGAGCCGGCGGGCTTTCCCGTCTCGGACCGCGCGTTTCGCCGCGCCGGCATGGATTATCTGGACGAGGTGGCCATCGGCCGCCACGATTCCTGGCGACGCTTCGAGGAATGGCGCGCGGCGGCGGGCGGCCGCCTCGTGCTGGCGACGACGCGCGCCAGCGTGCCCTACACGGCGTTCGTGTTCCGGCCCGGCGATATCGTCATGGTGGGGCGGGAATCGGCGGGGGTGCCGGCGGAAGTGCATGCCGCCGCCGATGCGCGCGTCGTCGTGCCGATCCGTCCCGGCCTGCGTTCCGTCAACGTGGCGGTGAGCGCCGCCATGCTGCTCGGCGAGGCGCTGCGGCAACTGGGCGGCTTCCCGGCCGGGCAGGCCGCGGACGGATGAATTTGCTGCTCACAAATACGTTCGCACGCGTGCGCGGGCGAGCGGAGCGTGCTAACCTTGGTTGATGGACGGATGCGTAAAGCGGTAGAACGAGGATCACGCCGGTGAGCGGCCCCTCAGGGCAAGAAATGAAGGTGCGTCAGGCCGGCGAGCGGCTGGAGCGCGCCGTGCGGGGCACGCGCCGGGCGCTGTTCTGGGAGCGCGTCTGGCCGCGCCTGTGGTGGCCGCTGGGTGTCGCGGGCGCGTTCGTCGTCGTGTCGTGGCTGGGCTTATGGTCGTTGCTGCCCGCGAGCGGGCGCATGGCCGGCACGATCGTTTTCGCGCTGGCGTTCATCGTCGCCACGATTCCCGCCCTTGCCGTGCGTTATCCGTCGCGGCGCGCGGCGCTGCGGGTGCTCGACCGCGATGCCGATGCCGCAGGGCCGGCGAGTCTGGCCGATCCCGCGAGCGCGCTGTCCGACGCGCAGGCGCTCGGTGCGCACGATCCCGCGAGCCGCGCCCTGTGGGCGCTGCACCAGCGCCGGGCGGCGGAAGCGGTGGCGCGGCTGCGCGCGCGGCTGCCGCGCCCGCTGACGGCGGAATACGATCATTTCGGCCTGCGCGGGGCGCTGGTCGTGGCGCTGGTGGCGGCGGCCTTCATCGCGGGGCCCGAACGGGGCCGGCGGCTGGCGCTGGCCTTCGACTGGCGCGGGCAGGCGGCGGCCGACGGCGCCGCCGCGCGCGTCGACGGGTGGATCGACCCGCCCGCCTATACGCGCCTGCCGCCCGTCATGCTCGATCTCACGCGCGTGGGGACGCGGGAGGTTTCGGCGCCCGCCGGCAGCGTGCTGGTGCTGCGCTCGGCCGGCGGCGCGATGCGGGACGTGGCCGTCTCCGGCGGCCTTGCCGCCCGGCCCGCGGCGCAGCCGGCGGGCGAGGGCATCAGCGAGAGCCGCTATACCGTGGAAGGGCCGGGCGCTGTGGCGCGCGACACCGGCGCGGGACAGGCGGTGCTGACGATCGCCGCCATACCGGACAAGCCGCCCGTCATCGCCTTCGCCGCGCCGCCGGAGGCTTCCCGGCGCGGCGGGCTCACCATCGCTTTCCGCGCGGGCGACGATCACGGCGTGGTTTCCGCGCAAGGCGCGGTATCGCTGCCGGGCGAGGATGCCGAGCAGGCGCTGGTGCCGCCGCCCGTCATCGCGCTGCCGCTGCCGCGCGCGGGCGAGGCGGAGCAGGAGTTGCGCACCACCGCCGATCTGGCGGCGCATCCGTGGGCCGGGGCGACGGTTCTGCTGACGCTCGTGGCGCGGGACGGCGGCGGGCAGGAGGGGCGCAGCGAGGCGCTGGAGGTGAAGCTGCCGCAGCGCGCCTTCGCCAACCCGCTGGCGAAGGCGCTCGTGGAGCAGCGGCGCAATCTCGTCTTTCGGCCGCACGACTGGCGCGATGTGCGGCTGGCGCTGCGCGCGCTGGCGATCGCGCCGGATGTCTTCACGCCCGAAAGCGGCGTCTATCTCGGGCTGGTGACGGCGGATCGCATGCTGACCGGCGCGGAGAGCGGCGTGGATCTCGTCGCGGTGGCGGATTTTCTGTGGAATATGGCGCTCCGGATCGAGGACGGCGACGCCGCGGATACGGAACGCGCCCTGCGCGCCGCTCAACGGGCGTTGCAGGAGGCGATCGACCGCAATGCCTCGGCGGACGAAATCGCCCGTCTCTCACAGGCGCTGCGCGAGGCGATGAACCGGCATCTGGCCGAAATGGCGCGTAATCAGGCCCGTAATCGCGATCAGGCGCAGGCGCGCGACGGCGCGCAGGGCCGGACGGTGACGCCGGAAGAACTCTCCGCCATGATCGACCGCATGGAGCGCATGGCGCGCGAAGGCGACATGGCCGGGGCTGAAAGGCTGTTGCAGCAGCTCAACGACATCCTCAACAACATGCGGATGGCGCAGGGCGCCCCCTCGGCCGGGGCGCAGGCCGGCGAGGCGGGGCGGGCGCTGCGCTCGCTCGACGACATGATCCGCAACCAGCAGCGCCTGCGTGACGACACCTACCGGCAGAACGGCGAGGCGTCGGAAGGCGGCGGCGAGGCGGAAGGGACCGGCGAGGGCGATCTCGCCGGCCGTCAGCAGGCGTTGCGCGACCGGCTGGAACGTCTGCAACGCGGCCTCGCGGGGCAGGGGCTGGAAGCGGAGCCGGGTCTCGGCGCGGCCGGACGCGCCATGCGCGATGCGCAGGAGCGTCTGGCGGAAGGCGACGGCGAGGGCGCGGTGGATGCGCAGGGCCGCGCGCTGGAGGCGCTGCTGAACGGCGCGCAGGGGCTCGCGCGGCAGATGAGGCAGGCGCAACAGGGCGAGGGCGGCGAGCCGGGGGCGCGGCAACCGGGCGGGAACGAGCAGGACCCGCTCGGCCGCGCGACCGGACAGCGCCGCTGGTCGGACGGCGATACGCGCGTGCCCGGCGCCGACGAATCGGCCATCGTGCGTGCGCGCCGCATTCTGGAGGAACTGCGCCGGCGGCTGGGCGACCCCGCGCGCCCCGCGCCGGAGCGTGATTATCTGGAGCGTCTGCTGCGCCGCGAGTAGAGCGTCTTTCGATGTCGCAATGTCTGAAAATGCTCTGCAAGTCATTGGTTTCGAGCGATTTCCGTCGATTGAATGACGCCACTTGATCGATGGGCGCTCTGGTTGCGGTGGAGGCAGGCGAATGGGCTCTCTCGGCTATATCCTTGTGTCGGTCATGGTGGGGGCCGTTGCCGTCGTGCTCGTGCTCGGCCTGATCAACCTGATGCGCGGCGGCAGTCCCGAGCGCTCGCAACGGCTGATGCAGTTGCGCGTGCTGTTCCAGTTCGCGGCCGTCGTCGTGGTGCTGCTCGTGCTGCTGATCGCATCGCGCTGAAGCATTTCGGCATTTCGCTGAAACGTCGAAATGCTCAGGCTTCCGACTATGCGCGTTTTCTTCACGCAAACCGGTATCCCCTTTGCCTGAAAACGCTTTAATGTCCTTCCGGTCGTAACGGTGGTGTCCGATCATGGTTCGTCTCAATCGCATCTACACCCGCACCGGCGACGACGGCACCACGGGCCTCACCGGTGGCGGGCGGCGTTTCAAGCACGATCTGCGCGTCGAGGCGATGGGGGTCGTCGACGAGACGAACGCGGCGATCGGCCTGGCGCGGCTTCATACCGACGGCGAGATCGACGCGGTGCTGGCGCGCGCGCAGAACGACCTGTTCGATCTCGGCGCGGACCTGTCGACCCCGGCAGGCCCGGAACCGTTGCCGTTCGAGCCGCTGCGGATCGTGAATGCGCAGGTGGAGCGGCTCGAACGGGAAATCGATGCGTTCAACGCCGCGCTCCCGCCGCTGCGCTCCTTCGTGCTGCCGGGCGGTTTGCCCGCGGCGGCGGCGCTGCATCTGGCGCGCACTGTCTGTCGCCGGGCGGAGCGGGTGGCGGTCGCGCTCTCGGCGCAAGAACCGGGGCAGGTGTCGCCGGCGGTCGTGCGCTATCTCAACCGGCTGTCCGACCTGCTCTTCGTGCTCGGACGCGCCGCGAACGGCAACGGCGCGCAGGATGTCCTGTGGCGTCCGGGCGCGAACCGCTGACGGCCGCAGATCACGATTGACAACCGCAAATCCGCATCGCTACGTTGCGGTGCCGAACAAACGGCCGTTTGGGAACGTGAAGGCGTCGGCGGCCAGACTCGTGAGCAAATGGAAGGGCAGCCGGAGATTTATTCTATTGCGTTCGCTGGTGGAATACGATCAGTTCACGAGGTGAGGTCAGGGTTTACCTGAGATAAATTCCAATAAAGCCCGATGGAGGTTGTCAATGAAATTGCTGGTGCCCGTCAAGCGGGTGGTCGACTACAACGTCAAGATTCGGGTCAAGCCCGACGGTTCCGGTGTTGACCTTGCCAATGTCAAGCAGTCGATGAATCCGTTCGACGAAATTGCCGTCGAAGAGGCGTTGCGTCTCAAGGAGGCGGGCAAGGCGACCGAGGTGGTGCTGGTGTCGATCGGCCCGGCGCAGGCGACCGAAACCATCCGCACCGGCCTTGCAATGGGCGCCGACCGTGGCATCCTCGTCAAGGTGGAGAGCCGGGTGGAGCCGCTGGCGGTCGCCAAGGTGCTGGCGAAGGTCGTGGAGCAGGAAAAGCCCGATCTGGTCATTCTCGGCAAGCAGGCCATCGACGACGATTCCAACCAGACGGGGCAGATCCTGGCGGCGCTGCTCGGCTGGGGTCAGGGCACTTTCGCATCGAAGGTGGAGATCGGCGACGGCGCTGTCGACGTGACGCGCGAGGTCGACGGCGGTCTCCAGACGGTTTCGCTCCGGCTTCCCGCCATCGTCACCACCGACCTGCGTCTCAATGAGCCGCGCTACGCCTCGCTGCCCAACATCATGAAGGCGAAGAAGAAGCCCATCGCCGAAACCACGCCGGAGGCGCTGGGCGTCGACGTGTCGCCGCGCCTCAAGGTGCTGAACACCGCCGAGCCGGCGAAGCGGCAGGCCGGCGTCAAGGTGGCGGACGCGGCGGAACTGGTGTCGAAGCTCAAGGAAGCGGGAGTACTCTGATCATGACGACCTTGCTCATTGCCGATCACGACAATACGGCTCTCAAGGACGGCACGGCCAAGGCGCTGACCGCGGCACGCGAGTTGGGCGAACCGGTGCACGTTCTCGTCGCGGGCGAGGGCGCGCGCGCCGCCGCCGACGCCGCCGCGAAGCTCGAAGGCGTGGAAAAGGTACTGCTGGCGGAAGGCGCGGTCTATGCGCACGGGCTGGCCGAGCCGCTGGCGGCGCTGGTCGCCGGCCTCGCGGGCGGCTACCGCTCGATCGTGGCGCCCGCTTCCTCGCATGGCAAGAACGTGCTGCCGCGCGTCTCCGCGCTGCTCGACGCCGCGCAGGTGTCCGACGTCACCAAGGTGGTGTCCGCCGATACGTTCGAGCATCCGATCTACGCCGGCAACGCCATCGAGACCGTGCAGACCACGGATGCGAAGCAGGTGCTGACCGTGCGCACGGCGGCTTTCAAGGCGACGGGCGAGGGCGGCTCCGCATCCGTCGAGACGGTGGAGGCCGCGGCCGATCCGGCGCTGTCGTCGTTCAAGGGCGAAGAGGTGGCGAAGTCCGAGCGGCCGGAGCTGACGGCGGCGAAGATCATCGTCTCGGGCGGCCGCGCGCTCGGTTCCGCCGAGAAGTTCAACGAGGTGATTCCGCCGCTGGCCGACAAGCTGGGCGCCGCCATCGGCGCGAGCCGCGCGGCCGTGGACGCGGGCTATGCCCCCAACGACCTTCAGGTCGGCCAGACGGGCAAGGTCGTCGCGCCGGATCTCTACATCGCGCTCGGCATCTCCGGCGCCATTCAGCATCTTGCCGGCATGAAGGACTCCAAGGTCATCGTCGCCGTCAACAAGGATGAGGAAGCGCCGATTTTCCAGGTGGCGGACTACGGCATCGTGGGCGATCTGTTCAAGGTCGTGCCCGAGCTGGAGAAGGCGCTGGGATAAGCGTTCCAGGCCGAATTGCCGCGTGCCGGGGCATCTTCGGGCGGACGATCCGTCCGCCTGAAGAAAATACGTCAAAATAGGTCTGTAAGGTGTCGCCGAATCCGGGACGGGATGGGGCGCCACCCCGCGTCAGAACCGGTCACCAACGCATTCATCGAACCATTCAGCAACAACGCAACGGACGGGCAACATGTCGATCGAGATTCGCAAGGTGGGCGTCATCGGGGCCGGGCAGATGGGCGGCGGCATCGCGCAGGTTTGCGCCGCTTCCGGTTATGAGGTCGCGCTCAACGATATCAGCGAGGAGCGCATCAACGCCGGCCTCGCCACCATCAACGGCAACCTGTCCCGGCAGGTGACGAAGGGGCATCTGACGGAGGACGAGAAGGCCGCCGTGCTCTCGCGCATCGCCCCCGCCCTCAGCTACGAGCATTTCGGCGACAGCGACATCGTGATCGAGGCCGCCGTCGAGAGCGAGGACATCAAGCGCAAGATCTTCCAGGCCCTGTGCCCCGCGCTGAAGCCCTCCGCCCTGATCGGCACCAACACGTCCTCGATCTCGGTGACGCGCCTGGCCTCCACCACCGACCGGCCGGAGCAGTTCATCGGCATCCACTTCATGAACCCGGTGCCGGTGATGCAGCTCGTCGAGGTTATCCGCGGCATTGCCACCGCGGAGGAGACCTATGAGGCGACGCGTGTTCTTGTCGAAAGGCTCGGCAAGAGCCTGACGGTCGCCGAGGATTTTCCGGGCTTCATCGTCAACCGCATCCTGCTGCCGATGATCAACGAGGCGATCTACACGCTTTACGAGGGCGTCGGATCGGTCGAGTCCATCGATACCGCCATGCGCCTCGGCGCCAACCACCCGATGGGCCCGCTGCAACTGGCGGACTTCATCGGCCTCGACACCTGCCTGTCGATCATGCAGGTGCTGTATGAGGGGCTGGCGGATTCCAAGTATCGCCCCTGCCCGCTGCTCGTGAAGTACGTCGAGGCCGGCTGGCTCGGCCGCAAGACCCGCCGCGGCTTCTACGACTACCGTGGCGAGAAGCCGGTGCCGACGCGCTGAGAGTCCGTTTGAAAACGCCTCAATGGGATATTCTTCGTAGAAGGAGGCTTCCCATTGAGATGTGTAGCATGGCCTCGGCGACATCGATGCGTGCCTCGTAGTCGCGAACGAGGCGTCGCCAACGGATCATCCAGCCGAAAGTGCGTTCAACGACCCATCGTCGCGGCAGCACCTTGAAGCCGTCCTGATTTTCGATGCGCTTGACGATCTGGATGACGAAGTCCTTCCAAGCGGCTTTATCCATCAGCTTGACCCTGTCATAGCCGCTGTCGGCGAAGAATTTCTTCAGCCACGGCCAGCGCTTACGGATCCCGTCGAGAACCTGCTGCGCTCCGGCACTATCGGAGATGTCGGCAGACGTCAGGTTGACCATCAACAGGCGCCCGTCCGTATCGACAGCGATATGCCGTTTGCGACCGACGATCTTCTTGCCGCCGTCAAAGCCGCGTTTGGCCCCGGCCGCCGGGGCTTTCACCGTCTGGCTGTCGAGAATACCAGCCGAAGGCGAGGCCTCGCGCCCGCTGCGTTCCCGGTCGATCATCAGGGCGATATCGTGGATCGTCCGAAACAGGAACTGGCGCACGAACCGGCGGAACCACCAATAGACGGTCTGCCACGCCGGAAAGTTGACCGGAAGCATACGCCAGCCACAGCCCGTGCGCACCAGATAGCGCACCGCATTCAAAACCTCGCGCAGATCAACACTTCGGTGCCGGCCAGTCCGGGCAGGCCTGGGCAGCAGCGGCTCCATTTGCAGCCACTCTTCGTCAGTCAGATCGGTTGGGTAACGGAGGGTCTTCTTCTCGATAGTGGCCATCCGGCCTCGGGTCTTCGCTGTCCACATGGATAGCTTGAATCACAAATCGGCAATGTTGACCACTACCGTTTTCAAACGGTCTCTGAGGCGTTTTCAAGCAAACCGGATGCCGGTTTGCGTGAAGAAAACGCGTAAAATCAAAATCCTGAAGCATTTCGACGTTTCAACGAAATGTCGGAATGCTTCAGGTGGCCGTGTTTATCCAGTCTTGATATTTGCCTTTGCTGCCCATCCCCGCGCCGGAGCCGGGCGCCACCGGGGCGGTATGCGAAGCGTATCGATATCCGGGGCGGCCTGCCGCGCCGTTCAAAGATCCTGCCAGACGCGGATTCCCCGGCCGCGATCCGGGCCGTTTGCCTGTGCGCCGAGCCCGTAGTGGCGGGCGAGGCGCTGGAGAGCGAGTTTCAGCACCACCTTGCCGGAGCGCGGCGGCCAGTGCCGTTCACGTTCCACTTCCTCCAGGCCCTTGAGAAACCCGCAGACATCGAGCAGGAGGCCGGCATATTCGCCCTCCACCGCGTCGAGCGCCCGGTGCAGCCGCTGGCGCGCCGAAACCATTGTCTCGGTGGCGATCGCAGGGCCGCCGCCGGCTCGATCGCCGCGCGCCGGCGTCCAGTTGCTGGTGACGCGGGGCATGAGCTGCGCCAGCGTCAGATCGCGGCGCAGGCGTTCGCCCGCCTCGAAGCAGGCCGCGTCGATGAAGGGCTCGCCGTTGCGCCCGCGCCGTTTGTGCAGCCAGGCGAGGGGGCTCTCGGCATCGTTGACCTGTACGTTGGCGACCTTGCCGTCATCGCATGACGACGCCGTGCGCAGGCGGCGGTGCGGGCCGGAGGAAGCGGCGGGCGCGTGCAGAAGGCGGGCAAGCGCGATGCGTCCCGCTTCGGTGATGGCGAAGGTTTTATCCGGCGTGAGGCGGATCAGCCGCTGCTCAAGCAGCGTGCCGGCGACGGCGGCCGGCACGCTGCCTCGCCCGAGCGATACGCCGCCGCGTGCGCTCGACAGAATGACGCGATCCGGCAACTGGCTGCCGATCAGGGCGATGTTGCCGTCCTGCGCGAGATGGCGCAGGAGCTGGAGCGTTTCGGCGTCGGTGCGCGGGCCGGCCGGTGATGCGCTCTTTTTGGGCGATACGTTCTTGCCGTTGACAGGGCGTTTGCTCATCGCGCAACCTCCGGCGTTTCCCCGTTTCCGGCCATGGCCGCATCCTGCCAGCGGCGCGCGACGTGCCGGGCAAGGGCGTGTTCAAGGCAAAGCAGGCCGTGCCGCATGCTCCGGTCGCAGGCGCGCCGCTCGTCGATCCGGCGGCAGGCATGCCCGATGGTGGAGCGATGGCGACCGAACGCCCGGCCCACGGTTGTTTCCGCCAGTCCGAAAGAGGTCCGTGCGAGATAGATGGCGCCGGCGCGGGCCAGCGCATGCCGCGCCCGGCTTCTGCGGCTCGCGCGCAGGGCTGCAAGCGGCACGTCGAACGCGGATGATAGGGCGGCCTCACATTGACGGCAGATCATGGCCTCGTGCAGCGGACGGCCGCCGCCGTGACCGAATCCGATCCAGGACATCGAAAACCTCCATCATCAGGCAGGATATAGGTATATTATCCGCTTAATGCGACATAAATCGCATTAATAGGAGTATCATCCTAAATCGCAAGCGCAATGATTTTCCGGGAGGCGGAGCCGTTCCGGTGCGATTAGCTGCGGATAAGTGATGATCCGGGAGAAATCCGGCGATGGAGAAAGAGGGCGGACGGGAAGGCGCGCGGCCGCGGCCGGCGCGCCTTCAGCCGGTCGCTCAGCCGGCGGCCGATGTTTCCGGTTTGCGGTCGACGGGCGTGCCGGCGAGCGCGGCATCCTCGCCGGAGGCGATATAGGCTTTCAGCTTGTCGAGAGACGCGAATCGGAAAACGCCCTTCGGGGTTTCCGCCTCGATCGCGCCGCTGTCGAACATGGTGTAGACGTTTGCGCCGGCGCGATAGGAACCCACGACCGTGTCGGCGCTCCCTTCCGGGCTGTCGCCGGATGCGGGTTGCGTCTGCGCTGCCGCCGGGCTGTCGCCCACCGCCGGCGGCGTGCCGTTGTCCTTTCGCGCGCCGTCCTTGCCATCGTCGCGCCTGCCGTCACCGCCATTGCCCTCGCCGCTCCCGGCGGCGGTGTCGCCCTTCGGGGCGGGTGGCGGCACTTCCGGTCTCAACCGCGCTGCGGCGGAGGCGGGATCGGCCCTGATTCCGGTTTCGGCTGCGGTTTCGTTCTTGTCCGGCGTGGAAACGGGCGCTTCGCCGCCAGAGGGTGCCGGCCGGTCGGGGACGTCGGCCAGCGCCAGCCGCTCGCGCGCGAGTTCCGCCGCCGTGGGGCCGGCGGGTACGGCTTCCGGCTGTGTCTTCTCGACGCGCGCCGGGACATCGGGTTTGCCGAATCGCGGCCAGAACTTGCGCCGTGTCCGATCGGACTCGTCCGTATCGTCGCCCGTCGGGCTTTCGTCGTTGTGCAGCGATATCTGGATTTTCAAAGCGCCGTTTCCGGCCGGCGAATCCGGCGCGAGATCCCCGGATCCGGCAAGGTCGGATCTGGCAAGGTCGGGCCTGCTTTCCTCCTGCTCCGTCGTCAGGGGCGGCTCCAGACGGGGCCGGACGGGGGCGGGACGGTCGTGAGCCGCGTGGAAGGCGTCGACGGAGCCGCTGTCGAGCGCGGGCGGCAGCGACGCCGCGATCTCCGGCAGGGCGTCCGCGAGACGGTCGGCAAGACGCTCCGGCAGGCGGCGCAATTCCCGCAGAAGCATGGCGATGCCGAGCAGCAGGGCGCCGCCCGTGGCGACGATCGTGCCCGAGATGACCATCGACCAGCCTCTTTCGAGGACGATCATGCCCGAGCCGATCACGACGGCGCCGAGACCGCTGCCGATGAGAAGGCATGCGAGAACAGTGCTGAAAAAAATCATGCGACAGGCACCCTTGCGGTGGATGCAGGTCCGGCTGACGGGAAAACGCCGGGCGTCCCGATCATACCCGGCGCAGACCTGCATTCGATGACACGGCGGTCATAATAGCATTGACGTTTCATGCGATGGTAAAGTGTCTCTGGAACTGCGGACATTTCCCGGATGACCCCCTGCGCCGGGAAAGAAGGCCCCTTTGTGACGGGAGGCGGGCCATTCGCGGACATCCTAGCGCGTGAAGCTTTCACTGAACTGCCTTGTCGTTTGGTCTACTATCGAAAAAAATTCGCCGAAAACAAGGCGCGATCCGTGCAAGATGCTGTCTGCGCATGGTTTCGCCGGCACGGAAGCCCGGTATCCGCGGGAGTCTGGCGCCCGGAGGATTGGGCTTTCTCCGCCGCGGCCGTCCGGCGGGTGTCCGGGCGCACGCGGCGGCATGGCCGGATATGCGCGCGAACATTCCCGCGCATGCTTTCCGACGTATCATTCATGGGACGGTGCGCGTTTATTTCGTGTAAATGGAGGCCGATATGCAACGCCGTGAATTTCTGCTTTCATTGTCAGCCGCCGCAACGGTTGGTAGTGTCGTCATCGCTGAAGCTGCGGGGGCCGGCAGCGGCGCCCGCGACGGAAACCAAGCATCAAACCCTCAGGAGCATGCCATGTCGTTTACGCTTCCCGAACTTCCCTATGCCCACGACGCCCTTCAGCCCTACCTGTCGCGCGAGACGCTTGAGTATCATCACGACAAGCACCACAAGGCTTATGTCGACAACGGCAACAAGCTTCTCGAAGGCACCGATCTCGCCGGCAAGTCCATCGAGGAAATCGTCAAGGCGTCCTTCGGCACCAATCAGGCGCTGTTCAACAACGCCGGCCAGCATTACAATCATCTGCACTACTGGCATTGGCTGAAGCCCAACGGCGGCGGCGCGATCCCCGGCGAACTGGAAAAGAAGATCATCGAGGATCTCGGCTCCGTCGAGAAGGCCAAGGAAGACTTCATCCAGGCCGGCGTCAGCCAGTTCGGTTCCGGCTGGGCGTGGCTTGCCGTGCAGGACGGCAAGATCGTCGTTCTGAAGACCCCCAACGGTGAAAACCCGCTCGTGCACGGCGCGACGCCGATTCTGGGCGTCGACGTGTGGGAGCACTCCTACTACATCGACTACCGCAACCGCCGCCCCGACTATCTCAAGGCGTTCGTGGAAAACCTCGTCAACTGGGAATATGTCGCCGAGCTGTACAGCAAGGCCGTTTGATCGCCCCGAAGGCTTTCAGGACGCCGCCTCGATTTCAGCCGAGGCGGCGAGCCACTCCTCTTCCGCCTGCGCGAGCGCGAGGGCGGCGTCCGAGCGCATTTTCGCCAGTTCCGCCGCCTTCTCGGGGTTGCGGCTGAACGTGTCGGGCGCGGCGAGCGCGGCGTCGATCTTCGCGATGCCGTCCGACAGTTTCGCCATGCGCGCCTCCAGCGTTTCGATGCGCTTGCGCAGCGGGGCGAGGGCGGTGCGCGTTTTCGCGGCGTTGCGGCGGCGGTCGGCCTTTTCCCCGCCGCCCGCCCCGCCGGAGCTGCGCGTCGCCGGCGCGTCGCCGGCCAGCACGAGGCGGCGGTAATCGTCCATGTCCCCGTCATAGGGCTTGACGGAGCCCACGCCGACCAGCCACAGCCGATCGGCGCACGCCTCGATCAGAAAGCGGTCGTGGCTCACCAGCACCACCGCGCCCGGATAATCGTTGATGGCCTCGATCAGCGCCTGCCGGCTGTCGATGTCGAGGTGGTTCGTCGGCTCGTCGAGAATCAGCAGATGCGGGGCGTTGAAGGCGGCAAGGCCCATCAGCAGCCGCGCCTTCTCGCCGCCCGACAATTGCGCCACGGGCGTATCGGCTTTTGCGGCGGGAAAGCCGAGTTGCGCCGCGCGCGAGCGCTGCTGCGCCTCCGTCGCTTCCGGCATCAGTGCAGCGACATGCTGCACGGGCGTGGCGCCGGGGCGCAACTCGTCGAGCTGATGCTGGGCGAAATAGGCCACCCGCAGCTTCGCGCCGCGCGTGACAGTGCCCTTCATCGGCTCCAGCCGGCCTGACAACAGCTTGGCGAAGGTGGATTTGCCGTTGCCGTTGGCGCCCAGCAGCGCGATGCGGTCGTCCGGCAGCAGGGTGAGGTTGAGCCTGTCGAGCACCGCGCGCCCGTCATAGCCGGCCGCCGCTCCTTCCATCGCGACGATCGGCGGCGACAGCGGGCGCTCGGGGCCGGGCAGGTGGAAGGGAATCGTCTCCTCTTCGGTGATGGCGGCGATCGGCTCCATCTTTTCGAGCCGCTTGATGCGCGACTGGGCCTGCTTGGCCTTGGATGCCTTGGCGCGAAAGCGGTCGACGAAGCTTTGCAGGTGCTTGCGCTCCGCCTCCTGCTTCGTGCGCGCCTTGGCCGCGAGCGCCTGTTTCTCCCGCCGTTGCCGGTCGAAGGACGTGAACCCGCCCCGGTAGAGCACGAGCTTGCCCCGGTCGAGATGCAGGATGTGATCCACGGCCGTGTCCAGCAATTCGCGGTCGTGGCTGATCACCAGCGCCGTGTAGGGATAGCGGGCCAGATAATCGTAAAGCCACAGCGTGCCTTCCAGATCGAGGTAGTTGGTGGGCTCGTCGAGCAGCAGCAGGTCCGGCTCGCTGAACAGCACGCTGGCCAGCGCCACGCGCATGCGCCAGCCGCCCGAAAACGAGGAGCAGGGACGCGCCTGCGCTTCCGAATCGAAGCCCAGACCATGCAGGATGCTGGCGGCGCGCGCCGGCGCGGCATGCGCGCCGATGTCGACGAGGCGCGTCTCGATCTCCGCGCGGCGAAGCGGGTCGGGTGTCGTTTCCGCCTCGGCCATGAGCGCGGTGCGCTCGGTGTCGGCCGCGAGCACGACGTCGATGAGCGATTCCGGCCCGCCCGGCGCTTCCTGCGCCACCGCGCCGATGCGGTGGCCGCGCGGCAGGGAGACGGAACCGCTTTCCGAGGCGAGTTCCCCCAGCAGAAGCTTGAAAAGGGTCGTCTTGCCCGCCCCGTTGCGGCCGACGAGCCCCACCCTCGCGCCGCCGGGAATCGCCGCGCTGGCGTGATCGAGAATGAGCCGCTCGCCCAGCCGGTAGGTGAGATCGTTGATCTGTAACATGTCCGATGTGCCGCCCGGCGCGTTTCGCCGGCCTGTGTCCGATGGATGCCGCTGGCGCGGTAGCGGAAAGCGGGCCGCCACGCCCCGCCTGCCGCATGCGCAGACAGCCCTTGTCGCGTCAAACCGGCCCGCGTGCAAGTATTTGCAGTATCCGCAGGGGATTTCGACCACGCTGCGGATCAGGTGAGGCGGTCGGGCCATATGGTGAACGGAAAACGAACTTCTTGCCCCCGGATTCACATTTTAAGGCTTGCGAAAGTTATAAAATTACGTAGGTTCAAATTCGTCGGTGAATATGTGGATAAGTGTGCATCGTATCGCAAGACCGTGCAAGACAAGCGGATGACCATGAGATCGCGGCAGTTTCGCGCTTTCACGGATTGTGGACAGCGTGTAACGGTTTTGTTGATGTTCTGTGGATAAGCGTGATTCGGGCCGTGCCATGAAAACTTTGCCCTGCCAATTCTCGCGGAGCGCCTTCGCCATAGCCGTCGCGGCCCTGATTCTCGGGATCGCGATGACGGCGAATATCGTATCCGCGGGTCTGCGTCACCCTGCGTCGGCACAAGACGGTCCGTCGCTGATGGCCGGAGGCGATTCCGGGTTGCGATCCGCAATGCATTTCTAGAGCATTTCGGCATTTCGTTGAAGCGCCGAAATGCTCTATCTCATTGATTCGACGCGTTTTCAAGCAAAGCGGCATCCGTTTTGCTTGAAAACGCTTTAGACCGCGTTCCGATCAAACGGAATCGTTTGATCGGTCGGAATGCGCTTCATGAATAAAGCTTCAGGGACGGTCGGGTCTCCGCTTGGCCGGTTTCGCCTTCCGTGTCGGCTGAAGACGGCAATTTCAGCAGACGGATTTCTTTCCTTCCGGTGTATCCTGACCGGAGAGTCCAGATTCGCGATCGGGAGGCAGGATGAGTACGCTTGATCGGGTGCCGTTTTTCGAGGGCGCCGGTATCGACCTGTCGCGTCTGGACTCGCGGCTTCACTGGCGCCGCTTCACGGCCGACGAGGTGCTGATCGATTACGAGGAGCAGTCGACGGACGTCTATTTTCTCGTCGCGGGAGAAGTGCGCGTGCTGGTGCGCACGCGGGCGGGGCGCGAAATCATTCTGGACGACATGCGCGCCGGCGAGTTTTTCGGCGAACTGGCTGCGATCGACGGTATCGGCCGGTCGGCCAACGTCGCTGCGCTGACGCAGGGCGAGGTCTGCGTCATGCCGGCGAGCGTCTTCCGCGAGATCGTCTTCGCCTCGCCCACCGTGAGCGACCGCCTGCTGCGCCTGCTGGCGCAAAGGGTGCGCGAACTCAACGCGCGGCTGACCGAGCATGCGATTCTCGATCTGCGCCACCGCCTTTACGCGGAACTGCTGCGGCTGTCGACGCCGCGCGCCGGCCGGCCGGACGAGCGCGTCATCACACCGCCGCCGTTTCATCATGTGCTGGCGGCGCGGATCGGGTGCCGCCGTGAGCAGGTGACGCGCGAGTTCACCTCGCTCTCGCGCGACGACGTGATCGAGCGCACGCGCGGCGCGCTGGTTTTGAAGCAGCCCGCTGTCTTGCGCCGCCGCCTAGACGACGCCATGCGCGAAATGACCTGAGCGCGGCAATTCACCCGCGGGAGCGGTTGACGCGCCGGGGCCGGCATGTCTCTGTCATGCGTGGCGAGAGGCTGTTTCTTCACGGCGGGCAAAGGCGGAGACAGGAAGATGTCCATCTACGATTCCATCAGGCAGACAATCACGCCGATTCACAAGGAAGGTTATCCCTTCATCGCGGTTGCCGCCATCGCCTCGCTGGTGCTTGGACAGTTGTGGTCGCCGCTCGGCTGGATCGGTCTCATCGCGACCCTCTGGATCTGCTACTTCTTCCGCGATCCCGAACGGCAGACGCCGGTGCATCCCGGTTTCGTGGTGGCGCCGGCGGACGGGCGCGTCAGCGCCATCGCGGAAACGCTGCCGCCGCCCGAGCTGGAGCTGGGCGAGGGGCCGCTGCTGCGCATCTCCATCTTCATGAGCGTGTTCGACTGCCATGTAAACCGCAGCCCGGTGGACGGCGCGGTCGAGCGCGTGGTCTACACGCCGGGCGTGTTCATCAATGCCGATCTCGACAAGGCGAGCGAGGACAACGAGCGCAACGGGCTCGTCATCGCCTCGGGGGAAACGCGCATCGGCGTCGTCCAGATCGCGGGTCTGGTGGCGCGGCGCATCGTCTGTTTCGTGCGCGAAACCGACACGGTGCAGGCGGGGGAGCGATTCGGCCTCATCCGCTTCGGCTCGCGTCTGGATGTCTATCTGCCCGTCGGCACGCAACCGCTGGTCGGCCTCGGCCAGCGCACGGTCGCGGGCGAGACGGTGCTGGCCGATCTCCTGTCCGCCGAGCCGCCGCGCACCTTTCGCGGCGCGTGAGGCACGCGGATGCCGTTTGCCCCGCGTGCGCGCTGGTGTATGAATAGCGCGTATGAGTGACCTGTTTCCGCCTTTCGTTCCCGATACCGAGGAGCCGCGCCGCCGCGGCTTCCGGCCGATTCCGCTGCGGCTGCTCGTTCCCAACCTGATTACGCTGCTCGCGCTGTGTCTCGGGTTGACCGCCATTCGCATGGCGATCGAGGCGCGTCTCGATCTCGCCGTGTTCTCCATCGCCGTGGCCGCGGTGCTCGACGGCGCGGACGGGCGCGTCGCGCGTTATCTCAAGGGCACGTCGCGCTTCGGCGCGGAGCTTGATTCGCTGTCCGACTTCGTGAACTTCGGCGTCGCGCCGGCGCTGCTGCTTTATACGTTCATTCTGGACGAGATGAAGTCGCTCGGCTGGATCGCGGCCATGGTCTACACCATCGCGGCGGCGCTGCGCCTGGCGCGCTTCAACGTGATGCTCGACGATCCGTCGCGGCCGGAGTGGCAGAAGAACTACTTCGTCGGCATGGCGGCGCCGGCGGGCGCGCTCACGGTGCTGTTGCCGGTCTATCTGCATTTCATCGTCTGGCCGGTGGGCGAGCTCGCGGCGCCGGCGGTCGCGGCATATACGGTGTTCATCGGCCTGCTGATGGTGAGCCAGATACCGACCTTCTCGGGCAAGGCTGCGGGCCAGCGTATTCCGCGCGAGATGGTGCTGCCGCTGTTCGTGCTCGTCGTTCTCTTCGCGGCGCTGCTGGTGAGCTTCACGTTTCATGTGCTGGCGATCGCCACCGTCGCCTATCTGCTGTCGCTGCCGTTCGGTGTGGCGCGCTATCGCGCCCGCGAGCGGGAGGAGGCGCGGGCGCGGGCCGCCGGTGCGGACACGCCGGAGGAAACGGGCGAGCCCGCGCCGGAAGAGCCTTCGTAGCGCTTTTCCGCGCCGCGCTGTTTCGGATCGGGCCATGCCCATACTCATGCCCACGTCGAGAGGCGAAACTCGTCGACGTGGAGCGGGTCCGGCGTCATTTGCCGTGCAGATGCTTGCCGGTGAGGCGCTTCGCGTTGGCCTTGACGCGCCGGCGCGCGGGCGCGGCGCTGTCGTCGGCGATCTTCATGATCTTGCGCGACAGGTCGTTCGGCCCCACGCGGCCGAAAGCCATGTCGATCCACAGGCGTTGCCACGCCTGCGCGGCGATGACGCTGCCCTCCATCGCGGCGGCCGCCTTTTCGGAGAACGCGCGTTGCGTTTCGGCGCTCATCGGATGGGTGGGGTCGAGCGTGTCGTAGAGGAATTGCGGCAGGCGGAAAGCGATGGTCGTGGCGGCGAATTGTGCCGTCTCGGTCGCCTTCGCCAGTTGCGCGGGCGTGACGTGAGGGGTGAAGCGTTTCAAGGACATGGATAACCTGCGCCGGATGGAGCTATGTCGTAATGATATGGATAAGCGACCGTGATGTCTCCCTGACGACGGGAGCACGACGAGCCGCTGCGTGACATAATTCCTGTTGCGGCCGATTGTTCCATGCTGGAGCGCGGCATTGAAAGGTGATATCCAGTTTCTGAAAAAGATGACGCATAAACAAATGGATAGCGTGGCGACGTTTGCAGGAGAATCCGTTGAGCGATATGGTTGCGCCGGGTGAGCAGAAGGAGGAGCGCGGCGGCGCTTCCGCATCGTCCGTGCAGCGTCCGCCGTGGCGGCCGCTGCTCGTGCTGGCTTCGGCGTCGCCCCGGCGTCTCGCGCTGCTCGAACAGGTGGGGTTGACGCCGGATTTGCTCCTGCCGGCGGATATCGACGAGACGCCGCGGCGCGGCGAGAAGCCGCGCGACTATGCGCGGCGCGTCGCCATCGGCAAGGCGGAAACAGCGAAGACGCTGCTGAAGGCGGCGGAAGGCCGCGGCGAGGATGTCGGCGGCGCTTACATCGTCGCGGCGGATACGGTCGTGGCGGTCGGCCGCCGGATACTGCCCAAGACGGAAATCGCCGAGGAGGCGGAAGAGTGCCTGCGCCTGCTCTCGGGGCGCACGCACCGCGTCTATACGGCGCTCGCGGTGGTGTCGCCGCAGGGGCGCGTGCGCGACCGCGTGGTCGAGACGCGGCTGCGCTTCAAGAACCTCTCGCACGCGGAACTCGACGGCTATCTCGCCAGCGGCGAATGGCGCGGCAAGGCCGGCGGCTATGCGATTCAGGGGCTGGCAGGCTCTTTCGCGGTCAGGATCGTGGGGTCGTATTCGGCCGTGGTCGGCCTGCCGCTGTACGAGACCGTGTCGCTGCTGTCGGGCGAGGGCTTTCCCGTGCATCGCCACTGGCTCAATCTGTGACAGGCCGGATCGGGAGGGCGCATCATGCCGGATGCCGACGATAGCGAGAGGCGCGCGCAAGCGGTTTGCCCCATTTGCGGCAAGCCCACGGAAACGCGCTGGCGGCCATTTTGCTCGAAGCGCTGTGCGGATGTCGATCTGCATCGGTGGCTCTCGGGCGGTTATGTCATTCCGGCAGCGGAAGAGGCGGGGGAAGATGCCGGCGAAAATGCCGGCGACGAGCGGGATGCCGACACGGAGCGCGGCTGATTCGCCGGTTGGGAGGATGCGTCATGGAATGGAACGACGAGCGGGCGCGCCGCGTTCTTCGCCGCCTTTTCGATGCGGGGGTGGCAAGCGCCGATCCGTTGCGGGTGCTCGCACGGCATCTGCCGGAGCCGCCGCGAGGGCGTTGCGTCGTCGTGGGCGCGGGCAAGGCCGCCGCCGTGATGGCGCAGGCGGTCGAGGCCGCCTGGACCGACGTGCCCCTGAGCGGCGTGGTGGTGACGCGCTACGGCCATGCCGTGCCGACGCGGCGCGTCGCGGTCATCGAGGCCGCGCATCCGGTGCCGGACGACAACAGCGAGATCGCCGCGCGGCGCGTGCTCGATGCCGTGCGCGGCCTCGGGCCGGACGATCTCGTGCTGGCGCTGATATCGGGCGGCGGTTCCTCCTTGCTGGCGCTGCCGGCGGCGGGCGTGACGCTGGCCGACAAGCGCGCCGTCAACCGCCTGCTGCTGGCGAGCGGCGCGGATATCGGCGTGATGAACGCCGTGCGGCGGCGTCTGTCCGCGATCAAGGGCGGCAAGCTCGCCGCGGCCGCCGCGCCGGCGCGCGTCGTGACGCTCGCCATCTCCGACGTGCCGGGCGACGACCCGCTCACCATCGCATCGGGGCCGACAGTGCCGCCGGATGGGCGCGAGGCCGACGTCGACGGCTTTCTGGCGCATATCGCCGGCGATCTGCCCGCGCATCTCCTGCCCCTGCTGACGCGCGACGCCGATGCGGCGGCGCAAGCGGCCGCTCCCGATTACCGGCTCATCGCGACGCCCATGCTGGCGCTGCGCGCGGCGGCGGAAGCGGCCCGCGCGGAAGGGCTTGCGCCGGTGATCCTCGGCGATGCGCTGGAGGGCGAGGCGCGGGAACTCGGCACCGCCATGGCGGGTATCGCCCGTTCCATACGCCGCCACGGCGAACCTGCCGGCGCCCCGGCGGTGCTGCTTTCCGGCGGTGAGACGACCGTCAGCATCGGCCGGGGGCCGGCCGGCCGGGGAGGGCGGAACACCGCCTTTCTGCTCGGCCTGATGCTCGCGCTGCGAGGCGACGAGGGCATCTGGGCGCTTGCCGGCGACACGGACGGCATCGACGGCACGGAAGATGCCGCCGGGGCGGTCATCGGCCCGGATTCCTGGCGGCGCGCGCTGGCGGCCGATCTCGACCCGGCGGCGGCGCTGGCGCGCCACGACAGCTACAGCCTGTTCGCGGCGCTCGGCGATCTCGTCATGACCGGGCCGACGCTTACCAACGTTAACGATTTCCGGGCCGTGCTGGTGGCGGGCTGAAGCCGCTCAGGCGATCCCCGTCGCGGGCAAGTCCAGCCAGTCCGCGCAATCGTTCTCGCGGAGAAACGCCAAGAGCGCTGCGTCGTCTATCTCCTCCAGCCCGGCCAGATCTTCCACGCTCAATTCGCCCAGCGCGTCGAGGAAGGCCCGCAGGAAGTCCAGAATGGAACTCCTGACCGAAGGAGGATTGTCGCGGCGGTAGTCTGCGTCTGCCGAGAGCCGTTCCAGTACGCGGGTTGCTGCCGCCGGTGTTGGAGCGGTCGTTACCGCTGGTGTTGTCGCCGTCGGTGCCGGGGCACGGGCCATCGTCGGCGGTGTTGTTGCTGTCGGTGCAGGAGCATGGGCCGCCGTTGCCGGCGATGTTGTCGCCGTCGGTGCCGGAGCGCGGGCCGCCGTCGTCGGCGGTGTTGTAGCCGTCTGTGCTGGAGCGCGCGCCGTTGTCGCCGTCGCTGGCGCAGGGGTCGGCGCAGTAGTTGGCGCCGCCGTTCGCCTTTGCTTCTGTTTGATCAGTAGCTTGAGTTGCTTGATGCCGTCCGGGCTTTTACTGATGACTCTGTAGATCGCTTCTCTTTCCTGGGGAGTGAGTTTGTGCTTTGTACTTAGATCTTCAACTTTTGCCCGCAAGCGCTCGATTACGGTACTGCTTTCCCCGATCGGGCCGTTGTTGCTGTTGTCGATAGCACTCATGCCTTTGAGGCGGTCTTCCGTAGAGTCGGGGGATGCCAATGCTGCGCATGCAACTTGCTGGAGGCGACGATCCGCCAGCCAAGTAGATATCAAATCGTTGCGGTCAAGTAGTTCTTTCTGGGAACTTTGGAATGCCGCTATATGGCTTTTGAGCGGATCGCTCGCATCTGCCGCATCGATCGCTCGCATCTGCCGCATCGGTTGACACCGTACTCGTTTCAGAGGGGCTGCGCTTCCGCGTTATTAAAAACGAGTTCTGCGATGTCGTGCTTCCGCGATCGAACTCGTTGTCGTCGTATGCTGCATCCCCTATGGAGGACGTCTCTTCCGATGCCCTTGGTATATGCTCATCTTCCGATGTCGTGCTCGTCCTGGTGTCAGTGTCGCCGGTCGTCATGGTATCGAGGACAGAGCGATAAGATTCGGACGATCTCGCTGATGCCGGAGTGATAGGATAATCTTGAAAGAGTGCTGCCGAATCGATATTGCCGCCGGCATTGCTTGTTTCGACAGCAGCCGCCCCGAAATTAGCGATGAAACGGGCCGCCGTGTTCAAAGCCGCCCCGAAATAACTAGTCATCGTATGTCGCTCCGCGTTCGTGGGAAGCCGTTACAGGCGGATGATCATGCTGTCGAACGGCAGGTCGGCGGTTGTGGCGGTGTGTTCCGTCCTGCCGTGCGGCGCGGCGCATTCTGCGAGCGGATCGCGCTTCACGCGTTCCATCCGGTGCAGGATGTCCCGCAGGGCGTTCTGGAAGGTGGTCTGGTCCAGCCCCGGCAGCGGCAGGTTGACCGCCAGCTTGAGCCGCTCGCTCTTGCCGTCCACGACGAGAAAGGTCTTGCCCGGCTCCACCGGCGGCCGGGCCGCGTCGATTTCCCGCTTCAGCGCCTGCGCGTCGCTGCCGGGCGGCAGGGCGCCGGCATCGATGCAGACGAGGATCGCGCCTTCATCGGCGGGCAGGAAAACGAACACCGCGAGGTTATCGCCGAAATTCAGCCAGCATTCGCCCTTCGCGCTGAAAGCCAGCCCCGGCAACCCGATGTCGCGGCCGAAATCCTCAAGCAGCAGCCGCGCCGCGACCGGCACATGCACATCCTGCGGATCGCCATGCTCTGCCGATGGAATACCAAGTGCCGGATCGCTCATGCCGGTTCATCCTGAAAAATTCATAAAACAAAGATCATGATGACACAGTAATATGACACTCTGCTACTGGCGCGCTTGCCCCTGAAGCCGGCGCGGCCGCAGAGTATCACCGGCGGCGGCGCGCCTTGTGATCCATATCACACTTGCCGGTATTTTGGCATCTGAGCATTTGCCGGCCCTGTTGAACCGACAAATGCCCGGGACCGCGCGCGGAATGTTTGCTTCAGCGGCCGTTAACCGGCTCGATGGTGCGAGGTTTACCGGAGCGCGCCGCCGTTTCCCGATGAGGCATGGTCATGGAGAAGCGGTATCAGCCGCCGAACAGGCGCTCGAAGAAGTTCTTTTCGCGTGGCGGCTGCGGGACGGGCCTTTGCAGGTCCAGCGGAGCGGGCTGCGCCGTGGCCGGCGGCGGCGGGGCTTGCGGCGGCAGTTCGCTGATCGGCGCATCCCACGGGCTGCCGGGCAGGCGGCGGGGCTCCACGCCCTTCAGCGCCTCCACCATGAAGGCGCGCCATGTCTCGGCGGGCAGGGTGCCGCCGGAAACGTTCTTCGTGGGGGAGTTGTCGTCGTTGCCGAGCCAGACGCCCGTGACAAGGCCGCTGGTGTAGCCCACGAACCACGCATCGCGCGTTTCCTGCGTCGTGCCGGTCTTGGCCGCGATCTCGTAGCCCTCGATCGCGCCGCGCCGCGCGGAGCCGATGGTGACGGCCTGATGCAGCATGTAGTTCATCATCGAGGCGTCATCCTCGCCGATCACGCGGCCGAGGTCGTAGGGCGCGCGCTGGTAGACGGTCTTGCCGTCCGGCGTCCTGACGTCGCGGATGATCCACGGCACCACGCCCGTGCCGCCGTTGGCGAAGGCGGCATAGGCGGCGGTGAGTTCCAGCGGGCTCACCTCCGAGGTGCCGAGCGCAATCGTGGCGTTGGCGGTGAGCGGCGAGGTGATGCCGAGCCGCTGCGCCGTCTGCGCCACCGTCTTCGGCCCCACCTCGACCGCCAGCTTGACGACGACTGTGTTCAGCGAGTGCGCCAGCGCGTTCGCCAGCGTCACCGGGCCGCTGTAGCGGCGCGTGTAGTTGCGCGGTTGCCAGCCGCCGATGTTCACCGGCTCGTCGACGCGCACGGTGCCGGGGTTCATGCCCCGCTCCAGCGCCGTGAGGTAGACGAAGGGCTTGAAGGCGGAGCCGGGCTGCCGCCGCGCGGCGGTGGCGCGGTTGAACTGGCTTGCCGCGTAGTTGCGCCCGCCGATCAGCGCGCGGATCGCGCCGTCGTTCGACAGCGCCACCAGCGCCCCCTGCGCGATATGCGCTTCCGCGCCCTTTTTCGCGATGGTGTCGGTCAGCGCCCTTTCGCCGGCGTCCATCATCGCGCGGTCGATGGTGGTGCGCACCACGATATCCGTTTCCGCCTTGCCGATGAAATCGTCCAGCACGTCCATCACATAATCGGCGGCGTAGTTGGCGTTGCCCGCGCCGCGCGGCTTCACCGTCTCGGCCGGCGTCATCAGCGCGCCCTTGGCCTCGTTTTCGGTGATGAAGCCCATTTCCGCCATGCTCATCAGCACGCGCTGCGCCCGCGCCTGCGCCGCCGCCGGGTTGCGCGTGGGCGACAGGCGCGAGGGCGCCTGCACCAGCCCGGCGAGCATCGCGGCTTCCGCCAGCGTCACGTCCTTGGCCGGTTTGCCGAAGTAGCGCAGCGCCGCCGCCTCCACGCCATAGGCGCCCGAGCCGAAGTAGACGCGGTTGAGATAAAGGGCCAGAAGCTCGTTCTTGCTGAAGTTCTGCTCCAGCCACACCGCGAGAATCGCCTCCTGGATCTTGCGCGAGACGGTGCGGTCCTGCGTCAGGAACAGGTTCTTGGCGAGCTGCTGCGTCAGCGTGGAGCCGCCCTGCGAAACCCCGCCCGCGCTCACGTTGCGCACCAGCGCGCGCGCCACGCCGAGCGGATCGATGCCCATGTGCTCGAAGAAGCGCCGGTCCTCGATGGCGATGAACGCTTTCGGCAGATAGGACGGCAGCTCCTTCAGCGCCACCTCCCGCCCGCCCGTGTCGCCGCGGTTGGCGAGCAGGGAGCCGTCGGCCGCGAGCACGGCGATGTTGGGCGGGCGCTTGGGCACCGTCAGCGTGTCGATGGGCGGCAGTTGCGCGAAGTGATACGCCACGAAGCCCGTGACCGCGATCGCGCCCCAGATGGCGAGCACCGCAAGCGTCGAAAACAGCATGCCGACGAGG
Source organism: Pseudochelatococcus sp. (assembly GCF_050946405.1). Lineage (NCBI taxonomy): Bacteria > Pseudomonadati > Pseudomonadota > Alphaproteobacteria > Hyphomicrobiales > Chelatococcaceae > Pseudochelatococcus > Pseudochelatococcus sp. The sequence goes on from NZ_JBMNUS010000002.1 coordinate 274,200, forward strand.
CTGCGCCGCCGCCTCGGCCTGCGGCGCTTCGCGGCGCCCCTCGCTGGCGCGCGCCGCGCCGGATGCCCGCTTGCGGCCTTTCTCGCCCCCTTGCCGCGCCCTGCCGCCATTCCCGGCTCCCCCCGCACCTGATCGTCGCCGGCCGTTTCCACGCCGGAGCCCGCCGGCCGCCCGCCTTGCAGCAGGCGATCCTGCGCCGTCACGCGCCATTCCTGCGTGCCGCCGTCAGCGCCGGAATCCTGCCCGTCGCCCGCCTCGAAGCGCGGTTCCCGCCGGAACCCGCCGTTGCCGTGACCGTTGCCGTGAGCGTTGCCTTGCGTCATTTCACCCGGATGTCTGTCCGCGCCGGAACGCGCGCCGTTGTCTCGGTTATCTTCTGGCATCGTAAATGTGGCGGATTAAGGGGACGTTGCCGCCCGCCGCGCCGGCCTTGCGGGAATCGACGATGCGTTTGCCCCGCACTTGCGGAGGATTTGCATTTTATGCGACGCCGCCGCGTTTGCACGAATACCGCCGATGCCACATAACAAGTGAAAATGGAAGAATATGGCGGGATATTCGAAAAGATGATGCCGAAAATCGATCGTTTGCCATATGACGATCAATTCTGATAACGCATGACGGCACGAAAACCGATAACCGGCGTTCCGCCGCACGGCGCCTGCCCCTGTTCACAACGCGAAAGTCATATGTCAGCCGTGTCATCCTCCCGCAAGACCGCGATCATCACCGGCGTCACCGGCCAGGACGGCGCTTATCTGGCGCAATACCTTCTGGAGCAGGGTTATCGCGTCGTGGGCGCGGTGCGGCGCACGTCCTCGGTGAATCACTGGCGGCTGGCGGAACTGGGGCTGCTCGGCAATCCCGGCCTCGAACTGGTGGATTTCGACCTCGGCGACGCCACCAGCGCCATCCGCCTCGTGGCGGATCACCGGCCGGACGAGATCTACAATCTCGCTGCACAGAGCTTCGTCAGCGTCTCGTTCCAGCAACCGCTCGCGACCGCCGACATGACCGCGCTCGGCGCGCTGCGCCTGCTGGAGGCGGTGCGGATCGTCAAGCCCGACACGCGCTTCTATCAGGCGAGCACGTCGGAAATGTTCGGCAAGGCGCAGACGCCGCGCCAGTCCGAGACGACGCCGTTTTATCCGCGCTCGCCCTATGCCTTCGCCAAGCTGATGGCGCATTGGGCCACCGTGAACTACCGCGAGAGCTACGGCCTGTTCGCGGTTTCCGGCATTCTCTTCAACCACGAATCGCCCTTGCGCGGCAAGGAGTTCGTCACCCGCAAGATCGCCGATCACGTCGCGCGCGTCTCGCTTGGCGACAGCGCGCCGCTTGAGCTTGGCGCGCTCGATGCGCAGCGCGACTGGGGCTATGCGCGCGAATATGTCGTGGGCATGCACGCGATGCTGCAATGCGAGCGGCCCGACACTTTCGTGCTGGCGACGGGCCGGTCCTCCAGCGTGCGCCGGTTCGCGGAACTGGCTTACGGCATCATCGGCGTCGCGTTGGTCTGGGAGGGGGAAGGCGAGGGCGAGCAGGCCCGCGACGCCCGCACCGGCGAGGTGCGCGTGCGTGTGAATCCGCGCCTCTACCGCCCGGCGGAGGTGGATGTGCTGCTGGGCGATTCCGCCAAGGCGGAGCGCGAACTCGGCTGGCGGGCGCAAACCGGGCTGGAGCGCCTGTGCCAGCTCATGGTAGAAGCGGACATCCGGCGAAACCGGCAAGGTCTGTCCTTCTAGAGCGGCGTGCATTCAAGCGGAATCGTCACGCCGCTCTAAAGCGTTTTCAAGCAAAGCGGATACCGCTTTGCGTGAAGAAAACGCGTCAAGTCAATAAGATAGAGCATTTCTGCGTTTCAACGAAACGCCGAAATGCTCTAAATTCTACATTTTACCGCAGTTTGCGTTCAAAACGATCAATCGACTTGAACGCAAACCGCTCCAAGTTTCTGATTTAACGCATCTTTGTCGACGAAAAGTGGTATCCGCTTTTCTGCACGATGCTCTGGACATATCCGAAAGCGGCGGACGGAGAACGTCATGCGCGTGCTTGTCACCGGCGAGGGAGGGTTCACCGCTCGCCATCTCGCGCCGCTGCTGGCCGACCACGGCCATGAGGCGCTGCCGCTTGCGGCGGATGTCACCCGCCCGCGCGAGCTGGCGCAGCGGGTGGCCGCGCTGGCGCCGGAGGCCGTGGTGCATCTGGCCGGCCTTTCCTTCGCGCCCGACGGCGTCGACGCCCGTGTCTACGCGGTCAACACGGTGGGCGCCGCCAACCTGCTCGAAGCGCTGGCGAATTTGCCGCACCCCCCGTGCCGGGTCGTGCTCGCTTCCAGCAGCCACGTCTACGGCGCGCAGGCCGGCCGGCTGGCGGAAGATGCGCCCCTGTCGCCCGCCACGCATTATGGCGCTTCCAAGCTGGCGATGGAATGTCTCGCGCGGCCCTATCGCGAGCGCCTCGGCGTGGTGATCGCGCGGCCCTTCAACTACACCGGCGCGGGGCAGGCGGCGCGCTTCCTGGTGCCCAAGCTCGTCGCCGCCTTCCGCGCCCGCGCGCCGGAGCTGCGCCTCGGCAACCGTGACATCGCCCGCGATTTTTCGGATGTGCGCCACATCGTCCGCGCCTACCTCGCCCTTTTGACGGCCGATCGGGTGGAAGATGTCTACAATTTGTGTTCGGGCCGGCCGCTCGCCATCGCCGCCCTGCTGGCGGAACTGGAAGCGCAGACCGGCCATCGGCCGGCGATTCTCACCGATCCCGCCCTGATGCGCCCCGGCGAAACGCCCGTGCAATACGGCGACGCCACCCGCATGCAGCGCCTGCTGGAAGGTGTTCCGATCGAATGGAACACGGAGCAGGCCGCCGTTTCCGCCACAGGACGACATGCCGGCCCGCCCGCCCCGCCGCTGGCGGACACCCTGCGCTGGATGCTGGCTGTCGAATGTGACGGCCACTGATACGAAACCGTCATCCGTTTGCGGGTAAGTTCGCCGACAGCCTTGAATCGCGGGCCTGTCGACTCCATAAATCCGATTGTTTATGTTATTCGACGAATGTTGGATAATTTCCATTTCCGCCCGCGGCTGCGCATGCGGAGGGAGGCGGGCGATGGAGGAAGGCGAAGAGCATTTGAACATCGATTTGCGGGAAGAGCGCCGGCTTCGGTTGACGATCCGGTGCCGGCGATGACCATGACGATGACGGAGAAGAAGAAGTCGCGTTACCGGCGGCAGTTCGGGGCCTTGCCCTTGCGCATGGACGATGCGGGCGGCCTTGAGGTGATGATGGTGACGTCGCGCGAGACGCGGCGCTGGATCGTGCCGAAGGGTTGGCCGATCAAGGGCCTGTCCGGCGCGCAGACGGCGGCGCGCGAGGCGCAGGAGGAGGCGGGCGTGCTGGGCGTTACCGGCAAGAGCCCGGTAGGCGGCTATATCTACGACAAGCGGCTCGGCGACGGCGGCAGCACGCGCTGTTATGTGGAGCTCTATCCGCTGTGGGTGGTGGATGACCTGCCCCGCTGGCCGGAGCGCGGCGAACGCGAGGTGGAGTGGCTGCCGGTGGCGCAGGCGGCGGAGCGGGCAGGCGACGCCTCGTTGGGCGAGCTGCTGCGCGCGGTGCGCGACAAGGGCCTGCCCCGGTCCTCGCACAAGCTCTATCGCAAGGCGCGCAAGGCGGCCTCGCGCGGGTGAGATGATTCCGCTTGATCGGAAAGCGCTCCAACGGCCGGTAGACGCTGAAGAGAGCGGTCATCGGGGCAGCAGGCGAGGAAGTGATGGAGGCTGCCTTTGGTGGGGGTGGTTGAAAGGCTCATCCAATCCGTCTGCCCGGAGGCCGTTGAATTTTGGGTGCCCATGAACCAATCGGCTGCCGTGGAGCCGAGCGCGGCACGGAAATCGACCGGCCGTTTCTCACTTGCCAAAAGGTCGTCATAGATCCGGGCGAAGGCTGCTGCACTATGGGCGGGCAGCCGTGTGGCGGCGACATGCGCCGCCGCATTGCGTCCGATTCGTTCAGTCTCCATCGGATGCTCGCGCATCCAGCGGAGCCGTCCGGCGGCGTCGGCGGCGTTCTCGGCCACGAAGCCGGTTTCGCCGTCCGTGACGATGGCAAGCTCGGGCGGATTTGGGAAGACGAGCGGCGCGCAGCCGTAGGACATGGCCTCGACCAGGGCATTCTCCGCGGTGCCGAAATGGTCCTGCTTCAGCAGGTAAAGAAAAATTCGCGTCGTTTCCAGCACCCTTGCCGGATCGGCGGCATGCCCCATGAAACGTATGCGTTCAGGGTGCCGCATGGCCTGGGCGACGCTCGCGACTTCGCTATCATCCTCGACCATTCCCCAAATCTCCACGAGCATGCCGCTGTCGCCCGCATCGTCGACGACCTGAAAGAAATCGCGGCTCATCTTGCTGAAGCTGACGGTTCCCAGATAGCTGACGGAGCCTTCGCGGCGCGGAGGCTCCTTGCTGCGCTGTCTTGTCGGGAAGCCGAAACCGCTGTTGACGACGCCGATCCGCCTCAAATCCGCAGGAGACAGATCGAGCCCCGACAGGGTGGCCAGCGAACAGCCGGATGTGAAGATGAAGCGGTCGGCAAGCGTCAGGAGCGCCGGTGGGACGAGAGGGGGCGCCAAGCCCGAGATATGGCACCAGATGACGCTGCGCATCAAGGGCCAGTCGTTGCTGCAAAGGCAGCGATAGAGCCGCGGGTGGTTCCACCATTCGATTTGAACGATATCCGCCGCGGCCGCCAGTTTCAGCAGTGTCGCCTCGTCGGGAGCGATGGTGAGCGCCGCGCCGCTATGCGATATGCTCTCGGCGTAACGGGTATCGCGCGGCTCCTCGAGAAGCACGTAATGGCGCCGGATGGAAAGAGCGTCGGCATCAACGAGGCTGGAATGCGCCTTGCCGACGCCGCCCCCCAAATGGGCCGCTACGTGCAGGATTTTCATTCGGCGGCGTCGATTTTCGGCATGTTGATGCCGCCCGGCGCAGGTACTTGAGGCAACTCACCCAGATGGGTCTTGAAGCGCGCGAGAAGCATCGTGCGATGGGCGTCGATATTGTCGGGCAGGCAGTGGCTCAACTGGCCGCAATTGCCGCAAACGCCGTTTTCCCGGCGCCGGCCCTCCAGATGCTGAAGACGCAGCGCGTTCATGCGCTCCGAATTCCAGATGGCCTTCATGCTGTCATTGCGGACATCGCCGATGACAAGCTTGCGCCCCCAATCCAGGAAGCAGGAACTCACCAAACCATCGGCGTTCACCGAATAGCCGTAGAAGATATAGGGGCACGTATCGGTATCGCCGATGTCCTGCTGATAGATGCCGCCGGTGATTTTCACGCCGGTATGTTTTTCGATATCGAATTCCGGCCAGCAGGGGGCGAAGTTCTCGATGAAAATGCGGTCGCAATAGTTGCCGAAAGTGTCGAAGAACTCCTGGCGTTGAGCTTCCGTAATCAGCTCGCCGGGGATCTTGATCGAGACTTCCATATTGCCCTTATTGGCATAGATCCATTTGACGTTCTCGATAAATTTCTCGAAGTCGAACTTGAAGCCGGTGAACTGTAGATACGTTTCCCGCGTCATGCCGTCGACGGAGATGTTCAGCTTGTCGAGACCGGCCTCGATGACGGGCCCTATGCGGTCGGGGCTCAGGAAGGTGCCGTTCGTGGTCGAATCGATATAGTCGCAATAGCCGCTCTGCTTGGCATAGGCGACCATGTCGGCGAAGCGCTTGTTGAGGAAGGGCTCGCCGTCCTTGTACATGCGCAGCACCTTGATCGGCCGATTGAACTCGCCCAGATCATCGATGACCTTCCGGAACACCTCGAACTTCATCGCGCCCTGGTAGCGTCCCGTCCGGGCGATCATGTCGCGGTGGCCGGTCGGGCAGAAGGTGCACTTGAAGTTGCAGGAGCTTGCCGGGTCGACAAAGACGATGAATGGCGTTTCCAGCGGGATGACCGTCTCCAGCGGCGTCCGGTCATGAAGATTAATTCTGGGCTTCAGCTGCGCTTTCATTCGAGGACTCCAGCAACTCCATCGCCGGGACGAGATTGCAGACGCCGACCACGGCGCTGGGGTCCGAGGGATGGGGCTGCATGGCCCCGAACTCCAACAAATCCCGGCGGCCGTAGGCATCGGCTATTTGCTCCGCAAATGCACGAACCGTAATCGGCCTACCTGAACATATGTTGATTGCGCCAGGCTGTCGTGTCCGCGCGAGGCTCGCGATCATTCGGCCCGCGGCGTCGACGTCCAGAAAGTCGCGGACCTGCGTGCCGGCGGAAAGGCGCGCCACTTCGGAGGCTTCGATTCGCCGGCGCAGATAGGCGGCCAGACGGCGCGGGTCCTCGCCCTCGCCATAAAGATAGAAGATGCGGCACCAGCTGAAAACGGTGTCGCGCGAGGCCAGCCATGCACGCACCATGTGATAGGTCGCAAGCTTGCAGGCGGCGTAAAAGTTCGAGGGTTCGAGCGGCGAATCGGCATGCAGATGCGTGCCCGGCAGGCGGTATTCCAGGCAAGTGCCCAGGCCGATCAAATGGCCGACGCCGGCTTCCGCCGCGCCTTTGGCCAGGGCGAAGGTGCCCGATACGCATGCGGCGTTTTCCGGCGCGTCGAGATAGACGCCGTGCTTCACATACCATGCTGCGTGGATGACGGTATCGACGCCCTCGCAGTTCCTTGCCCACCATTCCGCCGTCTCGCCGAACAGATCGGGCGTCTCGATGATCCGGCCCGGCTGCGGCGCCACCGACAGACGGGAAGCGCTGCCCGGACGGAGCACGAGCCGCACGTCATACCCGCTATCCGTCAGATGCTTGTGGATCTTGCGGCCGACAAATCCGGCCGCGCCGGTCAGCAGTACGGTATTCATGGGGGAACTCATGGCGGAACTCATGGCAAGGTTCGCAACAGGTAGTTGCTGCTAGAAGCTGACAGATCGGTCATCGCATGTCCTTCTCGGCGAGCGCCATCATGACAGACTGCACGACAACCGCAAGACGGGACGGATATGGCCGCTACCAAGCCTGTATCGCATGATCGCGGGGATGCGTCCGCCGCCCGTCCGCGCTTGTTTGCGGCGCGCCGTTTCGAGACGTTGCCCGGCATTCAAGCCGCGGCGGCCTTGCTGCGGGAGATCGATGACGGGGACGCTCCCGAAGGCGCACGCCTGCCGTGCCGCCCGCTGGTGCTCTATGGCGGCGGCGATCTCGGACGCATGGCGCATGACCATCTGACGGGGCTCGGCTTCGCGGTCGATCTCGTCGTCGACCGCAACGCGGCGGCCTTGCGCAACGACCGGTTCTGGGCCGGCACACGCCTTGTCGCGCCCGACGAGGTTTCCGGGGATATCAAGGCCGATGCCCTGCTGGCGGTATGCGTCGCGACAGCGCCGTTCGTGCCGCTTGCCCGGTCGCTTCAGGACAGCGGCTGGCGCGATATCGTGCCCTTCTACGATCTGGCCGAGTCCTGCCGCGACCGGCATCCCCTGTCCAACGGCTGGTTCGCCGGTCGCCTCGATGTGGCGGAACGCAACGCGGTTGAGTCCGTGCTCGGCCGCTGGCACGATGATCTGTCGCGCGCCCATCACCTGCAATTCATCGCCTGGCGGCGGTTGCGCGCGGAATGGACCTTCGCTGATGCGCCGGTGACGGGCGACGATCGTTTCTTCATCCCGGAGGTCTTGCCGCATCTGGGCAAGGTCGGCACTTTCGTCGATGCTGGCGCCCATCACGGTCGCGTCACCGAACGGCTGGTCGCCCTGCGCGGCGGCGCCGGTCTGCGTGTCGTGGCGGTCGAGCCCGACCGCGCCAATCTCGCGGTCCTGCAATCACGGATCGGCTGTGAAAGAGGGGTTGCCGGCGAATGGCTGACCCTCGTTCCCGAGGCGCTCGATGCGGTGGAACGTGACCGCGTTTTTCATGCCGGTCTGGGCTATGCCTCGCAATTGTCGCCGACCGGCGCGGAACGGGTGCGCACCGTGACGCTGGACGGCCTCGGCGTCGCGCCCGACTATGTGAAGCTGCATCTTGAAGGTGGCGAACTGGACGCGCTGCGCGGCGGGCTCGCCACGATCAAAGCCCACCGGCCGATCCTCGCCGTCACGGTCTACCATAATGACGACGGGCTCTGGCGCACGCCCGCCTTCCTGATGGAGGGGCTGGAAAACTACCGTTTTCTGCTGCGCCTGCATGGCTGGTGCGGCACGGGCGCCGTTCTTTATGCGCTGCCGGGGGAATTGAGATGATCGAGGCCCCGCAGATCCGCGATTTGCAGGCGGCGAGGGACCGCGTTCTGATGCGCGTCCCTGCGGATATTCTGTCGAGGCCCGTCCGGCTCGGTCTCTATGGGGCCGGTTTTCTCGGCGCATGGGCGGTCGCGCATATGCGGCAGGCGGGCTGTGCGCCCCTCGTCTGCTTCGACGGCAATCCGCAAGCGCAGGGCATGACGTTTTGCGGACTCGCTGTCGAAGCGCCCGAGCGGATGGAGCGTGCGGGGCTGGACCTCGTTCTCATCACCGCGCGCCACCATGTCGGCGCGGTGCAGGCGGTTCTGGAACGGTACGGCGTCGCCGGCTGCTCCTTCGACGCGTGGTACGCGGCCAGCCATTTCGCGCTTTTCATGGACGTTCACGATCAATTCGTGGATGAGCGCTCCGGGGAGACGCTCCGGGCTGTGCTCATGGCCATGCTGACGGGTGAGAAGACCTGGCTGGAAGCCGTTCACGAGCGCGATCAATATTTCTGCCTGCCGCGTTTCATGGGGGCGGAGCGCGAAATCTATGTCGATGCGGGCGCCTATGTCGGCGACAGCATCGAGCGCTTTTTGTGGGCCAACGCCGGCGTCTGCCGGAAAATCCTGGCCTTCGAGCCGTCGCCCCGTCAGTTTGCCGCGCTTGAGAAGCGTTGCCGGCGTCTTGCCGAGGAATGGGCTCTGCCGGATGAAACAATCGCGCTGCATCGGGCGGGGCTCGGACTGCAAAGCGGCCGCGTCAGCGGCATGACAGCCAGCGGACAATTGCAGAGCATTGCGCTGGAACCGGACGACAATGGCGACATGGCGGTTTTGTCGCTCGATGAACTTATGGCCGGCGAGCGCGTCACATTCCTCAAGGCCGATGTCGAGGGCATGGAGATGCAACTGCTTGCCGGCGCGCGGCATACGATCGCCGGGCACCGTCCGAAACTCGCGGTCTGCGTCTACCATTACCCGTCCGACATCCCGGAAATCATGGCTTATCTGCGCACGCTGGTCCCGGATTACAGCTTCGCCCTCCGCCATCATTCGCCGCTGCTGATGGAGACGGTGCTTTATTGTTGGGCCGATTGACCGCTTTTTCACCAAGGACAAGGAAATGGATCCTGTAGAAGATTTTCGCCGCCGCGTCGCCCGGAATATCGAGCGGATCGGAGAGGACCGCCACTTCTTCGGCCTGACGAACATCTGGCTGCGGGAAGCGATCCGCAAGGAATACGCGCAGAACTTCACCTGGCTCGGGCGTCCGATCATTCAGGTTCCGCAGGATGTCTATGCGATTCAGGAATTGATCTGGACCTGCCGGCCGGATCTGATCGTCGAAACCGGCATAGCGCATGGCGGTTCGCTGATCCTCAGCGCCTCCATGCTGGCCCTGCTGGATTATTGCGATGCGGCTGCGGATGGCGCCGTGCTCGATCCGCGCGCGAGCCGGCGCAAGGTCGTCGGTGTCGATATCGATATCCGCGCGCACAACCGCTCCGCCATCGAGGCGCATCCGATGAGCCACAAGATCGAGATGATCCAGGGCTCCTCGATTGACGAGGCGGTCATCGCGGAGGTGCGGAGGCGGGCCGAGGGCCACGGGCGGATCATGGTTTTCCTCGACTCCAACCATACGCACGATCATGTCCTCGCCGAGCTGGAGGCCTATGCGCCGCTCACGTCGAAAGGCTCTTATTGCGTGGTCTGGGATACCGGCGTCGAGGATCTGCCGGATGAGATGTGCGCCGATCGCCCATGGGGCAAGGGCAACAATCCGAAAACGGCCGTCCGGGCCTATCTGAAGCTGCTTGCCGAAGAGGGGCGCAAGGGAGCCGACGGGGAGGCGCTGGCATTCGAGGCCGACAAGACGATCGAGCACAGAATCGTCATCACGGCCGCCGCCGACGGTTTCCTGCGCCGTATCTAGCATCATGTGCCGAAGGGCAACCATTACGGAGACAACGCATGGCGTCCGACACCTTCTACTACCCTTCCGCCGGCGAAGAGGCTTTCTTCCGGAAGCTCGATGAGTTGATCGCGAAATGGCCGCATGACGTGCGGCACTATCTCGACCTGTTCCCCGTTTATGCCAGCCGGCGTTCCTTCATCCGCCAGCTCGCCCATTACGAACTCTTCAAGCTCACCGTCGATCTGCCGGGCCATTATGCCGATTTCGGCGTCTATTTCGGCAAGTCCTTCTTTTCATGGCACAAGTTTCTCGAAACCTTCACCCCGACGGCCACGCACAAGAAAGTCTTCGGATTCGACAGCTTCGAGGGCTTCCCGAAGCTTGCCGAGGAAGACGGCGACACCGACCGGTCGATCCAGAAGGAGGCCGGCGGCCTCAATTCGGGCAGCTTTCTTGAGGAGTTCCAGAGCCTGCTGGCCCTGCACAATGCCGATTCCGTCATTCCGGCCAATCGCGGCAGCATCATCGTCGGCGATATCTGCAAAACCCTGCCGGCATGGCTCAAGGACAGCCCCGAAACGCGCTTTTGCCTGCTCAATCTCGACGTCGATATCTATGAGCCGACGCGGGTCATCCTTGAGGAATGCTGGGATCGCCTTGTGCCCGGCGGCGTGCTGATTCTCGACGAATACGCCACCAGCAAGTGGCCGGGCGAGACGATCGCCTGGGATGAGTTCGCCCGCGATCGCAAGATCGACAAGCCGCTTCAGCGCTTCCCCTGGGCCAATGCGCCGGGAGCCTGGCTGGTGAAATGACGCGCCGGGTTTGCATGATCGCTGCCGGTCGGCCCCTTTTTGAAAGAAACCGAGATGACGGACATCAAGCTGAGCTTATGCATCCCGACATTCAACCGGGCCCGTTTTCTGGAGCATTTGCTGGGCACGTTCATCGGGCTCTCCGATCCGGGCTTTACCTATGAAATCGTGATCTCGGACAATGCCTCGACCGACGATACGACCGATGTTGTCCGGCGTTTCATCGAGCGGGGCTTGCCGATCACCTATTTCAGGCGCCCCGAGAACGGCGACGGCTGGCCCAATCTCGCCAATGCCTATGCGCATGCGCGGGGCGAATATTCGCTCTATCTGGCTGATGACGATTTTCTGGTGTGGGAAAACCTGGGGGCCGCTGTCAAGCATCTCGACCAGAACCCCGACATGATTGTCTGTCATGCGCCCTGGTATATCCATGACGCGGTGGAAAACCGGGATGTTCAGCTCTTCTATCAGATCGACAAGCCGCAGCATTTCAAGCGCGGCAATTTCGGCGGCCTGTTTTCCTTCATCGTGGAGCGGCATATTTTCCCCGAGATCGGTATTTATCGCACGGCGGCGTTGCGTACCGTCTTCGTGCCCCGCTATTTCTGTTTCTGGGCCTTTGCCTATGTCGCCGAGGCTATCGACATGGGCACCGTCGGTTTCTTCAACAAGCCCTTCTACCGGTGCGTCACACGGTCGAAAATCGTGCGCGACCGGGAGCAGGCCGGCCATGAGGAGGTGATGACGGCCTGGGACCGCTATCGCGGCGGTTTGGAATACCTGCTTTATCGTGGTGCCTTGCGCAATAAGATCGACCTCAATCCCCAGACGCGCGCGATATACGACCGGGCCTGTACCATTTTCATGATGACGCGCATGAGCGTCGCTCTCAGGATGTGGTATGCCCGCAAGGAATACCTCAAAGCCTATGAGCTTTATGCGCGCCTTGCTTATGCCGGTTTTGGAAACTTGCCGGAAGTCAAGCAGATAGCCGGGCACTTGCCGTTGATGGCATCGGTGCAGGCTCTGGTGGAGAAGGTCAACGGCGTTTCCGATGTCAAGTTCGTGGTGCTCGACAGTGTGACCTCCATTGACTCTCTGGCCGGTCTCATGGCCGAACTCGGACTCAACAAGGAGATCGAGGTGATCGCGCCGCCGACGGAACGGATCGAGGAACTGGCTCCCGTCTGCGCGGTCTTTACCGCCGATGCTTCACGGCGCGCGTTCTTCGAGCGGCAAGGCTACCGTCCGGGCCTGATTCTCTCGGAGGCGGAAATCACCGGGCCATTTTCCGTCTAAGGCGTGTTCCCTTCAAACAGGAGCGTTTGAACGATCGGAAGTCGCTCAAAAGTAAGGAGTCCGGGAGATGTGCTGTTTCAATCTGAACAGGACATATCCCGGAGTTTGCTTGTTAAACCTTCCTGGCCCGCGCCGCACTTGCTTGCCCGCGCCGCACTTGAGCGAAAGAAAAAGGAAAATTTTTTCAGCCACAGGCAAAAGCTGGAGTGCTTCTGCTTTAAGAAGAGACACTCTAAAAAAATCCGGGTTCAGTCTAAAAATCCGAGTGTGGCGTCGCGCTCGCTGATGACCTCCGGCCTGAAAGGCCAGGCGATGGCCAGTGCGGGGTCATCGAAGCGCACGCCGCGGGACAATTCGGGCACATAGTTTTCCGACACCTGGTAGAACAGCTCGCAATCGTCTTCCAGGGTCAGGAACCCGTGCGCGCAGCCTTCCGGGATGTAGAAGGCGTTATGCCGCGCGGCATCGAGCTCCACGGAAATCCATGTCCGATAGCTGGGCGAGTCCGGCCGCAGATCGACCGCCACGTCGAATACGCGCCCGCGCGTGGCGCGCACCAGCTTGGCCTCAGATTTGGGCGCCGCCTGATAATGCAGCCCGCGCAAGGTGCCGCGTTTATGGTTCTGGGAAATATTGCATTGCGAATAGTGGCTGGTCAGCCCCTGCGCGGCGAATGTTTCCGCGCAATAAGCCCGCGCGAACACGCCACGCTGATCGACGTAATATTCGGTTTCGATGATGAAGGCGCCGGCTATGGGAGTCGGGACGAATTTCATAGTAGGGCATCCTCATAGGCCGCCAGTTGGTCGAGCGAAAAAGCCCGCATGTTCGCCCCTGTCCGGTGAGCCTCGTACCAGGCCGCGGTCCAGCCGATCGTTTGCCGAAGGTCGAGCCGGGGCCGCCAGCCGATGCTTCGGGAGGCGCGTTCCGCATTCAATGTCAGCAAGGCGGCTTCGTGCGGATGCGGGCCGGGGGCCTGCCGCCAGCCGCCGCTCTCCCCGTATGCCGCGCCGAAGGCGTCGACGACTTCGGCAACCGTGGCGAAGCTGCCGGCATCGGGGCCGAAATTGAGCGCATCGGGCAGGTCCTCCGCAGGACTTTCCGTCAATGCCTGCGCGTAGCGCAGATAGCCGGAGAGGGATTCGAGCACATGCTGCCAGGGCCGAACCGCCGCGGGATAACGCAACCGGATGGGCTCTTTCCTGTCGAAAGCGCGAACGAAGTCGGGGATCAGCCGGTCCCGCGCCCGGTCCCCGCCGCCGATGACGTTGCCGGCCCGCGCCGTCGCGAGCCGGATGCCGTTCCGGTGCAGGAAACTGTCGCGGTAGCTCCGGCAGACGAGTTCCGCGCAGGCTTTCGAGTTGCTGTAAGGATCGCGGCCGCCGAGCGCATCGGTCTCGACGAAGGCCCTGCCGCCGCCGTCGTTCGCATACACCTTGTCGGAGGTCACGACGAGCACCGCCCTGACGGAGGGCGCCGCCCGCACGGCTTCCAGCAGGTTCACGGTGCCTTGCACGTTGGTTGCGAAAGTGCCCGCCGGGTCCTCATAGGAGCGCCGCACGAGCGCCTGCGCCGCCAGATGCAGCACGATCTCGGGCGCGAAATCCGCAAGATGCGCATGCAGCGTTTCCGCATCCCGGATATCGCCGATATGGTGACGCGCATTGGCCCACGGGGCGAGGCATGCGTAAAGCGACGGGCCCGCCTCCGGCGCCAGCGCCAGCGCGCAGACATCGGCCCCGAGCTTCTCCAGCCAGAGGCAGAGCCACGCCCCCTTGAAACCCGTGTGCCCCGTCACGAACACGCGGCGCCCGCGCCAGAAGGCGCTCAGGCCCATATCTTCCACGGGGCCTCCCCGGAGCGCCACAGCTCCTCGAGATAGTTGCGGTCGCGGATCGTATCCATGGATTGCCAGAAGCCGTCATGCTCATAGGCCGCGAGTTGCCCCATCGCCAGCAGCCGTTGCAGGGGCCCGCCCTCCCATACGGTGTCGTCGCCGTCGATGAGGTCGATCACGGAGGGCTCGAGCACGAAGAAGCCGCCGTTGATGCGCTGATTGTCGCCCTTCGGCTTCTCGGTAAATGAGACGACGCGCCCCGCATCGATATTGGCGACGCCGAAGCGGCCGGGAGGCGAAACGGCGCACATCGTCGCCATGCCGCCGTGGCTGCGGTGGAACGCGATCTCGGCTGTGATATCGATATCGCCGACACCGTCGCCATAGGTCATGCAGAACGGTTCGTCCGGGTTCAGATAGCGCCGCACGCGGCGGATGCGCCCGCCGGTGAGGGAATGCGCGCCGGTGTCTACCACGGTCACGCGCCAGTTGAGCCTCTCCGCGGTGACGTATTCTATCGTGTTGTTGGACAGATCGACGGTGATGTCGCTGTGATGAATGAACAGATTGACGAAATATTCCTTGAGCATATAGCCCTTGTAGCCGGCGCATATGATGAAATCGTTCAGCCCGTGACGGGCATAGATATTCATGATGTGCCAGATGATGGGCTTCTCGCCGATTTCCACCAGAGGTTTGGGGCGGACGCCGGTTTCCTCGGCAAGCCGGGAGCCGAGACCGCCGGCGAGAATGACGACTTTCATGGCAAGGTGATTCCATATTCATATAGACTCACCTGAACCATAGGCCCCATATCTGGCGCGAGGCTTGCCTGTTCATGCCCGGCGGCAGATTCCAGGGATGCCGGCGCAATCTTCAGGTGCTACAAGGCCGGATTGCAGTGATTTGACAGCCGGATTTTGCCAATGGAACACGTCGATCTTCTTCGCAAGGCCAGCCGCGAGCACAAGAATGGCAACCATATGGGAGCCCTGAGGATACTCAATCCTTTGATCGGCCCCGACGCGAACGCCCGCACCTACGCGCTGCTCGGCAAAATACTTGAAGCTCTCGACATGAAGGCCGAAGCGGCGCAAGCCTTCACCGCGGCGGGGAATCTTCCCGGATCGAAGGCCGACGAATACCTGAAACGGGCCATGCAACTGCATTTCGCGCTCGGCAATGAGGACGAAGCCCTGCTGCTGGGCGAGGGGCTGGGGCATCTGGCGGAGAAGGACGCCGATATCGCCTATATCCTCGCCCGTATTCTGCTCAAACGGGGCGACGTGGAACGCATAAGCCATCTGCGCAAGGTATTGCTCAACAGCAAGATGTTCGAGCACGTCAGAACCGCGATCGGTCTGATGGCGGCCCGCGATGGCAGCATCGAGGATTATGAACTGTTGCTGCACGCGGCGAAAAAGTTTTCGGAAGCCGAAAAGAAGTTCGACGGCGGCACCTTGCTCGGTTATCTGGGCGTCATGCTCGCCCAGTTGTCGCACGAGTTTTCCGATTATCCCGTCAACCGCAAGTATGTCTCTCTCGTAGAGAATGAAATCGCCAAGGATAATGCCTTGGTATTGCAAGGCATCATGGGGTTTCACGTTCTTCATGTGGTGGCGGACGACAGTCTTGCCCGGCTCGGGCGATATGACGTGCGGCCCTGCACGGAGCAAACCCGGATGCTGCGCATGGCCATGCCTCATCGATGGTCGGACACGCGGCTCAGGATCGGCTACGTATCTTCCGACTTTTATTCCGACCACGCCACCATGAAACTGCTCGGCAACGTGCTTGAAAGGCATGACAGGAGCCGGTTCGACATCACCTTGTTCTGCCATACCGGACACGACATCCTGGTGAGGAACAATCGGTTCGATCGGGAAAAATGGGGCAGGGTCGAGACCGTTAACGATCTGACCGACGCCGAGGTCGCGGAACTTGTCCGCGAGAACGAGATCGACATTCTGGTCGATCTCAAGGGCCATACGTTCAATAACCGCGTGCAGATATTCAACCACCCGGCGGCGCCGGTGCATGTTTCATGGTTGGGATATCCCTCGACGACCACTCATATCGATCTCGATTATGTCATCGGCGACCGTTTCGTGCTGCCCGATAGCGCCGTATTCGACTGGCCGGAAAAGTTCTGCCGCCTGCCCGAAACCTACCAGCCGAACGACCCCGTGCATCGCCCGCGCATCACGCCGGTGTCGCGATCGGATTTCGGCTTGCTGGCGGACAGGTTCGTGTTCGCATCGTTCAATCACCACCGGAAAATCAGCTATCGCACGATCGATCTGTGGTGCGAGATCCTGCGGCGGACGCCGGACAGCGTCATCTGGCTCTATACGGCGACGGAGAAGGTCTATCGGAATCTCACGCGCGAATTCGTTCGCCAGGGCGTGAGCGAAGAGCGCGTGTTTTTCATGGGCAAGGAAAACTATGCGGAACATCTCAACCGCATTCAACTGGCCGATCTCGGCCTCGATACGTTTCCCTATAATGGTCACACCACCACATCGGAACAATTATGGGCGGGCCTGCCGGTGCTGGCGCTGCGAGGCACGCATTTCGCCTCCCGCGTCAGCGAAAGCCTGCTCAATGCCATGGGCCTGCCGGAACTGGTGGCGGAGGATGGCGACGCCTATGTGGACCTGGCCGTCGCGCTCTATCATGACAGGGAACGGCTGGCGCGCTACAGGCAGGCGCTGGAAGACGGGCGCTTCACGCAGCCGCTGTTCGATGCCGGGCGATTCTGCCGTCATCTGGAAAGCGCTTATGAAATGATGGCCGCGCGGGCGAGGGCGGGGCTGGAGCCGGCGCTCATCGACGTGCCCGCGCTGCCGCCCCGGCAGGGTTCGTTCGAGGGCGAGGCTCTTTTTGAAGAATTGTGAGCTTCCCGCATAACCCGTTTTCAGAACGAAAGATCGTCTCTGCGGCGTTTTCCTGCCCGCGCAAGCTTGGCGCAAGCTTGCGCGGGCAAAGTGCGTTTCGTGCTGGTGGGTCGGATGTTGGAACCGGCTTGATCGCCCGTCTTCGGGTTGCCCTCGTCGGGCCGCTCTGGTCGGGTGCCGTTCCCTTCGGAGACATGATGTCACTCCCCGCCAAACCGGTTGAAGCCCGGTATGTCCCGCTAAAGCAAGTGAACTCGTTTCATCTTTGAATAGGGATAGATTTACTATGGCCAGCTTGTTTACCAATGCTTCCGCCCAGACCGCTCTGCAGACGCTGACGGCCGCCTCCAAGAACCTCGCCACCACGCAGAGCCGCGTCTCCACCGGTTACCGCATCAACACCGCGGAAGACAACGCCGCTTACTGGTCGATCGCCACCACCCTGCGTTCGGACGTGAACGCGCTGGGCGCCGTGCAGGACGCCCTCGGCCTCGGCGCCGCGACCATCGACACGGTCTACACCGGCCTCAACGACACCAAGGACCTGCTGGATCAGATCAAGTCCAAGCTCGTCGCCGCCAGCCAGCCCGGCGTGCCGCGCAAGCAGATCCAGGCGGAAATCACCCAGCTCCAGAACCGCCTCAACAACGTTTCCGGCTCCACCGTCATCAACAGCGAAAGCTGGCTGACGCAGGACTCCAGCGTTGATGGCTACAACAACGTCAAGAAGGTCGTCGGCTCCTTCACCCGCAGCGGCGGCGTCGTCACCATCGACACCATCAACGTCGACATCAACGACACCAAGCTGTACGAAACCAGCAAGACCATCAATACGGCTGTCGAAGGCTCGCTGAACAGCGCCGGTGCCGGCACGACGATCGGCAAGTACACGACTGCCGTTCAGACGGCCAACGCCACTGCGTCGGCTCAGGCGACCGCGTTTGAAACGCTTATTCTCAAGTACGACGCGTCTACCGATGAGCTCACGCTGGGCGCCGCCGGCGCTCCTGCGGGCGTGGATTCGACCACTGCTCCGATCGGTAGCGGTGCTTCCGCTACCGCGCTTTCCATCGATATTGATACTACCGGCGGCGCTGGGGTCTTCCTGGGTGCCGAGGCTACGGCTGCCCTTCAGAAGGCCATCAATGCCGAGCTGTCCGCTCTGGGCACGTTCTCTGACGACGCTGATGCCACGAACGGCACGGGCGCTCTGAAGAAGTACACCAATGTTGGCGGCACCGTGGACCTGACTTCCACGCAGGACGCCGAGATTGCGAAGCTGGTTGCCGATACCAACACGCGTATCACCAACCTGATCACCGATGCTCTCAATACGGCGAAGCAGGATGCGATCAACCTGGCGCGTACCGAGTACGAGACGGCGGCCACCGGCGACGTGGACAACGCCAAGCTCGGCATCTTCGACAAGGTTCGCACCGTCGTCTCCAGCTCGGACGGCACGAGCGCCAAGGCCGTCAGCGTTTCGAACATCGACATCTCCGGCCTGACGGACACGGACTTCGACCTCAGCGTTCTCTCGGCCTACGTCTCGGCCGTTGACGACGCCCTGAGCGACCTGACCTACTCCGCTTCGGTCGTCGGTGCGGCCAAGGCTCGTATCGAAGGCAACAAGACCTTCGTGAAGAACCTGATCGACGCCAACAACCGCGGTATCGGCCAGCTCGTCGACGCCGACCTGAACGAAGAGTCCACGAAGCTGAAGGCCCTTCAGGTGCAGGAGCAGCTCGCCATCCAGGCGCTCGGCATCGCCAACAGCTCCACGCAGAACATCCTGTCGCTCTTCCAGTAAGCAGCGCACGAAAAAGGCGCGGGACACCCCCGCGCCACTCCGAAATCGCTAAGCACCCCGGTCTGGAAACAGGCCGGGGTTGTTTCTCGGCAGATTCGAATGCAATCCGGAACAACGGTTACGCTATTAAATGACTGTAGAATTTGGCCTCTACAGATGGAATGAAGAAAAAAGAAAACATAATATTTCCAAGCACAATGTCGATTTCAGGATGGCGGCGCTTTTCGATTGGGAAACGGCGACGGAGGAAGATGACGACAGGCATGATTATGGCGAGAGCCGCAAGATCGTCATGGGCTTCATAGGCCAGCGTCTTCATGTTATGGTATGCGTCTATCGTGATGAATATATAAGGTTGATCAGCCTGCGTAAGGCGAACGACAGAGAACAGAAGCATTATGGGAACCTTGAAGCCCGACGACATCGACTTCCCCCCGCTGACGGATGAGCAGCTGGCACGGATGCGGCCTGTGCGCGAGGTATCTCCCGAAATAGTGACGATGGCGCGCCGCCGCATGGAAAGCACCCTCACGGCCTTCCTCCGGGAGAAGGACATTCCGGAAGAGGCGAAAGCGCTTGCCGTCGAGCATGCGATGAAGCTGGCACGTTCCATCAAGCCGAAGTCCGGCTCTATCCCGCCGGAAGAGTGGAATGGCGTTGCTTCGCCGCGTCTGAAATCCAATTCTCACCTCGGCAGCAGCTTCGAGGGTTTTCTTCGCGAAAATGGCATTCTGGAGGAAGTAAAGGCAACTGCCTTCAATCGAACGCTGGCCTCGCGGCGGAGGAAAAAACCGTTGTAGGCTTGCTCTGCGCATCTTCAGGCCGCTCCTTACAATCCGCGACACGGCCGAGTCATGTGAGCCCACGCGCCATCGTGAAAAATCCCGTTTCCCTCGCCGGCAAAACCGGTTAAACACGGGTGCTGCGGGGACGGCGGCACAACAGATGGAAGTACGATGGATCGAAGTGGCGTCAAGCCCGACAAGGCGGATGCGGCCGGCGTGAAGGACAAGCGCGAAGGCGGTTTTCTCGATACGGTGAAGGTGGTGGCGCAGGCGCTGTTGATCGCGCTCGTGGTGCGCTCGCTGCTGTTCCAGCCCTTCAACATCCCTTCCGGCTCGCTCATCCCGACGCTGCTGGTGGGCGATTATCTGTTCGTCTCCAAGTATGCCTATGGCTATTCGCGCTATTCCTTCCCGCTCGGGCTCGTGCCTTTCGAGGGGCGCATTCTCGGCGCGGAGCCGAAGCGCGGCGACGTGGCCGTGTTCAAGCTGCCGCGCGACAATGCCACCGATTATATCAAGCGCGTCATCGGCTTGCCGGGAGACACGGTACAGATGGTCGACGGGCGGCTGTTCATCAACGGCCGCGTGGTGGAGCGCGAGCGCATCGGCAATTATCGCGACGACGAGGACACCGCGCCCGGCACCGGGCCGGAGGTACCCATGTATCGCGAGCTGCTGCCCGGCGGCGCGAGCCATGTGGTGATCGAACGCTACGGCGACCGCGGCCCGTGGGACAACACCCCGCTCTATAAGGTGCCCGAAGGGCATTACTTCATGATGGGCGACAACCGCGACAATTCCGCCGATTCGCGCGATATGAACACGGTCGGCTTCGTGCCGTTCGACAATTTCGTCGGCCGCGCGGAAGTGCTGTTCTTCTCCATCGACGGCGCGCCGGCATGGCAGCTCTGGCAATGGCCGACGGCCGTGCGCTGGGAACGGCTGTTCACGCGGATACATTGATGCCCGATCTCGTTTCCCTGCAACAGCGTCTCGGCTACACCTTCGGCGAGGTGGGCCGGCTGGAGACGGCGCTCACCCATGTGAGCGCCATTCCGACGCGCAAGATCGCATCCTATCAGCGGCTCGAATTCCTCGGCGACCGGGTGTTGGGCCTCGTGGTGAGCCAGATGCTTTTCACCACCTTCCCCCATGCGGAGGAGGGCGAGCTGTCGCGCCGGCTGGCGGAGCTGGTGCGCAAGGAAAGCTGCACCGAGGTGGCGCGCGGCTGGCATGTCGGCCCGCTGCTGCGTCTGGGCGACGGCGAAATCGCGTCGGGCGCGCGCGACAACGCCGCCATTCTCGCGGATGTGTGCGAGGCGATCGTCGGGGCGGTGTTTCTCGACGGCGGCTTCGACGCCGCGCGGGCGCTGGTGGAACGCGCCTTCGCCGCCCGCATGCACGCCCCCCGCCGCCCGCTGCGCGACGCCAAGACGGCGTTGCAGGAATGGGCGCAAGGGCGCGGCCTGCCGGCGCCGACCTACGAGATTATCGAGCGCACCGGTCCCGACCATGCGCCGCGCTTTCGCGTCGCGGCGCGGGTCGATACCATGCCGCCCATGGAAGGGAAGGGCCCCTCCAGACGCATCGCCGAGCAGGACGCCGCCGCGCGCTTCCTGTCGCGCGAGGGAATTCGGATCGACCAGTGACGACAGACATCGACAACACCGCCACCCGCTGCGGCTTCATCGCCCTGATCGGCGCGCCGAACGCGGGCAAGTCCACGCTGCTGAATGCTCTTGTGGGCGGCAAGGTTTCCATCGTCTCCCACAAGGTGCAGACGACGCGCACGCTGGTGCGCGGCATCACCATCGAGGGCGACGCGCAGCTCATTTTCGTGGACACGCCCGGCATCTTCCGCCCCAAACGGCGGCTGGACCGCGCCATGGTGACTTCCGCCTGGGGCGGCGCGGGCGATGCGGATGCGGTGTGCCTGCTCATCGACGCGCGCCGCGGGCTGGATGAGGAAAACGAGGCCATTCTCGACAAGCTGCCGGACGTGCGCCGGCGCAAGATCCTGATCCTCAACAAGATCGACCTCGTGCCCCGCCCCACGCTGCTGGCGTTGGCAGAGCAGATCAATGCGCGGCTTGCGTTCGACGAGACGTTCATGATCGCCGCCATCAACGGCGACGGTGTGGCGAGCCTGCGCAAGCGCCTGGCAGAGCTGGTGCAGCCGGGGCCGTGGCTCTACCCGGAAGACCAGATGTCCGACGCGCCGATGCGCCAGCTCGCGGCCGAGATCACGCGCGAAAAGCTGTTCGAGCGCCTGCACGACGAACTGCCCTATGCGTCGACCGTCGAGACCGACCAATGGACGGTGCAGAAGGACGGTTCCGTCCGCATCGAACAGACGATCTTCGTGGAGCGCGAGAGCCAGCGCAAGATCGTGCTCGGTCATCAGGGCCAGACCATCAAGGCCATTGGCTCGCGCGCGCGCGCGGAAATCGGCGAGATCGCCGAGGCGAAGGTGCATCTTTTCCTGTTCGTCAAGGTGCGCGAAAACTGGGCCGACGATCCGGCGCGCTATCGCGAGATGGGGCTGGAGTTCCCGCGCGGGGGGTGATCACGTTTTCGCGCGCGCCGCATTGGCGGCCACGAACGCCGCGTAACCTCGCTCGTCCATCTGCCCGGAAGCCAATGCAAGAACCGCATTTGCGGCATCTTCCCGCGTGGCTGTGAAGCGGTACCCGTTCAACTCGAGAAACAGCACGCCAAGGACGAAACCGGTGCGTTTATTGCCGTCGATGAAAGGATGGTTCTCCACGATGCCGGTAGAGCGGCGTGCATTCAAGTGGAATTGTCACGCCGCTCTAAATTCTATATTTTACCGCAACTTGCATTCAATTCGATGGATCGATTTGAACGCAAACTGCTCTAAAGCATTTCGACATTTCGTTGAAACGTCGAAATGCTTCAGGGTTTTGATTTTACGCGTTTTCTTCATGCAAACCGGTATCCACTTTGCTTGAAAACGCTTTAGTGCAGACCGCCGCGAGGGTGCATGACGTCCGGCGCATCTGCATAGGCCGCATGCCGCTGAGGCCGCGCAAGAGCAGACTTCAAAAGGCTTTCATCCCGGATGCCGGCAGCGCCAACAGGCGCTCATGAATGATCAGGGCTTCCTGTTCATCGATCCGGACGAAGACCATCGTTGCTATTGCGCCGGAACGTGCAGCGTATCGCTGTAACGGCGCATGATGTCATCGGCCTTTGCCATTTTCTGCTCAAGCCTCGGATCGTCAGACACCAGCCGATAACCGCCATCTGGCGATTTTGTCAGGTAGATCTCTGCGCCATCATGTGTGTTCAGGCGCGCAATTACGTGTCCGGGCATAATGACACCGAGGGAAACGCCAAATTTGCGCCCCTTCAGTTCAACCATACGAGATTTCCTTCATGTTTTTTCATTATAGTGAATTTCTTCTTTTCTGGCAAGGAAAAGGCTCTGGCTGCAATCGCAGGCATGGTTTGGATTGAAAACACAGCATTCCATTTCCTTATCTTCGTGTAACTGAAAACGCAAAACCGGTTTCCAACTCACTGGAATGCGTAAATTCGTGGATGATATGCGAAATGCAGGATTTACACTATTCATCCGGCTGTAGTGTGCTAGAAGGCCCCGGCATCCTGAAACATGCCTTTTCAGGACAAGAGTCCAACGGCAGGGGCCGGTGAAATGCACTCCAGCGACGACAGGTTGTCAGCCGCTCTCTCATACGCTTTTGCCTTTATACTTGGGGCGTCGATCTGCTTCACGGTCTTTCCGCTCGTTTTCCTGTGGCCGGAGGGAGTGGCGGGACAGGCGCTTCCGCCGGATTTCACGCAGCATGTCGTCGGCCAGCGTTATTACATCGCCGAGCCGTGGGGCTGGCCGCCGCTGGAGATGACGCGGCTGAACTTTCCCGACGGCGCGCATGCCGGCTTCACGGATTCGATTCCCCTGCTCGCAATGCCGTTGAAGGCGCTATCGTTTCTGCTGCCGCCCGGATTTCACGGCTTCGGTCTGTGGTATGCCGTGGCGTGGATCATGCAGCCGGTGGCGGCGGTGTGGTGCCTGCGGGCCGCCGGCGAGCGCCGGTTGCTGCCCGCCGCCTGCATCGCGCTGATCGCCATCAGCATGCCGACCTGGTGGAGCCGGTTTCTGCACGCATCGCTGTGCGGCCACTTCCTGATATGGATTTCGCTCGGGCTTTACTTCCACCTTTCGCGTGAGAACGGCCCGCGCTACTGGATGATCGCGGCGATCGTCCAGATCGCCATCCTGTTCGTGCATCCCTATCTATGGGCGATGACGGCGGTGTTTCTGCTTGCGGTGCCGCTCACGCATCTTTTCAACGGCGATCGCCGCTGGCGGTCATCCCTGCCGGCGGCCGCGCTCGCGGTGCTCGTCTCCATCGCCATGGCGTGGCTGTCGGGTTATTTCGGCGCGCATGGCGGGCGCGGCTACGGCATTTACGGCATGAACCTTTTGTCGCCGTTCTGGCCTTCGGGGTCGTCGCTGCTGCCGTTCGACCTGCCGATGCTTTACACCGCGCCGGAAGGGGCATGGGAGGGCTATCAATACCTCGGCGCGGGCGTGCTGGCCGGCCTGCTGTGCCTTGTTGTCGTGCGGCGGGGCCGGCTGTTGGCCGATCTGCGTCGACACGTCGGGCTCGCGCTGGTGTCGGCGTTCCTGATCGTGTTTTCGTTGTCGAGCACCATCGGCATCGGCGGTTTCATCGTCGCCGATGTCTACGCCACGCACGGCTTTTCCGGCTTCATCGATTCGCTGTTCGATCATTTCCGCTCATCGGGGCGGATGTTCTGGCCGGTGGCGTATCTGCTCGTGCTCGCCGTCGTGTTGGGGCTGGCGCGGATGCGCAATGCCCTGTTGGGTGCATCGCTGCTGTTGGCCGTGGCCGTGCTCCAGTTCGCGGACAACCGGGATGCGCGCGCGACGCTGGCGCAGAACCTGCGCCAGGGCGGGACGGGGTGGATTTTCGACGTAGGGCGCGTGCGCGAGGCGGTTGCGGGGGCGTCGGAACTGAAGATCTATCCGCGTTGGGAATGCGTGCCGACGCCCGACATTCCCGCCGAGCACCCGATCATCATCCAGTTGCTCGCCGTGGCTTCCGAAACGGTGGTGCCGGTCAACACCATGTATGTGGCCCGCTGGCACCGGATGCGCGGTTGCGGCGATCAGGCGCAGGAAGCGGCCGAACCGCTCGCGCCAGGCGAAGCGCGCATATTCGGGCCGACCGTGCGAGAAGCCTACGGCAGCCGCGTGCCGGATGCGGATCGCTACTGCGTGAAAACCGATCCGCTGCTCGTGTGCCGCCGTCCGGCGGATTGACGCGTCCGCCGGCGCGTGCTCTCACGCTTCCGGCGTTGCCTTTTTCACGGTGCGCCGCGCGCGGGCGGGCTTTGCTGCCGTCTCGCCGGTTTCCACCGTTTCCGCGCTCTTTTTCGTCGTGGCGGTCTTTTTCGCCGGCGCTTTCTTCGCAGCCGGCTTCTTCTTGCCGGCCACGCGCCGCGCCCGGATGAGGGCGACCGCCTCTTCCAGCGTGTAGCTGTCCGCCTCCACGCCCTTGGGCAGCGTGGCGTTCGTCGTGCCGTCCGTGACATAGGGGCCGTAGCGGCCGGCCTTCAGCGACAGCGTCTTGCCGGTCTCCGGCTCCTCGCCGAGCACCTTGCCGGGATCGGCGGAGCCGCCGCGCCGGCCGCCGCCCTGTTCCTTGGTGATGATGAGATCGATGGCGCGGTTTGCGCCGATCTCCAGCACGCTGTCGTCCTTGCCGAGGCTGGCGTAGGTCTTGTCGTGCTGCACGTAGGGGCCGAAGCGGCCGATGCCGGCCTTGATCGGCTTGCCGGTTTCCGGGTGCGTGGCGACGGCGCGCGGCAGCGACAGCAGCTTGAGCGCGATGTCGAGATCAACGTTGTCGGGCGGAATATCGCGCGGCAGCGTCTGGCGCTTGGGTTTTTCCTTGGGCGGGGCCTTCGCCTTGCGGCCCTTCTTCGGCGCGGGTTCCGCCTCGCCATCGTCGGATGCGGCCGGCGCCGGCGTTTCGGCCGCCTCGGGGGCCTCCGGCGCGTCGCCGCCGAGTTGCACATAGGGGCCGTAGCGGCCGTCGCGCAGCGAGACTTCGAGGCCGGTTTCGGGGTCGGTGCCGAGTATCCTGGGGCCGCCGTCACCGCCCCCGCTTTCGCCGTCGCCGGAAAGCTGGCGCGTGTAGCGGCACTCGGGATAGTTGGAGCAGCCGACGAACGCGCCGAACTTGCCGATCTTCAGCGACAGCCGGCCGCTGCCGCAGGCCGGGCAGGCGCGCGGATCGCCGCCGTCGGCGCGGGCGGGAAAGATGCGGGGTGCCAGCACGTCATTGAGCGAATCGATCACCTGCGTCATGCGCAGCTCGCGCGTTTCCCCGATCGCGGCGATGAAGTCGCGCCAGAAGTCGCGCAGCACTTCCTTCCAGTCGATCTCGTGGTTCGACACGCGGTCGAGCTTTTCTTCCAGATCGGCGGTGAAGTCGTATTCGACATAGCGCCGGAAAAAGCTCTCCAGAAAGGCCGTGACGATGCGGCCCTTGTCCTCCGGCACGAGGCGCTTCTTGTCGAGGCGCACGTACTCGCGCTCGCGCAGCACGGCGAGAACGGCGGCGTAGGTGGAGGGGCGGCCGATGCCGAGCTCCTCCATGCGCTTGACGAGGCTCGCCTCGGTGAAGCGCGGCGGCGGCTCCGTGAAATGTTGCGTGGCGCGGATCTCGCGCTTGTCGAGCGCATCGCCCGCTTTCATGGCCGGCAGGCGGCCGCCGTCCTCGTCCGCGTCGTCGTCGCGCCCTTCCTGATAAAGCCGCAGAAAGCCGTCGAACACCACCACCTGCCCGGTGGCGCGCAGGTCCAGCACGCGCTCGCCCACTTTCGCGGTGATGTCGGCCGTGGTGCGCTCCAGCCGCGCCGATTCCATCTGGCTGGCGAGCGTGCGCGTCCAGATCAGCTCGTAGAGTTTCGCCTGATCGGGATCGAGATAGCGCGTCACGGAGGCGGGCGCGCGGCCGGGATCGGTGGGGCGCACGGCCTCGTGCGCCTCCTGCGCGTTCTTGGCCTTGGTGGTGTAGCGCCGCGCCGCTTCCGGCACGTAGTCGTCGCCGAAGGTGCGGCCGATCACCGCGCGCGTGGCGCTCACGGCTTCCGGCGCCATGTCGACGCCGTCGGTTCGCATGTAGGTGATGAGGCCCACGGTCTCGCCGCCGATCTCCGCGCCTTCGTAGAGACGCTGCGCGAGCTGCATGGTGCGCGCCGGCGCGAAGCCGAGCTTGCGCGACGCCTCCTGCTGCAAGGTGGAGGTGGTGAAGGGCGGCTGCGGATGGCGCTTCGCCGGCTTCGCCTCGATGTTCGCGACGGTGAAGGCCGCCCGCTCCAGCGCTTCCTTGAACGCCTGCGCTTCCTCGCCCTGACCGATGTCGAGGCGGGAGATCTTCCGGCCGTCCGCGCCCACGAGGCGGGCCTCGAAGGTTGCGCCCTCCATGGTCGCGAGCACGGCGACGAGCGACCAGTATTCGCGCGCCACGAAGGTCTCGATCTCGCGCTCGCGGTCGCAGACCAGCCTCAGCGCCACCGATTGCACCCGCCCGGCCGAGCGCGCGCCCGGCAGCTTGCGCCACAACACCGGCGACAGGTTGAAGCCGACGAGGTAATCCAGCGCCCGGCGCGCGAGATAGGCGTCGACGAGCGCCTGATCGATCTGGCGCGGGTGCGCCATGGCGTCGGCAACGGCGTCGCGCGTGATGGCGTTGAAGGTGACTCGCTCGACAGGCAGGTCCTTCAGCAGCTTCTTTTGCGCCAGCGCCTCGATGACGTGCCACGAAATCGCCTCTCCCTCGCGGTCGGGGTCGGTGGCGAGGATGAGCTTTTCCGCGCCCTTGACGGCGCGGGCGATCTCGGCGACGCGCTTGGCGCCGCGGTCCTCGACCTGCCAGATCATGGCGAAATCGGCGTCCGGGTCGACCGAGCCGTCCTTGGGCGGCAGGTCGCGGATGTGGCCGAACGATGCCAGCACCTCGTAGTCCGGGCCGAGATATTTGTTGATCGTCTTCGCTTTGGCGGGCGATTCGACGACAACGACCTTCATGATTCCATCCCCGACGACTGAAAGAGAATTGCGCTTGAGTTTTGCGCAACGGGCGGGATAAGTGGGGGCAAATGGGCGCACAAGTCAAATGCCGCTGTGCACCATCGGTCAAAAAGATCGTCGCGAGCGGCCATGTCGGGGTGAGGGAGAGTCTCTTTTCGGCCATGAACGCCACCGTGGATCCTTATCCAGGCCGCGCCGCGCGTGGCGGGAATGCCGCAGGCCGCGGGGCGGCCGGTATGCGGCACGGGATGGCCGTGCTGCTCGCCTATGCGATTTTCGCACATCTCATTGCGGCTTCCTTCAGTACCGCCGCGCTGGCGGCGGGGCGCGTTTCCACCGATTCCGCATCCGGCGGCATGATGACCGCGCTGCTGTGCACGCCCGGCGCGCGGCAGGACCAGGACGCGCCCGGCGACGGGGTGCAGCGGCGCTGCTGCGGGCTGTGCCTGTTCAGTGGCGGGCAGGCGTGGGCGCCGGCGGCGGCGGCGCCCGTCATCGCCGCGGAACGAACCATGTCGCTGATCCGCTGGCATTTCGGTCGCGTTTCGGTCGCCGATCGGCCGGAGATCGTGCCCGCGGCGCGCGGTCCGCCTCTCCGTATGCGTCCTGCCGCCTGAGGCGGTCTCCGGGCCGGACGAAAGCCCGAATTTCCAATCGATACCGTATATCCATCCTTCATCGGCGCGTCGGGGCCGGGCAGGGCCGCTCGGGTTCCTGTCCGCGATTCGGCCCGGTCGCGCCCGCCAGCCCGCGCAGACCTTGCGTCTGCGCCATGGAGACAGATCATGATTTCGCGCATTCACGCCGCCCGCCTGACGCTGGGGGCTTCGCTCGTCGCGGCAACCGCCTTCGCCGGTGCTTTCCCCGGCTTGGCACAGGACAAGCCGTCGCACGCGCCCGCCGGCGCCGCCACGCACGAAAGCGCCGCCCCGGCGGCCGGTGACGGCCGCTTCACCCAGGCCGGCATCACCGTGGAGCAGCCATGGTCGCGGGCGACTGCCAAGGGCGCCCGTATCGCCGGCGGGTATCTGCGGGTCGTCAACAACGGCGATGCCGACGACGTTTTTCTCGCCGGCGCGACGGACATCGCCGAGCGCGTCGAAGTGCATGAGATGGCCGTGATCGACAATGTCATGCGCATGCGCCCCGTCGACGGCGGCCTCGTCGTCAAGGCGGGTGAGAGCGTGGAACTGAAGCCCGGCGGCTACCATGTCATGTTCATCGGCCTGAAGCGCCCGCTGCGGGAAAAGGAAACGTTTACGGCGGATCTCGAATTCAGGGATGCGGGCACCATTCCCGTGACGTTTACCGTGCGCGGCATCGGCGCTCACAACAGCGGGCACGGAACCGAAAAGCCGGCCGGCGCGCACGGCGGTTAACGGCACGCAACCGGCCTGTTTTCGGCCATGCGACGAAGCCGCGCCTCCGGTGCGGCTTTTTTCGTCCGGGACGCGGCGCGCCGCTGTCCCGGACATCGCCTCAGGCCCGCTCGGCGGCGGGGATGAAGCGCATCGTGAAGATGCGCCCCGCAACGGAACGGCCGAAGGAAGGCGTGAACTTCAGCGGCGTGCAGTCGCTGAAGGCGTCCGCGATGGAATGCAGGAACTCCCGCGCCCGTGCATCGCGGTCGCCAAGCCGTGCAAAGGTGATGCGCGGCGGCCCCATCAGCGAGCCGTCGCTGCGGAAACTGAAACGCGCGGTTGCCGTGAGCCCTTCCGTGCCGCGCGGCGGTTTCCAGCAGGCCATGAGCGCCGGGCCGATATGGCGCAACATGCTCACTTCATCCGGCGGCGCGGCGCGGGCAGGCGGCGCAACGCAGAGAAAAGCGGCCGCCAAACCGGCAGGGACGAGGGCCCGCCGCCACTTCAGCGGCATGGGAAAGCGATCGGCGGAAAGGCGATCGGCGACTCGCATGTCTTTCTCCTTGCATCCCGCGGCGCAAGACACGTTCGTGGCGCAGGATACAGGGCGAAAGACGACAGGTGCAAGGCGCCGCGCGCAAACGATGCGGCGCAGGGCGTAGCGCCGGGATCACACGCGCAGGGAGGCGAACTGCTCGCCGGCGAGCTTCGCTTCCGTCGAGGAGCCGCCGGCCGAGAACTCCGGCGAGGCGATCAACTGCTGCCACGCTTCCGCGACATTGACGGAGCGGCGGAAGAATTCCTCGAAAGCATCCTGCGACAGACCTTCGAACGACAGGTGATCGACGTAGATCAGCCGGTTGTCCTGCCTGTCGAAACCGATGCCGCCCGATCCGACGAGAAGCCCCGCGAGATTGACCTCGAGCAGATTGGCGTAGATGTCGGTGCCCGCCGCCGCCGGAAACTCGCCGATGACGGACAGAAGGATGAGATGCTTCTTCTCGGGGTCGTATTGCGCGTCGACGATGACATTGTCGAAGCTGAGGCGGACGGCATTGTTCTCGTCCAGCGCCAGTTCGGGGATCCCCAGCTTGCGACCGAACTCCGAGAACAGAAATTGAGGATCAGCCAAGGTCGACATTCACTTACTCTCCATCGAACAGCGACAATGCACCCGGAAAGATTATGTCCGAACGCCGGGCTACATTATATTACTTCATGTGCAAGAAATGTCAAAATATATTCCTCTTATGTGGCCTATTTTAGTTCAAGAATGTTGCATCTGTATTGATGTATGAATATGAACTGTAATTCAGTAATAATTTTTATATGCAGAGAAGCGAGATCACAGCATATTGTATGCTTGTGTTTTTTCTTTTTCGGTGTCGTGTCGATAAGTATTATTTGCATTTTGTCGGGTGGGGTGCGGTCAGGCCGGCTCTTCGGGATCGGATGCGGCGCTTGCGCCTCCCTCGCGGCCGGCTTGCGTCTTGCCGCGCGCGGCTTCGAACCGGGCTTCCTCCGCCTTGTGCCTGTACTGCGAACAGACGAGCCAGCCCTTCGCCGGCCGCAACACGGCGAGGCATCCGATAAGGATGAGCGGGAAGGTGGTCACGAAGTGCACCCACAGCGGAGCGCCGAAAGTCATCTCCAGCCAGATGCCGACCGCAAGCGCGGGGATGCTGCCGATCCACATGGCGAAGAAGGCCGGCCCGTCCGCCGGGTCGGCGAAGGAATAGTCCAGTCCGCAGACGTCGCAGCGCGGGGCGAGGGTCAGATATCCCTTGAACAGACGTCCCTCGCCGCAGCGCGGACAGCGTCCGCGCAGGCCGAGCCGGAAGGCGCTTTCGCCCGTTTCAGGCGTATCGTATCGTGTCGTCATGGCGGCATCTCCCGTAATCGTCGGACGTCAGACGGCCTTGTCGGCCCCGTTCGCGCCGGTGTCGCCGTGCAGCGTGCGGGCGAGGCGAGAGCGCTCGAACAGGATCACCACGATGATCGCGAATGCAAGCGGCAGCACGAGATAGAGCAGCCGGAACACGAGCAGCGCGGCGAGTATGTCGGCCTGCGAGAGATGCTCGCTCGCCATGGCGTTCAGAAACGCGAACTCCAGCACGCCGAGCCCGCCGGGCGCGTGGGAGATCAGCGCGAGGGAGAATGAGACGACGAAGACGCCGAGCACGACGAAATAGCCGGGATTGCCGGCTTCGGGCAGCGCGAAATAGATGATGGCCGCGGCGCCGAGCAGTTCGAGCGGCGCGGCGAACAACTGGCGCACGGTGATCGGCAGGCGCGGATAATAGACGGCGAACTTGCCGATCCGCAGCGGCCTGAACTCCCTCCACGAGCCGAGCACGTAGAGGGCGACGAGGGCGAGCAGGCCGCCGCCCGCGGTGCGCGCCGCCCATTCCGGCACCTCGATGAACCGCAGCAGGATTTCCGGCTCGAACACCAGCACGACGCCCCCGATCAGCACCGTGCCGAGCGCGAAGGTGAAGGAGCACAGCGCGACCAGCATGCCGACTTCGGCGAGGCTGAGCCCCATGCTGCCGTAGGCGCGAAAACGCACCATCGCCCCCGAAAGCACCGACGCGCCGATGTTGTGCGACAGCGCATAGGTCGTGAACGAAACCAGCGACACCACGATCCAGGAGATCTTGCGCCCGAGATGCAACAGCGCGATGCGGTCGTACCACGCCAATGCCGCGTAGGCGACGAAGGTCGCCAGCACGCACAGCGCCCACCGGTCCGTGCCGATGCCGGTGACGCTGTTCCACACCTCGCTCGCCGAAATGTCCTTCAGTTCCTTGTACAGGAGCCAGAAGGAAAAGACGACGGCAAGGAGGCCGATCACGGGCCAAACATACTCAAGCTTCTTCTTCATCGGCTTTCTGATATCTCCTTCCCGGCTGCGCGTTCCGGCGGGGCCGCCGGCATCGCAGAACGGGGCGTCGTCACGGATCGAGGGCAGGGCAGGGCGAAAACCGGCAGCGGCCGGAGGAGTGCGCCGGATGCGTCGCAGGTCATCTGTGCCCGACGCGCGCGCGCATCGCAAGCGGAATCGGTCGCGTGGTGCGCGGCGCGCGTTTCGCGACGGCTGGGGAAAAGAGGGCCGCGGCCGCCGCCCGCGGCGCATTTCCGTCGCCTGGGAGCCTCCCGGAGCTTGCCGAGGCGGCGGCGGCAGCGTATCCATGCAGGAAGCGCATAAGAAGCGCGATGTCCGGCGGCCGGCGCGCGCAATAATTCGGAACGTATGGCACGAAACGGCGCATTGCGTCATCGTGTCATTCAGGGGGTAAGCTCTCTTGGCTTATTTTGTCGACCAGTTTGTCAACGGGCTGACGCTCGGCGCGGTATATGGCCTGATCGCGATCGGCTATACGATGGTTTACGGCATCATCGGCATGATCAACTTCGCGCACGGCGAACTGTTCATGATCGGTGCGTTCATCTCGCTGATCGTCCTGCTGCTGCTGGCCCAACTGGGCATCGCGTCGGTGCCGGTGGCCATCCTGATCACGCTCGTTCTGTCGGCGGCGTTCACGGCCCTCTGGGGTTATGTGGTCGAGCGCATCGCCTACCGGCCGCTGCGCGGGGCCATGCGCCTCGCGCCGCTCATTTCCGCCATCGGCATGTCGATCCTGTTGCAGAGTTTCGTGCAGCTCGTGCAGGGAGCCGGGCAAAAATCGCTCGCGCCGATGATTTCCGGCCGCATCACGCTCGGCGAACTCGATGGCCAGCCGGTCGAGATCGCGGTCGTGCGCATCGTGATCATCGCGGTGACGGTGGCGCTGATGATCGCCTTCAGCCTGCTCGTCGCGCGCACCAGCTTCGGCCGCGCGCAGCGCGCCTGCGAGCAGGATCAGAAGATGGCGAAATTGCTCGGCATCAATGTCGATCGCGTCATATCGCTCACCTTCGTGTCGGGCGCGGCGCTCGCGGCGGTGGCGGGGGTGCTCTATACGGTCTACTATGGCTCGATCGATTTCTTCATCGGCTTTCTCGCGGGGCTGAAGGCGTTTACGGCGGCGGTGCTCGGCGGCATCGGTTCCCTGCCGGGCGCGATGCTCGGCGGATTGCTGATCGGGCTGATAGAGGTATTCTGGGCGGGCTATGCGACGGCCGAATACAAGGACGTCGCGGTGTTCGCCATTCTTGTGCTCGTGCTTCTGTTCCGGCCGACCGGCCTGCTCGGCCGCGCCGTTGTCGAGAAGGTCTGACGGCCTTCGCATGCGTCCAGCGTCAATCGTGATCCAGACACGAATCGGGAGAAAGACAATGAAACTGTCAGCGAAAAAGGCTTCTGTTGGGAAAGCTCTGATCGGCGTCGGCGTGCTGGCGCTTCTCGCGGGGGCTTCCGCCGCGCGGGCCGACGTGACCATCGCGCTCGGCATTCCCGCCACCGGCGGGCAGATCGCGGCGCTCGGCGCGCAGGCCAGGCTCGGCGCGGAAACCGCCGTCGCGGCCATCAACGCGCAGGGCGGCATCAACGGCGAGAAGATCGACCTGCAAATCGCCGATGACCAGTGCGACCCGAAGAACGCCGTTTCCGCCGCCAATCAGGTGGTGTCGCGCGGTGTCAAGTTCGTGTTGGGCCATCTGTGCTCCGGCGCGTCGATCGCCGCTTCCGACGTCTACAACGACGAGGGCGTGCTGATGCTCACCGCCTCCGCCACCGCGCCCGGCCTCACCGAGCGCGGCTATCCGCTCGTCTTCCGCGCCAACGGCCGCGACGACCAGCAGGGCTCCGTGGGCGGCAAGTTCATCGTCGAGAAGTTCAAGGACAAGCGCATCGCCATCGTCGACGACAAGCAGGTCTACGGGCAGGGCCTCGCGCGCGAGGCCGGCAAGGTGCTGGAGGCCGCCGGCATCAAGCCCGTGTATGTCGGCACCATCAACGCCGGCGAGCGCGATTATTCGGCTCTGGTCAGCCGGCTGAAGGACGAGAAGGTCGATATCGTCTACTTCGGCGGCTATCACACCGAACTCGGCCTGATCGTCCGCCAGGCCCGCCAGGCCGGCCTCGACACGCGCTTCATCGGCGCGGATGGCCTTGCCGCGAACGAATTCTGGTCGGTCGCGGGCGAGGGCGGTGCCGGCACGCTGTTCACCTTCTCCGCCGATGTCAAGGACAAGCCCGCCGCGCAGGAAGCCTATGCGGAGCTGAAGAAAGGCGGCGAGCCGGATAACTTCGCCTTCTACTACTACGCCGCCGCGCAGACGCTGGCCAAGGCCATCGCCGAGGCGGGCAAGGACCCCGAGAAGGTGGCGGAAACGCTGAAATCCGGCAGCTTCGATACCATCGTCGGCACCTTCCGCTTCGACGCCAAGGGCGATCTGGTCGATCCCGAATATGTCGTCTTCGAGTGGAAGGACGGCAAATACGCGCCGACGCAGCTCTGATCGCATCGTCGACACCGGGCGCTTTCGTCCGCTTGCGGGCGGAAGCGCCGTGACGCAGCATCGCAAGCATGATCTGCATAACGACAACAGTTACCGGAAGAACGACGCATGAGCCTCGCCGCCGCCCGTGATACCCGCGATCCGCAGGATCGTCCGCTTCTCGTCGCGGCGCTGCGCGAGGCGCTTGTCGCCGGCATCGTCATGGTGGGTCTCGCGCTGCCGCTGGTCGGGTTCGAGCTTGAGAACCAGACGGGCGGCGGCATCGCCATCGACTATCGTTTCGACTGGGTGGCGATCGCGGCGCTGACGACGTTTTTCGGCCGCTTCGCCGTCGCCCTCTCGCGCCCGTGGTTCGGCCGCGTGCTGGGCGCGGGGCGCGCGCCGGCCGGCGGGGCGGCGGCGCGGCTGGGCTCGGGCGTGACTTCGGCGCATCTCGGGCTGGCGTTCGGCCTCGTGGCGCTGGTGCTGCCGGTGTTGCCGATCGCCGACCGCTATATCATCGACACCGCGACGACGGTGCTGATCTACGTCATGCTCGGGCTGGGGCTGAACATCGTCGTCGGCCTCGCGGGGCTGCTCGATCTCGGCTATGTCGCCTTCTACGCCGTGGGCGCCTATGCTTTCGCGCTGCTGTCCACGACATACGGCATGTCGTTCTGGATCTGCCTGCCGCTCGCCGGGATTCTGGCGGCGTTTTTCGGCATCCTGCTCGGTTTTCCGGTATTGCGGCTGCGCGGCGACTATCTCGCCATCGTCACGCTGGGGTTCGGCGAGATCATCCGCGTGGTGCTGATCAATTTCGATGCGCTGACCGGCGGGCCGAACGGCGTGGGCGGCATTCCGCGCCTGACCTTCTTCGGGTTTCCCTTCGCCAGCCGGGCGCCGGAAGGGGGCACCGCCTTCCACGAGCTTTTCGGCATCGCCTATGCGCCGATCCATCGCGTCGTATTCCTTTATTATGTGATCTTCGTGCTGGTGCTGATCACCGCTTTCGTCTCCATGCGGCTGCGCCGGCTGCCCATCGGGCGGGCGTGGGAGGCGCTGCGCGAGGACGAGATCGCCTGCCGGTCGCTGGGCCTCAACGTGACGCGCGTGAAGCTGTCGGCCTTCGCCATCGGCG
Organism: Pseudochelatococcus sp.; assembly: GCF_050946405.1. NCBI lineage: Bacteria > Pseudomonadati > Pseudomonadota > Alphaproteobacteria > Hyphomicrobiales > Chelatococcaceae > Pseudochelatococcus > Pseudochelatococcus sp. The sequence continues at coordinate 309,805 of NZ_JBMNUS010000002.1, forward strand.
CGATGTTCGGCGGTTTCGCGGGCACGTTCTTCGCCGCGCGGCAGGGGCTGGTGAGTCCCGAAAGCTTCACCTTCTGGGAATCGGCGCTGGTGCTGATGATCGTCGTGCTCGGGGGCCTCGGCAGCCAGACGGGTGTGGTCATCGCCGCGATCGCGGTCATCGCCATACCGGAGTTCTCGCGCGATCTGGCGCAGTTCCGCATGCTGATGTTCGGGGCCGCCATGGTTCTGCTGATGGTCTGGCGTCCTCGCGGCATCATCGGCACGCGCGCGCCCAGCGTCCGGCTCGGCGGCGCATGAGCGGCAACGGATTTGACAACGAGGGACGGGGGTTGAAGATGAGAAGGATTGTGTGGGGCGCCGCCGCCCTGTTGCTCGCTGGCGGTGTCGCCGCGCCGGCGCTCGCGCAGGCGCAGAAGGTCGCCATCACGGCGATCGTCGATCACCCGGCGCTCAACGCCGTGCACGAAGGCGCGGTCGCGGCGCTGGCGAAGGCCGGCTTCAACGACGGCAAGGAAATCGCGGTCGTTTTCGAGAGCGCGCAGGGCCAGCCGGCGACGGCGGTGCAGATCGCCCGCAAGTTCGTGGGCGAGCGGCCGGCGGTGGTGATCGGCATTTCCACGCCTTCCGCGCAGGCGTTGGCGGCGGCGACGAAGACCATCCCGGTGGTGTTCAGCGCCGTGACGGATCCGGTCGGTGCGCAGCTCGTGGCTTCGGCGGAGAAGCCCGGCGGCAACGTCACCGGCGTGTCGGACCGTGCGCCGATCGATGATCAGGTGGCGCTGATTCGCGAGCTGACGCCGGATGTGAAGACCGTCGGCGTGCTGTTCAATCCCGGCGAGCCCAATTCGGTGACGTCTGTGCGGGAGCTGAAGGAAGCGGCGGAAAAGGTCGGCCTGACGGTGGTCGAGGCCCCGGCGACGAAGACGGCGGAAGTGCAGGGCGCGGCGCGCTCGCTGGTCGGCAAGGCGGATGCGGCCTTCGTGCCCACCGACAACACGGTCGTTTCCGCGCTCGAAGCGGTGTCCGGCGCGCTCGTCGCGGCGAAGATCCCGCTCTATGCGGCGGATACCGACAGCGTGGCGCGCGGCGCGCTGGCTTCGGTGGGCTTCAACTACAGGCAGGTCGGCGAGCAGACCGGCGAACTGGCGGCGCGTATCCTCAAGGGCGAAAAGCCCGGCGATCTGCCGGTGCGATTCGCGCAGGGCACCGATCTCTATCTGAACAAGGGCGTGGCGGCGAAAATCGGCGTTACCCTGCCGGAAGCGGCGCTGGCGCGCGCGGTCAAGGTGGTCGACTGACGCCGCGGCTTTCGCCGACGATCGGGCAAATGAAATTGACAACGCGGCATCGGCGTGCTTTCGCACGCCGATCCTTGTTTTTCGTGCAGGTGTTCGCAGAATCATGAGCAGTATCGCCCTGCTGGGCGCCATCGAACTCGGACTGATCTATGCGCTCGTCGGGGTGGGCGTTTATCTGTCGTTCCGCGTGCTCGATTTTCCCGACCTCACCGTCGATGGCTCCTTCCCGCTGGGGGCGGCCGTCACCGCCGTCATGCTCGTCTCAGGCGTCGATCCGTGGCTGGCGACGGCGGCCGGCGTCGTGGCCGGCGCGCTTGCCGGCTTTGTCACCGCCTTCGTGACGGTGCGCTTCGGCGTGCTGCATCTGCTGGCGTCGATCCTGACCATGATCGCGCTTTTTTCCGTCAACCTGCGGATCATGGGCCGGCCGAACGTGGCGCTGCTCACGGAAGCGACGGTGCTGACGCCCTGGCTCGGCGGCGTGCTGGCGGACGAATATGTGCGGCCGCTGTTCCTCGCCGTGGTGGTGCTGATCGCAGTCGCGCTCGTGGCGGCGTTCCTGCGTTCGGAGGCGGGGCTCGCCATGCGCGCGACAGGTGCGAATCCGCGCATGGCCCGCGCCCAGGGCGTGCGCACGGGCGTGCAGGTCATCGCCGGCGTCATGCTGTCCAACGCGCTGGTGGGGCTTGCCGGGGCGCTGTTCGCGCAGACCAACGGTTTCGCCGATGTCACCGCGGGCGTCGGCACCATCGTCGTCGGTCTGGCGGCGGTGATCGTGGGCGAGACGTTCATTCCCGGCCGGCGCATTTTCTGGGCGCTCATCGGCTGCGTGGTCGGGGCGGTGATCTACCGCCTCGCGGTGCAGACGGCGTTGTCCATCGACATGCTCGGGCTTCAGGCGTCCGATCTCAATCTCGCGACGGCGCTGCTGGTGCTGGTGGCGCTGGTGCTGCCGAAACTGCGCGGCAAGGTGCGCGGCAAGCTGCGCACGGGGGCGTCGTCATGATCGAGGTGCGCGATCTCGTCGTCACGTTCAATCCCGGCACGCCGCTGGAGCGCACGGCGTTGCGCGGCGTTTCGCTGCGGCTGGGCGAAGGCGAGTTCCTGTCCGTCATCGGCTCGAACGGCGCGGGCAAATCGACGCTGCTCGGCGCCATCGCGGGCGACGTGTGGCCCACTTCCGGCCGGGTGCTGCTTGCGGGCAACGATGTCACCCGCGTGCCGGCGGAAGCGCGTTCGCGCCATGTCGCGCGTGTGTTTCAGGACCCGCTCGCGGGCAGTTGCGGCAATCTGTCGATCGCGGAAAATCTCGCGCTCGCCGCCTCGCGCGGGCGGCGGCGCTCCTTCCTGCCGGCGCTGCGTTCCTCGCGCCTGTCGCAGATCCGCGCGCGCATCGAGGAGCTGAATCTCAAGCTCGAGGATCGCCTCGATCAGCCGATGGGGTCGCTGTCCGGCGGCCAGCGCCAGGCGCTGTCGCTCGTCATGGCGACGCTTGCGCCCTCCAGCGTGCTGCTGCTCGACGAGCATACGGCGGCGCTCGATCCGCGCAACGCGGAGTTCGTGCTCGACCTCACCCGCGATCTGGCGGCGCGTTTCAATCTCACGGTGCTGATGGTCACGCATTCCATGCGTCATGCGCTCGATTTCGGCACGCGCACGGTGATGCTGCACGAGGGCCGTATCCTGCTCGACGTCGCGGGCGCGAAGCGCGCGGGGCTGACCATCGAGGACCTGCTCGATCAGTTCCGCCGCGCGCGCGGCGAGGCGCTGGCGGAGGACCGCCTGCTGGTGGGCTGATGTTCCTGCGCCTGCCACGCCCGCAACGCGAGACGCCGGCGCCGTCGCGCAGATTCGCGCTGGTGCAGGTGCTGCGCGCGGTGGCGGCCGTGTTCGTCGTGTTCCATCATGCGCAGTTCGATGCCCTGCACTTCGCCGGTCCCGGCGGCTTCGCGCCCGACCGCTCGCTGCCGTGGGAGGCGGGCGTCGACATCTTCTTCGTCATTTCCGGTTTCATCATCGTCCATTCGTCCCGCCGCCTGTTCGCGGCGCCGGGAGCCGCGCGCACGTTCCTGACGCGCCGCCTCATCCGCGTCGTGCCGCTCTACTGGCTGGCGACCGCGGCCTTTCTCGCTATCGGCCTGCTGCTGCCGCGCGCGCTGAACAGCCCCGCGCCGGATGCGGCGGAGATCGCCGCCTCCTTCCTGTTCTGGCCCTATCTCAACGGTCTCGGCGTGGCGCAGCCGGTGTTCTCGCTGGGCTGGACGCTGAATTACGAAATGGCGTTCTACCTTGTGTTCGCGCTTGCCATCGCGCTGCCCGGCCGGTCGGCGTCGGTCGCGATGACTCTGTTCTTCGCCGTGCTGGCGGGGCTCGGCCAGCTCGTGGCGCTGCCCATGCCGCTGGCGTTCTGGGCGGAGCCGTTGGTGCTGGAGTTCGTCTTCGGCCTGTGGATCGCCTGGATCGCCGTCGCCGCGCGCGAGGCCGGCTGGCGACCGGGCGTCGTCCTGCGGGTGCTGCTGGCGGCGATGGCGATCCGCATGCTGCACGACGACCTGACCGCGGACGGCATCGACCGCGCCGTCGCGTGGGGCGTTCCGGCGGCGATGCTGGTGGCGGCCGCGGTTCTCGGGTCCGAGGCGCGCGGGCCGTCGCCCCTCTTGCGGCCGTTCGTGGTGCTGGGCGATGCCTCCTACGCGCTCTACCTCTTTCATCCCTTCGCATTGCGTGCCGTGCGCTTGCTTCTAGCCGATGCGAATATCGACCCCCGGACTTATGTCGTCATTGCTTTGTCGGTTGCGGTAATACTGGCTCTCGCAGTCCATCTGGTGATTGAACGGCCGGTAACGCGCTGGCTGCGCCGCCGGCTGTCGAACACAGCGGGAGCAGAAAGTGAGCGAGGACAGTGACGAAGCTGCGAGGGCGCGGCGGAAGGCGCAATTGATCATTCCGGTGGTCGATCTGCGGGAGGCGCTTGCCGGAGAGCCCGCTGCCGCGGTTTTCGCCGGGGAAGGGGAAAAGGCGGCGGAAAAAGCGCCGGCGGAAGCCGCCGCATCCGGGGCGGGTGGCGCGGACGACGCGCGGAAGAGCGACGTCGGACGAGATGCCCGCCGTGCCAAGGGCGGAAACTGGCTGTTTCCGTTCATGCTCGGCGCGCTCTTCGGCGCCTCCGCCTTTTACGCTGTGCTGTGGTGGCGGGCGCTTATCTGATCGTGCGCCGGTCGATGGCGGCGATGACGCCGGTTTGCGGATCGTGGCCGCGCGTGGTCAGCGCGATGCGCGAGCGCGCGCCGTCGGCGGCGATGTCGAGCAGGTGATATCCCGCCCGCCGATCCAGCGTGCCGTGGATCGCCGAGACCGAGGGCACGCCGAGAACGGGCACCTGCATGCCTCCGGGGCCTGCGATCGCCGCCAGCGAGGCCCTGTGGTTGTGGCCGTGCAGGACGAGTTCCGCGCCGGCCCGCGCGAGCGCGCGCTCGAAGCCGGCGGCATCCGTCAGGCCGCGTCCGGGCTTCGCCCCGCCGATATGCGGCGGATGGTGGATCATCACGATGCGGCACAGCCCGGCTTGCCCGAGATCGGCCAGAATATCCGCGAGCGCGGCGAGCTGCGCCCCGCCCAGCGTGCCGCTGGCGAGGAAGGGCAGCGTCGGCACGCCGGACGACAGGCCGACGAACGCGACGCCTTCCCGCCGGCGCACATACGGAAACGGGTTTTCTCGGGGAAACGGGTTTTCTTGGGGAAACGGGTTTTCCTGCGCTCCGTCGCCGGTCATCCATGGCGCCAGCATCCGCTGCATCGGCGCGAGCGCGGCGGGCACATAGGCGTCGTGGTTGCCGGGCACGAAGCTTACCCGCTCGGGCGGGCCGAGCCGCTCCAGAAACGCCCGCGCCGCCGGAAACTCGCCGGCAAGGCCGATGTTCGCGATGTCGCCCGTCATCGCGATGTGGTCGGGACGGTGGCTGGCGATATCGTCCAGCATGCGCGCGAGCAGCGCCATGTCGTGCGCCTGCGCACGTCCGCGTTTCCAGTTGATGAAGCCTGTCAGGCGTTTGCCGAGCAGCTCGCGCAGCAGCACGGGCGGCAGCGGGCCGATGTGGGCGTCCGACAGATGCGCGACGAGCATGAGACCTCCGGGCAGAATCCCGCATTTTCCTGCGCCCTATAGCATCAAACCGGGAGCGTGTGCGCCTTTTCGGGGAACTTTGATGCGCTGACAAGAGACGGGACGGCATCTTCCGCGTGTCGCGCGGGTCAAGGTTGCGCTCCGGGGCCGTCACAGGCCGATGGACAGTTTGCCGCTTCGATGATAGATGCCGCTTCGGAAAGGTTTTGATGATGACGATGGACCGGCAATCCCTGCGACGACGATGCACGCGCGTGCGCGCTTCCATGCGCGCCGTGATGTATCTCTCGCTTGCGCCGGCCTGACGCGCGTGCGCAAGGCGAGGTCCGTTGTTTCGTGGCGGCCGTTCCGGCTGCCCGCATTTCGCGATTGCCTTTCATGACTTCTCTTGCACTCACCATTCGCCGCGAACACCCCGCCGATCACGACGCCATCGAGCGCATGCACGAGCGTGCCTTCGGACCGGGGCGCTTCGCCCGCACCGCCTACCGCCTGCGCGAGGGCATGCCGCCGATGGCCGATCTGTCGTTCTGCGCCCATGTCGGCACGTTGATCGTCGGCTCCATCCGGCTGACGCAGGTAAGGGCGGGCGAGGTGCCGGCCCTCGTGCTGGGGCCGCTGACGGTGGAACCGGCGTTCATGGATCGCGGCATCGGCGCGGCGCTGATGCAGGCGGCGCTCGATGCGGCGCGCCAGGCGGAACACGGCCTTGTCGTGCTGGTCGGCGACGAGCCCTATTACCGGCGATTCGGCTTTCGCGTGGTGCCCCCCGGCCGGCTGATCCTGCCGGGGCCGGTCGATCCCGCCCGCTTTCTCTATTGCGAATTGCGCGAAGGCGCGTTCGACGCCGCGCACGGCCCGGTGCGGCCGCTGGCGGCTGCCGCCGTCGCCTGAGCGTCAGGCCCTTCTGAACGTCAGGCCCCGCGCCGCCGGCTTTCCACGATCCACGCCGCGAGCGCCGCCCAGATGATCAGCGCGAGGCCGGCGAGGCCGATGCCGAGCGGAAATTCGCGCACGCCCCGCACCACCGCGCTGCCGCTCGGGCGCAGGCCGATCCAGCCGTCGCCCGCGAAGGCGGAACCCGCATGAACGAGTTCGATGCGCGGCACGGCCGGCGGTGCGCCGTCCGTGTCCGTCACCCGCCGCACCGAGCCGCTCGTGGCCCGCGCGAGCGGCGAAAGGCGGGCGGTGTCGCTGAACACGTCGGCGAGTTCGCGCGGATTGTCCGGCCCTGCGTTGACGAAAGCGGAAAGCGTGCCGTCCGTCAGGCGATAGAGACCGAGCTGGCGATTCTCGACGGAAGCGGAAAACAGGCCCGGCTTGACCGGCGCGAGCGTCACGGTCTGCGTCCGGCCGTCCGGGGCGGTGAGCGTGACGGGCGGCGGCGCGTCGGCCATCGTCTGGCGCTCGATGGCGATGATGCCGTCGCGGGCCGTGGCGCGCAACGCTTCCTCCTCCAGCGCCGGTTCGCGCATCAGCCAGTGCGAGAGGCGGCGCAGCAGGTCGACATGCGGCCCGCCGCCCTGAAAACCGCGCGCCCACAGCCAGGCGTGATCCGACAGCAGCAGCGCGATGCGCCCGCGCTCGTGACGCGAGAGAACGAGCAGCGGCAGGGCGTCGGCCCCGTCCATGAGAATGTCGCCGCCATGCACCTGCGCGCCGATCTGGCGCAGCCACATGCCCCAGTTCGATGCGCCGCCGGGCAGATCGCGCGTCACCGGGTGGCGGCTGCCGGTGCCCGTCACGCGCGGGCGGAAATCCGTCTCGTGGATGCGCCCGTCCGGCGTCGCCGGCAGGATGGCGCCGAGCGAGGTGCGCGCCACGCTCGATGCGCCGGAAAACTCGGGGCCGGCGGCGAGCAGCAGCGCGCCGCCGTTGCGCACGTAGTCGGCGATGTTGTCGTAATAGATCGGCGGCAGCACCGTGAGATTGGCGTAGCGGTCGAAGATGATCAGGTCGAAATCCCCGATCCGCTCCTGAAACAGCGCGCGGGTGGGAAAGGCGATGAGCGACAGCTCGTTGATCGGCGTGCCGTCCTGCTTCTCCGGCGGGCGCAGGATGGTGAAATGCACGAGATCGACGTTGGCGTCCGATTTCAGCAGGTTGCGCCACGTCCGCTCGCCCGGATGCGGCTCGCCCGAGACCAGCAGCACCCGCAACTTGTCGCGCACGCCCTCGATGGTCAGCACGGCGCGGTTGTTGGCGTCCGTCATTTCGCCCGCGAGCGGCTCGACTTCCAGCTCCAGCACGTTGGGGCCGGGGTGGTCGATCGGAATGGACAGCGGCACCGGCCGCCCGGTGGGCGCCTGCACCGATCCGAGCAAGGTGCCGTCGCGGCGCGCCGTCAGCCGGGCGGTGCCCGTGCCGCCGCGCTCGTCGATGAGCACGCGCACGGTCTGGGTGCGCCCGACGATGCCGAAACGCGGCGCGTCGACCAGCGCCACGCGCCGGTCGCGTTCCTGCCGCTCGCCGGTGACGAGCGCGTGCAGCGGCGCGGTGAAGCCCAGCGCGCCCGCCGTCGCGGGGATGTCGTGCACCACGCCGTCCGTGATCAGGATGGCGCCGGCGACCCGCTCCGCCGGCACGTCGGCGAGCGTGCGCGCCAGCGCGCCGAAGAGGCGCGTGCCGTCGCCGCCGTCTCCCTCCGCCATCTCGACGCGCCGCACCTCCACGCCGGGAAGGGCGGCGAGCCGCCGGGCGACCTCCTCGCTGACGGCGGTCGTCTGCGCCTCGCGCGCGCCCAGCTTCTGCGAGGCGCTGCGGTCGGTGACGACGACGGCGATATCGTTGAGCGGTTCGCGTTCCTCCGAGACAAGCGCCGGATTGGCGAGCGCGCCGATGAGCAGCGCCATCGCGACGCCCCGCAGCAGGCCGCTCCACAGGCCGCGTCCGAAGACGGCGACGAGCATGACGACGCATGCCGCCAGCGCCAGTCCCGCCAGCGCCGCGGGCGGCAGCAGCGGCGAGAAGGCGAGGGTGGGCGAAAAGGCGAAGATGGGAAGGGCATCCGCAAGCATTCGCGTCCCCTATTGCCCGAGCCGGTCGAGAAGGGCCGGCACATGCACCTGATCCGCCTTGTAGGAGCCGGTGAGCACGTACATGACCATGTTCATGCCGCCGCGCGCGGCCATCTCGCGCTGGTCCGGGTTCGAGCCCACGGTGGGGTAGAGCGGGTTGCCGAAATCGTCGAGCGCCCAGGCGGCGGCGAGGTCGTTGGCGGTGATGATGATCGGCGACACGTTGTCGCCGCCGCGCGCCGGGCGCGGCTCGCCCTCCTGCGCGGGGGGCAGCGATTCCACCCATGTCTGGCCGGTGGCGTAGCGGCCCGGGAAATGATCCATCAGGAAGAAGGTCTTGGTGAGCACATGGTCCGGCGGTACGGGCTCCAGCTCCGGGATGTCGATGCCCGCCAGCATCTGCCGCAGCCGCGTCGTCTCGGCCGTGGGCGCGCTGCCGGCGTCCTGGCTCCGGGCGTCCTGGCTCCAGGCGTCGCGGGTGTCGAAGATCACCGTCCCGCCCGCCTTCATGTAGGCGTCGATCCGGCGCAGCGCCGTCTCGGAAGGGGCCGGCGCATCGGCGGCGATGGGCCAGTAGATCAGCGGGTAGAAGGCGAGTTCGTCGCTCGCCGGATCGACGCCGATGGGATCGGCCGGCTCGAAGGACGTGCGGAAGGCCAGTTCCTCTCCCAGCCCGGCGAGGCCGGCGCGGCTCGTCTCATCCACTTCCGCGTTGCCGGTGATGACATAGGCGAGGCGGGTGTGCAGCGCGGCCTGCCTGTCGATGTCGGTGAGCGTCTCCTGCGCCTGCGCGCGGGGGGCGGGCAGGATGGCGAGCGTTACGGTCCCAAGCGCCGCAGCCAGCAGCAGCGCGGGCAGCGCGGTGCCGGTCCGCATGGGCGCGCGTCTGCGCCACCGGCCGCCGATGACGGTGCTGACGAGCGTATCGGCCATGAACAGCAGCAAAGCGGCGAGGAACAGCGGCAGCCGCAGGTCGATGCCCGGCGGCGCCGACAGCGGCGTGACGGCGGCGGCCACCGGCGCGAGGTCGAGCGGCGCGGGCCGGTCGCCCTCGGCGAGGGCGTTGAGCGCGAGCGGCGCCTCGTTGGTGCCGTAGAAGCCGGCCGGATGATCGCGCGAGGCGCGCACCGCCCCGGTGCGCGCCACCGGCCGCGCATCGGCGGGCGGGCGGCGGAAGACGCCGAAGCCGTCCAGCGTGCGCAGCGGCGAGGCGGTTTCGGCGGCGGTTCCGGTTTCCGTCTCGTCCCGCGCGCCGGCGTCGCGGCCGGCCATGCCGACGATCCGGCGCAGCATGTCGACGAACGTGCCGGACAGCGGCAGGTTCGACCATGTGGCATCCGCCGTGACATGCACCAGCACGATATGCCCGTCGCCGCGCCGCTCGGCGGTGACGATGGGCGTGCCGTCCGACAATGCCGCCCACGTGCGGCGGTTGAGGTCGGCGTCCGGCTCGGCCAGCACCTGGCGCGTCACGGTGATTTCCGGCGGCGCGTCGAGCCCGTGGAACGGGCTCGTTTCGGGGAAGGGCGCGAGCGTCTTCGGCATGTCCCACGAGAGCGCGCCACCGATGGTGCGCTCGCCCTGCCGCAGCCGCACCGGCACCAGCGTCTCGTCGCTGTTGGCCATGCGCGGGCCGGCGAAGCGCAGCAGCACGCCGCCCTCCGCGACGAAGGCTTCCAGCTTCGCGGCCGTTTCGCGGTCGATGACGCCGATGTCGGTGAGCGCGATCACCGTCGCGTTTTCCGCGATCAGGCGCGAGACCACGTCGGGCAGCGTGCCGCGCGGCTCGCGCAGTTCCGCATAGGGCTCCAGCGCGCGAGAGAGATAGAAGGTCGGCGCGAGAAGGGGCTGGCTCGCCGTATCCGCGCCCGCGCCGGAAACGAGGCCGACGCGATGGCGGCGCTGGCGGTCGTCAACGAGCGTCACCGCGCCGGCGGAATTCTCGCCGGCGATGTCGATGCGCGCCACCGCGTTGCGGATCTCGATCGGCAGGTCGAAGGAGGCCGTCGCCGTCAGCGCGTCGCCGTCGAAGGCGAAAGGCGTTTCGCCGAGCGGCAGGCTCCTGAAATCGACGGCCCGCAGCCGCCCCTGCGCGGGCGCGCGTGCGTCGGCGCGGGCCACCGTCACCATGAGGCCGTCACGCGCGTTGCGGCTGCCGGCGAGCGTCAGCGTAGCCGGAAAGGCGTCCGCGCGCACGGCGAGCGCGCGCTGGCCGCGCAGCGCGTCGAGGCGCGCGGCGAAGGCGGCGTCTCCCTCCGGCACGCCGCCGCCGGCCGCGCCGAGCGTTGTCCGGTCGCTGATCCAGACGACGGCGGCATCCGCGTGCGCGTCGAGAAAGCGGGCGATGGCGGGCAGATGCGCGGCGCGGTCCGCCGCGTGGGCGCGCGGAACGGCGGCCCGCAGGCGCTCGGTCGTTTCCGCGCCGCTGCCGGGTGCGATCTCCGCCGGCGCGTCCGCCAGCCCCACCAGCGCGACGGGCCGGCCGTCGCGGCTCGCGGCGGCGAGGATGTCGCGCGCCGCGCCCGTGCGCGCCGCCCAGTCGCGGGCGGCCGAAAAGCCGTTGTCGACAAGCAGCAGCACCGGCCCGCCGCCCGGCAGGGCGGGCAGCGGGTTCCACGCCGGCCAGGCGGCGGCGAGGATGATCAGCGCCGCGATCAGCAGCCGCAGCAGCAACAGCCACCACGGCGTGCGCGCTGGCGTCTGGCGGCGGGGCGCGAGGTCGAGCGCGATGCCGAGCGGCGGAAAGGCGATGCGCCGGGGCGCGGGCGGCGTCACCCGCAGCAGCAGCCACAGCGCCGGCAGGCCCGCGAGCGCCAGCAGCGCCAGCGGCGCGGCGAAGGCGAGCGGCAGTCCGAAAAGGTCGAGGCCGGGCATCAGGCGCCTCCGTCGCGGCGGCTGGCGAGCAGCGTGAGCACCCTCAGCGCCGCCTCGCTCGCCGGCCTGTCGGTGTGATGCACCGTGAGCGTGAAGCCGTGGCGCGCGAGGAGGGCGCGCAGCCCCTCGCGATGGGCGAGATACCGCCGCCGGTAATCCTCTCCCCACGCCGCCGCGTCGCCCAGATGCAGGCGCGCGCCGCTTTCGGGGTCCTCCAGTTCCGCCTGCCCGTCGAAGGGAAAGGTTTCCTCCGCCGGATCGACCACGAGCAGCACATGGCCGCGCGCGCCGTTCGCGGCGATGGAGGCGACGGCGCGTTCGATATCGGGAAGCGGCACGAGGAAATCGCCGATCAGCAGCGGCTCGCTGCGCCGCCTGAGCGGCGTTTCCGGCGGCAGGTCGCGGTCGGCGCCGGCATGGTCGTGCGCCAGCGCGCCGGCGATCTGCTCCGCGATGCGGCGCGTGGCGCGCGGGGCCATCAGGCCGAGAAAGCCCACCCGCTCGCCCGCCGCGACCAATGTATCGGCCAGCGCTAGCCCCAGCACGATGGCGCGCTCCACCTTCGGCGCGCCGGCGAGCGACGAGGCGAAGGCCATGGAAACGGAACGGTCGATCCACAGCCCGACGGTCTGCGCCGCTTCCCACTCGCGCTCGCGCACATAGAGCCGGCCGTCGCGGGCGGAGCGCCGCCAGTCGATCCGCCCGGCGGATTCGCCCGACATGAAGGGCCGGAACTGCCAGAAGTTCTCGCCCGGTCCCGCCCTGCGCCGGCCGTGGATGCCGTGGGCGAGGCTGATCGCGACCCGCCGCGCCTCCAGCACGAGGCGCGGCAGACGGGCGGCGAGCGCGCGCGCCGCGCCTTGCTCTCCCTGGCCGGGAAAGCGGCTCTGGTCCGGCAGGATCGCCACACGCGCCATGCTTACATATCCGTTGAATAAATCAATCTATCGTATTGCAAAAACGTGCATTCCGCTATCAGATGCGCGCCGTGATGCGGGCGATGACGCCCTCCACCGTCTCACCTTCCGCGCGCGCCGCGAAGGTGAGGGCGATGCGGTGCTTGAGCACGGGCTCGGCCAAGGCGCGCACGTCGTCCAGCGAAGGCGCGAGGCGGCCCTGCACCAGCGCGCGCGCGCGGGCGGCCAGCGTCAGCGCCTGGCTGGCGCGCGGCCCCGGCCCCCAAGCAAGTTTGTCGGATATGGCGAGTTTGTCGGATATGGCGAGTTTGTCGGCGCCGGCGCGCCCCTCCGCCGGCCCGTCCTCGCCGGGGCGGGCGGAGCGCACGAGGTCGAGAATGGCCTCGACCACGCTGTCGCCCACCGGCAGCCGGCGCACGAGCCGCTGGATGGAAACGAGCGTGTCGGCACTGATGGCCGCGGTGGCGACCGCCTCGCGCGTGCCGGTGGTCTCCAGCAGGATGCGCCGTTCGGTGTCGCGGTCGGGATAGCCGACATCGATTTGCAGCAGGAAGCGATCGAGCTGCGCCTCGGGCAGCGGGTAGGTGCCCTCCTGCTCGATGGGGTTCTGGGTCGCGAGAACGTGAAAGGGTTGCGGCAGGTCGTGGCGCACGCCGGCGACGGTGACGAAACCTTCCTGCATGGCTTGCAGGAGGGCGGATTGCGTGCGCGGGCTGGCGCGGTTGATTTCGTCGGCCATCAGCAGGCGGGTGAAGATCGGCCCGCGGATGAAGCGGAAGCTGCGCTGGCCGGCGGTCGATTCGTCGAGGATCTCGCTGCCGAGGATGTCGGCGGGCATCAGGTCCGGCGTGAACTGGACGCGCTGGCTGTCGAGGCCGAGCACGGTGCCCAGCGTTTCCACGAGGCGCGTCTTGGCGAGGCCCGGCACGCCGACGAGCAGGCCGTGGCCGCCCGCGAGCAGCGTGACGAGCGCGAGTTCGACGACGCGCTCCTGCCCGAAGATGACGGCGCCGATGGCCTCCCGCGCCCGCGCGATGGCACTGAGCGCGGCTTCGGCCTGCGCGACGATGGCGGTGGCGGCGATGGTCGCGTCATCGGGTGCTGCGGCTGTCATCGTGTCCGTTCCTGTGCAACATGGCGTTTGTGAACGAGCTGGCTCGCCCCTGCGTTTCCTTGTTGGGCGCTTGTGTCTCGCCAGTCAAGCGCCGTGCCGGGAATCGGGCGATCCGGGGGTATGATATGATGTTGATCGATGTCATGAATCGGGCAAAGCCGAAAAAAGGCGCGATGTCGGCGTATCGTCGCACCGCGCGAACGTGCAATGGTCACGCGGGGAGATGAACATGACGACAGCGCCGGAAACACCGCAGGGGCTCGCGCGCCTGCTTTCCGCCGCCCGCGGCGCGGGCGCGCGCGAGGGTGTGGAGCGATGGAACCCGCCCGACTGCGGCGACATCGACATGCGGATCGCCGCCGACGGCGTGTGGTTCTATCAGGGCACGCCCATCGGCAGGGCCGCGCTGGTCAACCTTTTCGCCTCCATTCTGCGCCGCGAGGGAGAGCGTTACGTTCTTGTCACGCCCTTCGAAAAAGTGGGGATAAAGGTTGATGACGTGCCGTTCCTCGCCGTGGAGATGGCCGTCGATCCGGCCACCGGCCGCCTGCATTTCCGCACCAACGTCGACGATGCGGTCGAGGTGGGCGAGGCTTGCCCGCTGCGCTTCTCCGTCGACGCGGCGGGCGGCTTCCGCCCCTATGTGAGGGTGCGCGGCGATCTCTGGGCGCGGCTGACGCGCGCGCTGGTGGGCGATCTGCTGGCGCTCGCGGAGGAGCGGACGGTCGACGGCGCGGCTGTCGTCGGCGTCGCTTCGGGCGAGGCGTTCTTTCCCATCGCCCGGCGGGCGGACTTTTTCGACGAAGGGAGCGCCTGATGACGGCGGATACCATGGGCGACGATCTGGTCGCCCGGCTTGGCGCGCGCCTGTTCCGCGATCCGCCGGACAGCGCGGCGCCGCCCGTGGCCGGCGACCACGCGCTTGGCAATCCCCTGCCGGATATCTCGCCGGTTCGCGATGCCGCCGTGCTGGTGCCGCTCATCCGCCGTGCGACGGATGAGCGAACGGCGGAATCGGGCGTCCGCTATTCGATGTTGCTCACCCGGCGCGCCGCCGGCCTGCGCCAGCATCCGGCGCAGATCGCCTTTCCGGGCGGCAAGATCGATCCCGGCGATGCCTCGCCGCTTGCGGCGGCGCTGCGCGAGGCCGACGAAGAGATCGGCCTGCCGGCCTCGCTCGTGCGCCCGCTGGGCTATCTCGACGGCTATCTGTCGGCGACCGGCTACGCCATCGTGCCGGTGGTGGGGCTCGTCGATGCGCGCTTTTCGCCGCGCCCCAACCCCGGCGAGGTCGACGACGTGTTCGAGGTGCCGCTCGATTTCCTGATGAACGTCAACCATCATGAGCGGCATGCCCGCGAATGGCACGGCACGCTGCGTCATTATTATGCGATGCCATGGGGCGATCGCTATATATGGGGAGCGACCGCGGGCATTATCCGCAACCTTTACGAAAGGCTCTACGCGCCATGACAGCCTGCCGAAAGCGCGGAATCGCGCGATGACACGCGCCGTTTTCGAGGCACTCGTCCTTTTCCTGAGCCCGTTCGTCCTGTTCGGCATCTATTTGTGGCTGCGCCGGCGCAGCCCCCTCACGCGCGAGGCGTGGGACGGGCATATCCCGTGGCTCATGCTGGCCGGCCTTCTCACCGCCATCGCGGGTTTCCTCATCGCCGGTCTCACGGCGGAGCGGCACACGGGCGCTTACGTGCCCTCGCATATCGAGGACGGCAGGCTGGTGCCGGGGCATTTCCGATGAACGGTTCCGCGCATGTGCGGGAACTGCTCGACGACGACGCCTTGCGGCGCATCCTCGCCGCCGTCGACGCGGAGGGGGCGCAGACGCGCGTCGTCGGCGGGGCGGTGCGCAACGCGCTGCTCGGCATGCCGGTGAAGGACATCGACTGCGCCACGACGGCCCGTCCGCGCGACGTGATGCGGCTGGCGCAGGCGGCGGGGCTGAAGGCGGTGCCGACCGGTATCGAGCACGGCACCGTCACCGTCGTCGCGGACGGGCGGCCTTTCGAGATCACCACCCTGCGCCGCGACGTCGAGACGGACGGCCGCCATGCCGAGGTGGCCTTCGGCACCGATTTTCGCGAGGATGCGCGGCGGCGCGACTTCACCATCAACGCGCTTTATCTCGACCGGCAGGGCGTCATCCACGATTTCACCGGCGGCCTCGCGGATATCGCGGCGCGGCGGGTGCGGTTCATCGGCGACGCGGGAACGCGCATCCGCGAGGATTATCTGCGCATCCTGCGCTTCTTCCGTTTCTGGGCCGATTACGGCGAGGGGCCGCTCGACGCAGAGGGCCTTTCGGCCTGCATCCGCGCGCGCGGGGGGCTTTTCCGGCTGTCGCGCGAGCGCGTGCGATCGGAGCTTTTGCGCATTCTCGTCGCCCGGGGGGCGGTCGCGGCCGTGACGGTGCTTTGCGATACCGGTTTCCTGCCCATGATGACGGGCGGCGTCGCGGAAACCGGGCGCTTCGCGCGCGTCTGCGCCGGTTCGGGCGACGGGCTGCTGCGGCTTGCCGCGCTTTGCGTTACCATTCCCGAGGATGCGGAGCGGTTGCGCGAGCGGCTGCGGCTGTCGAACGGCGAGCACGAGCGCCTGTCGCGGGCGGGGGCGGCCATCGCCCATCTGCATGGCCGGCGGGAGCCGCTCGACGCCCGCGCGTTGCGCCGCCTCGCCGTTCTGCGCGGGCTTCCGGCCGTGGCCGATGCGCTCGCCGTGACCGATGGCGAACCCTCGCCCGTGGTCACGGACGATGCGCGCGTGCTTCTTGCCCGCTATGCGGACGGGTCGCAGCCGGTGCCCGTGTTTCCGCTGTCCGGCCGGCACCTCGCGGCGCGGGGCGTGCCGCCGGGGCCGCGCATGGGGCAGGCGCTGGAGCGCGCCCGTGCGCTCTGGCTCGATGCCGACTGCCCGATGGACGGGCCCGCGCTGGCCGCCGTGCTGGCGGGCGCGGTCGAAGGCGGGTCAGGATTGGGCCGCGGGCGCGGCGAGAGTGCGCCGGTCGAGGCCCTGCGATAGCAGGCACAGGCCAAGGCCCGCGGCGGCCAGCACGGCGGAGACGAGCGGCAGGCCGTCATAACCCATGCCCAGCGTCAGCGCCGTGCCGCCGATCCACGCCCCGCTCGCGTTGCCGAGGTTGAACGCGGCCTGATTGAGGCTCGACGCGAGGTTCGGCGCTTCGCTCGCCGTATCGACCACGCGGATCTGCAACGGCGCGGTGACGGCGAAATCCACGATGCCCCACACGAAGATGACGGCGACGGCCGCCTGCCACACGGGCGCGGCGAAATGCATCGCCACGAGCAGCCCGATGAGCCCGGCGAAGATGACCGCGAGCGACGACATCAGCCGCCAGTCCGCCAGCCGTCCGCCGAGGAAGTTGCCGATGGTGATGCCGACGCCGAACAGCAGCAGCACCCACGTCACATGATGCGGCGCGAGCCCCGAGACCTCGCGCAGCAGCGGCGCGATATAGGTGAAGACGCAGAAGAGGCTTGCCGAGGCGAGCACGCTCATGCCCATCGCCAGCATCACCTGCGAGCGGCCGAGCACGCGGAATTCGCGCATGATGCCGGCCTTGGGGTTGGCGATGTTGGCGGGCACGAGCAGCACGAGCAGCGCCGCCGCCGCCACGCCGATCAGCGCCACCGCCCAGAAGGTGGCGCGCCAGCCGAACTGCTGGCCGAGCGCCGTGCCGGCCGGCACGCCGAGAATGTTGGCGAGCGTCAGCCCGCCGAACATCAGCGCCACCGCCTGCGCGCGCCGGTTGCGCGCCACGAGCCCCGCCGCCACGACGGCGCCGATGCCGAAATAGGCGCCGTGGCAGAAGGCCGTCACCACGCGCGCGCCCATCAGCAGCCAGTAGGAAGGTGCGATGGCGCACAGCACGTTGCCGATGATGAACACGCAGGTGAGGGCGATCAGCGTCGCCTTGCGCGGCAGGCCGTTGGTGGCGATGGCCACGATCGGCGCGCCCACAACCACGCCGAGCGCGTAGCCCGACACCAGATGCCCTGCCGCCGGGATGCTGACGCCGAGATCGGCCGCCACTTCCGGCAGCAGGCCCATGATGACGAATTCTGTCGTGCCGATGCAGAACGAAGCGGCGGCGAGGGCAAGCAGGGATAAAGGCATGAAGGCGATTCCGGCCGGGAGGTGACGTCGTGCTCTGCGATGCGCGCAGAGGTTCAACGCAGAGGTTCAATTCTGGGAGGCCAGCGTTATCGCATTCGAATAATAAGACAATGGCTCGTGTTGCAGCGCAGCCATGCCCCGTGCAGGGCCGGACTCCATACAAATGTCACGATTGCATCAGGGGCCGACGACGATCTGCCCGGCGAGGAACGCGCCGGCGACCGCAGCCGACAGCACCGCGCCGTCATGCAGCGCGAGCATGAGGCGGGAAGGCGCGCCGGCTTCGTGCAACCCGGTCTCATGTAACCATTGCGTTGCGCCGGCGATGCACACGGACCAGCCGGCGCCGAGCAACGCCAGCGCGAGCGTGAACATGCCGGCCGTTTCCGCCACGGCGAAGACAGGCACGCCGCCGGCGAGCAGCAGAAGGCCGCCCAGCGCCACCATCGGCGGCGTCACGCTTGCCGGCAGGCGGGCGGTGAAGAGCGCGGGCGCGTACATCGCCACCATGTGCCACGACACGCCGGCGAAGATGAGGCCGGGAGAAAGGCCGCATCCGGCCATGGCCAGCGGCGCGGCTGCCATCAGCATGGTCATGACGAACCATGCCACGACGCCCGCGAACGTCGCGCCGGCAAAAGCCCGCCAGTCCGGCGCGCGGGAAGGCGCTTGTGCGTCTCCCTCCGCCGGCGGGGAGGCGGCGGGCAGCGTGAGCGCCAGCGCGAAGGCGCCGACCTGCGCCACGGCCGCCGCCAGCGCCGTGCCGACGAACAGGCGTGGCGCGGCGAGCCCCTCGGCGAAGCCCGCGAGCGACGGCGCGACGAGGCCGACCAGCGCGCCGGCGCCGAACACGGCGGCGATCGCCGCCCGCCGGTCGGCCGGGCCGGTGACGCTCGCCGCCGCATGCCGGTAGAACAGCCCGAAGCCGCTGGCGATGCCGAGCCAGAACGCGCCGAGCACCAGCGGAATGAACTGCTGGTGGGCAAGCGCCCAGGCCGCCATGACGCCGCCGGCGATGCCCAGACTCGCGCCGAGCGCGAAGGCGGCGCGACGGCCGAATGCATCCATGAGGAAGGAAGCGGGGAACGTGGCGGCGGTCGCGCCGATCAGCATCGCCGCATAGGGCAGGGAGGCCATCCACGGTTGCGGCGCGAGAAACGCGCCCGCAAGCGGCAGGGTGCCCAATGTGAGCACCTGCGACAGCACCGCGAGCGCGAAGCCGATGGCGAGCCGGCCGACATGGCGGCTGGCGCTGCGGTCCGCGATCAGGGTCTGGGGCGCGCACAGACAGGCGAGCCGTCCGGCGCGCGCCGTCAACGCGCCGATCATCCCCGCGCGTCCGGGCGATGCGACGGCGGCAGATCGTCGTCGCTCAACACGCGCAGGCTCGCGCCTTCGAGGTCCTCATACTGGCCGTTGCGCATGCACCACATGAAGCAGGCGAGGCCGCCCACGCCCAGCGTGAGCGCCAGCGGCACGAGAACGAGCAAAACCGTCATGACAAGCCCTCCCGAACGATGGCGGCGGGCAGGACCGGCCGGGCCGCCTGCGGCTCTTCGCCGGCGCTTCCGCCGCCCCGCGCGCGCAGCGCGTTCAGCGTCACGAGCAGCGAGGAGCCGGACATCGCCACCGCCGCCACCAGCGGCGTCACATGGCCGAGGAAGGCCAGCGGCACCGCGATGAGGTTATAGATGGCGGCGATGCCGAGATTCTGCAACATCAGACGGCGTGCCCGGCGGCTGACCGTCACCGCCGCGAGCACCGGGGCGAGTCGGTCGCCGGGGAACACGCCGTCGGCCTGCGCCTGCGTGAGATCGGCGGCGGTGACGGGCGACAGCGAGACGTGGGCGGCGGCGAGCGCCGGGGCGTCGTTGAGACCGTCGCCGACCATCAGCACCTTGCGCCCCTGCGCCTTGAGGGCGGCGAGCGCGTCGATCTTGTCCCGCGGCTTCAGCCCGCCCCGCCAGTCGTCGATGCCGAGCGCCCGCGCGACGGGCGCGACCGCTTCCGCCCGGTCGCCGGAGAGGATGACGAGCGGGATGCCCTGTCGCGCCAGTTCCCGCGCCACCCCGATGGCGTCGGAGCGCAGCGTCTGGCGGATTTCGAGCAACGCCCGCCGGTCGCCGTATCGGACCGCCACCAGCGAGGTATCCGCGCTTGCCGGCTGCGGATGGCCGTCGAACCCGCAGAAGGCCGGGCTGCCGAGCCGCGCTTCCATATGATTGACAGCGGTGCGCACGCCCTCGCCGGGGCGTTCCTCCACGGACTCGAACGGCGCGGCGCGTCCCGCCTCTCGCGCGACCGCCGCGGCGAGCGGGTGGGTGCTGGAGAGCGCGAGCCGCCCCGCCACGGCCAGCAGGTCGGCCGGCACGTCCGCCGCGTTGGCGACGCGCGGATCGGGCACGGTCAACGTGCCGGTCTTGTCGAAGACGATCGTGTCGGCCTCCGCCAGCCGCTCCAGCGCGTCGCCGGAATGCAGCAGCAGGTTGGCGCGGAACAGCGCGCCGGCCGCCACCACCTGCACGGCGGGAATGGCGAGCGCCAGCGCGCAGGGGCAGGTGATGATCAGCACCGCGATGGCCGTGATCGCCGCATCGTGAAAGGAATGGCCGGTGAGCATCCACACGATCAGCGTGATCAGCGCCGCGCCGTGGACGATGGGCGCATAGGCGCGCGCCGCCCTGTCGGCCAGATGCAGATAGCGCGAGCGGCCCTCCTGCGCCGATTCGAGCAGGCGCTCGATGTCGTCGATCAGCGTCGCCTGGCCGGCGGCGGTTACTTCGAGCGTCAGCGCGCCGCCGCCGTTCAGGCTGCCGGCATAAACGATGTCGCCCGCCGCCACGTCACGCGGGTGCGTCTCGCCGGTGATCAGGCTCTCGTCGACGGCGCTCGCGCCGGAGAGCATGCGCCCGTCCGCCGGCACGCGCTCGCCCGGCGCCACCATCACGCGCTCGCCCGGCTGCAAGCTCTCCGCCGGGGCGAGGGTGATCGTGCCGTCAGCCTCGATGCGGCGCGCGGTGACGGCCTTGAGCGCGGCGAGATTGCCCGCCACCGCGCGCGTCTTGCGGCGCATGGCCTGATCGAGCACCCGGCCGCAGAGCAGGAAGAACAGCAGCGTCACGGCCGCGTCGAAATAGGCGTTTTCGGCATGGTTCATGGTCTCGACGATGGACATGCCGAGCCCCAGCCCGATGCCGAGCGTGATCGGCACGTCCATGTTGAGGCGCCCGCCGCGCACCGCCCGCCACGCGCTCGAAAAGAACGGCTGGCCCGCATAGGCGGTGGCCGGCAGCGCGATGAGCGCCGAAATCCAGTGGAACATGTCGCGCGTCTCGGGCGTGATGTCCGAGACATTCCCCGCCCACACCGAAACGGAGAGCAGCATCACGTTCATGGAGGCGAAGCCGGCGACCGCGAGGCATTTCAGCAGATGCTGCATGCGCCGCGCCTCCGTCTCCTCCGCCTCGCGCGCCACATAGGGCCGGGCGCGATAGCCGAGGCGGCGCAGGGCCTCGAAAATGGCGACGGGCGCGAGTTTCGTCTCGTCCCAGTTCACCGTGAGCCTGTGGCGGCTGTAGTTGACGCGCGCGCCGACGAGGCCGGGCAACTCGCGCAAGCCGTGCTCGATCTCGCCGATGCAGGCGGCGCAGGTCATGCCCTCGACGGCGAGATCGAGGCGCGCCGCGCCGTTCTCGTGGCGGATGAAGCCGGTCAGATCAAGGGCGGCCGACATGCTTCCTCCTTCAGTTCAGCACCACGCGGCCGGACGAGCGGAACATCCGTTCGCCGTTCCGGTCGATATCGAGATCGACGCCCCAGCTCCCGGGCGTCACGTCGATCGCCGCCTCGTAGCGGCCGCCGCCCTTGTCCGCGAGCGGCACGGAACGGTCGCGGCGCGAATCGGTCGGATGGACGAGAACAAGCCGCGCGTCGAGGCCCGCCAGTGGCCGCCCGTCCGCGTCCCTGACCGAAACGGACGCGGGGCCTGAGGCCGCGCAGCCGTGCGCGGCGATGACGCATCCCTGCCGGCCGGCGGCCGGCGTCACGGCGGCGTCGCGGTGCGGCAGCGTGATGTCGACCTGCCAGCCGAGCGTCTGCTGCGCCTGCGCCGCGCTGCGGTCGCGCGCGAAGTTGAGGCCGGCGCGGTAGCTGCTGACCTTCTCCGCGCCGCCGTGCGTCGAGATGGCCGCGCGGATCATCACGACATTGACGGCGGTGACGCAGCCGAAAAAGCCGAGAAGGCACAGCAGCACCGTGCGCCCGGTCAGCCGGCGCTCCTTCGCGGGAGCGGAGGAAGGCGAGGACAGAATGGTCGGCATGGCGTCGTTCCCTTTATCGGCCGAAGAAGTGGTCGCGCGCGCTGGCGCCCGACGCGCCGCTCTCGTCCGCGATGCTGAACACGACGTCCGCCGTCTCGGGGGCGGCGCCGCGCGGCTCGTCGTGAACGGTGATGAACGCGCGCACTTCCCGCGTCTGGTCGGGGCCGATGGTGATGGCGACGCGGCCGTCGGACGCATCCTCGTCGCCGATCGCCGACAACTGCGCGCCTGGCAGCGGCGTGCCGTCCGGGCGCGTGACGGACAGCGTGAAGGTGCGCGCGTCGCGGTTCTTGTTGATCAGCCGCAGCGTGTAGGCGTTGCGCACCGCGCCGTCCGTGAGGCGCACGAACACCGGGTTGCGGTCGTGCAGCACGCTGATGCCGGCGGTGGAGCGGGTGAGCAGCGTGTAGAGCATCCCGCCGCCCACCGCGGCGATGATCGCCACATAGGCGATGGTGCGCCAGCGGATGAGACGGATGTGCGTCGGCTTGCCCTGGGAGCGGGCGCGGACGTTGCGGTCCGTGTCGTAGGCGATGAGCCGCGTCGGACGGCCGATCTTCTCCATCACCGAATCGCAGGCGTCGATGCACAGCCCGCACTGGATGCATCCGAGCTGGCTGCCCTGGCGGATATCGACGCCGGTGGGGCAGACGTTGACGCACTGGAAGCAATCGACGCAATCGCCGGCGGGCTCGCCCTTCGCCCGGAGCGCCGCGTTGCGCTTCACCGAGCCGCGCGGCTCGCCGCGGTCGTAGCGGTAGGTGACGTTGAGCGCTTCCTCGTCGGTGAGCGCGGCCTGAATGCGCGGCCACGGACACATGTAGAGGCAGACCTGCTCGCGCATGTGGCCGGCGAGGGTGTAGGTGGTGAAGGTGAGAATGCCGATCCAGACATAGGCCATGGTCGGCGCGGTGAAAGTCGCGAGCTCATACACCAGCGTCGGCGCGTCGGCGAAGTAGAGCACCCATGCGCCGCCCGTCCACCACGCGATGATGAGCCAGAGCGTGTGTTTGGCGGTGCGGCGCATGACCGTGTCGAAGGTCAGCGGCCCGTTGTCGCGCCTGATGCGCTCGCGCCGGTCGCCTTCCGTCAGACGCTCGACGGCGAGGAAGAGATCCGTCCAGACGGTTTGCGGGCAGAGATAGCCGCACCACACGCGCCCCGCCACGGCGTTCATCAGGAAGAGCGCCAGCGCCGCCAGAATCAGCAGGCCGGTGATGTAGTAGAACTCCTGCGGCCAGATCTCGATGGCGAAGAAGTAGAAGCGCTTGGTGACGAAATCGATCAGCACGGCCTGATCGGGCGCGCCCTCGCCCCGGTCCCAGCGCACGAACGGCAGCAGGTAGTAGATGCCGAGGGTGACGACCAGCACGATCCACTTGATCCGGCGGAAGGTGCCGTGCACCTTCTGCGGATAGATCTTCTTCTGCGCCTCGAACAGCGGTTCGTGCTCGGAGGGCGTGGCGGTTTCGATAACGCGGGTCGTCGCCATTGTCGTCGTCCTATTCGCCGCCGCCCAGCGTGTGGACGAAGACGGTCAGCGCCTTGATGGTGGTGTCGTCAAGACGGTCCTGCCAGGCGGGCATCACCGAGCCGCGCCCGTGCCAGACGCCGTCGATGATCGTCTCGCGCTCCGGCCCGAACAGCCAGATGCCGGTGGTGAGGTTCGGCGCGCCCAGCTCGCGGTTGCCGGTGCCGTCGGCCCCGTGGCAGCTCGCGCAATTGTCGGCGAAGACCTTCGCGCCCGTGGCGAGGTTGCCCCGGTTCTCGACCGGCAGGCCGGAGAGCGAGCGCACGTAGTCCGCCACCGTGATGATGTCCGCGCGCGGGATCATGCCGTCGCGGCCGAAGGCGGGCATGTCGCCGACGCGGGCCTCGTCATGGCCGGAGCGGATGCCGAAGCGGATCGTCTGCTCGATGTCCGCGAGCGTGCCGCCCCACAGCCAGGCGTCGTCGTTGAGGTTCGGATAGCCCTTCGCGCCGCCGCCGCCTGCGCCGTGACAGGGGGCGCAATTGTCGCCGAAGGCCGGCCGGCCGAGCGCGCGGGCGAAGGTGAGCAGTTCCGGGTCCGCCTCGATCTGCGCCGTGGTGGCGTCGTCGAGGCGCGCCATCATGGCGCCGCGCTGCTCGCGCAGATCCCCGAGATGCTCCGCCACCTGCCCGCGCGAACTCCAGCCGAGCAGGCCGGGCGTGAAGGAGGAGATGAGCGGCCAGGCGGGATAGGCGATCCAGAAGCCGACCGACCATACGATGGTGGCGTAGAACACCCACAGCCACCAGCGCGGCAGCGGGTTGTTCAGCTCCTGGATGCCGTCCCACTCGTGGCCGGTGGTGGTAACGCCCGTGACCGCATCGACCTGCGGCGCATGGCCCGTGCTGTTTGCGTCGATTTGCGCCATGATGCTCAGTCCTCCCGCAACGGAATGCGCGCGGCCTCTTCAAATCCCTTCCGGCGGGAAGGGGCGAGGGCGTAAACCAGAATGGCGATGAATATGCCGATGAAGTAGAGCAGGCCCCATACCTGGGCGAACTCCGCAAGCATCTGATACGTGCTCATGAACGTTCTCCCGTCAGCGGATGTTGGCCTTGTTGTCGTAGAGCTTGAAATCGACGTGGGTGCCCAGATGCTGGAGGTAGGCGATGAGGGCGTCCGCCTCCGTGATCCGGCCCGGCCGGTCGCTGAAGTTGCGCGCGATGGCCTTGGGGTAGCGCGCGAGGAAGCCGTCGATGTCGGGATCGTCGAGCGTCGCCTGAATGGTGACGTCGCCCACCGCCCGCTGGATCATCTCGTCCGTATAGGGCACGCCCGCCACGCGCAGCACGCGCATGTCGTCGGCGATGCGGCTGAAATCCAGCTCGCGCTGCTCGAGGAAGCCGTAGGGCGGCATCACCGAGCCGGGCACCACCGATTTCGGATCGCGCAGGTGATCGCGATGCCAGAGGTCGGAATACTTGCCGCCGACGCGCGCGAGGTCCGGCCCCGTGCGCTTGGAGCCCCACTGGAAGGGATGGTCGTACATGCTCTCGGCCGCCAGCGAATAATGGCCGTAGCGCTCCACCTCGTCGCGCAGGGTGCGGATCTGCTGGCTGTGGCAGTTGTAGCAGCCCTCGCGCACGTAGATGTTGAAGCCGGCAAGCTCCAGCGGCGTCTTGGGCCGCATGCCCTCCACCTTCTCGATGGTGCTCTTGAGGTAGAACAGCGGAACCGCTTCCACGAGGCCGCCGACGGCGACCACGACGACGATGCCGATGAGCAGGATGAGCGAGTTCTTCTCGAAGATCGCGTGTTTTTGCCAAAGCGACATGGTGGTCCTCATTCAGCCGGCGCAAGGGCAGGTTTTTCGGCGGGTTTGGCGGCGGTTTCGGGAACGGCGTCTTCCGCCTCGCCGTATTTCACGGTCATCCAGAGGTTGTAGGCCATGATCAGCGCGCCGATCAGGAACAGCACGCCGCCGATGGCGCGGATCAGGTAGAAGGGATGCATCGCTTCCACCGTCTCGATGAACGAGTATTCGAGGAAGCCGAGGCTGGTGTAGGCGCGCCACATCAACCCTTGCAGGATGCCCGCCACCCACATCGACGTGATGTAGAGCACGATGCCGATGGTCGAGACCCAGAAATGCAGGGAGACGAGCCGCAGCGAATAGAGGCCCTTGCGGTTCCACAGCCACGGCACGAGGCAGTAGAGCGTGCCGAACGAGATGTAGCCGACCCAGCCCAGGGCGCCCGAATGGACGTGGCCGACGGTCCAGTCGGTATAGTGCGACAGCGCGTTGACCTCGCGCACCGACATCAGCGGGCCTTCGAAGGTCGCCATGCCGTAGAACGCGATGGCCACCACCATGAGGCGCAGCACCGGATCGGTGCGCAGCTTGTCCCACGCGCCCGAAAGCGTCATCAGGCCGTTGATCATGCCGCCCCACGAAGGCATCCACAGGATGATCGAGAACGTCATGCCCAGCGTCTGCGCCCAGTCGGGCAGGGCGGTGTAGTGCAGGTGGTGGGGACCGGCCCAGATGTAGATGAAGATCAGCGCCCAGAAGTGGATGATCGACAGCCGGTAGGAGTAGACCGGCCGCTCCGCGCGCTTGGGCACGAAGTAATACATGATGGCGAGGAACGGCACCGTCAGGAAGAAGCCGACGGCGTTGTGACCGTACCACCACTGGATCAGCGCGTCCTGCACGCCGCTCCACAGGATGTAGGATTTCGGCGAGAAGATCGACACCGGAATCGCCGCGTTGTTGCCGAGGTGCAGGACGGCGATGGTGACGATGAAGGCCAGATAGAACCAGTTCGCCACGTAGATGTGCGGCTCCTTGCGGCGCGACAGCGTGACGAGGAACACGAGCAGGTAGGCGACCCAGACCACGGTGAGCAGCAGGTCGGCGTACCATTCCGGCTCGGCGTATTCCTTGGACTGGGTGATGCCCAGCAGGTAGCCCGTGCCGGCGATGACGATGAACAGGTTGTAGCCGAGCACGACGAACCACGGCGCGATGTCGCCGGCGAGCCGCGCGTGACAGGTGCGCTGAAGGACGTAGAACGACGAGCCGATCAGCACGTTGCCGCCGAAGGCGAAGATCACCGCCGAGGTGTGAAGCGGGCGCAGGCGGCCGAAGTTGAGCCAGGAGGCGAGGTTGAGCTCGGGGAAGGCGAGCTGGAAGGCGATGATCACGCCGACCAGGAAGCCGGCGATGCCCCAGACCACCGCCGCGATGGAGGCGAACTTGACCGGCTCGAAATTGTAGTTCGGCCGTCCGTCGATCACCGCCGGCGGCAGCTCCGCGGGGCGGGCGTAGAATCGGTCGATGATCTTGAACACGCCCCACGCGCTGGCAGCCGCCATCACGAAGGCGTGGAACGAATAGGCCGAGGTGTGGGCCTTCGCGCCGATCAGGATGAACAATAAAGTCAACGCCGCCAACACGGCGGCCGTTCCGGCCTCGCCGAATGTCATGCGTTTCTGGGGTGCGATCGCTTGCGCCATGTGTCTACCCGCCGCTAGTGTCACCGCCGGGTCGGATCACCCAGCTTTATCATTATTACAGCTTTGAGCTGCACCGCGTGCCGTCTCCTTGATTAGAATCAATTTTTTTTGAAAGAGGACTTTGCGTCGCACTCTTTCCCCACCGCGCCTAAGGCCCTGTTTCCGGGGGCATATGGCCGTGCGGCATTTTCGCGCCCCGCGTCGCCGGCGCCGTGGCGGGCGAAGTGATGTGGCGCAACTCGCCGGCGGGGCGTATGTGCTATAGTCGGTCGAAAGGCGAGATGGGGCGAGAAGGTGAGGCCATGAAAGCGCGGGATATTCTGACAGCCAACGTCATCACCATCGGGATCGACGCATCGCTGACCGAGATCGCTGATCTGCTCGTGCGCCATCGCATCGGCAGCCTTCCGGTGCTCGACGAGCGCGACAGGGTTGCGGGCGTCGTGTCCGAGGACGATTTCCTGCGCCGCGTCGAGACGGGCACCGAGCGGCGGCGTTCGCGGCTGGCGGAGTTTTTCACCAGCGAGGCGGCGTTGCAGCAGGATTACGTGCGCTCGCGCGGGTTGAAGGCGCGTGACGTCATGCGCACCGACCAGCCCCGCATCGGGCCGGACGTCGAACTGGCCGAGATCGCGGACGTTCTCGAGCGCTACAATATCCACAGCGTCCTCGTGGTCGAGGAAGAAAGGCTTGTCGGCATCATCAGCCGCAGCGATCTCGTGCGCGCCTATGCCTCGGTCGCCGATACGCGGGCGCAGCCGACGGAGGACGACCGGGCCATCCGCGAGGCATTGCTGCGGGAACTCGCGAGCCAGCCCTGGGGCCGCAGGCTGGAGAACACCATCGTCGTTACCGACGGCGTGGTGCATCTGTGGGGGCAGGTGGTTTCGCCCACCGAGCGCGCGGCCCTGCGCGTGGCGGCGGAGCGCATTCCCGGTGTCGCCAAGGTGCAGGATCACACCACCCTCACCGGCCCGGTGGCCGTTCCCGAATAGGGCGGCGGACGTTCAGACGGCATCGCGCCGCCAGCGTTCAGTTCTGCAAGCCGTTCATCGCGGCGTCGATGGCTTCGCTCAAGGCGTTGTTGAGCAGGGGCTTTTCCACGATCGGCACGCCGACCGCAAGCGCGCGGGCGCGCAAGGCCGCGCTGGGATAGCTGGTGATCAGGATGGCGGGCAGGGTGGCCCGCCGCTCGTGCGCCAGCGACACGAGCATGTCGAGGCCGCTCGCGCCGGGCATTTTCTCGTCGACCACGAGGCAGGCGCGCCGGGGCAGGTCGGAGGCTTGCAGGAATTCCGCCGCGCTGGCGTAGCAGAGCACGCGGAAACCCTCGATCTCCAGCGAGAACTTGAGGGCGCCGCGAACGGCGGGATCGTCGTCGATGACGAGCACGGTCCGCCTGTCGATGATCAGCCGGCCATCCGCCGGCGGGTGGCTTGCGCTCTGTCCGCGCGGAAAGGCCGTTTCTCCACAGCGACAATTATCGGAGGTATTCACAGCGTGCCACCACGTCCCGACCGCTCTTGAGGCATTGCATCCGGTTTCCCCGTCCGATGGAAAGGCGCGGCGGCCGCCGGGTCTCGCGTCGCGCCCGCATTCGGCGATGCAACAGGAGTTTGTGCCAGTTCGCCATATTTCGCAAATGGTTGCCTTGACGTGGATCAACGACGTGAATCAACCGCACCGTTTCGCGCCGGGCTCGGGGCGGCCGCCGTCAGGGGGCGGCCGTCAAGGATTGCCGGCTTGGCCGGCGAGGCTGCGCGCGCTCTCCGGCGCATGGCCGCTGACCATCGCCATGCGGACGAGATGCGAGAGGCTCGCGGCGTTCATCTTTGTCATCACGTGGGCGCGATGCACCTCGACGGTGCGCGGACTGATTCCCAGCGATACGGCGATGTGCTTGTTGGTCATTCCCCTCACCAGCCCGTCCAGCACCTCGCGCTCGCGGGCCGTCAGGGTTTGCAGCCGCTCGGTGATCTCGATGGTTTCGGCGGCCGTTCCGGGCGACGCCTTCGGCCCTTCGAGCGCGGTGCGAATCGCCGCCAGCAAGACCTCGTCGTCGAACGGCTTTTCCAGGAAGTCGCTGGCGCCGATCTTCATGGCGTCGACCGCGAGCGGAACATCCGCATTGCCGGTGATGACGATCACCGGCAGGTCGATGCCCTTTTCCCGCAGGATGCGCAACAGATCGATGCCGCTGATTCCCGGCATGCGGACGTCGGAGACGATGCAGCCGCCGAGCCCCCACGGCCGCTGTTCCAGAAACGCCGCCGCCGAAGCGTAGGTGAGCACGGTCAGGTTCATGCCTTCCAGCAGGAACGCCAGCGAATCGCGCACTGATTCATCGTCGTCGATGACGTGGACGGTGCCGCTACGCATGCTCCTGTGCCTCCTCTTGGACCGAACGAAGGGTGAAGCGAAAGATGGTGCCGCCGCCGGGGGCGGCCTCGGCGCCGATCTGGCCGCCGTGCGCCTCGACGATGGTGCGGGAGATCGACAGCCCCACGCCCATGCCGTTGCGTTTCGTCGTGACGAACGGCTGGAACAGCCGCCGCGCCACATCGGGCGCGAGGCCGGGGCCGGTATCGATGACGCTCACCTCGACCATGCCGTCTCCGGCGGGCGTCGTGGTGACGCGGATTTCCCGCGTTTCCGAATCCTGCACGGCCTCCAGCGCATTGCGCAGCAGGTTGACGAGCACCTGCTGGATCTGCACCTTGTCGGCCAGCACCCAGGCGGCCTGCGGATCGAGATCGTAGGTGACGCGCGCCCCGTATTCGCGCGCGCCCACGAGCGCCAGCGCGCTCGCTTCCTCGATGACCTTGGTGAGATTCTCCACGCGCCGTTCGCTCTCGCCGCGCGCCACGAATTCGCGCAGGCGGCGGATGATCTGCCCCGCCCGAAGGGCCTGGTCGGACGCCTTTTCGAGCGCGTCGCGCATGCGCGCGGTGCGGGGTGCGTCCTCGTCCGCGAGCAGGCGGCGCACGCCGCGCAGATAATTGGCGATGGCGGTGAGCGGCTGGTTCAGCTCGTGCGCCAGCGTGGAGGCCATTTCGCCCATCGCGGTGAGGCGCGAGATATGCACGAGTTCCGCCTGAAGATCCTGAAGGCGGGCTTCCGTGAGCTGCCGCTCCGTGAGATCGCGGATGAAGCCGGTGAAGAAGATTTCGCCCGGCCCCGTGGTCTCGCCGACGGCGAGCTGCATCGGGAAGGTGGAGCCGTCCTTGCGCTGCCCCATGACCACCCGTCCGATGCCGATGATGCGCTTCTCGCCCGTTTGCAGATAGCGCTCCATGTAGCTGTCGTGATCTTCCCGGTAGGGCGAGGGCATCAGGATGGAGACGTTCCGGCCCAGCGTCTCCCCGGCGGTGAAGCCGAAAAGCCGCTCCGCCGCGCGGGAGAACGAGCGGATATGCCCCGAGCGGTCGATGACGACCATGGCGTCGGGCACCGTATCGAGAATCGAGCGCAGATGCGCCTCCCTCACGCGCAGATCCCGCGCCGCGGCGACGAGCCCGGCCGAAGTGCGGTCGCGCAGGCGCTCGCCCGCATAGGCCATGCCGAGGCCGAGAAGGGAAAAGGCGATGGCAGCGGCCACATCGGCCTGCACCTCGTCCGGCGCATGATCGGTCAGCGCGCCGGCGGTGGCCAACGCCGCGGCGGTCGCCGCAAGGCCGGGGCGAAAGCCGCGCTCGCATCCGAACAGGACGGCGATCGCAAGCATCGACAGCAGCAGGGCGGGCGTCTCCCCGAGCCCGAAGATCAGGCCGAGCACCCCGACGAAGGCGACGGCAAACAGGCCGTGCAGGTAATCCGCGGGCCCTACGCCTCCCGGCGGGCGGTCCGCCTGCCGCAGCGCCCGCTTGCGTCCGGCCGAAAACGGGCAGGCGGAAACGCCTTCCTGCGCGCGATTGCGTTCCCGCAATGCGTGCGGGTTGCCCGATGCGCTAATGTCATTTCCGAAGTCGCCGTTCCGGGCGCTTCCCGGATCGCGACGGGGCTCGGTTTCCGTCATCGCCGTTCTCTGCTCACGTCATACGGCGTCTCTCATGCCGGCGGCGGCCGGACGCCCGCCGTCTTGCCCGGAGGCGGCCCGGAAAAGGGCCCTGAATCTGCTACTAAGGGATTCCCCTTACGCAGTCGACCGAATTTCGCGCCGACGGCGGCAGGAATACAACGAGGACATGACGAAGGGAGACGACATGTCCAGCATCCTGCAAACGCCTCAGACTGTCACCACCGCCAATGTTCCCGTGCGGACGCCTTCGGTCGGCACCGGCGGCGTCGCCGTGCGCGGGCAATGGCTGCCTTCCGCGGACCAGATCGCCGACTGGTCGCTCGACGCCCGCATCGTTCATCTGTTCGCCGAGATCGGAACGCCCGTCGTGGTGCCGCGAAACGGCGAACTCTATGCGGAAGACGGGCAGGTCGACAATCTCTACCGGATCGAGAGCGGCGTCATCCGCACCTGCAAGATCCTGAACGACGGCCGCCGGCAGATCGACGGCTTCTACATGGCCGGCGACATCGTCGGTCTGGAAGTCGGCCGCCGGCACCAGTATTGTGCCGAGGCGGTTTGCCGCGCGACGCTCAGGGCGGTGCGCATGCGCACCGTCCATGCGCAGATCGAGGCGGGCGGCGATCTCTCGTGCGCGCTGTGGGAGATGACCGCGCGCGAGCTGCTGCGGTCGCAGCAGCACATCCTGCTGCTCGGCCGGCGCAGCGCGCAGGAGCGGGTGGGCTGCTTCCTGCTGGCGCTCGCGAGCCGGATCGCGGGCAGGAACGTGCTGGAAACCGCGAACGTGCTGTTCGACCTGCCGATGTCGCGGCAGGACATCGCCGACTATCTCGGCCTGACGATCGAGACCGTTTCCCGCACCTTCACGCAGCTTGAGGCGATGGGCGTCATCGCGCTGGAGTCTGCCCGCACGGTGCGGCTGAGCAACCGCGCCGCGCTGCGGGAAATGAACGGCTGACCTTACACGGCGGCCGGCGTCAGCCCCACGGCCCCCTTCTGTGCGTGGGGGCGTCGTTTTCCCCCGCCGGGGGCTGCGGCGCGCCGGTCGCGCTCGCGGGCAGCCGCCCGCCCGCATGGCGCACCAGCGCATCGATCCTGTCCGCGACGGGCGGATGGGTGGCGAACAGGCTGCTGAAGCCGGCGCGCGGGTTGTCGATGCACATCTCCATCACCGCCGAGGGCGCGGCGGCAAGGTCGCTGCGCCCGGAAATCTTGAGCAGGGCGGAGATCATGGCGTCGGGGTTCTTCGTCAACTCGACGGCGCCGGCATCGGCGAGATATTCCCGCGAGCGCGACAGCGAGAAGCGGATGAGGACGGAGAGCGCCCACGCCAGCACGGCAAGGGCGATGGCCACCACGATGGCGATGGCCGCGCCGCCGCCCTTCCTGTCGTCGCCGGAAGAGGCGCGCGAGCGGCGCATGGGCGCGAACCGCAGCCAGCGGAAGATCATCTCGCCGAAGAACGAAATCGCCCCGGCGATGATCATGGCCGTCACCATCAACTGCACGTCCCTGTTGCGGATGTGCGTGAGTTCATGGGCCAGCACGGCTTCGATCTCGTCGCGGTCCAGCGTCTCCAGCAGCCCGCGGGTGACGGTGACGGCGTACTGGCTTTCGCTGAGGCCGGAGGCGTAGGCGTTCAGCGCGTCCGTGTCCATGACGGCGAGGCGTGGCGTGCGCAGGCCGCGGGAAATGCACAGGTTTTCGAGCAGCGCATAAAGCTCCGGCGCATCGGCGCGCGTCACGTCGTGCGCGTGGGTAATGGCGCCGAGCATCTTCTGGTGGAAGAAATAGGCGATGGCGATCCACGCCAGCGCCGCCAGCGTGGCCGCCGGTATCGCCGACGGCAGATCCGCCAGCGCGCGCCGCACGAGGACATCGAACGGCGCATCCTCGGCCAGCGCCTCGCCCGCCAGCGCGCCGGCGAACACCAGCACGTAAACGAGCAGAAACAGCCCGCCGATCAGAAAGACCGAGCGGACGCGGTTGGCGCGGATGTGGCTGTATAGCCCGAACGCGGCCATGGGCGGCGTTTCCGGCTCAGAACTTCACGGCCGGGGGCGCGTCGAGCTGCTGGCGCGCACCTTCGCCGACATCGAAGAACGCGCGGTGCGAGAAGCCCAGTTTGGTGGCGAAGAGGGCCGCGGGAAACGATTCGATGGCCGCGTTATACTCGCTGACGGTGTTGTTGAAGAAGCGCCTCGCGGCGGCGAGCCTGTTCTCGATATCGGCGAGATCGCGCTGCAACTGCTGGAAATTGCTGCTGGCCTTGAGATCGGGATAGGATTCCGCCACCGCGATGAGGCGCCCCAGCGCGCCCGACAGCGCCTGTTCCGCGCCCGCCTGCGCGGCGGGATCGTGCGCGCCCAGCGCGAGCTGGCGCGCCTGCGTGACCGAATCGAGCGTATCGCGCTCATGGGCGGCATAGCCCTTCACCGTCTCCACGAGATTGGGAATGAGGTCGTGGCGCTGCTTCAACTGCACGTCGATGTCGCCGAACGCCTGGTTGACGCGCTGCCGGAGCGCCACCAGCCCGTTGTAGACGAACACCGCGTAAAGAAGCAGCGCCACGATGACGCCGACGATGATCCATTCCATGATTGCAACTCCCCGAAGCGCCTGAACCGTTTCATCTTTTCGCACGCCGCACCGCCGATGCGGCAGTATCGCACGCATGGCTTGCGCGAACGTGAAAATACCGCGTCAGAAATCGTCGTCGCCATCGCCGCCGTGCGCGGACCGGTGCGTTTCGACATGGGTCGTCTCGCCCGCGCCGGGCTGGCGCTCGCGCGTGCCCGAAGCGCGCAGCGCCATGCCGCCGATTTCGAGACCGGCGGCGCCGCTCTCCTCACCGTCGAAGCGAAAGACGACGCCGAACGAATGCCAGTTGTCCGCCGGCACGCCATAATGCCGGATGACATCGCGCAGGATCGGTTCGAGCCGCCGGGCGATCGACATGCGCCGCTCCAGATCGCGGTCGAGCGCCCGCAGCACTTCCTCGATGTCGATCATGTCGTCGAAGGGCACGGTTTCCGGCGTGTCGTCGTTATCGGGCATTCGGTCTCCTGACCTTTCGGGACGCGGCGCCCGCGAGCCGATCGGCATATGTATGTTCGCAACGCGATACTGATCCGGCAAAGCCGGTGTTCCGTCCCGTGCGAAGGTGCGCTATGGGTTTGCCGTGGTGCCGGCGTGGCCGGCAGGGAATCGTCAGGGCGCATCCTCGTAACAGGTACGCCGTCATCATGACAGGCGCAGACAAGCAATGCCAGAGACGCAGAATTACATCCGGCGCATATTGACATCCTCGGTCTACGATGTCGCGATCGAATCGCCGCTCGACACCATGAAGCGGCTGTCGCAGCGCGTCGGTGCGCAGGTTTTCCTGAAGCGGGAGGACTTGCAGCCCGTCTATTCCTTCAAGCTGCGCGGGGCCTACAACAAGGTTGCGCAGCTCTCGGCGGAGGAGCGCGCGCGCGGCGTCATCTGCGCGTCGGCGGGCAACCATGCGCAGGGCGTGGCGCTCGCCACCCAGAAACTCGGCATTCGCTCGGTCATCGTCATGCCGCGCACGACGCCCGGCATCAAGGTCGCGGCCGTGCGCAACCTCGGCGGCGAAGTGGTGCTGTTCGGCGACGCCTTCGACGACGCGCGCCGCCACGCGGCCGAACTCGAACGCGAGCAGGGCCTCGTCTTCGTCCATCCTTACGACGACCCGGACGTGATCGCCGGGCAGGGCACCGTCGCGGTCGAGTTGCTGCGCCAGCATCCGGGGCCGCTGGAGGCTGTTTTCGTGCCCATCGGCGGCGGCGGGCTCGCGTCGGGCATCGCGCTCTACATCAAGTTCCTGCGGCCGGCCGTGAAGGTGATCGGCGTCGAGCCGGACGACGCCGCCAGCATGAAGGCGGCGATCGCGGCGGGCGAGCGCGTGGTGCTGCCGCATGTCGGCCTGTTCGCGGACGGCGTGGCCGTGGCGCAGGCGGGCGCGGAAACCTTCCGCATCTGCCGCGAGTTGCTCGACGGCGTCATCACCGTTTCCGGCGACGAGATCTGCGCGGCGATCAAGGACATCTTCGACGACACCCGCGCCATCGCGGAGCCGGCCGGCGCGCTCGCGCTCGCGGGCCTCAAGCGCTACCGCACCCTGCCCGAGGCGGGCAACGGCCCGCTCATCGCCATCAATTCCGGCGCGAATCTCAATTTCGACCGCCTTCAGCATGTGGCGGAACGCGCGCAGATCGGCGAGCGCTCCGAGGCGCTTTTCGCCGTCACCATCCCGGAGGCGCCAGGCAGCTACCGCCGCTTCATCCGCCTGCTGGGCGACCGGCAGATCACCGAATTCAACTACCGTTTCGCGGCCGGCTCCGACGCGCACATCTTCGTCGGCGTGCAATTGCGCGAGGGCGAGCGGGAGAGGGAGCAGATCCTCGCTCTGCTGCGGGAGCACGACTATCCCGCCATCGACCTCACCGACAACGAACTCGCCAAGCTGCATGTGCGGCACATGGTGGGCGGGCGGGCGGCTTCCGTCGACAACGAACTTGTCTACCGCTTCGAGTTTCCCGAGCGGCCCGGCGCGTTGCTGCGTTTCCTGGAAGTGCTGCGCTCGGACTGGAACATCTCCATGTTCCACTATCGCAACCACGGCACCGATTTCGGCCGCGTGCTCGCGGGCATTCAGGTGGAGCGGGGCGACCGGCCGGCTTTCGAGGGCTTTCTGGACGAACTCGGCTATCCCTTCTGGGAGGAAACCGACAACCCGGCCTACCGGCTGTTCCTCGACGGAAGCTGAAGCGGAAGTTTGCATCCCGTCCCGACATTCGCCACAATGCCCGCGCCTTCTCGGGCGGCGGGGCAAGGGTGCGCAAGCGTCCGGCCCTTGAAAGATTCTCTTCCGGGCGGCATGGACGATGACTTCCTCTGAGCATTTGAACGATCGATCCTCGGCATCTGCCTCGGCAGGGGTGCTCGACGTCGATCTTTCAGCCATTCGCGCCAATTATCGGCTGTTGCAGGCGCGTCTGGCAGGCGCGCGCTGCGCGGGCGTGGTGAAGGCGGACGCCTACGGGCTCGGCGCGGCGTATGTCGCGCCGGTGCTGCACGCGGAAGGCTGCCGTGATTTTTTCGTCGCCCATCTCGATGAGGCGCTGACGCTGCGCCCACTGCTGCCGGCTGACAGCACGCTCTACGTGCTGAACGGACTTGCCGGCGACGCCGTGCGCGAATGCGCGCTGTCCGGCGTCGTGCCGGTGCTCAATTCCGCCGATCAACTGGCGGCGTGGCGCGCGGAGGCCGGCCGGCTCGGGCGCGTGCTGCCCGCCGTCGTGCAGATCGACACCGGCATGTCGCGGCTGGGCCTCGCGCCGCGCGATGTCGAGGCGCTGGCGCGGGACGGGCTGGCCTTCGCGGGGCTGGATATCCGCTTCCTCATGAGCCATCTCGCCTGTGCCGACGAGCCGGCGCACCCGGCGAACGCGGAGCAGCTCGCCGCTTTCCGGGCCGGCCATGCGGCGCTTGCCGCCCATCCCGCTTTCGCACGGGCGGGCCGCTGTCTCGCCAACTCGTCCGGCATCTTCCTCGGGCGGGACTATCATTTCGACATGGCGCGTCCGGGTGCCGCGCTCTACGGCATCAACCCGCAGCCGGGAAGCGGCAACCCGATGCAGGCGGTCGTGCGCCTGTCCGCGCGGGTGATCCAGACGCGCGCCATCCCGCAAGGCGCCCATGTCGGTTACGGCTATACGTTCGAGGCGCCCACGCCCGCGCGCGTCGCCACGCTTGCCGTGGGATACGCCGACGGCTGGCTGCGCAGCCTGAGCGGGCGCGGCGCGGCGTGGCTCGACGGCCACCGTCTGCCGATTCTCGGCCGGGTGTCGATGGACAGCGTTTGCGTCGATATTTCAGCGCTGCCCGAAGGGCTTGTCGGAACGGATACGCGCGTCGAGCTGATCGGGGATCGCCAGGGCGTCGACGATGTGGCGACGGCGGCCGGCACCATCGGCTACGAGATCCTGACATCGCTCGGTCATCGCTACAGGCGCATCTATCGCGGCGCGGCCCTGCCGTCCTGATTCGCGCCCGCCTTTCATCGCATCGGGGAAGTCGTATCCAATGAAAGTCATCGTTCTGGGCGCCGGCGTCATCGGCGTGACCTCCGCGTGGTATCTGGCCAAGGCCGGCTGTGAAGTCACCGTGCTCGACCGGCAGCCGGGACCGGCGCTCGAAACGAGCTTCGCCAACGCCGGGCAGGTGTCGCCCGGCTACGCGTCGCCATGGGCCACGCCGGAAACTCCGCTGAAGGCGCTCCAGTGGTTGTTCATGGAGCATTCGCCCCTGATCCTGCGGCCGAGGGCTGAAGCCGACATGCTCGCCTGGCTCGTGCGGATGCTGGGCAATTGCACCGCCGCGCGCTACGCCGTCAACAAGGCCCGCATGGTGCGCGTCGCCGAATACAGCCGCGACTGTCTCGATGCGCTGCGGGCCGAGACCGGCATCACCTATGACGAACGCACGCAGGGCACGCTGCAACTGTTCCGCACGCAGAAACAGCTCGACGCCGTGGAGGGCGACGTCGAGGTGCTGCGCCAGTACGGCGTTCCGTTCGAGCTGCTGTCGGCGGATGGCTGCGTGGCGGCGGAGCCGGCGCTCGCGCATACCCGCCACAAGATCGTCGGCGGCCTGCGCCTGCCTCATGACGAGACCGGCGATTGCTTCAAATTCACGAACGCGCTGGCCGCGCTCGCACAGGAAGCCGGCGCGATCTTCCGCCATGGCGTGGAGGTGCTCGGGATCGACACGGAAGGCGACAGAGCCACGGGCGTGCGCACGGCGCAGGGGCTTGAGCCGGCGGATGCCGTGGTGGTCGCGCTCGGCAGTTTTTCCCCGCATCTGCTGAAGCCGCTGGGCTTGCGCGTGCCGGTCTATCCGGTGAAGGGATATTCGATTACCGTCGATGTCGCGGAGCCGGACGATGCGCCGGTCTCCACCGTGCTGGACGACACCTACAAGGTCGCGATCACCCGCCTGGGCGACCGCATCCGCGTCGGCGGCATGGCGGAGGTATCAGGCTACCGGATTGCGCTGCATCCCGACCGCAAGGGCACGCTGGCGCTGGTGCTGCACGATCTCTTTCCCCGTGGCGGCGATCCGGCGCCGGCGCAGCTCTGGTCCGGCCTGCGTCCGATGACGCCGGACAGCACGCCGATCATCGGCGGCACGCGCTTCACCAATCTCTACACCAATACCGGGCATGGCACGCTGGGCTGGACGATGGCCTGCGGCTCGGGAAAACTGCTGGCGGATATCGTGACCGGCGCGAAGCCGGACATCGATGCGTCGGACCTGTCGCTCGCCCGCTACGGCTAAAGCGTTTTCAAGCAAAGCGGATACCGCTTTGCGTGAAGAAAACGCGTCAAGTCAATAAGATAGAGCATTTCTGCGTTTCAACGAAACGCAGAAATGCTCTAAGGCACCGCACGTTCCGAATTTCGCCCCAACTTGCGTTCAATCCGATGGATCGGCTTGAACGCAAACTGCCCCAAGGCGTGCGAAAACGCGCCGGATCAGGAGCCGGGGCTATCCCCGCGCTTCGAAGACGGGCGGAACTGCTCCAGCACGAAAACGCGGATCGCGGATGACAGGTTGCTGTCGCTGCGCGCCGTGTCGATTTCCGCGATCAGCGTCGCCACCGGCATGCCGCGGCCGTCCGCGATGTCGCGCAGCGCCTGCCAGAACGGCTCTTCCAGCGACACGCTGGTG
Source organism: Pseudochelatococcus sp. (assembly GCF_050946405.1). Taxonomy (NCBI): domain Bacteria; kingdom Pseudomonadati; phylum Pseudomonadota; class Alphaproteobacteria; order Hyphomicrobiales; family Chelatococcaceae; genus Pseudochelatococcus; species Pseudochelatococcus sp. The sequence continues at coordinate 348,387 of NZ_JBMNUS010000002.1, forward strand.
CGATGGCCGGCGATCATGACCGAGCGCTTGACGACGGAGCCGGTTGCGCCCGCCTTGCTCACACCTTGCCGCCATCCGTATCGCCGCCGTTCTCTTCCGGGAGGCGATGGGCATCGAGATGGCGTTCATCTTTCTCGCGGGCGGCGGCCGAGGCGGTGCGCTCGGCTTTCGTCGCGCCGAAGCGCAGGCGGTTCTCCGCCGCCTGCGCTTCTTTTTCGGATCGCGCACGCGCCTTGCGGGCGCGGCGCAGGTTGACGATTTCGGCCATCGGGCTTTTCGTCAGTGCGGGGCCAGCATGTCCTGCGGGCGGACGACGGCGTCGAATTCTTCCGCCGTGACCTTGCCGGACTTCAGCGCTTCCTCGCGCAGCGTGGTGCCGTGCTTGTGGGCCGCCTTGGCGATGTCGGCGGCGGCGTCGTAACCGATCTTCGGCGCGAGCGCCGTCACCAGCATGAGCGAGCGCTCCAGCAGCTCGGTGATGCGTTCACGGTTGGGCGCGATGCCGACGACGCAATTGTCGGTGAAGCTCACGGCGCCATCGGCGAGCAGACGCACCGATTGCAGGAACACATGGGCGATGACCGGCTTGAACACGTTGAGTTCAAGATGCCCCTGGCTGCCGGCGATCGAAATCGTCGTGCCGTTGCCGATCACCTGCGCGGCGAGCATGGTCACGGCTTCCGACTGGGTAGGGTTGACCTTGCCGGGCATGATGGACGAGCCGGGCTCGTTCTCCGGCAGCGACAGCTCGCCAAGCCCCGAGCGCGGCCCGGAGCCGAGCAGGCGGATGTCGTTGGCGATCTTGAACAGGGCGGTGGCGATGCTCACCAGCGCGCCGTGCGCGAAAACGATGGCGTCGTTGCTCGCCAGCGCCTCGAACTTGTTCGGCGCCGTCACAAAAGGCTGGCCGGTGATCTCGGCGACCTTGGCGGCGAAGCGCTCCGCGAACTGCGGATGGGCGTTGAGGCCCGTGCCCACCGCCGTGCCGCCTTGCGCCAGCGGATAAAGCGATTCGAGGCCCTGCTTCACATGCCGGATGCCGGTCTCGATCTGCGCCGCGTAGCCGGAAAACTCCTGGCCCAGCGTCACCGGCGTCGCGTCCTGCAGGTGGGTGCGGCCGATCTTGACGATATCCGCGAACTCCTGCGACTTGGCGACGAGCGCCTTGTGCAGGTGCTCCAGCGCCGGCAGCAGCCGGTTGGTGACATCGAGCACGGCGGCGATGTGGATGGCGGTCGGGAACGTATCGTTGGACGACTGGCCCCTGTTGACGTGGTCGTTGGGGTGAACCGGCGTCTTGGAGCCGAGCGGCGCGCCGAGCAGCTCGTTGGCGCGGTTGGCGATCACCTCGTTGGCGTTCATGTTCGACTGCGTGCCGGAGCCCGTCTGCCACACCGCCAGCGGGAAATGGTCGTCGAACTTGCCCTCGATCACCTCCTGCGCGGCAGTCGCGACGGCGTCCGCCACCTTGCCGTCGAGCGCGCCGAGATCCTTGTTGACGAGGGCGGCGGAGCGCTTCACCAACGCGAGGGCATGGACGAGCGGCAGCGGCATTTTCTCGGTGCCGATGCGGAAATTCTGGAGCGAGCGCTGGGACTGCGCGCCCCAGTAGCGATCGGCCTGAACCTCGATCGGGCCAAAAGAATCGGTTTCGGTACGGGTCTGCGTCATCGGGCGCTCCTCGAAGGGCGATACGCTTCGCGGCAAACATTTGGCGCAAGCGTTCGCTCAAAGCCACACGCGCAAGGCGCCGCCGGCCGGCGGCGCTGCGTTCTCTCGCCTGGGGCGGCCGCAGCATGGCAGGCCGCAATCCATTGGGGAAGGGGTATAGCCGCACCCGAAGCAACGCGCAAAGGGGGGAGCGGGGCGATCGCGCGGGATAAGGTGACGAATCGGCGATTTTGTCATGCCGCCGGCGGCCGGGCGGATGCGGATCAGGTGTTCTTCTTGTCAGGTGTTCTTCTTGCGGAAAGCGTCAAGCCGCACCACCTGCGCGCCGGCCTGCTCGCCTTCGCCCTCAGGCGCGTCGTTCCGGCCGGGCTCACCCGCTTCCGCTTCCGCGGGCTGCGCTTCGCCGGCCTCCTGCTGCGCGAGAGAAACGGGCGCGTCCTGCGCGCTCTCGTCCCGAGCGCGGTCGCCCTGCGCCTCGTCGCCTTCGCCCGCGCGGGCCGGCGCGATCTCGAAGATGCGACGCGGAAACGCCGCGGGCTCCGGGGCTGCGGCATCGGCATCGGTTTCCGCTTCGTTGTTCTCGTCGTCGTCGGACGTATCGAGCTCCGTCTCGAAGCGCAGGCCGAAATCGACCGACCGATCGAAGAAACCGGTCATCGCCTCGAACGGCACGACGAGCTTTTCCGGGATGCTCCCGAACGACAACCCGACCTCGAAGGTCGTTTCCGACACGGTCAGATCCCAGAACTGGTGCTGGAGCACGATGGTCATCTCTTCGGGATACCGGGCGCGCACGCGACTCGACAGCTTGACGCCGGGATGGCGCGTCAGAAACGTGATGTAGAAATGATGGTCGCCGGGCAGCCCGTCCCGCGCCACATCGGCAAGCACCTTGCGGACAACGCCGCGCAGAGCATCCTGAACGTGAAGGTCGTAGCGGATGTAGTCCTGGGTCATGGGAGCAGATGCCTGAAATATGCCGATGCAGAAACCGCATCTCCGGGCACCCTAGATGCCAGACTTGCAGGGGTCTGCGCAAGTCCTGACGCCACAGGCCGCAGCGGTTTGTCTGCTCCCGCCGTCGATCAGGAAAGTGGAGGCTTCTGTTGCCAGGTGCCTCCGAACCCCGCCCTACGGGGCTAACCGCAGGGACTTTTAATCGATCACCAACACCGCATTACGCGGCGGCAGCAACCGGAGCATAGTTGTCGTTGGCAACTATTGATTTGACCCGATAACGGCGGAATCATGCCGGACGAAAGCACACCTTTTACACCCTCGTCGATCCTATTTCGCCCCCGCCAAAAACCAGCAACCATATGATATTGCTGGCCTTTGGTGGAGGCGCCGGGTACCGCCCCCGGGTCCGAATGGCTTATTGCGATGACCGTTTATCGTCATAGCCGTCTTGCGACGGCAAAGTGAATATAAGGCGTGTCGGCCCCGGATGGAAGAGGCAGAAAAATTATCGCCGCGTTATTCGCCGTGCGCGGATATCCTCCGTTTTTTTCGTTCTCCGCTGTTTCGCGGACAAGCCGGTATGATAGCGTGCGCGGCATTCGGACGCCGGTCATATGTGCCCGCGCCGGCGCTTTTCCGTTTTGCGAGGATTGCGATCATGCGCGCCTATCTCGATCTCGTCGACCGCATCCTGCGCGAGGGAAGCCGCAAGGACGACCGCACCGGCACCGGCACGCTGTCGCTGTTCGGCGAGCAGTTGCGTTTCGATCTCGCGCGCGGCTTCCCGCTGCTGACGACGAAGCGCGTCCATCTGAAATCCGTCGTGCGTGAGCTGCTGTGGTTTCTGCGCGGCGACACCAATGTCGCGTATCTGCATGAGCACGGCGTCACCATCTGGGACGAATGGGCGGATGAGCACGGCGATCTCGGGCCGGTCTACGGCAAGCAATGGCGCGCCTTCGCCGGCGCCGGCGGCGAGACCGTGGATCAGATCGCCTGGGTCGTCGACGAAATCCGCCGCAATCCCGATTCGCGCCGGCTGGTGGTGAGCGCCTGGAACCCGGTCGACATCCCGAAGATGGCGCTCGCGCCGTGCCATTGCCTTTTCCAGTTCTATGTCACGGACGGCAAGCTGTCGTGCCAGCTTTACCAGCGTTCGGCGGACGTGTTTCTCGGCGTGCCGTTCAACATCGCAAGCTATGCCTTGCTGACGGAGATGGTCGCCCATGTCGTCGGCCTGAAGGCCGGCGCATTCGTCATGACGTTCGGCGACGTGCATCTTTATCTCAACCATGTCGAACAGGCGCGCACCCAGCTCGCGCGCGATCCGCGCCCGCTGCCGCGCCTCGCGCTGCGCGAGGGCGTCGCGTCGGTGTTCGATTTCGATGCCGGCGATATCGCGGTCGAGGGCTACGACCCTCATCCCGCCATTCGCGCGCCGGTTGCGGTCTGAACGGCGATGGAAACGGCGCGGCGTCTTCCGCTCGTCATCGTCGCCGCCGTGGCGTCGAACGGCGTCATCGGCGTGCGCAACACGTTGCCGTGGCGGCTCGCCAGCGATCTGAGACGCTTCCGGGCGCTGACCATGGGCAAGCCCGTCGTCATGGGCCGCAAGACCTTCGAATCATTGCCGCCGGCGCGCCCCGCCGCGAACGGCGCGCCGGCGAAGGGCCGCTTGCCCGGCCGGCCGCTCGTGGTGCTGAGTCGCTCGCCGCCGTCCGTCTCGCCCGACGACGGCGAGGTCGCGCATGCGCCCGATCTCGCCCGGGCGCTGGCGCTCGCGGACGCCATCGCGGCGCGCGACGGCGCTGATGAGATCGTGATCGCCGGCGGCGGCGATGTTTTCGCGCAGGCGCTGGCGCTCGCCGACCGCCTGTATCTCACGTGGGTCGACGCCGCGCCGCAGGGCGACGCCCGTTTTCCCGCGATTCCGCCTGTCTTCCGCGAGGTGCGGCGGGAAGCGCACGCCGCCGGAGAAAGGGACGATCACGCATTCGCGTTTGTTGACTATATCCGGCAAACGGATAGGGATTGAGGAAATGCCGGCGTCGGAACTTGACGCCGCCGCCTGCGTCTCCCAAGTTGCGGACATCGGGTTGCAGGGTTCGCGCGGCGGACGTCACGTTGTTGGCATACAGGTGCGAATGTCCCGCCCGGAAGCCTGTCATCAGGGGCGAGACATCAGAAGGGAATGGCTGACTTATGCCTTGGAGTAACCAGAGCGGCGGTCCTTGGGGCCAGAAACCACAGGGGCCTTGGGGCAACGGCCCGCAGGGGGGCGGGCAGCCGCCCGATCTCGAGGATATCCTGAGACGCGGCCAGGACAAGCTCAAGGGCTTCATTCCCGGCGGCAGCGGCGGTGCGCGCGGCATCGCGGCCATCGCGCTCGGCGCCGTTCTGCTCTGGCTCGCCACCGGCTTCTACACGGTGCGCCCCGACGAGGTCGGCCTCAACCTGATCTTCGGCAAGTATGTCGGCAAGACGGGCGAGGGCCTGCGCTACAACTTTCCCTATCCCGTCGGCTCCGTCATCAAGCCGCGCGTGACCACCGTGAACACGATCGAGGTGGGCCAGCGCACCGGCGACACGACGCAGCGCATCTCGCAGCGCGAGGTGCCCGAGGAAAGCCTGATGCTGACCGGCGACGAGAACATCGTCGACATCAACTTCACCGTGCAGTGGCAGGTCAGCCCGACCAACCCCGAGCATTACGTCTTCAACCTGAAGAACCCCGACGCCTCGATCAAGGCGGTGGCCGAAAGCGCCATGCGCGAGGAAGTGGGCCGGCGCAACATCCAGGCCGTGCTCACCACCGACCGCGGGCCGATCGAGGCCGAGGTGCGCCGCCTCATGCAGGTGCAGCTCGACGAATACGGCGCGGGCGTGGAAATCCGCCAGGTGCAGTTGCAGAAGGTCGACCCGCCGCAGCAGGTCATCGACGCCTTCCGCGACGTGCAGGCCGCGCGGCAGGATCAGGACCGCGTGCGCAACGAGGCGGAGACCTACGCCAGCCGCGTGGTGCCCGAGGCGCGCGGTGAGGCGGCCCGGATCGTGCAGGCGGCCGAAGGCTACCGCGAGGGCGTCGTCGCCGACGCACGCGGCGCGGCGGCGCGCTTCACGCAGGTTTACGAAACCTACAAGACCGCGCCCGCCGTGACGCGCGAACGCATGTTCATCGAGACCATCGAAAAGGTGCTCGGCGCCTCCGACAAGGTTATTCTCGATCACGGCGTCGGGCAGGGCGCATTGCCGCTGCTGCCGCTGGGTTCGTTGCAGGCGCCCGCTCCGTTGCAGCCGCAAGCCGGCGGCGCCCCGCGCAACCAGCCCGGAACGAGCATTCAGCAGGGAGCCGGCCGATGAACGCCCAGACCTTGAAAGTTGCCGGCGCGGTCATCCTCGCCGTGGTGGCGTTCGTGCTCTACAGCGCCACCTTCATCGTGCACCAGACGGAGCAGGCGCTGGTGCTGCGCTTCGGCGGCGTGCGCTCCGTCGCCACGGAGCCGGGGCTCTATTTCAAGCTGCCGCTGATCGAGGCCGTCGTCGACATCGACAAGCGCGTGCTCGACCTCGACCTGCCGGAGCAGGAGGTCATCGCCGCCGACCAGAAGCGCCTCGTCGTCGACGCCTTCACCCGCTACAAGGTGACGGACGCCGTGCGCTTCTATCAGGCGGTGAACAACATCGCCGGCGCCAACCTGCGGCTTGCCAACATCATCAACTCCACCGTGCGCTCGGTGGTGGCGGAAGCCTCGTTCACGGACATCGTGCGCAGCAACCGCGCCGGGCTGATGGGCGAAATCCGCGACGAGGTGAACCGGCAGGCCCAGGGCCTCGGCATCACCGTGATCGACGTGCGCCTGCGCCGCGCCGACCTGCCGCAGCAGAACAGCGAGGCCGTGTTCCAGCGCATGCAGACGGAACGCCAGCGCGAGGCCGCCGACATCCGCGCGCAGGGCTCGCAACTCGCCCAGACCATCCGCGCGCGCGCCGACCGCGACGTGACGGTGATTCGGGCCGACGCCAACCAGCAGGCGCAGCAGACGCGCGGCGAGGGCGACGCACAGGTGAACAGCATCCTGGCCGAAGCCTATGGCCGCGACCCGGAATTCTTCGCCTTCTTCCGCTCGCTGCAAGCCTATGGCGCGAGCCTCGCCGGCAACGGCACGCGCTGGGTGCTGTCGCCCGATTCGCCGTTCTTCCGCTATCTGGCGGGGCCGGGCGAAACCGCGCAGGCCGCGCCTTCGGTCGCCCCCTCGGCGGCGCCCGCCGCCGCCGCCGCGCGGGAAGAGCCCGCCGATGCGTCGCCCGCCGATGCGTCGCCTGGAGACGCTTCCGGCCAGTGACCGAGGCGGCGGGCCTTCCTGCGAAGGCTCGCCGCATTCGCGAGGACGGGCGCGGAAGGCACCCGCCCGCCGCACAATTGTTGTGCCATGGTTTTGCAGAGACTTTATTTTTGCGCCCCGCCGTGGTTTTTTCATCCTGAATGAAGAGCGAAACATCGGTCGCGGCGCGAACAGGATCGGCGCCAGCGCCGGCAGACAGGTTTCGCCGCGCCGCCGGGGGGCCGTGGACCGAATGACAGATTTTCTTGCCGCTTTCGGATTGCTGCTCGCTCTGGAGGGCATCTTCTTCGCGGCGCTTCCCGGCGTGGCGCAGCGCGTGTTGAGCGAGGCGGCGCAATCGCCGGCGGAACGCATGCGCCTCGTCGGCATTCTTTTCGCCGTCATCGGCGTCGTGCTGATCTGGGCGGTGCGCTGGGGCGGCTTTTTCTGAGGACGGCGCGTCAAGGCGTCTCTCTTTTTCGCCGAAACGCGGAAATGCTCTATCCTCCTGCTTGAGCATGATCCTCCGCCAAAAAGCGGTATCCACTTTCGGGAGATCGTGCTCCGGGCTATTGATTGCGGGCGCGTTATGGCCGTTCAGACGATTCCGCCTGAACGGCAGGCGGCTCATCCGGTTGTTTGCGCATCAAGTTTTTCCGGCCCGAAGGGCCGCGAAACGAAATGTGCGCATGCTTTTCAGCTCGATGCTCCAGAGGCTGTCAGTGACCATGCAGAACATCCTACAAGCTTCACGCCGGGGCGGAGCCGTTCTCGCGCTCGGCCTGGCGATGACGGCGATGCTCGCCGTGCCGGCCCAGGTGAGGGCCCGTGCGGCGGCCGAAGCGACGATCGCGCCCGCTCCGGCGCGCGGACCGGAAGCCATCGCCGACCTCGCCGCAGAGGTGATGGACGCCGTCGTCAACATCTCCGCCACCGAAACGGAAACCGCGACCCGGCGCGGCGACGTGCCGCCGGCCATTCCCGGCTCGCCGTTCGGCGATCTGTTCGACGAGTTCCGCAAGCGTCGCGGCGAGGACGGGCCGCGCCCGCGCGGCGCCGAATCGGCCGGTTCCGGCTTCGTCATCGACGAGACGGGCGTCATCGTCACCAACAGCCATGTCATCGGCGAGGCGAACGATATCACGGTCGCGTTCACGGACGGCGCCAAGCGCAAGGCCGAAGTGGTGGGGCGCGACGACAAGCTCGACCTCGCCGTGCTCAGGGTGAAGGCCGACAAGCCGCTGAAAGCGGTGAAGTTCGGCAATTCGGAAAACCTGCGCATCGGCGACTGGGTGGTGGCGATCGGCAATCCGTTCGGTCTCGGCGGCTCGGTGACGGCCGGCATCGTCTCGGCCCACAGCCGCGATATCGAGCAAGGCCCATACGACGATTACATCCAGACCGACGCGGCCATCAACCGGGGCAATTCCGGCGGGCCGCTGTTCAACCTGGCCGGCGAGGTGATCGGCATCAACACCGCGATCCTGTCGCCTTCGGGCGGCTCGGTCGGCATCGGCTTCGCGGTGCCGGCGGAACTCGCCGCGCCGACCATCGCGCAACTGCGGGAATTCGGCGAAACGCGCCGGGGATGGCTCGGCGTGCGCGTGCAGCCGCTGGATGAGGATGCGGCCGACGCGCTCGGCCTGAAGAGCCAGGACGGCGCGCTCGTCGCCAGTGTCGACGCGGCCGGCCCCGCCGCCGGCGCGGACATCAAGGCGGGCGACGTCATCGTGCGCCTCGACGGCAAAGCGGTGAAGGAGCCGCGCGACCTCTCGCGCGGCGTCGCCGCGACGCCGATCGGCAACAGGGTGGAGGTGACGTTGCTGCGCGACGGCGCGGAACGCAAGGTATCGGTGACGCTCGGGCGTCTCGAGGACAGCGAGAAGGCGCAGAACGCGGCCGAGACGGCGGGCGATGCGGCGGCGCGGCCGAATCGCGCCCTCGGCCTGCATCTTTCGGAAATCGACGAGGAACTGCGCCAGCAATTCGCGCTGGCCGACGAGCTGAAGGGCGTCGTGGTGGTGGAGGTCGATGCCGATTCGCCCGCCGCGGACAAGCGCATCGCGCCCGGCGACGTGATCGTGGAAGTGGGGCGGACGCCGGTGACGACGCCCGCCGAGGTGGAGCGCGCCCTGGCCGCCCAGCGCAAGGAAGGCCGCCGCTCGGCGCTGCTGCTCGTCACCGGGCGCGACGGCGAGGTGCGTTTCGTCGCCGTCCGGCTTGAGGAATAGGGCCGGTTTGAGGAACAGGGCGTGCCGCCTCAATCGGCGGAGAAATCCTCGCGCCTGTAACCCTGGATGTAGAGCAGGGCGCTGAGATCGGCGTGTTCGACGCGGGCATGGGCGGCGGCGGCCACGGCGGGCTTGGCGCGGAAGGCGATGCCGAGCCCCGCCTCGCCCAGCATGGCGAGATCGTTGGCGCCGTCGCCGACGGCGAGCGTCTCGTGGGCGGCGAGACCCTGCGCCGCGCGCAGCTCCCGCAGCGTGGCGAGCTTGGCCTCGCGGCCGAGAATCGGCTCTTCCACGACGCCGTCGAGATGCTCCTCCGTCACCACGAGGCGATTGGCGCGGTGTTCGTGGAAGCCGGTGAGCAGGGCGATGCGGCTGGTGAACAGCGTGAAGCCGCCGGAGACGAGGCAGGTGTAGGCGCCATGCGCGCGCATGGTGCGCACGAGGCGCACGCCGCCCGGCGTCAGCGTGATGCGCTCGGCGACGATGCGATCCACCACGCCGACCGGCAGGCCGCGCAACAGGGCCACGCGCTCCCGCAGCGCGGGCTCGAAGGCCAGTTCCCCGCGCATGGCGCGCTCGGTGATGGCGGAAACCTTCGCCTTGAGCCCGACGAAATCCGCCAGCTCGTCGATGCATTCCTGCCCGATCATGGTCGAATCCATGTCGGCGAGAAAGAGCTTCTTGCGCCGCCCGATCAGCGGCTGGACGATGATGTCGACCGGCTCGCCGGCGAGCGATTCGCGCACGCGGTCGGCGATGGCGCGCGGTTCCTCGCCCTCGCCCGGCGTGAAAACCAGATCGGCCGCGATGCCAGGATCGAGCCAGCGCACGGGCGGCGAACCCGGCAGGGCTTGCGCCGCGCGCCGAACGGCGGCATCGGTGAGCGCGGGAGTTGCCGGATCGGAAACCAGCGTCGCCACATAGGGCGTGATGGGCGACGCGATCGGCAATTCGGATGCAGCAGGCGATTGAGCGGTGGATGTCATGCGGACCAACGATGATTGAAAACGACGAACGGCGGGACGGAAAGCGGGCTATTCTCATCGCAGGCCCGACGGCATCCGGCAAGTCCGCTCTCGCGACGGCGCTTGCGCAAAGGCATGGCGGCGTGGTGCTCAATGCGGATTCGATGCAGGTCTACGCGGATCTGCGAATCATCACCGCCCGCCCCACGGTGGCCGACGAGGCGCTTGCGCCGCACCGGCTCTACGGGCATGTCGACGCAGGCGAGAATTATTCGGTCGGCCGCTGGCTCGCGGATTCGGCGGCCGCGCTGGAGGATGTCTGGCGCGCCGGCGGCCTGCCCGTCATTGTGGGCGGAACCGGGCTCTATTTCAAGGCGCTGATCGACGGGCTGTCGGACGTGCCGCCGGTGCCGGAGGAGGTGCGCGCGCGGGTGCGCGACCAGGCGCAGGGCCGCGAAACGCCCTTGCTCTATGCGGATTTCGCCGCGCGCGATCCCGAAACCGCGCTGCGAATCAGCCCCACCGACCGGCAGCGGATATTGCGCGGGCTGGAAGTGCTCGCCGCGACGGGCCGCCCGCTCGCCGCGTTCCGCAAGGCACGCCGGCCCGGCCCGCTCGCCGGCGTGCCGGTGCGGAAAATCTTCCTCGCGCCCGAGCGCGCCGCGGTGAACGCGCGTATCGACGCGCGCTTCCTCGCCATGATGGACGCCGGCGGGCTCGACGAGGTGCGCCGCCTCGCCGCGCGCGGGCTCGACCCGGCGCTGCCTGCCATGCGCGCCCACGGCGTGCCGTGGCTCATCCGCCATATCCGGGGAGAAATCGGGCGGGAAGAAGCGATCGCGGGCGCGCAGGCCGACACGCGCCACTACGCCAAACGTCAGTTCACCTGGTTCCGGCATCAACTGCCGGATTTCGCCTGGCTCGCGCCCGAAGCCGCCGCCGCCCGCCTGGCGGCGGAATGACAGGCGCTCCGGTCATCAGAGGGCGGCCAGTTCGGCCGGCATGTCGGCCTTCAGCACCAGCACCTTCGTGCCGAGCGGCACGCGGTTGTGAAGGTCGATGATGTCCTGATTGAGCAGGCGGATGCAACCCGACGACAGCGACAGGCCGATGGACGACGGATCGTTGGTGCCGTGAATGCGGTAGAGCGTATCCCGATCGCCCTGATAGAGATAGAGCGCGCGCGCGCCCAGCGGATTGCCGAGCCCCGGCGGCATGCCGTTGCGGAATTCCTCCAGTTCCGGCTGGCGCTTGATCATTTCGGCGGGCGGCGTCCACACCGGCCATTCGGCCTTGCGGCGGATGATGGCGCGGCCGTTCCAGCCGAAACCGTCGCGGCCCACGCCGACGCCGTAGCGGATGGCGCGGCCCTCCGGGCGCACGAGGAAGAGGAAGTGCTTGCCCGGATCCACGATGATCGTGCCCGGCTCCTCCCGCGTTTCGAAAGCGACCTCGCGGCGGAAGAACTGCGGATCGATCTGCGACAGATCGATGGCCGGCAGGGGGAAGCGTTCATACGGAATCTCGGCGTACATGCTCACGAAATACGGATCGAGACCGGCGGCCGGCTCAAGACCGGGCACCGCCGACACCACCGTCGGCGGTGTGAGGGGCGACTGGGTGACGCAGCCCGCCGCTGCGAGGGGGGCTCCGATGACGAACATACGCCTGCTGATCGCGAACATCATATCCTCAAGGCTGGAAAGACCTGCACACGTAAAAATGGCAGGATCGACATAATTGTTGATGGCCTTCGCGCGAAGTGAGGGCAATTTGATGACGTGCGGATGCCGGAAAAGTTCCGTCAGGCGTATTGTGCGGCAAATCCCTTAACGTGTGGTATTTTCACCACGAATATCAAGCGCTTCGTTTCAAGTTCCCGTGATCGCGGCGGCGGGGCGCGAATCCCGGTATAGGAAAATAGTCCTTGACAGCGGCGCGCTGTCGGAGTATGTTCCTGACATGCTCCACAAGTGTGCCCGGTCGGCGGCGGCGGTTGTCACCCGCCGCCGGGCGGACGCGCCACGCCTGTCCGATGCAACCTGCCCGACATGACGAACGAGGAGGGGCCATGCCTCAGCCTGATCGCGCCGCCCGCGCGGGCGACGACGCTCTTCTGGCGGAAGCGCGCCGCCTCTACGAACAGACGAACACGCCGGCGCGGGACATCGCGGCCATGCTGGGCAAGAGCGGCACGCGCGCGCTCTACCGGCTGGCGGAACGGCGCGGCTGGGGCAAGCGGCCGGCCCGGAGCAAGCCGGCCGGACGCGCGCCCGCCGACGGCGGCAAGCTGGAACGCACCGAAAGCCTCAACAGCCGCCGGCAGTTGATCCGCAAGCTGGAAAAGACCGTGGCGCGGGAGATTGCCGCCATCGACGCGCGGCTGCGCCAGTACGCGGCGGCGGCGGCCGAGGGAGATGCGGCCCCCGGCGCCGACCATGAACGGCATGCGCGGGCGCTCGCCACGCTGGCGCGCACGCTGCGCGAGCTTGCCGCCATCGACCGCGTGGAAACGCAACTGGCGGAAACGCAGACGGGAGACGACGATGACGAGATGTTCCCGCGCGACGCCGACACGCTGCGCGACACGCTTGCGCGACGCCTTGAGCAATTGTCTCGCCAGCGGCCGGCTGGAGGGGTTTCTCGCGACCTGTGACGCCGCCGACCTGCGCTATCTCGCGCATGCCTGGGCGGAAGTGTGGGCGCGCGACGACCAGTTGCCGCCGAAGGCCGCGCAGGGCGGTGGCGACTGGACGACATGGCTCGTGATCGGCGGGCGCGGCGCGGGCAAGACGCGCACCGGCGCGGAATGGGTGCGCGGCATGGCGCTCGGCCTGCCGCCCTTCGCCGACACGCCCGCCGGGCGCATCGCGCTCGTCGGCGAAACCGTGGCGGACGTGCGCGAGGTGATGGTGGAAGGCGTCTCCGGCGTGCTCGGCGTGCATCCGCGCGGCCAGCGCCCCGTCTGGATTCCCTCCCGCCGCCGGCTGGAATGGCGAAACGGCGCAGTGGCGCAGGTGTTTTCGGCCGAAGACCCGGAAGCGCTGCGCGGCCCGCAATTCCATGCCGCCTGGTGCGACGAGCTTTGCAAGTGGCGACAGGCGGAGGAAACCTGGGACATGCTGCAATTCGGCCTGCGGCTGGGCCGGCATCCGCGCCAGCTCGTCACCACCACGCCGCGCCCCGTGCCGCTGCTCAAGCGCCTCATCGCCGATCCGCGCGCGGCGATCACCCGCGCCGCGACGCGCGACAACGCCTTCAATCTCGCGCCCGCCTTTCTCGACGCCGTGGTCGGGCGCTATGCCGGCACGCGGCTCGGGCGGCAGGAACTCGACGGCGAGCTGATCGAGGAACGCGCCGACGCTCTGTGGACGCGCGCCATGATCGAGGCCGCGCGCATCGACGCCGCGCCGCCGCTCTCTCGCATCGTGGTCGCCGTCGATCCGCCGGCGACCTCCGGCAAACGGGCCGACGCCTGCGGGTTGGTGGCGGCCGGGCGCGACGAGGCGGGTGCGTTCTACGTGCTGGAAGACGCCACCATGGAACGCGCGCGCCCCGCCGAATGGGCCGCGCGCGCGGTGGCGCTGTTCCACCGCCATAATGCGGATGCGCTCGCCGTGGAGATCAACCAGGGCGGGGAAATGGCCATCGCGGTGGTGGGCGAGGTCGACGCCGGCGTGCCGGTGACGCCGGTGCGCGCCACGCGCGGCAAGTATCTGCGGGCCGAACCCGTCGCCGCGCTCTACGAGCAGGGCAAGGTGCGCCACGCCGGCGTTTTCCCGGCGCTGGAAGACGAAATGGCGGATTTCGGCCCCGGCGGGCTCTCCAGCGGCCGCTCGCCCGACCGGCTCGACGCGCTGGTGTGGGCGATCACCAGCCTGATGGGCGGGCCGCGCGCGCAGCCGCGCGTCAGAACCCTTTGAAGGAGAACGACATGAGCGATGCCGGTTCCGGCCCCTTCGCGGGCGATCTCACGGCCAGCGTCGAGGGCGCGCGCGAGGCGATGCTCGACCTCGAAAACGTGGCGCAGCGCTTCGGCAACACCGTGACCGGCGTATTCTCGCGCGCCGTCGTCAACGGCAAGCAGTTCGACGACGTGATCCGCTCGCTCGGCACGCGGCTGACGCAGCTCGCCCTGCAATCGGCGCTGAAGCCGCTTGAAACCGCCGTGACATCGGGGCTCGGCAACCTGCTCGACAAGGGCATCGGCTCACTGGGTTCGGCGCTGTCGGGCAACCTGCTCTCGGCCAGCGCCAACGGCAACGTGATCGCCGGCGGCACGGTGCGGCCCTTCGCCGACGGGGGCGTCATCGCCGCGCCGACCTATTTCCCGCTCGGGCGCGGAACCGGGCTGATGGGCGAAAAAGGCGCGGAAGCCATCATGCCGCTGGCGCGCGGACCGGACGGGAAACTCGGCGTGCAGGCGGCCGGCGGCGCGGGCGGCGCAACCGTGAACGTCACCATCAACGCCAGCGACGCCGAGAGTTTTCGCCGCTCCGAAGCGCAGGTGGCCGCCGCGCTCGCCCGCGCCGTCGCGCGCGGAAGGCGGGGGTTGTGATCTGGATGGGGGAGCGAGTGTGCATGTAAAGCGTGAGGCGCTCTTCGGCGCCTTCCGCTTCTTTTTTAAGAACCTCGCATTGGCTCGGGCGCGCGTTCGCGCTTGCCGCGCGAAGCGCGGGGGGCGTCGGTGCGGCGCGGGTTTTCTCAAAAACAGGAAAAAATCATGGCTCCTTTCATCGGCCGCCTTTTCGGCGGCGGAGGGCGCGCGTCTGCGTCCGTTCAGGCTCATCCCGCGCCGCCGGAACGCAAGGCGTCGCGCACGGCGGCGCTGTTTGCCGTCTCCGGGCCGGGGCGGCCGGTGTGGACTCCGCGCGACTATCACGCGCTGGCGCGCGAGGGATTCCAGCGCAACGCCGTCGTGCACCGCTGTGTACGGCTCATCGCGGAAGCCGCCGCTTCCGTGCCGCTGCTGCTGAGGGAAGGGCGGCGTGAGTTCGACACCCATCCGCTGCTCGCGCTGCTGGCGCGCCCCAACCCGCGCGAGGCCGGCGCGGCTTTTCTCGAAGCCGTTTTCGGGCATCTGCTGGTCGCGGGCAACGCCTATGTGGAGGCCGTGGCGCTGGACGGCGCGCCGCGCGAGCTTTACGCGCTGCGGCCCGACCGCATGCAGGTGGTGCCGGGACCGGACGGCTGGGCCGCCGCCTACGACTACCGCGCCGGCGGCAACGCCGTGCGCTTTCGCCAGGAGGGAGAGGTGCCGCCGATCCTGCATCTGCGGCTCTTCCATCCGGCAGACGATCATTACGGCCTGTCGCCCATGGAGGCGGCGGCGATGGCGCTCGACATCCACAACGCTTCCGCCGGCTGGAACAAGGCGCTGCTCGACAACGCCGCCCGGCCTTCCGGGGCGCTGATCTACGCCGGCACCGACGGCGGCAACCTCACCGATGCGCAGTTCGAGCGGCTGAAGGCGGAGCTTGAGGCGCAGTTTCAGGGCGCGGCCAATGCCGGCCGGCCGCTGCTGCTCGAAGGCGGGCTCGACTGGCGGCAATTGTCGCTCACGCCCGCCGAAATGGACTTTGCCGAAGCGCAGGCCGCAGCCGCGCGGGAAATCGCGCTCGCCTTCGGCGTGCCGCCGCTGATGCTCGGCCTGCCGGGCGATTCGACCTACGCCAATTATGCGGAGGCGAACCGCGCCTTCTGGCGGCAGACCGTCATTCCGCTGGTGCGGCGCACCGCGCAGGCTTTGGCGCAATGGCTCTCGCCCGCCTATGGCGCGACGCTCGCGCTCGAACCCGATCTCGACGGCATCGAGGCGCTTGCCGGCGAGCGCGAGGCGCTGTGGCGGCGCATCACGGCCGCCGATTTCCTTACCGTCGACGAAAAGCGCGAGGCCGTGGGCTACGGCGCGCGCCCGGCGGCGCGGGAGGCAGGCCGATGACGGGCGCCTTTCCCGCCGCCCTCGCGCCGGTGACGGAGAGCTTCATCGCGCGGGGCGACCTCGCTCACCTCGCGTTGCTGCTGTGGGCATGCGGCGCTTCCGCGCTGCTTGTGGCGACGCTGCGCGACCTCGCCAGCGCCAACCGGCGCTTCGACGATTTCGTGCGCGAACTCGCCCGCTTCAACCGCCGCCACGACAGGGCGGACGCAGGACAGGGAGACTGACATGACCCGTGCGATCAACCGCACCCGCGTGGCGCCCAAGGCGGCGCAGCCGCGCAAACCGCCATGCAGGACGCCGCGCAAGGGCGAGGAAGCCATCGCCGGCTTCATCCGCGTGCTCGAAAAGCTCGATGCCGCGCCCGGGCCGAAACAGACGAAAGCGCTCGGCCGCGCGCCGGAGGGCCGGTGATGGCGGCGCGCGCGGATGCATGCCAGGGGGCCGCGCCGGAGCAAGGGGCCGCGCCGGAGCTGAAGGCGCTCACGGGCGTCATCGGGCCGCTGGACGAGGCCGGCGTGTTCGAGGGCTACGCCAGCCTGTTCGGTGTGCCCGATCTCGGCGGCGACATCATCGCGCCCGGCGCCTTCGCGGAAAGCCTCGCCCGGCGGGGCGCCGCCGGCGTGCGGCTGTTGTGGCAGCACGATCCCGGCGAGCCCATCGGCGCGTGGCTGTCGCTCGCGGAGGATGCGCGCGGCCTGCGCGTGCGCGGGCGGCTGAGCCTCGGCGCGCGGCGGGCGCGCGACGTCGCCGCGCTGCTGAAAACCGGAGCCGTGGACGGCCTGTCCATCGGCTTCCGCACCGAACGCGCGCGCCGGGAAAGCACCGGCCAGCGCAGGATCTTCCGGCTCGACCTGTGGGAAGTGTCCGTCGTGACCTTTCCGATGGCGCCGGGAGCGCGGGTGCTCGCGGCATCTCCCGCCACGAAGGGAGATGCCGCGCCATTCGCCCCGTCACCGCTTGCCGACGCCATCAGGCGCGCGGCCGCAACCCTTCATGCCTGACCGGAGATATTGCCGATGACCGTTGAATATGCTCTCGCCACGCCCGCCGGCGCGCCCGAAACGAAGGTCGCCCCGCAAGGAGCGTCTCACGGCGCGTCCCACGGCGATGTCGCCGCCGCCTTCGCGGACTTCTCGCATGCCTTCGCCGCCTTCCGCGAGGCCAACGACGCCCGTCTCGATGCGCTGGAAACGCGCTTTGCCGGCGATCCGGTGATCGAGGAGAAGGTCGCGCGCATCGACCGGGCCGTCGACGACGCCAAAAGCCGCCTCGACCGCCTGATGCTCGATGCCCGCCGCCCCGCGCTCGGCGGCGAGGGGCGCGCGGCCGATCCCGCCGTCGAGGAACACAGAAGCGCCTTCGGCGCCTATGTGCGCGGCGGCGAGACGGGCGGGCTCAAGGCGCTGGAGATGAAGGCGCTGTCGGCCGGATCGGGACCGGACGGCGGCTATCTCACGCCCGATTCCGTGGAGCGCGAGGTGCTGGCGCGCCTCGGCGCGATCTCGCCCATGCGTGCGCTTGCCTCCGTGCGGCTGATCTCCGGCGCGGCCTACAAGGGCGCGATCACCAAAACGGCGGCGGCCGCCGGATGGGTCGCGGAAACCGGCGCGCGCACGCAGACCAGTTCGCCGGTGCTGGCGGAACTCGACTTCCCGGCGCTCGAACTCTACGCGCTGCCCGCCGCCACCCAGACGCTGCTCGACGACGCCGTCGTCAATATCGAGGAATGGCTCGTCTCGGAGGTGGAGACGGTTTTCGCGGAACAGGAGGGCAAGGCCTTCATCGTCGGCACCGGCACCGGCCAGCCGACCGGTATCGTCAGCTATCCCACCGTGGCGCACGCGGATTGGGAATGGGGCAAGATCGGCGCCACGCCGACCGGCGTCTCGGGCGGCTTTCCGGCGAGCGATCCCGCCGACATCCTGCTCGACCTCATCTACAGCCTCAAGGCGAGCTACCGCCAGAACGGCGCTTTCCTCATGAGCCGCAAGACGCAGAGCGCCGTGCGCAAGCTCAAGGCCAGCGACGGACATTACATGTGGCAGCCGCCCGCATCCGCCGATCAGGCCGCGTCGCTCTTCTCCTTCCCCATCGTGGAGGCGGAGCACATGCCCGACATCGGCGCGGACAGCCTGTCCATCGCCTTCGGCGATTTCCGGCGCGGCTATCTCATCGTCGACCGCGCGGGCGTGCGCGTGCTGCGCGATCCGTATTCCGCCAAGCCCTACGTGCTGTTCTACACCACGAAGCGCGTCGGCGGCGGGGTGCAGGACTTCGACGCCATCAAGCTGCTGAAGTTCGGCACCTCGGCGGCTTCGCCGGTCATTCCCTAACGCCAGTCGGCCTTGCGGCCCCAGCGCGCGAGCGTGCCGTCGATGAACCCGCGCTGCGGGGCGACGAGCACGCCTTGCGTGTAAAGGCCGCAGGCGCTGCCGCCCGCGCCCTTGGCCCAGGTGGAGACGGCGATCACCGCGCCGTCGGCGCGCACGATGGGGCCGCCGGAATCGCCCTGGCAGACGCCGGCGCCGGCGCGCTTGCCAAGCCCCGCCGGGTCCGCCGCCCAGAGCAGGATCTTGCCCGGCCCGTAGGGCTCCACCGTCACCAGAGCGGCGGCGCGGAAGGTGCCCATCGTCGCCGGATCGTGCTCGGCCGAGGCGCCCCAGCCCAGCGCCGTGACCGGCGTGCCGGCGCGCGGCAACCGCGCGTCGGCGAGGGTCGCGGGCGCGAAGCGGGCGGGCAGGGGCGTGGCGAGGCGCACCAGCGCGAGATCGATGGAGCGCTGGCGCGCTTCGATCGCCCGCGCGTTGTAGCCGTTGTGGGTGGCTATCTCGGCCGTCTCCAGCAGAACCGGCGCGCCGGCCGCATCGCGGAAATGGACGCGGATGTCGCGTCCGCCCGCCACGCAATGACCGGCGGTGAGCACCGCGTCGCGCGCCAGCACGATGCCCGAGCACACGCCGCCGCCGGACGCCAGCACCATCACCGTGCGCGCCTTCAGCGGGCCGTCGTCCGCCGCGCCGCGCACGATGGCGGCGGCGGGAGAAGCCGCCGCGAGGCACGCGGCGGCGGCCGCCGCGACAGGCGCGAGACGCCGCACCAACGCAATGAGGATCGTCATGACCCCGCTTCTCCTGACCGGACCGGCGACGGAGCCGGTGACGCTGACCGATATAAAGGGATACCTGCGCCTCGACAACGACGACGAGGACAGGCTGATCGCCTCGCTTATGACAGCCGCGCGGCTGATGGTCGAGGCCGAAAGCGGCCGCTGCCTCATCGCCCAGACATGGCGGCTGGTGCTCGACCGCTGGCCGGCCTCCGGCGCGATCCGGCTGCCGCTCTCGCCCCTCATCGGGCTGGAGGAAGCGCGCGTGTTCGCCGCCGACGGCGCCGCGACCGTGCTGCCGGCGGCGCATTTTCACGCGCATGCGGCGGACGATCCGCCCCGGCTCGTTGCCGCCGGGGCCTTGCCCGCGCCGGGGCGGGCGTTTTCCGGCATCGAACTCGACGTGACCACGGGTTACGGCGCGACGGCCGACGCCGTGCCGATGCCGCTGCGCCAGGCCGTGCGCGCCATCGTCGCCCGCTGGTACGAGCACCGCGGCGACGGCGGCGAGGCGCCCGCCGTTCCGCGCGAGGCGCTGGCGCTCATCGCGCCCTACCGGCGCGGGAGGCTGTGAAATGGCGCAAAGGACGATCGGCGAACGGCGGCGGCGCTTCGCGCTCGAAACGCCGGTGGAGGTCGGCGACGGCGCGGGCGGCGTCATCCGGCACCATGCGCATGTCGCCTGCCTGTGGGGGACGCTGGAAACGCCCGGCGCGTCGGCGAGCGCGGAGAGGGATGTGGCGGAGCGGCGGGAACTGGCGCGCGTCTGCCGGATCGTCACGCGCTATCGCCCCGGCATCGACGGACGCAGCCGCCTGCGGCTCGGGGAACGGGTGTTCGCCGTGCTCTCGGCGGCCGACCCGGACGGGCGGCGGCGCGATCTCGTCATCGTGGCGCAGGAGGTGACGCCATGAGCGCGAAAGGGCCGGTGCTGGCGCTGCGCGAGGCGATGCTCGCGCGCCTCGCGGGCGATGCGGCGCTGACGGAGATGCTTTGCGGCGCGCGCATCTACGACGCGCCGCCGCGCGGCATCCATGGCGTGCATGCCGTGTTTTCGGAAACGCGCCTGCGCGACTGGTCGACCGGCACCGACAACGGCCACGAGCAGGATGTCTTCATCACCGTGTGGTCGGGGGAAGGCGGCGCGCGGGCAGCGCTGCTGGCGGCGACGCGCATCGCCGCGCTGCTGGACGACGCCGCGCTCGCGCTCGACGGCCATCGGCTGGTGAACCTGCGCCTTGCCGCGTCCGAAACGCGGCGCGACGCCCGTGCCGACCGTCAGCGCGTCGTGCTGCGTCTGCGGGCGGTGACGGAAGTGCTTTGACCTGACATGTGAAGGAGGATCGGATGGGAGCCCAGAAAGGCAAGGACCTGCTGCTGAAGGTGCGCGACGACAGCGGCGCTTTCGTCACCGTGGCGGGACTGCGCGCACACCAGATCGCTTTCAACGCCGAAACCGTCGATATCACCCACGCGGAATCCGCCGGGCGCTGGCGGGAACTGCTCGCGGGCGCGGGCGTGCGGCGCGCTGGCGTCACCGGGGCCGGGGTATTCAAGGATGAAACGTCCGATGCGCTGGTGCGCCACAGCTTCTTTGAAGGCACGATCATCGCCTGGCAGGTGATCGTGCCCGATTTCGGGCGCATCGAAGGGCCGTTCCAGATCACCAGCCTCGAATACCGCGGCGACCATGCCGGCGAAGTGACCTTCGACCTCGCGCTGGAATCGGCCGGGGCGCTCACCTTCAGCTTGTTGTGAGGCGATCATGATGAGGAATGCCATGGTCAATCGCAGACGGGGCGAGATCGAGGCGCTGCTCGGCGGCGAACGGCACCGGCTGGTGCTGACGCTCGGCGCGCTCGCGGAACTGGAGGACGCCTTCGGCGTCGCCGACCTGGCGGCGCTGGGGGAGCGGCTCGCGGCGGGGCGGCTTTCGGCGCGCGACATCGTGCATATCCTGCAAGCGGGCCTGCGCGGCGCGGGCAGCGATCTCGACGCCGCCTGCCTGCCCGTGGCGCGGGCGCTGCCGGATATCGCCCGCGCGGTGGCGGAGCTGCTCGCCGCCACCTTCGGACCGGAGGAGGCCGCAAACCCTCCGCCGCCGCAGACGCCGTGAGCGCCGGGGCGCGGCCTTTTCCCTGGGAGGAGGCGATGCGCTTCGGCCTCGGCGTGCTGCGGCTTTCACCGGCGGCGTTCTGGAGCCTGACGCCGCGCGAACTCGCGGCGGCGCTGGACGGCGTCTATGGCCGCCCGGCCGCGCCGCTGTCGGCGGCGGAGCTTGGCGCGCTCATGCGCGCCTTTCCTGATGAAACGGGAGATTCTCATGCCCGCGAGCTTTCATGAAGTGCGCTTTCCGCTCGACATCGCGCTCGGCGCGGCCGGCGGGCCGGAATGGCGCACCGATGTGGTGACGCTCGGCTCCGGCGCGGAACACCGCAACGCGCGCTGGAGCCAGTCGCGCCGGCGCTACGACGCCGGTTACGGCATCAAGACGCTCGACGCGCTGCATGCCGTGCTCGCCTTCTTCGAGGAGCGGCGCGGGCGGCTCCACGGCTTCCGCTGGCACGACCGGCTCGACTGCCGCTCCGGGCCGCCCTCGCGCACGCCCGCCTTCAACGACCAGCGCATCGGCGAGGGCGACGGCGCGTCGAGGGCCTTCCGGCTCGTCAAGAGCTACGGCACCGGTTATGCGCCCTACCTGCGGCGGATCGTCAAGCCCGTGGCGGGAACGGTCGTCGTGGGCGTCGGCGGCGCGGCGCTCGGCGGCGGAGCGTTCGGCGTCGACACCGCGACCGGCGTCGTGACGCTCGCGCAGGCGCCGCCGACAGGGGTGAGCGTGACGGCGGGATTCGCCTTCGACGTGCCGGTGCGCTTCGACACCGACGCGCTCACCGTCGATCTCGCCGCGTTCTCGGCCGGCGCGATCCCCACGATCCCGCTCATCGAAATCATCGAATAGGAGCCGCCATGCGCACGCTATCGGAGGGGCTTTCGTCGCATCTGGGCGAAGGCGTGACCACGCTTTGCCGCTGCTGGAAACTGCTGCGCCGCGACGGCCATGTCGCGGGATTCACCGATCACGACCGCGATCTCGCCTTCGCCGGCGTCACTTTCCTCGCCCGCTCCGGGCTGGAGGCGGCGGAAGCGACGGGGGAACTCGGCTTCGCCGTCTCGGGCGGCGACGTCGCCGGCGTGCTGGCGGCGGCGAGCATCACCGAGGACGATCTCGCGGCCGGAAAATACGACGACGCCAGCGTCGAGACGTGGCTGGTGAACTGGGCGGACGCGGAGCAGCGGCTGTTGCTCGACGTCGCCGCCATCGGCGAGGTGCGGCGCAGCGAGCACGCCTTCACGGCCGAATTGCGCGGCATCATGCATCGCTACGACCAGGAGCAGGGCCGTCTGTATCGGGCGGATTGCGCGGCCGATCTCGGCGATTCCCGATGCCGGGTGGCGCTGAATGCGCCGCATCTGCGCGCGGAGGGAAGCGTGGAGACGCCGGCCGGGCGGCTCGGTTTTTCGGCCGGCGCGCTCGCCGGCCATGCCGCCGGCTGGTTCACGGGCGGGGCGCTGCGCTTCACCTCCGGCGCGAACGCGGGCGTGACGGCGGAGGTGAAGGCGCACAGCGGCGGCGCGCTGGAACTGTGGGTGCCCGTGGCGAAGGCCATCGCCGCCGGCGACCGCTTCATCGTGACGGCGGGCTGCGACAAGAGCTTTTCCATGTGCCGGGCCAGGTTCGCCAATGCCGTCAACTTCCGCGGCTTCCCGCACATGCCGGGCAACGATTTCATCGTGCGCTATCCGCTTCAGGGCGAGGCGGGGCTCGACGGCGGGAGCCTGTTCCGATGATCGCGCGGGCGCAGATCGTGGCGGAAGCGCGGAGCTGGATCGGCACGCCTTACCGGCATCAGGCGGCGCTGAAGGGCGTGGGCTGCGATTGCCTCGGCCTCGTGCGCGGCGTGTGGGCGGCGCTCTGCGGAGAACCGCCCGAAACGCCGCCGCCCTACAGCGCCGACTGGGCCGAAGCCGGCGGTATCGAGACGCTGCGCGACGCCGCGCGTCGGCATCTCCTGCCCGTGGCGGGCGACGCGATGCGCGCCGGCGACGTGCTGCTGTTCCGCTGGCGGGCGCATGTGCCGGCCAAGCATCTCGCCATCGTGACGGAAGCGGGGCCTGGCGGCGCGCGCATGGTGCATGCGCATGACGGGGCCGCCGTGTGCGAGGTGGCGCTCTCCGGCTGGTGGCGGCGGCATCTCGCCTACGCTTTCGCGTTTCCCGGTTGTCTCGATCAGTGAAGGAAGGCGCACATGGCGACGCTGGTGTTGCAGGTGGCGGGGGCGGCGGTGGGCGGCCTCATCGGCGGACCGTTCGGCGCGATCGCGGGCAGGGCGCTCGGCGGCATCGCCGGGGCGATGATCGACAGCACGCTGCTGGCGCAAGGCGGCGGCGGCGCGCAATACGGCGAGGGGCCGCGCCTCGCCGACATGGACGGGCTCACCTCCACGGAAGGCGCGGCGGTGCCGCGCGTCTACGGGCGGGCCAGGATCGGCGGGCAACTCATCTGGGCGACGCGATTCGAGGAGGTGGTGTCCTATGACGTGACGCGCTCGTCCGCCAGCGGCGGCAAGGGCGGCGCGCGGGGAAAGGCTTCCGTGACCTCGACCTATTCCTATTACGCCAATCTCGCCATCGGCCTGTGCGAAGGCGAGATCGCGCAGGTGCGCCGCGTGTGGGCCGACGGCAAGGAACTCGACCCCGCCATCGGCTTTCGCGTCCACAAGGGCACGCAGGACCAGCAGCCGGACCATCTCATCGTCGCCAAGGAAGGCGCGGAGAACGCGCCCGCCTATCGCGGCATCGCCTATGTGGTGTTCGAGCGGCTGCCGCTGGCGGAATTCGGCAACCGCGTGCCGCAGTTCTCCTTCGAGGTGGTGCGGCCCGCGAACGGGCTCGGCGCGCGCATCCGCGCCATCGAGATCATTCCCGGCGCGTCCGAGTTCATCTACGACACCGCCGCCGTGGTGCGGCTCGACGGGCCGGGCGTCAGCACGCCGGAAAACACCCATCAGCAGGAACGCGCCACCGACGTGCTCGCCTCCTTCGACGCGCTGGAGGCGCTCTGTCCCAATCTCGAACGGGTGGCGATCGTGGCGAGCTGGTTCGGCAGCGATCTGCGCGCCGGCGTATGCACCATCACGCCGCGCGTGGAGCACAAGGAGAAGAAGACATACGGCGGCGAATGGTCGGTGGCCGGGCAGGTGCGCGCCACGGCGCTCACGGTGAGCCGGGTCGACGACGCGCCCGCCTACGGCGGCACGCCCTCCGACGCTTCCGTGAGGGCGGCGATCAGGGAAGCCAAAGCGCGCGGCTGGGCGGTGACGCTCTATCCCTTCGTCATGATGGACGTGCCGTCGGACAATGCATTGCCCGATCCGCGCACCGGCGCGACGAAGCAGCCGCCCTATCCGTGGCGCGGGCGCGTCACCTGCGATCCCGCGCCCGGACGCGCCGGCTCGCCGGACGGCACGGCGGCCGCGGCGGCGCAGGTGGCGCGCTTCTTCGGCGCGGCGGGCGGCTGGGGCCTGCGCCGGCTCACGCTGCACTATGCGTCGCTCGCGGCGCAGACGGGGGGCGTCGACACCATCGTCATCGGTTCCGAACTCGTGGGGCTGACGCGCGTGCGCTCCGCTCCCGGCGTCTATCCGGCGGTGGCGGAACTCGTCGCGCTCGCGGCCGAGGTGCGCGCCATCGTCGGCGTCGGCGTCGCCATCACCTATGCGGCGGACTGGACGGAATACGGCGCGCATGTGCTGGACGGCGGGGCGGAGGTGCGCTTTCCGCTCGATCCGCTGTGGGCCAGCGCCCATATCGACGCGGTCGGCATCGATTATTACGCGCCGCTCTCCGACTGGCGCGACGGCGACGGCCATGCCGACGCGCAGGAAGCGGCCTCGGTCTACGACCTCGATTACCTCACCCGCAAGGTGATCTCGGGCGAGGGCTTCGACTGGTATTATGCGGACGCCGCCGGGCGGGCGGCGCAACAGCGGCTGCCGATCACGGACGGGAGCCACGGGAAGCCGTGGATGTTCCGGCAAAAAGATCTCGCCGGCTGGTGGGCCAATGCGCATGTCGAGCGTATGGGCGGCGCCGAGACCGCCGCCACGGCATGGGTGCCGGCGGGCAAGCATGTGTGGCTCACCGAGATCGGCATTCCGGCGGTCGACCGGGGCACCAACGGGCCGAACGTGTTTCCCGATCCGAAATCGTCGGAATCGGCCTATCCGCCCTTCTCGCGCGGCACCCGCGACGACCTGATCCAGAACCGGGGGCTCAAGGCGCTTCTCAACGCCTACGGCTCCGGCGAGAGCGCGGCCAATCCGCTCTCGCCGCGCGACGGGCTGCCCATGGTGCCGGCGGATCGCGTCTATGTCTGGACGTGGGACGCGCGGCCCTATCCGGCCTTTCCGGCGCTCATCGACGTGTGGCGCGACGGCGGCAACTGGGAAACCGGCCACTGGCTCACCGGGCGGCTGGAAGGGCTGACGCTGGAGGCGCTGGTGGGAAGCGTCGTCACCGAATGGGGGCTGCCGGACGCCGATATCGCGCTCGACGGGGAACTCGACGGCTATGTCGTCGACCGGCCCATGTCGGCGCGGCAGGTTCTGGAGCCGCTGGCGAGCGCCTTCGGTTTCCACGCCACGACAAGCGGCGGGCGCGTGCGCTTTCGCGGCAACGCGGGGCCTGCCGTCATCGCCGTGACGGCGGACGAGATCGTGCCGGACCGCGACGGCGCGGGGCTCACGCTGCGGCGCGCGCAGGAAGGCGATCTGCCGTCGGAAATCCGGCTGGGCTACACCGACGGCGACCGCGACTACCGCCGCGCCGCCGCGCTGTCGCGCCGGCTCGGCGTCGGCAGCAAACGCTCGGAAGGGCGCGACCTCGCCGCCGTGCTGCGGCCGGGGCTGGCGCAGCATCTCGCCGACATCGGATTGCAGGCGCTGTGGATCGGGCGCGAATCCGCTTCCTTCGCGCTTTCGCCGCGCCATGTGCGGTGCGAACCCGGCGATGTGATCGCGCTGCCGGTGGGCGATGAAATGCGGCCCTTCCGCATCGCGCGCATCACGGACGGCGCGGTGCGGCAGGTGGAGGCGCAGGCGGTCGCGCCCTCGTTGCAGCGCGACGCCGTGCCGAGCCTGCCGCGCCCGCTGCCGAGCGTGCCGCTGCTGCCGGGGCCGCCGGACGTGACGGTGCTCGACCTGCCGATCGTCGCGGCGGCGCCCGCGCCGTTGCAGGCGATGGCGGTGTTCGCCGATCCCTGGCCGGGGCGCGAGGCCGTGTGGCGCGCGGGCGAGGGCGGCGGCTTCACGCTCCACGCGGTGGCGGAACTCTCCGCCATCGTCGGCGAGACGCTGACGCCGCTCGGACCCGGGCCGCTGTGGCGCTGGGACATCGGCAACAGCGTCGACGTGCGGCTGCGCGGCGGCACGCTGACCGGCATCGACGACGCGGCGGCGCTCGCGGGCGGCAACACCCTCGCCGTGCAAGGGGCAAACGGGCGCTGGGAAGTGCTTTCGGCGGCGCGGGCGGACCTCGCCGCCGCCGGCACGGTGCGCCTGTCGCGGCTGCTGCGCGGGCTCGGCGGCACGGAGCCGGAAGCCGCGCGCCGGGTGGAGGCGGGCGCGAAGGTCGTGGTGCTCGATGCGGCGCTGGTGCCGCTGACGACCGACACCGGCGACATCGGCCGCCCGTGGCGCTACCGCGTCGGCCCGGCGTCGAACGACCACGCCGGACCGATGGCGGTGGAAATCGCGGCGACAGCGACGGCGGAAGCCTTGAAGCCGCTCGCGCCGGTGCATCTCGCGGCGCGGCGGACGGGCGAGGGCGTCGTCATCTCCTTCATCCGCCGCACGCGCGCCGGCGGCGACAACTGGGAACTGGCCGAAGTGCCGTTGTCGGAGGAAGTCGAGGCTTACGAGATCGACATCCGCGCCGGCAGCGCGGTGAAACGCACGCTGCGCGCGGCCGCGCCGGCGGCGCTCTATCCCTCGGCGCAGGAACTGGCGGATTTCGGCGCGGCGCAGGCGAGCATCGCCGTCGCCGTCGCGCAGGTCGGGGCGAGCGTGGGGCGCGGCTTCGAGGCATGGGCCACGCTGAAGGTTCTCTGAACAAGGATCGACAACATGAGTGAGACGACGAAACTGCGCCTGCCGCTCATCGCGGCGGCGCAGGCACAGAAGCATGTCACCCACAACGAGGCGCTGCTGAAGCTCGACGCGCTGCTGCACCTCGAAGTCATGGACAAGGACCGCGATGCGCCGCCTGCCAATCCCGCAGACGGCGACCGCTACATCGTCGGGGCCGGCGCGTCGGGCGCATGGGCGGGCGAGGCGGGACATGTCGCCGCCTTTCAGGATGGCGTGTGGCGCTTCCATCCGCCGCAGATCGGCTGGCGCGCCTTCGTGCGTGACGAGGGGGCTCTTTATGTGAAGGCGCAGAGCGGCTGGATCGCTGTCGGCGGCGGCGCGGGCGGCGGGGCGTTGCAGAACGTGACGCTGTTCGGCCTCGGCACCGAGGCGGATGCCGTCAATCCCTTCTCCGCCAGAGTCGGCAAGGCGCTGTGGGCGGCGACCACCGTTGCGGAGGGCGGCACCGGCGACCTGCGTTACACGCTGAACAAGGAGGCGGCGGCGAACGTGCTCTCGTTGCTCTTCCAGCGCGGATGGTCGGGCCGGGCGGAAATGGGGCTGATCGGCGACGACGATTTCCAGATCAAGGTATCGGCCAACGGCTCCATGTGGCGCGAGGCGATGCGGATCGACGGCGCGAGCGGGCGGGCGGCCTTCCCCGGCGGGATTGCGCCGCGCCCGTGGGTAAACCTGACGGATGCCGCGACCGTCACCATCGACGCCGCCGCCGGCGACCGGTTCCGGCTGGCGGCCGGCGGTTCGCGCACGCTCGCGAAGCCCGTCAATCTCATGGACGGCATGCGCTTCATCCTGCGCGTCACCAACAGCGCCAACGTCACGCTCACGCTGAATGCGGCGTTCGCGCCGTTTTCCGGGAGCGCGCCGGCGCTGCGCGCGGGCGCCGGGCAAAGCAACACGTTCGACTGCGTTTACGATGCGGCCGCCGACAAGGTTTTCTATGCCTGGTACTGACGGGAGGCTTCCTTGACCTGCACGAACGGGCGCAAATCGCCCAGAATCCCGCCCCACGTTCCGCCGTGTCACGATTTCCATATCCGGCGCGGCGACAGCGCCGCCGTCGCGGTGCGCTTTCGGACCGTGACGCAGGAGGGCGCGACGCAATTGCTCGATCTCTCGGGAAGCGACATGACGCTGCATATCGACTGGCCTGGCGGCGGGCTCGTGCGCCGCTCCCGAGACGGCGGCCTCCATGTCGAGGGCCTGCAAGGGACGGTGGAATGGCGGGCGGAACCCGTCGAGACCGCCCGCCTGCCCGAAGGACGCATAGCCACCTACCGGTTTATCCGCGACGTGGAAGCGGGAGAGCGGCGCACGCTGCTCGCCGGCTTCATGATCGGCGTGGGCGCCGCAGCGGAAGGAGGAA
Organism: Pseudochelatococcus sp.; assembly: GCF_050946405.1. Classification (NCBI taxonomy): domain Bacteria; kingdom Pseudomonadati; phylum Pseudomonadota; class Alphaproteobacteria; order Hyphomicrobiales; family Chelatococcaceae; genus Pseudochelatococcus; species Pseudochelatococcus sp. Next base: position 377,156 of record NZ_JBMNUS010000002.1, read on the forward strand.
TGAACGATGTCTGAAAGCAATGGCGATGCCTGCGCGACGGTGGTCGAGATTCTCGTGCCCGGCCCGCAGGGACCGGGCGGCGGAACCGACGCCGGCATCGGCGGCCATGCCGTCGCGGTCGACGATCTCGCGGCCGGCGATGCGCTCGTCTTCGACGGCGAGGTTTGGGAAAACCGCCCGCTCGCGTCGGGCGGCGACATGACGAAGGCGGTCTACGACGCCGATGGCGACGGCAAGGTCGATGCGGCGGCTGTCGCTGACGCGGTGGCCTGGGCCGGCGTCACGGACAAACCCGCCGACTTTCCGCCCGCCGCGCACGGCCATGCGATCGCGGATGTCGCCGGTCTCGCTGCGGCGCTGGCGGGGGCGGGCGGAGTTGCCGGCCCCGAGACGACGCTGGCCGGGGCACTGGCCTTTTTCAACGACACCACCGGCACGCTGCTTTCTTCGGGAGAGGATACGATGACAAGCCTCACAGTCGCGCTCACGGCCATCGCGGACGCGATCAGCGACAACGCGGGAACGGGCGGCGGCGGTTCGCTCGCATGGAGCGATGTCACCGGCAAGCCGGCCGCGTTTCCGCCTGCGGCGCACGGCCATGTGCTTGCGGATGTCGCGGAGCTTGAGGATGCGCTTGCCGGCAAGGCGTCGCTCGCCTCGCCGGCCTTCACCGGCGAGCCGACCGCGCCGACCGCCGAAGCGGGCACGAACTCGACCCGGCTTGCCACGACGGCCTTCGTGGCCGCTGCGGTCGCTGCGGGCTCCGGCGGCGGCGGTTCGCCTGCATGGAGCGACGTCACCGGCAAACCCGATGCCTTCCCGCCCGCCGCGCACGGCCATGCGATCGCGGATGTTACCGGCCTGACGGATGCGCTCGCCGCCAAAGCTCCGCTCGCTTCGCCGGCCTTCACCGGCGAGCCGACCGCGCCGACCGCCGAAGCGGGCACGAACTCGACCCGGCTTGCCACGACGGCCTTCGTGGCCGCTGCGGTCGCTGCGGGCTCCGGCGGCGGCGGTTCGCTCGCATGGAGCGACATCACCGGCAAGCCCGATGCCTTCCCGCCCGCGGCGCACGGCCATGCGATCGCGGATGTCACCGGCCTGACGGATGCGCTTGCCGCCAAGGCCGATGCGGCGGCGATCCCTGCGCCGGCGCCGGCGGCGACGCTGCTCGCCGGCGCGGACGAGGCCGCCTTCGTCACCGCGAAGGCCGTCGCAGACGCCAACGCGCCCGTGGCGCTGGACGCTTCCGCCGCCACGGTTTCCATCGATCTCGCGGCCGGCGTCAACTTCGCGCTGGCGCTGCCCGGCAACCGCACGCTCGCCAACCCCGACAACGCCCGCGCCGGGCAATCCGGCAGCATCCGGGTCACGCGGACCACTGCCCCGGCGACGCTCTCGTTCGGTTCCGCCTGGGCGCCGGCCGGCGGCTCATTCGCCATCAGCGAGGCGGTGGGCGAGGCCGATCTCGTCACCTTCCTCGTCGTCGCGCCCGGCACTGTCGTGTTCAGCGTGCTGAACGGCTTCACACTGTAAGGAGGGCGCCATGCTGCTGGGAACACATCCCATGCTGACGGGAAAGCCGACCCCGACCGGGCCGCGCACGCTGGGGGAATGGACCTTGCAATCCACGCCCGTCGCTGTGGACAGGCTTGTACGCGTCTGCCGCTTCGGCGGGCAGTTCATCGCCGCCGGCACCAGCGGCACGATCCTGACAAGCCCGGACGGCATCGTCTGGACCGCGCGCGATACCTCCGCGGCAGACGCTCTTTACGCCATCGGTTATCGCAACGGCCTGTACTTCATCGGCGGCGACGGCGGCACCATCCGGACGAGCCCGGACGGCATCGTCTGGTCCGCCCCGAAAACCATAACGACGAACATTTTACTGAACTTCGCCCACAACGACGACCTGATCGTGATGGGCTGCACCAACGGCACGATCCTGACAAGCCCGGACGGCATCGTCTGGACGGAGCGCGGCGGCCCGCAGGCGACGATAGCGCGTGAAATCCTGCGTGTCGGCAACGTCTTCCTGCTCGTGGGAGATCGCGCCTCCATCGCGACGAGCCCTGACGGCATCGTCTGGACCGCCCGCACGCCGGCCTATCCCGAACCCGTCGAGACCAACGGCATCTATGCCGCCGCTCACGGCAACGGCCTGTTCGTGGCCGGCGGCGTGGGCGGCAAGATCCAGACGAGCCCTGACGGTATCGTCTGGACCGCGCGCGCCTCCGTCCATACCGCCACGATATGGGCCATGACATGGAGCGCCGGCCTGTTCGTGGCCGGCGGCGACGGCGGCACGATCCAGACGAGCCCTGACGGCATCGTCTGGACCGCCGCGACAGGGGCGACGACGAACAGACTGCGCGGCATCGCCTACAAGGACGGCCTGTTCGTGGCCGTGGGCGAGGGCGGCAAGATCCAGACCGCAACCTTCCTGTAGATCATCGGGAGACGACCATGACACATGCCATCATCCGCGACGGTGCGCCCGTCGAGCTGCATCCGGGAAAGCCCTTCGCCGACTCTGCCGGCGTGCAACATCCGGCCGGCGTGCTGCGCCTGTGGAGCGCGGCGGAACTCGCGGCGATCGGCGTCTGTCCGATCGTCGAAACGCCGGTGCCCGCCGGCCATCGCGCCACCGGCAGCGCCCTGCATCGGGATGCGCAGACGGGCGCGGTGACGCGGGTCTACGAGACGGAGCCGCTGCCGCCGGCCGACCTGGCCGCGCTCAAGGCAGCGCTCAAGGCCGGCATCGACGCGCAGGCGGAGGCCGGGCGCCAGCGCTACATCACACCGGGCGCAGGACAGGCGCTGACCTATCAGGCCAAGGCGGCCGAGGCGGCGCGCCATATCGAGAGCGGCGGCGCGGGCGACTATCCGCTGCTGGCGGCCGAAATCGGCATTACGGGAGCGACGCTGGCCGAGGTGGCGGACGTGGTGCACGCCGCCTATCAGCAATGGCTCGCCATCGGGGCGCAGATCGAGGCGGCGCGGCTCGCCGCAAAGGCGGCCGTCGAGGCGGCGTCCGACGAAACGTCGGCGCGGGCCGTGACGGCCGCGTGGCCTCAAGCCTGACCGGCCTCCACAACCTGCCCGTATTTGCCGCCCGCTTCATGCGGGCTTTTTGTCGGCTGGAGAAGATCATGATGCGAAAAATCACGCATATCGTCATCCATTGCAGCGCCACCCCGCCGGAGCGCGACGTCGCCGCCGCCGAGATCGATCGCTGGCATCGCGAGCGCGGCTGGGCCGGCATCGGCTATCATTTCGTCATCCGGCTCGACGGCACCGTCGAGCGCGGTCGCGCGGAGGCGCAGGCCGGCGCGCATGTCGCGGGCCACAACGCCAACTCCATCGGCATCTGCTATGTCGGCGGCGTTTCGGCCAGCAATGTCAACGTGGCGCAGGATACCCGCACGCCGGCCCAGAAGGCGGCGATGGAACGGCTCGTGCGGGAACTGCTGACCCGCTATCCCGGCGCGGAAGTGTTGGGGCACCGCGATTTTCCCGGTGTCGGCAAGGCTTGCCCGTCGTTCGATGCGCGGGCGTGGTGGCGCGAGGCGGGCGCGAAGGCGCCGGCCGCCGATCCCGCGGAGTCCCCCGGCACGTATGTCGTGCGGCAGGGCGACACGCTCTACGGTATCGCAAACAGGCACGGGGCGGATCTGTTCCGCCTCGTCGAACGCAACGGCCGGGTGCGCACCGACCTGACGCCGGGCGAGGTCCTCAGGATTCCCCGCTGACGTTTCCCGGCTCATCCGCCGCGCGCCGGTTCGGCGCAGCCCGTTCCCGATCATCCGGAGCATCATCATGTTTCGCGGCCTTTTCATGGGCGGCGCGTTCGCGCTCGCTTTTCTCACGTCCGCCGTCGATTTCGCTTTCGCGAACGCATCGGTCACGGCGACCGACGGCGTGATCACAATTCCATGGGGCGCATGGCTGGCTGCCGTGCTCGACTGGGCGTCGGCCATCGTCATTGCCGTGATCGCGTGGGCGCTGCGCCGGCTCCCCGCCGGCATCCACGCGATCATCCGGCAGTTGCGCGCCGAGCAGTTGCTGGGGCGCGCCGTCGACTACGGCATCAACGCCGTCAAGGGCGCGACACGGGGCAAGAAACTCGATATCGTGACGACGCATGCGGTGATCGAGACAGCGGCGGAATACGCCGTCGCCAACGCGCCGGTACTGGTCGGCCGGCTGGGCGCCGATACGCTGCGCGCCAAAATCCTCGCCCGCATCGAAGCCGACGAGAGCGTGACGGCGGCGGATGTCGGCGCGGGAGTGCCGCCCCCGCAATCCGCTTATCGCGCATCGTTATGATATATGCCAATGATGTGTTGCAGGCCGGCAGTCAATATTTCCGCATTGCAACGGGAGGCAACCGAACATGCAAGAAAGATCGACACAGACCGACGACGCCGACAACGGAGACGGCCCTTCGCTCACGATCTCGCCGGACAACGTTTGTTTCATCATCGTCAAGGCACGGCAGTTCGACGCCAAGGACGCGGTGACGGAACCCGATCCCGGATCGAATCCCGCCGACGACATGGACGCGGCGGTTCTCGAAAGCCATCGGGACGATCCGGTGGTGGAGGAACTCACCTCGTTCATCAGGGCGCTGTCCGAAGACGAGCAGATCGATCTCGTCGCGCTGACCTGGCTGGGGCGGGAAGATTACTCTTCCGAGGACTGGCCGCAGGTGCGCGAGGAGGCCGCGCAGGCGCACAACAGGCGCACGGCCGAATATCTGCTCGGCACGCCTCTTCTCGGCGATTTCCTCGAGGAGGGGCTTTCGATGCTCGGTTACTCCTGCGCGGAAACGGAGAGCCAGCATCTTTGACGCATGGAGCCGGGAAGCGCGCCGGCTGAAAAGTGCGCCGTCGATGGAATAGAAGGCCGTCAGCCCCGTTCATCCTCATGCAGGCGGACACCGCGTCCGCGGAAGGATGAAGAGGTTACGGATATGCAGATCATCGACATTCACCGCTTCAAGGGTGTGAAGTGGAGCTTCACGACGCGCATCGTCGATCTCGGCCGTGCGCGCACGATCATCGTGGATGCGGATCACGTTCCCGCCGCCGGCGAGATCGCGTTGGCCGTCGTCGATACCGTCGGCCATCACAAAGCCGTGGAATCGGTCGACGGTCGCAGGTCCGCGATCTTTCCGGGCGACGAGATCCTGCTCGCCTACGGCAACCGCTATGCGCCCGACCAGTTCGAGGCCTATGTGCCCGACGCGCTCGGACCGTGCCATCTGGCGGCAGGCGGCGGGATCGCCGCGAATGTCGTCGCGCTCCACGGGCGGGTCCGGCCGCCGACGGACATCACCGTGACGGGCGTGCTGGGCGACAGCCACGGGCGGGCGCTCAATCTGGCGGAATTTGCGTTGCCCGCCCGTAATCCGCGCGGCTCCGCGCCGGTTATCTGCGTTTGCGGCACTTCGATGAACGCGGGCAAGACCTCATCCATGGCGGTGCTGGTGCGCGGGCTCACCAGGGCCGGCCATCGGGTCGGCCCCATGAAGGCCACCGGCACCGGCGCGGGCAACGATCTGAGGATCATGCGCGACTCCGGCGCGATCGCGGTGCTCGATTTCACCGATGCGGGTTTCGCCACCACATTCCGCTCGCCGCCCGACGCCATCGAAGCGGGCGCGCGCCATCTTCGCAGGCGGCGATTCGATGGGCGCCATCGCCGGCGTGCGCCATCTCGCCGGCCTCGGATATGATGTTCTGGCCGCTTCCGGCCTCGTCACCGCCTCGCCGCTCGGCCGGCGCGAGATCGAGAGCGAAATCCGGCCGGGGCAGGCCGGCAGGGACGACGCCGCATGAGCGGCTTGCCGCGCGGATTATTCCCGAAAGCCGAAAATTCTCCCGCGCCCGATCCGCGCGGCCTGGAGTCGGAGATATAATATATACAATCTATGGACTAATATGATTCATGCTGCCACAATACGGCAGAATCGCGAAGAGACTGGCAGCCTCGATGTCTACATCATCCGTTCCCGATCCCGTTGCAGCCGCCAAGATGCCGATGCGCCGGCGCGGCGGGGCGCGGGCGGACAGGCGCCGCCCGCCTATTGAGAACGGCGCTGAAGACTGCTTCATTCTTTTTCCCGTTCATTGAGGATCCGATTCATGCCATCCGATTTCAAACACCCCGAGACGCTGGCGCTGCACGGCGGCACCTACCGCGCCGACACCGCGACCGGCGCCGTGGCCGTGCCGATCTACCAGACCACTTCCTACCAGTTCACCGATACCGATCATGCCGAGCGTCTTTTCGCGCTGAAGGAACTCGGCTTTATCTACACGCGCCTTTCCAACCCGACGCAGGACGCTTTCGAGCAGCGCGTCGCCGCGCTGGAAGGCGGCGCGGCAGCGCTGGCCGTCGCTTCCGGGCAGGCGGCTTCCGCCTATGCCGTGCTGAATGTCGCCGGCGCGGGCGACAACATCGTCAGCTCCACGGATCTGTACGGCGGCACCTGGGCGCTGTTCGCGGCGTCGCTGCGGCATCTGGGCGTCGAGGTGCGTTTCGTCGATCCCGCCGATCCCGAAAACTTCCGCCGCGCGACCGACGAGCGCACGCGCGCCTATTACGCGGAATCGCTGCCCAATCCCAAGCTTCAGGTGTTTCCGATCGCCGAAGTCGCCGCCATCGGCCGCGAGCTGGGTGTGCCGCTGATCGTCGACAACACGGCCGCGCCGCTTACCATCCGGCCCTTCGAGCACGGCGCGGCGGTCGTCGTCTATTCGGCGACGAAGTACATCGGCGGCCACGGCACGTCCATCGGCGGTCTGATCGTCGACGGCGGCAATTTCCCCTGGGATGAGCACAAGGCGCGGTTCCCGACCCTGAACGAGCCGGACCCGAGCTATCACGGCGCTGTATGGACGGAGGCGGCGAAGCCGCTGGGGCCGGTGGCCTATGTGCTGCGCATCCGCGCGGTGCTGCTGCGCGACGTGGGGGCGGCGATCTCGCCCTTCAACGCTTTCCAGCTCATTCAGGGGCTGGAGACGCTGCCGCTGCGCATTCGCCAGCACAACGAGAACGCGATCCGGGTGGCGGATTTCCTCAAGGCGCGGCCCGAGGTATCCCGTGTCATCTTCCCGGCGTTCCAGACCGGTGAAGAGGGGCGCCGCGCGCAAGCCTATCTGAACGGCGGTTACGGCGGGCTCGTGGGCTTCGAGCTGGCGGGCGGCGTGGAAGCCGGGCGGCGTTTCATCGACGCGCTGAAGCTGTTCTACCACGTCGCCAACATCGGCGACGCGCGATCGCTCGCCATCCATCCGGCCACCACGACGCATTCGCAGCTATCGCCGGAGGATCAACTGCGCACGGGCGTATCGCCGGGCTATGTGCGCCTTTCGGTCGGCATCGAGCACCCGGACGACATCCTCCGCGATCTCGCCGGGGCGCTCGACAGTCTCGGGGCGTAGGGACCGTTTTTCCATCGTCAGTTTGGTTTGAAGTGAAGAAGGGGCAATCATGGGGCTTTCGATCAACGATTTTCACAAGGCGCTGGTGAAGCGCTGGGGGCGGACGCTGGCGGCGTCGCTCGTCGTCGCCGGCAGTCTTCTGTCGGTTGACGCCAAGGCCGGGCCGACGCTGGACAAGATCACCCAGCGCGGCGCGATCAAGGCGGGCGTCGGCACGACGCCGGGCTTTTTCTCGCCCGACAGCAACGGCCGCTGGCAGGGCTTCTTCGTCGACGTGGGCCGCGCCATCTCCATCGCCACCCTCGGCGATCAGGACAAGATCGAGTTCACCGTCTCCTCGCCGCAGCAACGCCTGCCGGCCTTGCAGGCCGGCGAGTTTGACATCCTGCTGTCGGGCGTCACCGTCACGATCACGCGCGCCTTCAAGCTCGGCTTCCACTTCGGTCCGACCATCTTCTACGACGGGCAGGGCATTCTGGTGCGCAAGGATCTCGGCGTGACGAAGGCCGCCGATCTCGACGGCGCCACCATCGGCGTGCAGAGCGGCACGACCGGCGAGCTGAATATTGCCGACTTCTTCCGCAAGGCCGGCAAGTCCTTCAAGGCGCTGACCATCGAGGACACGAAGCAGTTCATTTCCGCTCTGGAGGAAGGCCGCGTCGATGCGATCACGCAGGACTCGTCCGATCTCGTCGGCAAGCTGAAGCAGATCAAGAATCCCGAAAACTACATCGTGTTGCCCGAGCGCCTGTCCAAGGAACCGCTCGCGCCCGCCATCGCCGGCGGCGACGACCGTTGGCTCGAACTCGTCAACTGGTCGGTGAACGCGCTCATCCAGGCCGAGGAATGGGGCATCACGCAGGCGAACGTCGATACGTTCCTGACCTCCGAAGATCCGGCGATCCGCCGCTTCCTCGGCGTCGATCCGGCGCTCGGCGAGGCGATCGGGCTCGATCCCAAATGGGCCTACAACATCGTCAAGACCCTCGGCAACTACGGCGAGATCTTCGATCGCCACCTGAAGCCGCTGGGCTGGGAGCGCGGCTACAATAACCTGTGGACCAACGGGGGCCTGCTCTATTCGCCGCCGTTCCGCTGATCGGCGGACGTAAAACGTGTCGGAAACGGGACTGGCCCGGATTGCGCCGGGAGCCGTCAACCGGATCAGGACATGGTGGGGGCCGCGCATCGTCACGCAGGTGGTGACGATATGCGCGGTCATCGCCCTGTTCTACCTGCTCGGCCGCAATACCTTCGTCACGATGGAGCGGATCGGGATCACGCCCGGTTTCGGCTTCCTCGGCCATGCGGCGGGCTTCGAGATCGGCGAGTCGCCGATACCGTTCAGCCCCGGCAACACCTATGCCTATGCAATGCTGGCCGGCGTCATCAACACCCTCCGGGTGGCGGCGCCGGGCTGCGTTCTGGCGACGGTCCTCGGCGTCGCGGTCGGCATCGCGGTGCTGTCGGGCAACATGCTGCTCGCCGGTCTTGCGCGCGGCTATATCGAGACCATCCGCAACACGCCGCTGCTGCTGCAATTGTTCTTCTGGGTCTCGCTGACCAAGGCGCTGCCGCCGCCGCGGCAGGCGCAGCCGCTGCTTGACGCGGTGTTCCTGACCAACCGGGGCATCTTCTTTCCCGGCGTGACGTTCGAGAACAGCCCTGCCGTCGCGGGGCTGGCCGTCGTCGCCGTGCTCGCCGGTTGCGCCTTTTTTTCGTGGCGGGCACGGCGCAGGGGCGCGCTCTCCAAGCGCGGGACGCTGCCGGCTGCGCTCGCGGCCGCCGCTCTCGCAGGCGTTGCGTTCGCGCTCGCGGGCGGGCGCGTCGGTTTCGACGTGCCGGCGCTTGCCGGGTTCAACATTCGCGGCGGCGCGGTCATCACGCCGGAATTCACCGCGCTTCTGATCGGGCTGACGGTCAAGTTCTCGGCGGCCATCGCGGAGATCGTCCGCGCCGGTATCCAGTCGGTAGGACAAGGACAGTGGGAGGCGGCGCGCGCGCTGGGCCTGCATCGGGGCCAGATCATGCGCCTCGTCGTGATTCCGCAGGCGCTCCGGGTCATCACGCCGCCCATCACCTCGAACTATCTCGATCTGACCAAGGATTCGAGCCTCGCCGTCGCCATCGGCTATCCCGATCTCGTGAGCATCGTCAACACGACGGCCAACACCACGGGACAGGCGTTCGAGGCGCTCGTCATCCTCATCGGGGTGTTTCTCGTGATCAATCTGTCGGTGTCATACGCCATGAACGTCTATAACCGGCGTGTCGCGTTGCGGGGAGCCGCCCGCCGATGACGTTGCGGAACGAACCGGCCGGCGCGCCCATAGCCGCGCCGCATGCAGCCTTGCGGCCTGCGCCGCTCTGGCGGCGTCTTCGCGCCGGGCTGTTCGGCACGCGGGGCAACACCGCGATCACGCTCGCCACGCTCGCGGCGCTCGGCTGGACCGTGCCGCCCGTCCTGCGCTGGGCCGTCATCGACGCGACCTGGAGCGGCACGGCGGCCGATTGCGCCGAGGCGGCGGGTGCCTGCTGGGCGTTCGTGGCCGCGAAATTCGGCTTCATCAGCTTCGCGTTCTACCCGCCCGCGCTGCACTGGCGGCCGACGCTGGCGATCGTTCTTCTGCTCGGCCTGCTCGCCGTGACGGCGTTGCCGCGCTTCTGGCGGCGGGAACTGCTGCTGGCCTGGCCGGCTGCCATCGTCGCGAGCTGGCTGCTGATGGCGGGCACCTTCACGCCGCCGGCGGTGCCGTCCAACCAATGGGGCGGGCTGCCCGTCACCCTGCTGGTATGGACGGTGTGCTTCGGCATCGCGACGCCGCTGGCGATCGGGCTGGCGCTCGCCCGGCAATCCGCCATGCGCGGCGTGCGGATGCTCGCCGTCGCCTTCATCGAGCTGATGCGCGCCGTCCCCATGGTCGCCATACTCTATGTCGCGATGCTGATCCTGCCGATGGCCGTGCCGGACGGCCAGCTCATCGACAAGAACATCCGCGCCATGATCATGATCACGCTGTTCTGGTCGGCCTATATCGCGGAAGTCGTGCGGGCGGGGTTGCAGGCCCTTCCGCCGGGGCAGGACGAGGCGGCGACGGCGCTCGGGCTCGGCTACTGGCGGCGCATGCAACTCGTCATCCTGCCGCAGGCTCTGCGCACCGTCGTGCCGGCGATGGTCAACCTCGCCATCGGCTTTCTGCTCGCGACCTCGCTGCTCACCGTGATCGGCATCGTCGATCTCCTCAACGCCGCCCGCGCGGCGACGACCGATCCCGAATGGCTCGGCTTCCATGACGAGGCCTATCTTTTCGTCGCTGCGATCTATCTGGCGTTCTGCTCCGGCGGGTCGCGCTACAGCAGATGGCTCGAGCGCTATCTCGGCGCCGCCGGCGCCCGCCGGTGACTTTGATTATATATTGATAATGTAGATTATATGGAATAAAAATTCCCCGTCATCGGAGATACCGGACAGGCGAGGGCGCGCCTCGCCGATGCCGTTTTCGGGAGCGGCTCGCGAGAGCCCGGCCGTTGGCGTGTCGCCTGTTCGCGGAGTAGCTTCATGGGCCTTGATATCTTCTGGTTCCTGCCGACATCGGGTGATACCCGTTATCTCGGCAAGTCCGATTTCGGGCGCAAGCCGACGAACGCCTACATGCGGCAGATCGCCGTTACGGCCGAGCATCTCGGCTACGACGGCCTGCTCATTCCCACCGGTTCGACATGCCTCGATCCGTGGGTGACGGCGGCGAGCCTTGTGCCGGTTACGCATCGCATCCGGCTGCTGGTGGCCTTGCGCACCTCGATCAGCGGGCCGACGGCCTCGGCGCGGCAGGCGGCGGCGCTCGACGAGGCGCTCGGCGGGCGTCTGCTGCTCAACGTCGTGCCGGGCGGCGATGCGCGGGAACTGGCGGCCGATGGCGTGTTCCACGATCACGATACCCGTTACGACGCCGCGGACGAGTTCCTGACCGTCTGGCGCCGGTTGCTGGAGAGCGGCGAGACGGTCGATTTTGCCGGCAAGCACGTTACCGTGCAGGGCGCGCGCAACATTCACCCGGCGGTGCAACAGCCCTATCCGCCGCTCTATTTCGGCGGCTCCTCGCCGGCGGCGCATGAACTGGCCGCGAAGCATGTCGACGCGTATCTCACGTGGGGCGAGCCGCCGGCGGCGGTGGCGGAAAAAATCGCCAACGTGCGCGATCGCGCCGCGAAATACGGGCGCAGCGTGCGTTTCGGCGTGCGGCTGCATGTCATCGTGCGCGAGACCACCGAGGAGGCGTGGGCGGATGCCGAACGCCTGATCAGCAAGCTCACCGACGAGGATATCCGTCTGGCGCAGGAGAATTACGCCGGCATGGACTCCGAAGGGCAAAGAAGGATGGCCGCCCTGCACGGCGGCCGGCGAGACCGGTTGGAAATCAGCCCGAACCTGTGGGCGGGCGTCGGTCTGGTGCGCGGCGGCGCTGGCACAGCGTTGGTGGGCGATGCGCCGACCGTCGCCGCGCGCCTTCTGGAATATGCCGATCTCGGCGTCGATACCTTCGTGCTCTCCGGCTATCCGCATCTGGAGGAAGCGATCCGCTTCGCTGAACTCGTCTTTCCGCTGTTGCCGGGCAAGGAACCGGTCACGCTTCGCGGCGAGGCGCATACCGGCGGCGCGTTCGACCTTCGCGGCCGGCCGGCCGATCCGCCGGAACGGCGGTGAGGCGCGCGCGGGAACGGTTGTCACGGCAGCGGTCTGCGCTATCGTGACGATTGTGTCGCCGGTTTTATCGCCGGCTCAACAGGTGGAGACATCATGCCGGAACACGGCGGTATCGCGATCCCGGACGAGATCGCGGCCTTCAACGACGAAATCGTGGCGATCCGCCGCGATCTGCATCAGCACCCGGAACTGGGATTCGAGGAAGTGCGCACGGCGGGCATCGTCGCCGAGCGGCTGGCCGGTTGGGGCGTCGAGGTTCATCGCGGCGTCGGGCGCACAGGGGTCGTGGGCGTGCTGCGCGCCGGCAGCGGCGGCAACCGCAGCATCGGCCTGCGGGCTGATATGGACGCCCTGCCGATGCATGAGGAAAGCGGCCTGCCGTTCGCGTCGCGGAGCCCCGGCCGCTTTCACGGCTGCGGGCACGACGGGCATACGGCTATCCTGCTCGCCGCCGCCCGCTATCTGGCGACGACCCGCCGCTTCGACGGCACGGTGGTGTTCGTCTTTCAGCCGGCGGAGGAAGGGCTGGGCGGCGCGCGCGCCATGATCGACGACGGCCTGTTCGCGCGTTTTCCGGTCGACGAAATCTACGGCCTGCATAATTCCCCTCTCACGCCGCACGGTCATGTCCATGTCTCGCCGGGGCCGGTGCAGGCGGGGGCGGATTTTTTCGACATCGTGATCCGCGGCAGCGGCGGCCATGCCGCCCATCCCCACATGGCGCGCGATCCGATCGTGGCGTCCGCTGCGCTGATCGCCGCTCTGCAAGGCATCGTCAGCCGCCATACGCCGCCGCGCGAGGCGGCGGTGCTGTCGGTGACGGCCATCAACTCGAACGTCACCTATAACGTCATTCCCGAAACCGTTCATCTGCGCGGCACGGTGCGCACGCTCGACGGCGCGCTGAAACGGCGCATCGCCGACCGTATCAGGGCAGTCGCGGCGGGTGTCGCGCTGTCGCATGACGTGAGCATCGAGGCCGATATCCGCGATGCGGTTGCGCCGCTGGCCAATGTCGCCGAACAGGCCGACGCGATCGCCGCGATCGCCCGCACGGTCGTGGGCGAGGCGAACGTCAGCACCGACTGGCGGCCGAGCATGGGCAGCGAGGATTTTTCGGAATATCTCAACCACGTGCCCGGCGCGTTCTTCTCGCTCGGCCATCACGGCGACATTCCGCTGCACAGCCCGCGCTTCGTCCTCGACGACGGCATCCTCCCGGTGGGCGCAACCTTGTTCGCGCGTCTCGTCGAAGGGCGGTTGTCGCCGGAGGCATGATCCGCCAGAATAACGCTATTGCGAGACGCTGCCCCTGTCGCCGGCGGGGGCCGCGATGGCCCGGCGCAACTGCTCCGGCGTCTCGACGCGGAAGGGGAACCATAGCCGCGCCGTGGCCTCCCGGCTCACGAGGTCGAGGCCGTCGGGATCGATGCCGCTCACCCGCCAGCGCCCCGGCCGGGCGCCGGCCAGCACCGCGAGGCGGGACGATTCGCCGGCCAGCGCGTTGAGCCGCTCGATCTCTCCTTCGCCGGCGGCGAGCAACGCTTCCGCGCCGGCGAGGCCGATGGCGAGATCCGCCGGGGTGATTTGCGCCGCATTGCGCGCCGGGCCGCCGTTCAGCTTGAGATCTTCCACGTTCACGCGGTAGAGGCGCGCATCCGGCAGGGCGAGGTAGAGCTTCGATTTCGGATGGCGGGCCACATATCGGCGGCTCGCCCGGGCGAATGCCTCGCCGTCGAGCCGGATGGCGCGGCCGATGAGCGTCAGGCGCGGAAGGGTCAGCGCATCGCCCGGGCCTTCGGGCGCGATGGCGACGGCCACCCGGTCGTCGGCTTCGAGATTGCGCGCGTGCAGGGAAATCGCCGCGGCGAAGAAGCACGGTGCGCCATCGGCGCCGAGCGCCAGATTCGTGACCATGTTATAGGGATAGCCGCTGCCGGGATCGACGGTGGCGATCGCCGCCGTGCGCGCGGCGTGCAGCAGCGTGCGGGCGGTCCTGACCGCATCGAACGGAAGCGCGGCCGCTTCGTCGATCGACAAAGCGCGCGGCGTGATGGGAGAGTCGGAAGCGTCAGTCATGAATGCCGTGCCGGATCGCGCGAATAACGGCCTCAGAATAGCCGTCTTTCCCCGGCGATCAAATATAAACCGGCGGCAAGCGAAACTTTCAAATTGATGTATTTTGAAACAACGGCCATGCCGGGAGTAAAGCGGGCTTGCATGACAGTGCAGGACGAAAGAACTTCGCGCGACAAGGCGCGAAGTTCTCCGTCGCATAGGCTCAGTCGGCTTTTCCGCCGGCGTGGACGAGATTTTCGTAATCGGTCAGCAGCGTCGTGGTGATGTCGCCGGGCGTGAAACGGTGCGGGCCGATCTCGGAAACCGGCGTGACCTCGGCCGCGGTGCCGGTCACGAAGCTTTCCGTGAAGTCGGCGAGTTCCTCCGGCAGGATGGGCCGCTCGATCACCGGGATGCCGCGCTGCTTCGCCAGTTCGATCACCGTCTGGCGGGTGATGCCGTTCAGGAAGCCCTCGGGCTCGGGCGTGTGCAGTTCGCCGTTCTTCACGAAGAAGATGTTCGCGCCGGTGCACTCGGCCACACGGCCGCGCCAGTCGAGCATGAGCGCGTCCGAATAGCCCTTGCGCTCGGCCTTGTGCTTCGAGATCGTGCAGATCATGTAAAGGCCGGCCGCCTTGGCCGTCGACGGCGCGGTGGCGGGATCGGGGCGGCGGTATTCCGCGATGTCGAGCCGGATGCCCTTCAGGCGCTCCTCGCGTGTGAAGTAGCTCGGCCACACCCAGGCGGCGACGGCGAGGTGGATGGTGTTCTTCTGCGCGGAGACGCCGAGCGCCTCGGAGCCACGCCACGCGATCGCGCGGACATAGGCGTCGACAAGGCCGTTTTCCGCCAGCACCTGCCGCTTCGCGGCCTCGATCTCGTCCACGCCGTAGGGGATCTCGAAATCGAGCAATTCGGCGGATGTCTTCAGGCGCTCGCTGTGCGCGCGCGACTTGAAGATGACGCCGCCGTAGGCGCGCTCACCCTCGAAGACGGCGGAAGCGTAGTGCAGACCGTGCGTGAGAACCGGCACCGTCGCCTCGCTCGACGGCACCAACCGGCCGTCGACCCAGATGACGTTTTCTTTTTTTTCGTTCGGTGTGACCGACATGTGAACTACTCCGAAAAAGCTCCTCGAAGACTGGTTCGGGAATCAGGACGCGGGCCGCGACGGTCGTGACGGCAAACGATTTCGCCGCGCGAGGGCCGCTCCGTGTTATTTCCTTTCGCGGAACCCACTTGACGGGTAACGATGTTCCTGAAATATGTCAATAAGGCTGACTTAAATGGCGTGATTTCTTTTTAGCCTCTCCCATGTCACATCATGACTGCACAAAATTCGATCAGATGCAATCCGGGGAATGACTTGTGACCATCGCCAGCGCGCCGCCCGCCGGGGCAGGGGCCGTATCATCGCATTCCGGGACGCACGCCGCGGGCAAGTCCGGGCCGCCGGGAAGCGACATCGTTGAGCTGCTTTTCTTCGCCTATCGGGATTTCGTCAGCGACCCGGACAGGCTGCTGACACAGTACGGCTTCGGGCGGGCGCATCACCGGGTGCTGCATTTCGTCGAGCGCCAGCCGGGCATGACCATCGCCGAGATGCTCGACATTCTGGGCATCACCAAGCAGAGCCTCAATCCGATTTTGAAGGATCTTGTCGAAAAAGGCTATATCGTGCAACGTACGGGCACGGTCGATCGGCGGCAGCGCCTGCTGTTTCCGACGGACAAGGGCCGTGCGCTGTCGCTCGATCTCACGAAGCCGCAGCTCGACCGCATCGCCCGCGCGCTCGAAGGCGCCGATCAGGAAGTGCGGAACAAGGTGACGGCGTTTCTGTTCGCCATGATCGAGCCGGACGACCGCGCCCATGTCGCGCGCCTCGTCTGGACGGAGCCGGCCGGCGAGGGGCGCGATGCGGAGTAGGGGGCGATGACGGAAGCGGAAACCAACGATCCGGCGCCGGCAGGCGGCTTGCCCGACGATGCGCCGCATGTTCTCGTCGTCGACGATGACCGGCGTCTGCGGGCGCTTCTGTCGCGCTTCCTCACCGACAACGGCTTTCGCGTCACGGTCGCGCCCAGCGCGGCGGCGGCGGAATCGACCATGGGGCATCTGGTGTTCGACGCGCTGGTGCTCGATGTCATGATGCCCGGTGAGAACGGCTTCGATTTCGCGCGGCGGTGGCGCAAGACTTCCGCCGTGCCGATCCTGATGCTCACCGCGCGCACCGACGGGGCGGACCGCGTGCAGGGGCTCGAGATCGGCGCCGACGATTATCTCGGCAAGCCCTTCGAGCCGCGCGAACTGCTGCTGCGCCTCGGCAACATCATCCGGCGCGGCGGCGCCGGCGAGACGCAGGCGCCTGCGCGCACGGCGCCGGAGGCGATCCGGTTCGGCGATTTTCTCTTCCGTTTCGACCGGGGAGAGTTGCGTTGCGGCGACGAGATCGTCCGCATCACCGAGCGGGAACGCGAGATTCTCACCATCCTGGGCGAGGCTGCCGGCGGACAGGTGTCGCGCGAGGCGCTCGTCGGCGGCGGCCCGGCCGCTGGCCCGGCGAGCGACCGCAACGTCGACGTGCAGATCAACCGGCTGCGCCGCAAGATCGAGCGTGACCCGGCCAATCCCGTCTTCCTGCAAACGGTGCGCGGCGTCGGCTACCGCCTGCTGGTCGACGGTTAGCGCCATGACCGCAACGGAAACGAAGGAAGAGCGGCAGGATGGCGGGCGCGGCCTCTTCGCCGCACCGGCGCGGCTCGCGCGCTGGCTGGGCTCCGTCATGCCCAAGGGGCTGTTCGTCCGCTCGCTGATCATCATCATCGCCCCCATCGTCATCCTGCAATCGGTGGTGGCTTATGTGTTCATGGAGCGCCACTGGCAGCTCGTCACCCGCCGGCTGTCGTCGGCGGTCAGCGCCGATATCGCGGCGCTGATCGATATCTACGATTCCTACCCGCGGCCCCGCGATGCGGAGGACCTCGCGCGCATCGCCGTGGAGCGGCTCGGGCTCGATATCGAGTTCATGCCCGGCACGGAGCTGCCGCCGCCGGGACCCAAGCCCTTCTTCTCGATTCTCGACGAGGTGCTGAGCGACGAGATCCGCCGGCAGGTGGGGCGGCCCTTCTGGATCGACACGGTGGGCCGCTCCAACGTCATCGAAATCCGCATCAGGCTCGATGACGTGGTGATGCGCATCTTCGCGCGGCGCAGCCTCGCCTATGCCTCCAACTCGCATATCTTCCTGATCTGGATGCTGGGCACTTCCTTCGTGCTGGTGACGATCGCCATCCTGTTCCAGCTCAACCAGATACGCCCCATCCTGCGGCTCGCCGACGCGGCGGAGGCCTTCGGCAAGGGGCGCGAGGTGGATTTCCGCCCGCGCGGCGCGCGCGAGGTGCGCCGCGCGGGCGGGGCGTTTCTGGAGATGAAACGCCGCATCGAGCGCGCGATGGATCAACGCACGACCATGCTCAACGGCGTCAGTCATGACCTGCGCACGATCCTCACGCGCTTCCGGCTGTCGCTGGCGCTGATGGCGGACGATCCCGACATCGAGGATCTGCGCAAGGATGTGGACGAAATGGAGCGGATGCTGGAGGCTTATCTCGCCTTCGCCCGCGGCGACGCCGGCGAGCAGGCCGAACTGACGGACATCCGCCCCGTTCTGGACAATCTGCGGCTCGACTATGCCCGCCAGGGGCGCGATATCGAAATATCCGTTTCCGGCGACATGGCGGTGACGGTGCGTCTTTTCGCCTTCCAGCGCCTGCTCGGCAATCTCGTCGCCAACGCCGTGCGCTACGGGGAGCGGGTGAGCGTTACCGCAAGCCGCATTCCGCGCTGGCTGACCATCGCCGTCGACGATGACGGGCCGGGAATCCCGCACGAACTGCGGGAAGAGGCGTTCAAGGCTTTCGTGCGTCTCGACGCCGCCCGCAACGTCGATGACGGCGGCACCGGGCTCGGCCTCGCCATCGCGCGCGACATCGCCCGCTCGCACGGCGGCGATGTCATCCTGTCCGACAGCCCGATGGGGGGCTTGCGCGCGACGATCCGCCTGCCCGTGTGAAGGCGGCGGCGATCAGCCGGAAAGCTCGGCCGCGCGCCGCCGGGCGGCGGCGACGGCGCTGGTGAGGATGGGGCCGATGCCGTTCACGCCGCCGAGCACGGCAAGGGCCGCCGCCGTGGTGCCGCCTTTGGAGGTCACGGCCTCACGCAGTTCGGCGGCCGTCAGCGGCGATTCATCGAGCAGCGCGCCTGCGCCGGTCACGGTGGCGCGGGCCAGCCGCTGCGCGAGCGCCGCCGGAAGCCCCGCCGCGACGCCGGCCTCCGCGAGAGCCTCGACGAGATAGAAGACATAGGCCGGCCCGGACCCCGAAACGCCGGTGACGGCGTCGATCAGGGCTTCGTCGTCCAGCCATTCAACATCGCCGGCGCCCGAGAGCAGCGCGGTCGCGGTCGCCTTCTGCGCGGCGTCGATCGCCTGGGATGCGGCCGCGCCCGTGATGCCGCGCCCGATGGAGGCGGGCAGGTTGGGCATCGCGCGGACGATGGCGCGCGCGCGCGGAAACCGGCCCGCGAGATTGTCGAGCGTCTTGCCGGCGAGAATCGACAGCACGAGCGTGTCTGCCCCGGCAAGGCGCTCCAGCGCGGGTGCGGCCTCGTCGAGCAACTGTGGCTTGACCGCGAGCACGAGCGCTTGCGGCGCGCCGATGCCATCGGGCGCCGCCGTGAGGGCGATGCCCCGCTCGGCCGCCGTCCGCTCGATCGTCGGCGAGGGATGTGGCTCGACGATGGTGATGCGCAGCGGATCGAGACCCGATCGCAGCCAGCCGTCGAGCAACGCGCCGCCCATCTTGCCGGCGCCGACCAGAACGAGCGACGCGGGCAAGGCGACGTCGGGCGGCGGGTTGTCCAGAACATCGGAAAACCGTTGCACAACCTGTACGCCCGTCGTCATTTTCCACCCCTCGCTTACGGCTTCCGGCTCGACCGCCGGCGGCATGCGGCGGCGGAGCCGCTCAGGCCTCGCCTTCCGTTTCGAACAACACGCCCTCCAGCGCCTCCTGGGCGTTCTTGCCCGCCCAGAGCACGAACTGGAAAGCCTGATAATACCGTTCGCACGTTTCCACGGCCACCTGCAACATGGTTTCGCACTGGTTGCGGGTGGGCTCGACGCCGCCCGACAGCAGCAGCGCGTGACGGAACATCACGACATTCTCGCGCGTCCAGAGGTCGAAATGCCCCACCCAGAGCTGCTCGTTGATGAGCGAGATCAGCCGGAGCACTTCCGGCCGCTGGCGCTCCTGCACCTTGAGATCGAAGGCGCAGGCGAGATGCAGCGCTTCCATCTCCTCGATCCACGTAAAGGCGATATGATAATCGGCCCAACCGCTGGTGATCGATACCGACATCTCGTTGTCGTCGGCACGATCGAACGTCCAGTCGTTCATCGACGCATAGCGTTCCACGACATCAAGCGGATGCTCGTCCCGCTCCTGGACGATTTCAAAGTCGAGATGTGTCATATCGTTTCCTCGCCGATCCCTCGGCTCGCACTGGGGAAAAACGCGATGAACCGCGCGGGCAAGCAGAACGCGCGGCATCGATATTGCGGGACGGTGGAAAATAGAGGCTGCTTGCCCTGACGACAGGGCTTCTCCGGGTTGTACCTTGATCTGCCCATATGCATCAGATCCTGTGTTCAGGACGTGCCGCAGCAGTACATCCATGACGAATCCCCCTTGATCGCAAAGGAGATACCGACGAAGAACATTGAGTACAATGCCGCGTCATCGTCGGGGATTCGCGCCGCTCCCACAATGGGCCGCCGGCGGGTTTCCACACCCGTATTTCACGCGGACGCCTTCTCCGTGCCGGAGAGGACGAAAAGCCCTTATCCACTTCCGCAAACTCTTTTCCCATGAATCGCCATAAAGGCCAGATCGTTATATAGGCCCGAAGCCTATGCGGAGGTGATAGCCCCGTCGTCGGATGCGTCAGAATGCCGCACTTCCGCGACGGCATCTTCCGTCGCCTCGTTCCCGGCCGTTTCCGCAAGCCGCGCCTCGAGGGCGGCAATGCGGGCCGCGAGTTTCTCGTTCTCGTCGCGCGCCGCGATGGCGATCTCGCGCACGGCCTCGAACTCCTCGCGGGAAACGACGTCGAGCGAGCGCAGCACGCGCTCGGCCTGCACGCGCGCCGCCGTTTCCACTTCCCGCCGCGCTCCCTCGGCCACGCCCGCAGCATCGGTGATAAGCCGTGCGAAATCGTCGAAAATCCGGTTTCCCGTCTGTGTCATGGCTTCATTTCCTTCTGCCTTGCCGTATGATTAATCGTTTATTATAGCAAAATTCCGGCGCATACCACATCGGCGAGCGGTCGGCGCGGCGATTGCCATCGGAGCGTTGCGCCCCCATCTGAAGGCTGTCGACGACCGGATGCGGCGGCGGGGCGGTCCGCACGGTTTTCGGATGGCGTGCGTGCGACGGGTTCTTTCCGCGCGGCGGCGTGGTGCTATAGAGCATTTGCCGATCCGGTCGGAACGGCGAATACTCCGCGCTTCTCCGTCCGGGGCGGGTTCCGATCGATCAAATGATTCCATTTGATCGGAAAGCGCTCTAAAGAGACAGGCCCGTTCGCCGGGTTCGCCGTCGTCATCGCGCATCGTTGTCAAGGGGAACGTCATGGTTGCCGAAACACAGTCTGCCTCCGCCGCGGTGGTCAAGGATACGACCACGCGGGATTTCCGTCAGGATGTCATTGCCGAATCCCTGAAGCGGCCGGTTCTGGTCGATTTCTGGGCGCCGTGGTGCGGTCCCTGCCGGCAGCTCGCGCCGATCATCGAAAAGGTCGTGAAGGCGGCGCAGGGGCGTGTGGCGCTCGTCAAGCTGAACATCGACGACCATCCCGACATCCCCGGGCAGCTCGGCATCCAGTCCATTCCGGCCGTCATCGCGTTCCAGAAGGGCCAGCCCGTCGACGGTTTCGTCGGCGTGCTGCCTGAAAGCCAGGTGAAAAGCTTCATCGAGCGACTCGTGGGACCGCTCGACGGCGTCGACACGCTGCTCGACGAGGCGGACGGCAAGGCGGCCGCGGGCGATGTCGCCGGCGCGGCGGAGCTTTATGCGAGCGTGCTGGCGCAGGCTCCCGACAACACGCGCGCCATCGGGGCGCTCGTGCGCCTGCACGTGACGCTGGGCGATCTCGAAGGGGCGCGCGGATTTCTGAACGCCGTGCCGGAAGACAAGGCCGCGGACCCGCATATCGCGGCGGCGCGCGTCGCGCTCGATCTCGCCACGCAGGCGGAGGGGCTCGGCGACGTGCGGGAGCTTGAACAGCGCGTCGCGGCCGATGCCGACGATCATCAGGCGCGTTTCGACCTCGCGCTCGCGCTCAACGGCCGCAACCGGCGTCAGGACGCCACCTTGCACCTGATCGAAATCGTGCGGCGCGATCGCGGCTGGAACGACGACGGAGCGCGCAGGCAGCTCCTGCAATTCTTCGAGGCATGGGGTCCCGCCGATCCCGCATCCGTGCTCGGGCGGCGCCGGTTGTCGTCGGTGCTTTTCGCCTGACGGTGTGCTCGCGATGATCCGGGCGGCCGCCCGGACAAGGAGATGGCCATGAACCCTGCGCAGCATTCCAGCCCGACCCAATGGTCGGCGGCCGACTGCCCCGGCGTGATTCCCCTGTTTCCCCTTGCCGGGGCCATTCTGCTGCCGCGCGGCCAGTTGCCGCTCAACGTCTTCGAGCCCCGCTATCTGGCCATGGTCGACGATGCGCTTGGCGGGCGGCGGGTGATCGGCATCATCCAGCCGGATGCCGATGCCGGCGACAGCCCCGTGCCGTCGCTCTACAAGGTGGGCTGCGCGGGGCGCATCACCCAGTTCGTCGAGCCGGAGCATGGCCGCTATCTCGTTTCGCTGACCGGTCTGTCGCGTTTTCGCCTCGTCGAGGAATTGCCGGTGCTGACGCCCTATCGGCAGGCGCGGGTGGAGTATGAGAGCTTTCATGACGATTTCACGCCCCGCGCGGGCGAGGACGGCGTGAACCGCGAGGCCGTGCTCGACGTGCTGCGCCGCTTCGCGCAGGCGAAGGGGCTCAGGATCGACTGGAAGGGCATCGAGGACGCGCCGAACGAGGCGCTCGTCAATGCCCTGTCGATGATGAGCCCGTTCGGCGTGCGCGAGAAGCAGGCCCTGCTGGAGGCCGCCGATCTCGGCACGCGCGCCGATACGCTCGTCGCGATCACGGAAATCGAGCTGGCGCGCTCCGGCGTCGATCCCGATACCACGCTGCAATAACCGTTGACCCCGGACGCCGATCCTGATTACTCGAACGGGACATTCCGACGGGACCGTCGGCGCCGAACAGGCTGGAGAACCATCATGAGCGACCGCAACGCGACGGCCGAAAACCCTTCCTCCCACCACGAGATCGACGGCAAGTTGCTCGAACTCCTTGTCTGCCCCGTCACGAAGGCGCCGCTGGAATACGACGCGCAGAAGCAGGAACTCATCAGCCGGCAGGCGAAACTCGCCTATCCGATCCGCGACGGCATCCCGATCATGCTGCCGGAAGAAGCCCGCACGCTTTCTTGATCCGTAAAGCACGCCAACGGACATGAAGTTTTAAGAAAAACACAGTAAAGTCGTCTTGCTTTCCGGTTTCGGGAATTCTTCTTGCGGAATGAATCCTGTCATGCGCCACCTGCTTGTCATCGGCATGTTGATGCTGTCATCGGCCGTATCGGCGCGCGAAACCCCTGCGGGGGAAGCGCAGCCGGCTCCGGCCGCGCCGCAGGCCGATGCCGCGCCGGCGGGGCTGCCCGCCGACGGCAGGACGGGCTATCGGGAAATCCTGCGCAAGAAAGCCGATGCCGCGGGCGTGCCTTTCGCCCTTGCCGATGCCGTGGCGGAGGTCGAGAGCGGTTATAACAGCGCGGCGGTCGGCGGCGTCGGCGAGGTCGGCCTGATGCAGGTGTTGCCCTCCACCGCGCGCATGCTCGGCTTCTCCGGCCCGCTGAAAAAGCTGTTCGAGCCGGAAACGAACATTCATTACGGCGTCACCTATCTGGCGCAGGCATGGCGCCTTGCCGGAAACGACATCTGCACCACCGTGATGAAGTACCGCGCCGGGCACGGCGAGAGCCGTTTCTCGCACCGCTCGGTCGACTATTGCATCAAGGTGCGGCGCGGTCTCGCGGCACGCGGCTATGCCGTGACGGGCGAGGTGCCGAAGGCGACTTTCGGGGAGCCGGTCGGCGGCGCCGTCAAGGTGGCCGGGCGGGTGCGCAAGAAGAGCCGGCTCAACTGGACGGCGGCGGATGCGCGCTGGCGCAAGGTGACGGGACAGATCAATTCCGCCAGCCTCAGCATCATGGCGCAATGATTTTCTGACGCCTGCCCGGCAGCTTATTGAAGATCGATCAGAAACGGGATGAGCGGCGCGTCGGCCGGCGGCATGGGATAATCGCGCAGGTTTCGCGGTGCGACCCATTTGAGTTGCTGCCCTTCGCGTGCCGAAACCGTCCCTTCCCAGCGGCGGCAGACGTAGAGCGGCATCAACAGGTGAAAGCTCTCGTAGGCATGGCTGGCGAAGGTGAGCGGCGCAAGGCAGGCTTCCTTCACGGTAATGCCCAGTTCCTCGGAAAGCTCGCGAATGAGGCTGACCTCCGGGCTTTCGCCCGGCTCCAGCTTGCCGCCCGGAAACTCCCACAGCCCCGCAAGCGCCTTGCCCTCAGGGCGCTGGGCGATCAGCACGCGCCCGTCGCTGTCGATGAGAGCGCATGCAACGACGAACAGCAGCTTTTTCGGCGCATCGGCGGACATGCATTCCCCGGTAGCGGGTTTCCCGGTCATGGATTTCCTTATGAGCGGTAGTCGCCGTTGATGGCGACGTATTCCTTCGTCAGATCGCACGTCCAGACGGTGGCCGTGCCGCGCCCGAGCCCGAGATCGACGCCGATGGCGACTTCCTCGTTGCGCATGTAGGCGGAAACGGCTTCCTCGTCATAGGAGGGATCGCGCTCGCCCTCGTGCGCGACACGGATGCCGCCGAAGGAGATCGACAACCGGTCGCGGTCGGCGGGCTCGCCGGCCTTGCCCACCGCCATCACCACGCGCCCCCAGTTGGCGTCCTCGCCGGCGACGGCGGTTTTCACCAGCGGGGAATTGGCGATGGAGAAGGCGATCCGCTTGGCCGAAGCGGCGCTGACCGCGCCCTCGACCTTGACGGTGACGAACTTGCGCGCGCCCTCGCCGTCGCGGGCCACCTGCTGGGCGAGGTCGATCAGCAGCTTGTTGAGCGCGGCGCGGAAGCCGGCCAGCCGCCTGTCGCCCGCCGTCTCGATGCGGGGCGCGCCGCGTCCGGCCGCCGAGCCGGTCGCGAAGGCGAGCAGGGTGTCGGAAGTCGAGGTGTCGCTGTCGACCGTGACGGCGTTGAAAGATCCCTGCACGCCGCGCGAGAGCAGCCCCTGCAACGCGCCGGCGGACAGCGGCGCATCGGTGACGACGAAGGCCAGCATCGTCGCCATGTCCGGGGCGATCATGCCCGCACCCTTGGCGAAACCGTTGATCGTGACCGGGACGCCGCCGATCGTCGCCATCCGGGTGGCGACCTTGGGAAAGGTGTCCGTCGTCATGATCGCCTGCGCGGCGTCGATCCAGGCATCGTCCGAGGCGGCGCGCGCGCAGTCGCCCAGCACCGCGCCGAACTTCGTCGCGTCGAGCGGCTCGCCGATCACGCCCGTGGAGGCGAGAAATATCTCGCTTTCCGCGCAGCCGACTGCCTCCGCCGCCAGCTTCGCCGTCAGCGCGGTAGCCTCGCGGCCCTTGCGGCCCGTGAATGCATTGGCGTTGCCGGAGTTGACGACGAGCGCGCGCGCCGACCCGTGCGGCAGATTGGCGCGGCACCAGTCGACGGGCGCGGAGGGGCAGCGCGACCGCGTGAACACGCCCGCGACCGTGGTGCCCGGATCGAAGATCGCCAGCAGAACGTCGGTGCGCCCCTTGTAGCGGATGCCGGCGGCGGCGGTGGCAAACCGCGCGCCGGGAATGGCCGGCAGGTCGGGATACGCCTTCGGCGCGAGCGGAGAAATCGGTGTCGCCATGATTGTGCCCTGAGCCGCGATGCTCGAAGAATGGCCCCCGCGCCAGAACCGTTTCCGCTTTTGCCGGATTCGCCCTGGCGTCTGGAATTGCGAGAGAACAAGAGGATCAAGGCGTTTTCGCGATTCGAAGAAAGGCGGCAACGCTCCGGAGCGGCGGACATTGAAGCCGATGTCGTTCCGCCGCCTGATCCGCTTGTCGACGCATCGACTCAAAAAGACGGATTATCGATGCGTTTCAACGAAACCTGAAAATAACCCGGTTCTTGGAAATAACCTAGTTCTTGGCGGGCGCCGCCGGCTTGGCTCCGTCCGCGTTTCCGGCTGCGT
Organism: Pseudochelatococcus sp.; assembly: GCF_050946405.1. Lineage (NCBI taxonomy): Bacteria > Pseudomonadati > Pseudomonadota > Alphaproteobacteria > Hyphomicrobiales > Chelatococcaceae > Pseudochelatococcus > Pseudochelatococcus sp. Next base: position 402,813 of record NZ_JBMNUS010000002.1, read on the forward strand.
CCGGGCTGGCCTTTTCCGCTTCGGCGGGCTTGTCGAGCCGCTCGATCTTCGCCTTCTCGCGCAGCGACAGCACGGCTTCCTGCTGGGCTTTCTGCACGATGAAGGTTTCGATCTGGTCCTTGATCTCGTCATAGGTCGGCACCGGCTTGCGGCGCTTGTCCTCGACCTTGATGATATGCCAGCCGAATTGCGTCTTGACCGGATCGGAAACCTTGCCCGGTTCCAGCTTGAACGCGACTTCGGCGAACTCCGGCACCATGCGGTCGCGGGTGAAATAGCCCAGGTCGCCGCCTTCGCGGGCGGAGCCGGGGTCCTTCGAAAGCTCGGAGGCGAGCGCGTTGAAGTTTTCGCCCTTCTTCAGGCGCTCGGCGACGTTTTTCGCCGTCGCCTCGTCGGGCACGAGGATGTGGCGCGCATGAACCTCGTCTTCCGGCGTCAGGTTCTTGACGGTTTCGTCATAAAGCTTGCGCCCGGCTTCCTCGGTCGCGGCGTCGCGGGCGACCTTGGCGAGATATTCGTCCACGAGCACCTTGTCGCGGGCATAGGCGAGCCGCTGCGCGAACTCCGGCGACTGATCGAGCTTTTCGGCCGCCGCCGCCAGAGCGCCGAGGCGGATGTCGATCAGGTAGCCCACGAGATAGTCGCGCCGCTGCGCTTCGGGCATCACGGGCAGGCGATCGTTCAGCTCCTCGGAGGCGAGGGCGAGATCCTTCTCGGTGACAGGGACGCCGTTGACGCGCGCGAGCACGTTGTCGCCGGCCGGCGCCGTGGCCGCCGCGGGCGCGGCCGGCTGCTGGGCGGCGGCCGTGCCGGTGTATGCGGCGAGCGAGGCGGCCAGAAGGGCGAAATAGCGGAAACGGCGCGCGGTCATGGTGCAATCCACAAAATGACGTTGTCGGGTGCTGTCGGGCGGCAGCGCAGATTCGCGAACCGTGACGATCACGAAACCGATGAATGAGTGGCGTAACCGGCCGGCGTTGGCAAGGACATTTCTCGGAAGATTTCTCCGAAGCTTTCCGGGGGGATTCTTTAGCGGGCTCCCCGACGGATTTTCGTTCGCGTTCGCGGGCCGGGGGCATGTGCCGCCGCTTTTGCCGACGCCGCCTGTTGACAGCGGGCGCGGATGCGCCCATCTCGCTTTCGTGCCATCCACGCTATCTTCCATATGGATCGGGTGTTTGCGGTAGACCGCCGCCATTCTGCCGGTTAAATCGTGTGGAGCGGCGCGGCGGCATGCGACGTTCTCTGTGTTCTGGAAGGCTTTCCATGTTAGGCGGCATTGCGAAAAAACTCTTCGGGTCGGCCAACGACCGGCGCTTGAAGTCCTATCGGGGGCGGGTCGCGGCGATCAACGCGCTCGAGCCGGAGGTCGCAGCCCTGTCCGATGAGGCGCTGCGCGCCCGTACTGCGGAATTCCGCCAGCAATTCGCCGAAGGGAAGCCGCTCGACGATCTGCTGGTGCCCGCTTTCGCCACCGTGCGCGAGGCGGCGAAGCGCGTGCTCGGCCAGCGCCATTTCGACGTGCAGCTCGTCGGCGGCATGGTGCTGAACGAGGGCGCCATCGCCGAAATGCGCACCGGCGAGGGCAAGACGCTGGTGGGCACGCTGCCGGTCTATCTCAACGCGTTGACGGGCAAGGGCGTTCATGTCGTCACCGTCAACGATTACCTGGCGAGCCGCGACGCGGGCACCATGGGGCGCGTCTACCGCTTCCTCGGTCTTTCGGTGGGCGTCATCACCCACGGCCTCGACGACGACCAGCGCCGCGCGGCCTATGCCGCCGACGTCACCTACGGCACCAACAACGAATACGGCTTCGACTATCTGCGCGACAATATGAAGTACGATCTCGCGCAGATGGTGCAGCGCGGGCATCATTTCGCCATCGTGGACGAGGTGGACTCGATCCTGATCGACGAGGCGCGCACGCCGCTCATCATCTCCGGGCCGCTCGACGACCGTTCCGACCTCTACAACACCATCAACGCCCTCATTCCGCAGCTCACGCGGGAAGATTACGATCTCGACGAGAAGCAGCGCGCCGTCTCCCTCACCGAGAGGGGCAACGAGCGGATCGAGGAAATTCTCGCCGAGGCGGGCCTGCTGAAGGACGGGGCGGGCCTTTACGACGCCGTCAACGCCTCGCTCGTTCACCACGTCAACCAGGCGCTGCGGGCGCACACGCTGTTCCAGCGCGACAAGGATTACATCGTCCGCAACGGCGAGGTCGTGATCATCGACGAGTTCACCGGCCGCATGATGCAGGGGCGCCGCTACTCGGAGGGGCTGCATCAGGCGCTGGAGGCGAAAGAGCACGTGCAGGTGCAGCCCGAGAACCAGACGCTCGCCTCGATCACCTTCCAGAACTATTTCCGCCTCTACGAAAAGCTCGCCGGCATGACCGGCACGGCGGCGACGGAGGCGGACGAGTTCGCCGACATCTATCGTCTGGATGTGGTCGAGGTGCCGACCAACCTGCCCGTGCGCCGCGTCGACGAGGACGACGAGGTCTATCGCACGGAAAAGGAGAAGCTCAAGGCCATCGCGCGCGAGATCGCGGAAGCTTCGGCCAAGGGGCAGCCGATCCTCGTCGGCACGACATCCATCGAGAAATCGGAAGAGCTGGCGCGCTATCTTGCCGAAAACGGCTTCCGGCAGGTCGATTTCGGCTCGCAGGATGCGTTGCGCCCCGTGTTCGAGGCGGCGCGGGCCGGCAGATCCAGCAAGTACTTCGCGGTGCTGAACGCCCGCTTCCACGAGCAGGAAGCCTTCATCGTGGCGCAGGCGGGCGTGCCGGGCGCCATCACCATCGCCACCAACATGGCCGGCCGCGGCACCGACATCCAGCTCGGCGGCAACGCCGACATGCGCATCGCGCAGGAACTCGGACTGCCGCCGGATAGCGAGGGCGCGGACCCGGAGATCCTGGCGCGCGAACAGGCCATCCGCGGCGAGGTGGCGGCTTTCAAGCAGCGCGCCATCGACGCGGGCGGCCTTTATGTCATCGGCACCGAGCGGCACGAGAGCCGGCGCATCGACAACCAGTTGCGCGGCCGCTCCGGCCGTCAGGGCGATCCCGGCCGCTCCAAGTTCTACCTGTCGTTGCAGGACGACCTGATGCGCATCTTCGGCTCCGACCGCATGGACGGCATGCTCCAGCGCCTCGGGCTGAAGGAGGACGAGGCCATCGTCCATTCGTGGATCAACAAGGCCATCGCCAAGGCGCAAGGCAAGGTCGAGGCGCGCAACTTCGACATCCGCAAGAACATCCTGAAATACGACGACGTCATGAACGACCAGCGCAAGGTCGTGTTCGAGCAGCGGCGCGATTTCATGTCGCGGGAATCCGTGCGCGAGGAAGTCGACGACATGCGCAACGGCGTGATCGACGATCTCGTGGCGCGCCACATTCCGCACGACGCCTATCCCGAGCAATGGGATGCGGCGGGTCTCGCCGAGGCGGTGACGGACACCCTCAACCTCGACCTGCCCATCGCCGAATGGGTGAAGGAGGAGGGTATCGCCGACGACGAAATCCGCGAGCGGATCAGGACGGCGGCCGAGGCGGCCTATGCGGAGCGCGTGGAGCGCAATACGCCGGAGCTGTCCACCTACGTCGAAAAGCAGGTGCTGCTGCAATCGCTCGATCATCTCTGGCGCGAACATCTGGTGACGCTCGATCATCTGCGGCAGGTCGTCGGCTGGCGCGGGCTGGCGCAGCGCGATCCGCTCAACGAATACAAGGCGGAGGCGTTCCAGCTCTTCAACGGTCTGATCGACCAGTTGCGCACGCAGGTGACGCGGCAGGTTTCGCGCGTCGAGATCGTCATGCGCCAGCCCGAGACGGAGCCGGTCGGGAACCTGCCCGCGTCCGGGGGGCAGGATGCCGATGCGCCGCTGGACGGCGCCGATGCCGTGGCTGCGGCGGTCGATCCCGAGGATCCCGCCACCTGGGGCCGCGTGGGCCGCAACGATCCGTGCCCGTGCGGTTCCGGGCGCAAGTTCAAGCATTGTCACGGCCGGTTCGCTTGATCCGGGAGTTATGTCCGGATGTAGACGCGAGGTGACGACCAGTATCGGGCGTTGCCTCGCGTGATATTTATGACTTTTTGCTTATCGCGCAACAGGCGCTTGTTGATTGAGGGCGTTATTTAGAAAATATCAAAACAGCGCCCGCAAGTTGAAAACTGCATGGTAACTTGTGATAATGCATTGTTTACAACATGTTAAATTTTGCTTTGTGGTGATGACATCGTGCTCTATCATCTTCGGATTGATAGGGGATCGGACAGACAGGCTGAAAACGTGTCATGGCGACGATCGTAGTCCTTGATCGGCGGGAGGACGGAACGTCTGCCGTTACGATTCCGACCTTTTCGAAGGCTATCGACATCGTGATGAAGCGGGTTGCCTCCGGCGAGTCGCTGACGCCCTGGGTCCGTTCCGCTCTCGGCGGGGCGGAGGGGCAGGAGGGCGCAGGCGGAAAGCCGGCCGGGGCCAAGCCTGCGGTCGTCATCATCAAGATCGGCGCTTTCGACGACGCGACGGGTTCCATCCTGCACGATCTGCGGCAGGTTCTTCCCGGCACCGACGTGCCTGTCATGGTGGTGAGTGAAAAGCCGGGCGACCCGTTCCTGTTCAAACCCTCCCGCGAGGATGCGGTCGAGGTTTTTTCGCTGGAGGCCGGGAACGACGCCTGGATCGGCCGTCTCCGGCAATTGCTGGAGGGAGAAAGCCGGCAGCGCGGCGAGGGCTCCGCGCAGGTGACGCGGGTGCATCCCGACGACGAGGCGCCGGCGCTTCCGCGCGATCCCGGCACGTTCGACGAGGAGCTTCGCCGCGAGATCACCCGTTCGGCCGGCGGGACGCTGGCGCTGCATATCATCAGGGTCGACAGCTACAACGTGGTCGCCAACGCTTTCGGCCTGGAGGCGGGCCGGCGCCTGCTCGATATCTGCCTCAACAGGCTTTTCAACAGCGTCGGCAACCGGGGCGTCGTCGGCCGCCACGGGGTGGATTGCCTGGCGGTGTTGCAGAGAGGCGGAAAGGGGCCGCAGGATGCGGAGCTTCTCGCCCAGCGCATGGCCGCGCAATTGTCGGGACCGTGCGTGATTTTCGGGCATCGGATCAGCCTTGCGGTCACGATCGGCGTTGCGGTTTGCCCGGACGGTGGCGAGGATTACGATGTGCTCGCGCATGGGGCGACGCTCGCCATCGACAATGCCGCCAGAAGCGGGCGGCGGGTGGCTTTCTATCATCCGGGGCTGCTGGACGATGCGCGCCAGAAGGCCGCGCTCGATATCGACCTGCGCAACGCGCTGACAAGACGGCAGTTCTTCCTGCAATTTCAGCCACAGATATCGCTTTCGGAAGGCCGCGTCATCGGCGCGGAGGCGCTTATCCGCTGGCGCCGCCCGAACGGCCGCGTGGAACAGCCGGGCGTGTTCCTGCCCTATGCGGAACAAAGCGGGCTGATTTGCGAGATCGACGAATGGGTTCTTCTTCAGGCATGCCGCACCGCCCGCCAGTGGCATGATGCCGGCATGCCGCTGCGGATCGGCGTCAACCTGTCGTCGGTGCAATTCGCGCGCCGCAGCATACCCGGCCTGGTGGCGCGCGTCCTCAGCGAAACGAGCCTCGACCCGCGCTATCTCGACATCGAGCTGACGGAAAGCGCGGTGATGCACGAGGTCGAGCGCGTGACGGTCGATCTCGCCTGCATTCGCGCCTTCGGCGTTTCGGTGTCGATCGACGATTTCGGCGTCGGCTATTCGTCCTTGCACTTTCTTCAGCAATTGCGCGCCGACCGGCTGAAGATCGATCGGGATTTCGTGCGCAATCTGACCGTCAACCGGAACGACCGCGCCATCCTGCGCGCAATCGTCACGCTCGGTCACGAATTGGGCTTCGAGATCGTCGTGGAAGGCATCGAAACAGCGGACCAGCTTGCCATTCTGCGCGAGGAATCCTGTGACGAGGTACAGGGTTTTCTATTCGCGCGTCCCATGTCGATACTGGACTTCATGACCTACACGCAACGCGCCTCCGAATCGGGCGATCTGGTCGAACAAATGGTTGCTGCCCATTAAAGCGTTTTCACGCAAAGCGGATATTGCCTTGCGTGAAGAAAACGCGTCGAATCAATAAGATAGAGTATTTCGGCGTTTCAACGAAATGCCGAAATACTCTTAGAGCGCCATCCACCGGGCGATCGCGCGGCATGGCACAAAAAAACGCCGCCCTGACAGGACGGCGCTTCCCAGTCGGGTCTTCGATGGTGGGGAGATCACGCCGCCTGCGCGCGGGGGCTGATGAGCTTGCGATTGATCAGAACTTCCGCGATCTGCACGGCGTTGAGCGCCGCGCCCTTGCGCAGATTGTCAGCCACCACCCAGAATGCAAGACCATTCTCGACGGTAGCGTCTTCACGGATGCGCGAGATATAGGTCGGGTCCTCGCCGGCAGCCTCGTGGGGCGTGATGTAGCCGCCGTTCTCACGCTTGTCGATCACGAGGCAACCGGGCGCCTGACGCAGGATTTCCCGCGCCTCGTCGGCCGTGATCGGCTTCTCGAACTCGACGTTCACGGCCTCCGCGTGCGAAATGAACACCGGCACGCGCACGGCCGTGGCGGTAAGCTTGATGGCGGGATCGAGAATCTTCTTCGTCTCGGCCATCATCTTCCACTCTTCCTTCGTGTAGCCGTCTTCCATGAACACGTCGATGTGCGGGATGACGTTGAAGGCGATTCGCTTGGTGAACTTGCCGGGCTGCACCTCGCCGGTGGTGAAGATGGCCCGCGTCTGCGAGAACAGTTCGTCCATCGCGTCCTTGCCCGCGCCGGAGACCGACTGGTACGTCGCCACGACGACGCGCCTGATGGTCGCCGCATCGTGCAGCGGCTTGAGGGCCACGACGAGCTGGGCGGTGGAGCAATTGGGGTTGGCGATGATGTTCTTCTTCGAGAAGCCGGTGATGGCGTCCGCGTTCACCTCGGGCACGATCAGCGGCACGTCGCTGTCGTAGCGCCAGGCGGAGGAATTGTCGATCACCACCGCGCCCTGCGCGCCGATCCTCGGCGCCCACTCGCGCGCGACGTCGCCGCCGGCGGACATCAGGCAGATGTCGGTGTCGGAGAAATCGTAGGTTGCGAGATCCTTGGCCTTCAGCGTCCTGTCGCCGAAGGAGACATCCTGCCCCAGGCTGCGGCGCGAGGCGAGCGCCACGACCTCGCTCACGGGAAAGGCGCGCTCGGCCAGAATATCGAGGATCTCGCGGCCCACGTTTCCGGTGGCGCCGACCACGGCGATCTTGAAGCCCATCGTATGGTATCTCCTGTTCAACCTCTCCCGGAAACCGATGCCGCTTTCGGCATCTCCTCTCTCGTGCCAGGGGGAGAGAGGTCCGGGTACGAGCGCAGAAGTCAGCGGGCCGTCGACGTAATCGTCGTGCCGATGAAGATGGTTTTCGTTTTTTTCGTCAGAACGAGAGCCATCGCGGACTTTTCGCCACCTGCGTCGTGTTGGAACATGCCCCGGAAGCTGCCGGAGCCTCCTTTTCGAGCCCGATATTCCCAACATCGCCCACGGCTTTTGTCAAGCCGTTTCTTTGCCGCCTGATTCACCCGCCGGTGCGCGTGCGGATCGCTGCACATACAGTTCAGTTAACCTTTTGCCCCTATATGTTAGCTTGAGAAGTGCGAGCCGGGGCGCGGTCGTGTCCCGGTTCGGTGCCTGGAAAGGACGGACTGAAGCCGTGGGTTGGGAGCAGCACAGGTGGCGGCTTTACGGGCTTGCTCTCGCCAGGGCCGGCCGGCGCGCCTTTGGCCTTGTCCTGCACGGCATCGCGGTGCTGGATATCCTGCGCCGCCGCGCGCCCGAACGGGTGGTGATCGCGCCGCAGGATCTGCGCACCGCCGATCCGACGGCGGCCACGGATATTTACGCCGGTTACTTTTCGCTGGCGGGGCAAACCGTCGACAGCCGTGGACGCTCGCCCTTCGAGGCGGAGCCGCCCTCGGATGCATGGGCGGAAGCGCTGGCGAGCTTCGGCTGGCTGCGGCATCTGGGCGCAGCCGATTCCGCGCTGGCCCGCGCCAACGCCCGCGCGCTGGTGGACGATTTCCTGTCGGCGCGGCTCGACCGGCGCGGCGTGGCCGCCCGGCCCGCCGTTGTCGCCCGCCGGCTGCTGGCCTTTCTGAGCCAGTCGCCGCTGGTGCTGGACGGCGCCGATCACGCCTTCTACCGCCGGTTCATGCGCGGGCTGGCGCGCGGCGTGCGGCAGCTTTCGGGCGGCGTGGCGGGCGAACTGCAAGGCGAGAAGAAGCTCATCGCGCTCATCGCGCTGGCGATGGCGGGGCTGTGCCTCGACAATCTCGGCCGGCTGCAACGCCATGCGAGCCGCAAGCTCGGCGAGGAGCTGGCGCTCCAGATCCTGCCCGACGGCGGCCATGTCAGCCGCAATCCGCGCGTGCTCGTCACCCTGCTGACGGAGCTGCTGCCGCTGCGGCAGGTCTATGCGGCCCGCGGCGTCTCGCCGCCGCCGCAGATGCTCGGCGCCATCGACCGCATGATGCCGATGCTGCGCCTGTTCCGCCACAGTGAGGGGTCGCTTGCGCTGTTCAACGGCATGGGCAGCACGCAGGTGGACCTCATCGCCACGCTTCTCGCCTATGACGACACGCGCTCGCGCGCCATCCGGCATGCGCCCCATTCCGGCTATGAGCGGCTGGAGGCGGACGATCTGGTGCTGATCGCGGATGTCGGCCGGCCGCCGCCGCCGTCCCATGCGGGCGAGGCGCACGCGGGCTGCCTGTCGTTCGAGCTGAGCGCCGGGCGCTCGCGGCTCGTCGTCAATTGCGGCGCGCCGCGCCACGGCAGCCTTTTCCCGCTGTTCGCGGCCCGCTCCACGGCGGCGCATTCCACGGTGACGGTGGGCGACGTCTCGTCCTGCCTGTTCGCCGGGGCGGAGAGCGGCGCGTCCCTTCCGGCGCGCCTCGATCGCTGGCTGGGGCGCTGGCTCGGCTCGCCCGTCCTGGGCGGAGTCGAGAACGTCGAGGTTCATCGCGACGTGGCGACGGGGGGCATCGAGACGCTCGGGGCCGCGCACGACGGTTATCGCACGCGGTTCGGCCTCGCGCACCGGCGGCGCTGGCGTCTGGACGGCGTGAACGGCGTCCTGAGCGGCGAGGATACGCTCATCACGGCCGGCTCGATCCCGGAGGGCCTGTCCGCGACGGCGCGTTTTCATCTGCATCCGCTCGTGCGCACCAGCCGTTCGCACGACGGCCACGCCGTGCTGATGCTGCTGCCGGACGGGCAGGGCTGGTCTTTCGATTCGGAAAGCGGCACGCTGTCGATCGAGGAGAGCGTGTTCCTGTCGTCCGTCGACGGGGCGCGGCGCGGGGAGCAGATCGTCGTCACCTTCGATCCGGCCGAGGTGCCGCGCCTGCGCTGGCGCTTCGCCCGGCTTGAAACCTGAAAGGGGCAATCGGGGCATTTTTCCGTTCCGCGAACGGGAAAAATGTTCTAGAGCAGCGTCATGAGGCGGATTCTCCGCCCGCCCGCGTTTTCTCGTGCTGGACGTTTCTCATGCCCCATGATCGCAAAGTCGTCACGCGCGCCCTTTTGTCCGTGTCGGACAAATCGGGCCTCATCGGTTTCGCCGGCGCTCTCGCGCAGCACGGCATCGAACTGGTCTCGACGGGGGGCACGCACAAGGCGCTGGTCGAGGCCGGCCTCGCCGCCAGAGACGTCACCGACGTCACGCAGTTTCCCGAGATGATGGACGGGCGCGTGAAAACGCTGCATCCGGCCATTCACGGCGGCATCCTGGCCGTGCGCGGCAATCCCGAGCATCAGGCGGCCATGCTCGCCCACGGCATCGCGCCCGTCGATCTCGTGGTGGTGAACCTTTACCCCTTCGAGGAGACGGTGGCGCGCGGCGGCTCCTTCGACGACTGCATCGAGAATATCGATATCGGCGGGCCGGCCATGATCCGCGCCGCCGCCAAGAATCACGCGGATGTGGCGGTGATCGTCGATCCCGCCGATTACGAGGCGTTGCTGGCGGAACTTGCGGCCAACGCCGGCGCCACGACGCTGGCGCTGCGCCGGCGCTTCGCCCAGAAGGCCTATGCCCGCACCGCCGCCTACGACGCCGCCGTGTCGAACTGGTTTTCGGGCGTCGAGGGCGTCGTGAGGCCGGACTTCCGCGCCATCGGCGGCCGCCGCGCGCTCGACCTGCGCTATGGCGAGAACCCGCACCAGCAGGCGGCTTTCTATGCCGCGCCTGAGCGGCGGGCCGGCGTCGCCACCGCGCGCCAGTTGCAGGGCAAGCAGTTGTCCTACAACAATATCAACGATACGGACGCCGCTTATGAGGCGGTGGCGGAGTTCGATCCGCGACGCACGGCGGCGGTGGTGATCGTCAAGCACGCCAACCCCTGCGGCGTCGCGGAAGGGGCTTCGCTCACTGACGCTTACGACAAGGCGCTGCGCTGCGATCCCGTTTCCGCCTTCGGCGGCGTGGTGGCGCTGAATCGCACGCTCGATGCGGAGGCGGCGCGCCGCATCGTCACCATCTTCACCGAGGTGATCATCGCGCCCGATGCGACGGAAGAGGCCATCGCCATCGTCGCTGAAAAGAAGAATCTGCGGCTGCTCCTGGCTGACGGCGTGCCGGACCCGCGCGGCGGCGGGCTCGCCGTGCGCACCGTCGCCGGCGGCTTTCTGGCGCAGACGCGCGACAGCGCCGTCGTGGACGACATGGATCTGCGCGTGGTGACGCGGCGCGTGCCTTCCGATGCCGAACTGGCCGATCTGCGCTTCGCGTTCCGCGTCGCCAAGCATGTGAAGTCGAACGCCATCGTCTATGCGCGGGACGGGGCGACGGTCGGCATCGGCGCCGGCCAGATGAGCCGGGTCGATTCCTCGCGCATCGCGGCCTGGAAGGCGCAGGAGGCGGCGACCGCCGCCGGCGCGGCGGAGAGCTTCGCGAAGGGATCGGTCGTGGCGTCCGACGCCTTCTTCCCCTTCGCCGACGGTTTGCTCGCGGCGGCGGAAGCGGGCGCGACCGCGGTCATCCAGCCCGGCGGCTCCATTCGCGACGACGAGGTGATCCGCGCCGCCGACGACGCGGGGCTCGCGATGGTGTTCACGGGATATCGGCATTTCCGCCATTGAACTGCCGCAATGCGGGGTGGTATCCTCCGCCCCGTTCTGACACCGATTTTAATTTCAGGGATGCAGCCATGACCATCGCCGTCGGAGAGCGTTTGCCGCAGACAACCTTTCGCGTCATGACCGCCGATGGGCCGGCCCCGCGCACCACGGATGACATTTTCAAGGGCAGGCGTGTCGTGCTCGTGGGCGTGCCCGGCGCTTTCACGCCGACCTGCCACCGCAATCACGCGCCCGGCTTCGTCGCCAATGTCGACACTTTTCGGGAAAAGGGCATCGACGCGGTGCTGCTCACCAGCGTCAATGACGTGTTCGTGCTGGAAGCCTGGTCCAAGGCGCTCGGCGCGGACGGCAAGGTCGAGTTTCTCGCCGACGGCAGCGCCGATTTCGCCCGCGCCACCGGCCTGCTGTTCGACGGCTCCGGCTTCGGGCTGGGCCCGCGTTCGCAGCGCTACGCCATGATCGTCAACGATGGCGTCGTCGAGGCGCTGAACGTGGAAGAAGCTTCCGGCCAGGTGCAGGTGGCGGGCGCCGAGCACCTGCTGGAACGCCTCTGACGATCTCTCTCAGCGCGGGCGCAGCGGCGCGAAGCTGAGGCGGTGGAACGGGCAGGGGCCGAGAGCCGTCAGCGCCCGTTTGTGCGCCGGTGTCGGATAACCGACATGGCCGGCGAAGCCGTAGGCGGGATAAGCGGCGCCGAGATGGCGCATCAACCCGTCGCGCGTTTCCTTCGCCACGATCGAGGCGGCGGCGATCGACGCCACGCTGGCGTCCCCCTTGACGATGGTCTCCACCCGGCAGGGAAGCGGCGGCGGATCGTTGCCGTCGACGAGCGCGACGGTTCGTTGCGCGTCGCACGTCGCGAAGGGCAGGGCGGCGAACGCCCTCGCCATGGCCGCCAGCGTCGCCTGACGGATGTTGATGCGGTCGATCTCGGCCGCCGGCACGCAGGCGATGCCGACATGGGCGCTGGCGAGAATCTGCACGAAGAGTTCCCCGCGCCGGCGCTCCGTGATCCGCTTCGAATCGGCCAGTCCCTCGGGCACCCGCGCGGGATCGAGCACCACGGCCGCCGCGACGACGGGGCCGGCGATCGGCCCGCGCCCCACCTCGTCCATGCCGACGAGAGGGCCGAGCCCTTGCGCCAGCAGGGCCGTTTCCAATGCGAAAGATGCGGTGCGCGTCACTGGCTGGCCCAGATGATGCGCGCCATCCACGCGATATCCGCCTCCGGCAACACGCGGTCCTCGTGTTCGGGATTGAACGAGCGCAGTTCGATCGTCCGCGCGGTGCGGCGCTTGAGTTCCTTCGCCATCACCTCGCCCTGCATGGTGCGCACGACGACGCGGTCGCCCCGGCGGATGCTGGCCGCGGGAGAGACGACGATGACGTCGCCGTCGCGATAGACCGGGAGCATCGAATCGCCCGAAATCTCCAGCGCGAACACCTTTTCCTTGCCCATGTCGGGAAAGGCGACTTCCTCCCAGCTTCCGCCGACGGGGAAGCCCCCGTCATCGAAAAAGCCGCCGTTGCCGGCCTGGGCGAAGCCGATCAGCGGCAGGTTGCGCGCCGATGTATATTGGCCGTGGCGCGCGACGAGCGCCATGAATTCGTCGAGTGAGGCGCCGGTAGCGTCGAGAACCTTGGCGATGGATTCGGTGGACGGCCAGCGCGGACGGCCGTCCGCCGCCCGCCGCTTCGAGCGGTTGAACGCCGTCGGATCGAGCCCCGCCTTGCGCGCGAGCCCGGACGGCGACAGGCCGCGCTGCGTCGCGAAAGCATCGATAGCCGACCATATCTGGTCATGAGAGAGCATGATCGGAAGCCATGTTGAGCATACGAGGGGTTCCCCGCGCGCCGTTATATAATCAGAAAGTGTTCTAGGACTCAATTCTTATCATGGGATATATTTCAGTCCAGCCGCTGCCGCAATGCATTTCCTGTACGGATTTTGCCTCTGCCCGCGGCGTTTCCGCCCCGGCGCGCGGCTTGTTTTCGCGGCCGGGCGGTATCATACAGGACGGGCATGGTGCCGGTTGCGGAGGAAGAGAATGGCGATGAGGGGCTTGGAACGGCTGATTCGGCCTTTCCTGTTTGCGCTGGACGCGGAGACGGCGCACAGAATGACCGTTCGCACGCTGGCTGCCGTGCGGCTGCCGCCTTCGGCGCCCGATGACGCGGCGCTGCATGTCGAGGCGTTCGGCCTGAAATTCCCCAATCCCGTGGGCCTCGCCGCCGGTTTCGACAAGAACGCGGAAGCGCCCGATGCGATCCTGGCGACGGGCTTCGGCTTTGCCGAGGTGGGCACGCTGACGCCGCGTCCGCAGGCGGGCAATCCGCGTCCGCGCATCTTCCGGCTGGTGCGGGACGAGGCGGTCATCAACCGGCTGGGCTTCAACAACGAGGGCCACGCGGCGGCCCTGCGCCGGCTGGAGGCGCGCGCCGGCCGGCCCGGCATTGTCGGCGTGAACATCGGCGCGAACAAGGATTCGGAGGACCGCGCCGCCGATTACGTCGCCGGCATCACGACCTTCGCGCCTTTCGCGAACTATTTCACGCTCAACGTCTCCTCGCCCAACACGCCGGGCCTGCGCGACCTGCAGCAGGAGGCGGCGCTCGACGATCTCATCGCCCGCGCGATCGCGGCGCGCGACGAGGCGGCGCTGACGCATCCGCGTCGCCCGCTGCTGCTCAAGATCGCGCCCGACCTGTCGCTGGACGAACTCGACGCCATCGTCGCCGTCGCCCGCCGGCGCGGCATCGACGGGTTGATCGTGTCGAACACCACCGTCTCGCGCCCGCCGCTCACCGATGTGCGCCACGCCGGCGAGGCGGGCGGGCTTTCCGGCCGCCCGCTGTTTCCGCTGGCGACCTGGGTGCTGGCGCAGGCGTTCATTCGCGTGGAAGGAGCGTTCCCGATCGTGGGCGTCGGCGGCATCGATTCGCCGGAAGCCGCATGGCGCAAGATCCGCGCCGGCGCGACGCTGGTGCAGCTCTATTCCGCGCTGGTCTACAAGGGGCCGTGCCTCGTCGGCGACATCAAGCAGGGCCTGCTGGCGGCGCTGAAACGCAACAGCACGACGCTGGCCGACGCCGTCGGCAAGGACGCCGCGACGATTGCCGCAGAGCCCCCGCCGGCAAATGCGGTCAGGCCAGCGAGCGCTTGACGATATCCGCCACATCCTTCGACAGCGGCGAGGCGGCGGCGATGCGCCGCAACGCCGCCTCCGCGTGAGCCTGCCTGCCCGGCTCCAGCGTGCGCCACGTCCTGAACGCGGTCGCGAGGCGGGAAGCGACCTGCGGATTGGTCGGATCGAGGCGCAGGATGATATCCGCCACGAAGGCGAAGCCGGCCCCGTCCGCGCGCGCGAACTGCGTCGGGTTCGCCATGGCGAAGCTGCCGACAAGCGCGCGGGCGCGGTTGGGATTGGCGAGGGAAAAGGCCGGATGCGACAGCAGGCCCCGCACCCTGTCGAGCGTGCCGGCCTCGGGAATCGACGCCTGCAAGGCGAACCACTTGTCGAGCACCAGCGGATCATTGCGATAGCGGTCGTAGAAGGCTGCCAGCGCGGCCTCGCGCGCCTCGCCCGCCACGAGGGAAAGGGCCGAGAGCGCGCCGAGCCGGTCGGTCATGTTGGTCGCCGCCGCGAATTGCTTCTGCGCCAGCGCCTCGCCGATGGTCCGGCCCTGGGCCGAACCACCCGCCGTCAGCAGGGAGAGCACGCCGTTGCGCAGCGCGCGTCTGCCGGCCTGCGCCGCATCGGGGCTGTAGGGCGCATCGGTGGCGAGTTCGTCGTAAAGGCGGGCGAGCCTGTCGCCGAGCGCCTGCGCCAACGCCTCGCGCACCGCCTTGCGGGCCGCGAACACGGCGTCGGGATCGATGTCCGCGCCGATCTCGCGGGCGATGTCCGTTTCCCCCGGCAGCGACAGCACCTGCGCGGCGAAGGCGGGATCGCGCAGCGCGCGCGCATCGAGGAAATGGCCCAGCGCCTGCGCGAGACCGGGCGGCACCTCGGCGGCCTGGCCCGCACGCAGCGCCGCGACGGTGCGGATGATGATGCGGGTCGCCACCGTCTGCGCCGCCTGCCACTGGTTGAACGCATCGGTATCGTGGGCGAACAGCACCAGCAGGTCGTCGTCGGGCAGGTCGAGATCGAGAATCACCGGCGCGGAAAAGCCGCGCAGCAGCGAAGGCACCGGCCGCTCCGCGACATCGGTGAAGGTGACGGTGCGCTCCGCCCCGTCGAGCACCAGCACGCCGTTGTCGAACGCGGCATCCGTGGTCGTCAGGGGCAATTCCCGCCCGCTTTCGCCGATGAGGCCGAGCGCGACCGGGATGACCATCGGCTGCTTGTCCGGCTGGTCGGGCGTGGGCGGCGTCGTCTGCGCGAGCGTCAGCGTGTATTGCCGCGCGGCCTTGTCATAGCGCCCGCGCGCGCTGACGCGCGGCGTGCCGGCCTGTTCGTACCATTGCGAGAAAGCGGCAAGATCGCGCCCGCTCGCCTCGGCGAAGCAGGCGATGAACGCCTCGATCGTGGCGGCGGTGCCGTCGTGGCGCTCGAAATAAAGGTCCATGCCGCGGCGGAAGTGCCGGCCGCCGATGAGGGTCTTCAGCACGCGGATCAGTTCCGCGCCTTTCTCGTAAACGGTGGCGGTGTAGAAATTGTTGATTTCCGCGTATTGGCGCGGGCGCACCGGATGGGCGAGCGGTCCGCCGTCCTCGGGAAACTGCGCCGAGCGCAGCACCCGCACGTCCGCGATGCGCTTGACCGGGCGCGAGCGGGCGTCGGACGAGAATTCCTGATCGCGAAAGACGGTCAGCCCTTCCTTGAGGCAAAGCTGGAACCAGTCGCGGCAGGTGATGCGGTTGCCCGTCCAGTTGTGGAAATATTCGTGCGCGATCACCGCCTCGATATTGGCATAGTCGCCGTCGGTCGCGGTGTCCTCGCTGGCCAGCACGTATTTGTCGTTGAAGATGTTGAGGCCCTTGTTCTCCATCGCGCCCATGTTGAAGTCCGACACGGCGACGACATTGAAGACGTCGAGGTCGTATTCGCGGCCGAACACTTCCTCGTCCCAGCGCATGGAGCGCTTCAGGGCATCGAGCGCATAGGCCGCGCGCTCGCGCTTGCCGCGCTCCACATATACGGCGACCTTCACGGCCCGCCCGCTGGCGGTCGTGAACACGTCCTCGACGTGATCGAGATCGCCGCCGACGATGGCGAACAGGTAAGAGGGCTTGGGAAAGGGATCGTGCCACACCGCGAAGTGGCGCCCGTTATCGCCGAGCGCACCGGATTCGACCGGGTTGCCGTTTCCGAGCAGCAGCGGCGTGCCCGCATCCGCCTCGATGCGGGTGGTGTAGACCGACAGCACGTCCGGCCGGTCGAGGAAATAGGTGATGCGGCGAAAGCCGTCCGCCTCGCATTGCGTGCAATAGGTTTCGCGGGAGCGGTAGAGCCCCATCAGCTTCGTGTTGGCGGTGGGGTTGACGGTGGTGTCGATGGTGAGCGTGAACGGCCGCTGCGGAGGACGGTGCAGCACGAACCTGTCCGGCGACACCGTATAGGCGTCGGCGGCGAGCGGCGCGCCGTCGAGGGCCGCGGAGACGAAGACGAGTTCGTCGCCGTCGAGCGCCAGCGACGCCCCGGCGTGGCCGGCCGGGTTGGGGCGCAGCGCCAGCGTCGACGTGATGCGGGTATCGGAAGGATGCAGCCGGATGGTCAGCGCCACCGTATCGATGAGATGATCGGTCGGCTGATAGTCCTCAAGGTGGATGAGGGGGGCGTTGTCGGCAGGCATCGGTTTCGGACTCCGCGATTCGACAGGATGCGTTTTCACTCTGTTCCATCCGGCATCCTGCCTTCCGGCCGTCTCGAATGCAACGGCGCTCACCGGATGGCAGCCATTCGCGGGCGAAGGGTGTTGCGCGGCGGATAAAACACTATATCAGCCGGGAAATAGAGCGCCCTCGCACGACCGCGGACCATCGTCCCGGCCGGTCGTTCGCGTGCGCCGATCGATCCGCAGCATCGGGAACGGGGCAGATGTCAGATCCAGACAACGGCGCGGACGCATCTGGCGCCGCCGGCGACGCGCAGGGCTTCAGGCGCACGCTTGAGGGCCTGTGGCCCTATCTGTGGCCGCACGATCGCGCGGACCTGCGCCGGCGCATCTATTTCGGCTTCCTGCTGCTGCTGGTGGCGAAGATCGTCACCGTGATGATGCCCTACAGCTTCAAATGGGCGGTCGATGCGCTGACCGGCGAAAGCCGGGGAAGCGAAGCCGCCATGCTGGCCGGCGGGGCCGTGTTTCTGACGGTTCTCTACGGCGGCATGCGGATCGTCATGGCGCTGCTGACGCAATGGCGCGACGGGCTGTTCGCCTCGGTGGCGATGAACGCCGTGCGCCGGCTGTCGCTGGAGACGTTCCGTCACATGCATGCGCTGTCGCTGCGCTTCCATCTGGAGCGCAAGACGGGCCGGCTGACGCGCGTGCTGGAGCGCGGGCGGCTGGGCATCGAGGAACTGGTGCGCATGGTCGTGCTGCATCTGCTGCCCACGATGCTGGAGTTCGCGCTCGTTCTCGGCGTGCTGTGGTGGCAGTTCGACTGGCGTTACGCGGCCGTGGTCTTCGTGATGGTTTCGGCCTATCTGGTCTTCACCTACAAGGTGACGGAGTGGCGCATCGACATCCGCCGCCGCATGAACGAATCGGACAACGAGGCCAACACGAAGGCCATCGACTCCCTGCTGAACTATGAAACGGTGAAATATTTCGGCGCGGAGCGGCGCGAGGCGGAACGCTACGATACCTCGCTCGCGCATTACGAGAAGGCGAGCGTCGATACCTATGTCTCGCTCTCGTATCTGAACGGCGGGCAGGCGGTGATTTTCTCCCTCGGCGTCGTCGCGGTGATGGTGATGGCGGTTTATGACGTGCGCGCCGGCACGGCGACGGTGGGCAGCTTCGTCATGGTCAACGCCATGCTGATGCAGCTCTATCTCCCGCTCAATTTCATGGGCATGCTGTATCGGGAAATCCGCCAGGCGCTGATCGACATCGGCGAGATGTTCGCCATTCTCTCGCGCGATCCCGAGGTGAAGGACCGGCCGGACGCGCGCCCGCTCACGGCGCAGGGCGGCGAACTGCGTTTCGAGGACGTGCGCTTCGCCTATACGCCGGACCGCCCCATCCTGCGCGGCGTCAGCTTCACCGTGCCCGCCGGGCGCACCGTCGCCGTGGTCGGGCCTTCGGGCGCGGGCAAGTCGACGCTTTCGCGCCTCATCTTCCGCTTCTACGAACCGCAGTCGGGACGCATTCTCGTCGACGATCAGGATATCGCCGTCGTGCGGCAGGACAGCCTGCGCGACGCCATCGGCATGGTGCCGCAGGATACGGTGCTGTTCAACGACACCATCGGCTACAATATCCGCTACGGACGCCCCGATGCGTCCGACGACGAGGTGGCGGAGGCGGCGAGGTTCGCGCAGATCGACCGCTTCATCCGCTCGCTGCCGCAAGGCTACGATACGCAGGTGGGCGAACGCGGCCTGAAGCTTTCCGGCGGCGAGAAGCAGCGCGTCGCCATCGCCCGCACGATCCTGAAATCGCCGCGCATCCTCGTGCTCGACGAGGCCACGTCCGCGCTCGACACATTCACCGAACGCGAGATCCAGCATGCGCTCGACAAGGTTTCCGAAGGGCGCACGACGCTGGTGATCGCGCACCGCCTGTCGACCATCGTCAACGCCGACGAGATCATCGTGCTCGACAAGGGCGAGGTTGCGGAGCGCGGCACGCACGCGCAGTTGCTGGCGCGGGCAGGGCTTTATGCCGCCCTGTGGAGCCGCCAGCGCGAGGCGGACGAGGCCCGCGCCACCCTTGCCCGCAACGCGGAAGCCGGCGCGGGCTCTCTGCCGCCGGGCGGCCCTGTCGAACGGCAGACGGAAACCGTCTGACATGATTTCAATGGCGGCGTCCATGCGCCACACCCGTCAGGATGCGGTTCGCGCAGGGCCGGTTTCGACCGGCAGGTCGGTGCGGGAGCCCCAATCCGTCCACGAGCCGTCATAAAGCGCGGCGGCGGGCTTGCCCAGCGTGTGCAGGCCCAGCGCCAGCACCGCCGCCGTCACGCCGGAGCCGCAGGTCACGACCACCGGCCGTTCCGTATCCACACCTGCCTGCGCAAAAGCGCGGGCGACCTCATCCGCACTCTTGAACCGGCCGTCGTTGAGCAGTTCACCATAGGGCAGGTTGCGGCTGCCCGGAATGTGGCCGGGGCGCACGCCGGCGCGCGGTTCCGGCGCCTCGCCGCGGAAGCGGGGAGCGCCGCGCGCATCCACGATCTGCGCCGTCTGCCGCTCCAGATGCGCCTGCACGCCGGCGGCGTCCGTCACGGCCTCCAGCGCCCGCCTCACCGCGAAGGTCGCGGGCGGGCGCGCCGCCGCCTCGCCGGCTTCCACGGCCAGGCCCTCGGCCTGCCAGCGCGGGAAGCCGCCGTCGAGCACAAGGACGTTTTCCGCGCCGAAGTGGCGGAATGTCCACCACGCGCGCGCCGCCGAAAACAGGCCCGCGCCGTCGTAGACGACAATCGTATGCGCATCGGAAATGCCCAGCGCACCGACCGCCGCGGCGAAATCGGCGGCGGACGGCAGCGTATGGGGCAGGGGGGAATCGCGGTCGCTGATCGCGTCGATGTCGAATCGCACCGCGCCGGGGATATGGGCGCGCAAGAACTCCGCCTGCGGATCGCGATTCTCCGTCGGCAGATACCATGAAGCATCGACGGCGATAACGGAAGGATCGGCGGCGGCGCCTGCCAGACCGAGCTTTTCGGCCAACCATTGCGGAGAAACGAGCGGCGATGACATGTCAGCACTCCCGGAATGACGGAGAAGGCGAACCGGCAGGTCCACCATTCCAGGATCATTGTGCGCATGCCGCGACGTTCACGCAAGCACCAAATATCTACTCAAACGGTAAATTCACTATACTGGCATGACCCGCCCGACCGGAGCATTCGCCGCTCCGGTCGGATCGGCAAATGCTCCGCCATTCCCGTCGCCCGTTATCTGGGCGCCAGCACCATGGTCATCTGGCGGCCTTCCATCTGCGGTTCGCTTTCCACCTTGGCGGTGTCGAGCACGTCGTTCTTGACGCGCAGCATCAGCTTGTAACCGAGATCCTGATGCGCCATCTCACGGCCGCGGAAGCGCAGCGTCACCTTGACCTTGTCGCCTTCCTCGAAGAAGCGCTGCATCGCCCGCATCTTGACGTTGTAATCGTTGTCGTCGATGCCGGGGCGGAGCTTGATTTCCTTCACCTCGACGGTCTTCTGCTTCTTGCGGGCCTCGGCGGCTTTCTTCTGTTCAAGAAACTTGAACTTGCCGTAATCCAGCAGCTTGCAGACGGGCGGCGTCGAATTGGGCGCGATCTCAACGAGGTCCAGCCCGGATTCCTCGGCGGCACGCAGGGCATCGAAAAACGACACGACCCCGCGATTCTGTCCCTCTTCGTCGATGAGCTGAACTTCACGAACGCCACGGATGTCTCTGTTGGCGCGCGGCCCTTCCTTCTGCGGAACCGCAAGCGATCTCATGGGGCGGCGAATGGCTGATCTCTCCTGTTGATGCCGGACAGCGAAATGGGCAACTCCCGGACCAAACCGAAAAAACCGACTGCCCCCCTGCCACGACGTTCTGTCTCGATGGCAGGAACATTTGCATAAAGCATCACAATGTCAATAGCATCCGGGCGCATTGACATATGAAAATGACATCTGTGTTACCGCGGCAATGCCGGGCGGGGTCCGTCCAGCAGGGATGCATAGACGGCAAGTGTTTCGTTCACCATGTATTCCAGTGAAAAATGGGCCTCGACATGGCCGCGGGCGCGGTCGGTCAGCGCCTGCCGGGCGGAGGCGCCGAGCGCCAGCACCTCGGCGATCGCCGCCGCCAGCGGCGGGGCCTCGCCCGCCGGCACGCGCCATCCCGTGCGCTGCCGGGCCGCGACGTCGGGCGGGCTGAGGACGGTTTCCGGCACGGCACCGAGATCGGAGACGATCACGGGCGCGCCCATCGCCTGCGCTTCCACCGCCACGCGGCCGAAGGCTTCCGGCTCCGTCGACGGCACGACGACCACCGCCGCCGCCTGGAAGGCGGCCGGCATGTCCGCGCAATGGCCGACGCGGCGCACGACATCGCGAAGGCCGAAGCGGTCGATATCCTTGTCGAGCTGACGCACGTAGCCGTCGCGCCCCTGCGGATCGCCCGCGAGCACGAAAACCACGTCGGCGGCCGTGCCGCCGTGCGGCGCATCGTCTTGCAGCAGATGTGCCGCCTCGATCAGCACGCGCTGCCCCTTCCACCCGGTAAGGCGCGCCGCGAGCAGCACGACGCGCTGGTGCGGCGCCACGCCCCATTGCCGCCGCAGGGCCTCGACCCGCTCCGGCGCCACCCTGTCGGGCCGGTAGCGCGTGAGATCGGTGCCGCGATGGATCACCTTCACCCGCCCCGCCGCGAAGGGATGCGCCGCCTCGATGAGCCCGGCGGTGTAGCGCGAATTGGCGATGACCACGTCGCCGCGCGCCATGACCGAATTGTACAGCACCTTGACGGCCGACTTGCCCGAATAGCTGCCATGATAGGTGGTCACGAACGGCAGGCCGAGCGCCCTTGCCGCCGTGAGCGCGACCCAGGCGGGGGCGCGGGAGCGGGCGTGGAGCAGCTCGATGCCCTCCTGCCGGCAAAGGCGGATGAGCCGGCGCGCGTTGAACGCCATCGCCACCGGGTTCTTGCTGCGCGCCGGGAAGGGGATCCAGATGCCGCCGTTGGCCTGCAACTCGCCCACCAGCCGGCCGCCCTCCGTCGCGACGAGCGCGCGCGCGCCGGCGCCCGCGAGGCCGGCGGCAATGTCGACCGTGGTGCGCTCGGCCCCGCCGGCTTCCAGCTCGGGGATGATCTGGAGGATCGTGCGGCCATACAATGGCCGCGGCGTCGTCGGCCGTGGCGTCGCCGCGGACAAACCTGCGGGAATGTTCGATCGCGGGATGGCCGGTCGCATCGGCGGGTTCACCAGTGGTAAGAGAGGCCGGCAGATTCGTATAAATGCCATGCTGATTGCGGAGTCATTTACAGTGAACCAGCCAAACGCACAATTTTTCATGAACGAATCGGCCACCGGCGCCCGTCGTCTTGCGTTTTTGCACCGTGAGGGCGATTCGCCGACCGTCGTGTGGCTCGGCGGCTTCCGCTCCGACATGCGCGCCACCAAGGCGGCCGCCCTCGACGCATGGGCGCGGGACACCGGGCGGGCTTTCCTGCGTTTCGACTATTCGGGACACGGCGAATCGGACGGCCGTTTCGAGGACGGCACCATCTCCGACTGGCTGTCCGATGCGGTCGGCATCATCCGCGCCAAGGCGGGGCCGGCGCCGGTGCTCGTGGGCTCATCGATGGGCGGCTGGCTCGCGCTGCTGGCGGCGCGCGCCCTCGCGCCCACGCCATCGGCGCCTTCCGCACTCGTGCTGATCGCGCCCGCCGTCGATTTCACCGAAAAGCTGATCTGGGCCGCCATGAGCGAGGACGACCGGCGCACCGTCACTGAAACCGGCCAGTTGCCGGTGTCCTCGGCCTACGGCGAGCCTTACCCGATCACGCGGGCGCTGATCGAGGACGGCGCGAGTCACAACCTGTTCGGCGCGCCGATCGAACCCGGATGTCCGGTGCATATCCTGCAAGGCATGGAGGACCCCGACGTGCCGTGGCGCCACGCGCTCGAACTCGTTCAGCACTTGCCGGGCGCGGCCACGACGATCACCTTCATCAAGGACGGCGATCATCGCCTTTCCCGCCCGCAGGACATCGATCTGCTGGTGGCGGCCGTGGCCCGCGCCGTCGCCGCCTGAAGCGGGCATCTATAAAAACAAGCCGCCGCAATCGCTTGCGGCGGCTTTTTCATGTTCCCTGTAATGGAATCAGTGCACGTTCACCGCCTCGAGATCGTGCGCCCAGGCGTTGGCGATGGCGGTATCGCGCGAATCGGTCACCGCGATGGGCGTACCGTCCGCCGCCAGCAGCGCGAAGAGCTTGAGGCCGGGCCTGATGGCCGGCGCGTCGGGGAAGAGCTTTTGCACGTCCTCCGAACGGATGGAGCGGAGATAGGCGACCTTGCCGCCACCGGCGAGGCCGAATGCCTGGACGTCGTCGGCATCGCCCTTGAACTCGAAAGAACTGTTGATCATATCGCACTCTCCTTCAGAAGCAGTCGCGAATTGAGGCATCTCCGCTTTTCCTGAAACGCAGGAATGCCCCATTCATTTGTTTCAACACGATCTTTTCCCGAAAGCATGACCGCTTTCAGGGGATCGCGCCCCGGCCGCGATCAGTCGCGCGCCAGAATATCGATACGCCGGACGATGCGCTGGGCTTCGGGCCGAACGAGATCGATCGACAGGAGCCCGTTGGCGAGGTCGGCTCCCAGCACCTCCATTCCGTCAGCCAGAAGAAACGACCGCTGGAACTGCCTTGCCGCGATACCGCGATGCAGGAACTGGCGGCCCTTGTCCTCGGTCTGACGACCCTTGATAAGAAGCTGGTTTTCCTCCAGCGTGATTTCAAGTTGCTCGCGCGTAAAACCTGCGACAGCGAGCGTGATGCGCAGCCTGTCGGGCGCGCTGCCCTCGCTGGCGATGCGCTCGATGTTGTAGGGCGGATATCCGTCGCTCGCGGTCTTCGTGACCCGGTCGAGCGCGCGCTCGATTTCGTCGAATCCGAGCAGGAACGGCGAAGACAATGATGGCATGCGTGACATGTCCGAAGCCCTTTTGGCACTTCGTTTCGGGATATTCCCGCAGGCCCGCCAACGCAGCACCCGCCGGAAATTGCATGCTATAAGGTATGGCCTTCCGCCGCTCCCGGTCAAGGGCGCGTATCGCCGCGTCCGCCGGGGCGCCCACAGAAGAGGAGTCCGGCCGTGTCCGCCGAAGAGAAGATCCTGCGTGTTTCGGTCCTGATGACGCTTGTCGTTGCCATCGGCGGCATCGTGCTGGGTGCGCTTTCAGGCTCTTTCTCGATCATCTTCGACGGGAGCTATTCGATGATCGACGCAGCGATGAGCGGCCTGTCGCTCGCGGTGGCGCGGCTGATCGCGCTTCATGCCACGGGCAGGATGAACGTCCGCCGTTTCAGGATGGGCTTCTGGCATCTGGAGCCCATGGTGCTCGCGCTCAACGGCATGCTGCTGATGGCCGTGTCCGGTTTCGCGCTCTTCAACGCCATCGCCCTGATCCTCAACGGCGGAAGAACGCTTGAACTCGATTGGGCCATCGCCTACGCGCTGCTGTCGGCCATCGTCAGCTTCGCCATGGCTTTCTACGCCCGCCGCCGCAACAGAAGCCTGCAATCGGCGTTCGTGACGCTCGACGCGCGGGCGTGGGTCATGTCGGGCGGCATCAGCGCGGCGCTGCTCGTCGCCTTCCTGGCGGGGTATGCGCTGGAACGATACGGCCATGCCTCGCTGGTGCGCTATGTCGATCCCGTCGCGCTGGCGGCGATCTGTGTCGTCATCACGCCCTTGCCCTATGCCACGGTGAAGCGCGCCATCCTCGACATCTTCCTCGCCGCGCCGGCCGAACTCGTCGAGCATGTCGAGACGGTGGCCCGCGAGACCGTCAGGCGGCACGGCTTTCGCGATTACGAGGCCTATGTCGCCCGCATCGGGCGCGCGCGCCAGATCGAACTGCATTTCATCGTGCCTCCCGACTATCCCGTGACGGGCGTGCCGCAATTCGACGCCATCCGCAAGGAAGTCGGCGAGGCCATCGGCAATGCCGGGCCGCATCGCTGGCTCACGCTCTCCTTCACCGCCGATCCGAAATGGGCCATCTGAAAACGCCGCTTGCAATTTGCCGGAAATATACATAAACATATCTTTATATGAAAATCGGCACGACGGTCCCGTGGCGGGGGCGTCGTGTCGCGAGCGGAGAGCGGTGCGATCAATGACTTCCGGCAAGGTGTCATCGGCGGCTGTCGTGTTGCGGGGCGGGGATGCCGCGCGCCGGGCGCCGGCCGTCGTTCCGCTGGCGGCGATGCTGGCGGCGCTGAAGGCGGCGGGCGAGGAAACGCGCCTGCGTATTCTCGCGCTGCTGGCCGAGGGCGAACTGAACGTATCCGACCTGACCGATATCCTGGTGCAGTCGCAGCCGCGCATCTCGCGCCATCTCAAGCTGCTGACGGAAGCCGGGCTGATCGAGCGCCAGCGCGAGGGGGCATGGGCCTTTTTCCGGCTGGCGGACCACAGCGCGGGCGCGACGGCGGTGCGCGAACTGGTGGCCCGGCTCGATACCGCCGACCCGCAACTGGAGGCCGACAGGCAGCGGCTGCACGCCGTGCGGGAAACGCGGGCGCAGGCGGCGCAGGCGCATTTCTCGCGGCTCGCGGAGCATTGGGACGAGATGCGCTCCCTGCACGTGCCGGAGGCGGCGGTTGACGCGGCGATCCGCGACATGCTCGGCGCGCAGCCGTTTCATGCGATGCTCGATCTCGGCACCGGCACGGGGCGCATGTTGCAGCTTCTCGGCGGGCGGGCGGAGCGCGCCGTGGGGCTCGACGCCAGCCACGCCATGCTGGCGGTGGCGCGCGCCAATCTCGAACAGGCGGGCCTCGCCCACGTGCAGCTCCGTCAGGGCGACATCCATGCCTTGCCGGTCGAGCGCCATTCCTTCGATCTCGTGCTGATCCATCAGGTGCTGCATTTCCTCGACGATCCCGCGCGCGCCATCCGCGAGGCGGCCGGGGCGCTGGCGCCCGGCGGACGCTTGCTGATCGTCGATTTCGCCGCCCATGAGCTCGAATTCCTGCGCGAGAAGCATGCCCACCGCCGTCTCGGCTTCTCCCGCGAGCAGATGGCGGGGTGGCTGGAGGAGGCGGGCTTCGAGCTGATCGGCCATCGCGATCTCGCGCCTGCCGATCCCGTGCGGGGCGACTCGCTCACGGTATGCCTGCATCTGGCGCGCGACCGGCGCGTGATTACGGACGTTCCCGATTATTCGTCAATTCCGGCCGTTGCCTGACGCATTTCGACATTTCGTTGAAATGCTTCGGGATTTCGATTTTACGCGTTTTCTTCACGCAAACCGGCATCCGCTTCGCTTGAAAACGCTTTAAAGGGAGTTATCGGTATGCCGCTTCATGATTCCCGTTTCCGGTCCCGGCCCAGCCGCGGCGGCGCGCATCCTGTGCGCGTCTCGCTGGAGTTCTTTCCGCCGAAGACGCCGGCCATGGAAGAAACGCTCTGGGCGGCCATCAAGCGGCTGGAGCCGTTGCGCCCGGCGTTCGTGTCCGTGACTTACGGCGCGGGCGGCTCCACGCGCGAGCGCACGCACGCCACCGTCCGGCGCATCGTGGAGGAGACGGCGCTGCGGCCGGCCGCGCATCTCACCTGCGTGTCGGCGACGAAGGCGGAAGTCGATGACGTGATCCGCGCCTATGCGCAGGCGGGGGTCAATCACATCGTGGCGTTGCGCGGCGATCCGGCCGGCGGCATCGGCGCGCGCTACGAGCCGCACCCCGAAGGCTATGCCTCGACGCCCGATCTGATCGCCGGCATCAGGCGGATCGGCGATTTCGAGGTGAGCGTCTCCGCCTACCCGGAAAAGCACCCCGAAAGCGCGGACCTCGACGTCGATATCGCGGTGCTGCGGCAAAAGGTGGAGGCGGGGGCGACGCGGGCGATCACGCAGTTCTTCTTCGACAACGACGTCTATTTTCGCTACCTTGACAAGGTGCGCGCGGCGGGTATCGATATTCCGATCGTGCCGGGCATTCTGCCGGTGCAGAACTTCCGCCAGACGGCGGCTTTCGCGGCGCGCACGGGGGCGAGCGTTCCGGCCTGGCTGGCGCGGCGCTTCGACGGTCTCGACGAGGACGCCGAAACGCGACGGCTGATCGCGGCCGCCGTGGCGGCGGAACAGGTGTTCGATCTCGTTGACCGCGGCGTCACCGATATTCACTTCTACACGATGAACCGCGCCGATCTCGTCTATGCTGTCTGCCATCTGCTGGGGCTGCGGCCGCAGGCGGACGAGGCGCGCGTGGCGGCGGCCTGACGCGGTTTCGATGCCGTCCGCGCGGCGATCGGAGCGGGATGCGATCGGATTGAATCGCCATCCTGCTCTCAATTCCATGGTTTACCGCAACTGGCGTTCAATCGGATGGATCGACTCGAACGCAGATTGCTCCAGGGAAAATCAAAGTCCAGGGAAAATCAGAGTCCGGGGAAAATCAGAGCATGAGTGAAACGCCGGTTGTCGACGGGGCCGAAGTCCGCAAGGCGCTGACGGAGGCCGCACGGGAGCGCATCCTGATTCTCGACGGCGCCATGGGCACCATGGTGCAGGGGCTGAGGCTGACCGAAGCCGATTTTCGCGGCGAGCGTTTCCGCGATCACGGGCAGGATCTGAAGGGCAACAACGACCTCCTCGTGCTGACGAAGCCCGACGCCATCCGCGACATCCACCTGCAATATTTCCTCGCCGGCGCGGATATCGTGGAGACGAACACGTTTTCCGGCACCTCCATCGCGCAGGCGGATTACGGGCTGGAATCGGCCGTGTTCGACATCAACCGCGAGGGCGCGCGTCTGGCCCGCGAGGCGGCGGACATCGCCCGCCGGCAGGACGGCCGCCGGCGCTTCGTGGCCGGCGCCATCGGCCCGACGAACCGCACGCTGTCGATCTCGCCGGATGTGAACGATCCGGGCTATCGTGCCGTAACGTTTGATGAAGTGCGCGACGCCTATGCCGAGCAGGCGAGGGGGCTCATCGCCGGCGGCTCGGACATCATCCTCATCGAGACGATCTTCGACACGCTGAACGCCAAGGCCGCCGTCATCGCCTGCGAGCAGGTGTTCGCGGAGACGGGCGTCGCGCTGCCGGTCATGATTTCCGGCACCATCACGGATCTGTCGGGGCGCACGCTGTCCGGGCAGACGCCCACCGCCTTCTGGTATTCGCTGCGCCATGCCGATCCGTTCTCCATCGGCCTCAACTGCGCGCTCGGCGCGCGGGAGATGCGCGCCCACATTCAGGAACTGGGGCAGGTGGCCGACACGTTCGTCTGCGCCTATCCCAACGCCGGCCTGCCCAACGAGTTCGGCCTTTACGACGAAAGCCCGGAGGCGATGGCGAAGCTCGTCGGCGAATTCGCCGAATCCGGGCTCGTCAACATCCTCGGCGGCTGTTGCGGCACGACGCCCGACCACATCCGCGCCATCGCGCAGGCGGTGGCCGGCAAGGCGCCGCGCAAGCCGGCGCGGCCCAAGCCGCTGCTGCGCCTCTCCGGGCTGGAGCCGTTCACGCTGACATCCGACATTCCGTTCGTGAACGTGGGCGAGCGCACCAACGTCACCGGCTCCGCCCGCTTCCGCAAACTGGTGACGGCGGGCGACTATCCGGCGGCGCTCGACGTGGCGCGCGACCAGGTGGCGAACGGCGCGCAGGTCATCGACATCAACATGGACGAGGGCCTGCTCGACAGCGAGAAGGCCATGACCACCTTCCTCAATCTCGTGGCGTCGGAGCCCGACATCGCCCGCGTGCCGGTGATGGTCGATTCCTCGAAATTCTCCGTCATCGAGGCCGGGCTCAAGTGCCTGCAAGGCAAGGGCATCGTCAATTCCATCTCCCTGAAGGAAGGCGAGGAAAAATTCCTGCACGAGGCGCGCGTGGTGCGCAGCTATGGCGCGGCCGTCGTGGTCATGGCCTTCGACGAAACGGGACAGGCGGACACGCAGGACCGCAAGGTCGAGATCTGCACGCGCGCTTACAAGCTGCTGACGGAAAAGGTCGGCTTTCCGCCCGAGGATATCATCTTCGATCCCAATATCTTCGCGGTCGCCACCGGCATCGGGGAACACGACAATTACGGCGTCGACTTCATCGAGGCGACGCGCCGCATCCGCCATGACATGCCGCTGGCGCACATCTCGGGCGGCGTCTCCAACCTGTCGTTCTCCTTCCGCGGCAACGAGCCGGTGCGCGAGGCGATGCATGCGGTGTTTCTCTACCATACCATCAAGGCCGGCATGGACATGGGCATCGTCAACGCCGGGCAGCTCGCGCTTTACGACGAGATCGATCCCGCGCTGCGCGAGGCCTGCGAGGACGTCATCCTCAACCGCCGCAAGGACGACGGCCAAAAGGACAATACCGAGCGGCTGCTGGCGCTGGCCGAGGATTTCAGGGGCAAGGGCAGGCAGGCCCGCGAGGCCGATCTGACGTGGCGGACGTGGGATGTCGGCAAGCGCCTCGAACACGCGCTCGTCAACGGCATCACCGAATTCATCGAGGTGGATGTCGAGGAAGCGCGCCTTGCGGCCGCGCGGCCGCTGCACGTCATCGAAGGGCCGCTGATGTCGGGCATGAACGTCGTCGGCGACCTGTTCGGCGCGGGAAAGATGTTCCTGCCGCAGGTGGTGAAGTCGGCCCGCGTGATGAAGCAGGCGGTGGCGTGGCTGATGCCCTTCATGGAAAAGGAAAAGGCCGAGACCGGCCTCGACCAGATGTCGTCCGCCGGCAAGGTGCTGATGGCCACCGTGAAGGGCGACGTGCACGACATCGGCAAGAACATCGTCGGCGTGGTGCTGGCCTGCAACAATTACGAGATCGTCGATCTCGGCGTGATGGTGCCGGCGCAGAAAATTCTCGATACGGCGCGAACGGAAAAGGTCGACATCATCGGCCTGTCCGGCCTGATCACGCCGTCGCTGGACGAGATGGCGCATGTCGCGGCGGAGATGGAGCGCGAGGGCTTCGACATTCCGCTGCTCATCGGCGGCGCCACCACGAGCCGCGTGCATACGGCGGTGAAGATCCACCCGAATTACGGGCGCGGGCAGGCGATTCACGTCAACGACGCCAGCCGCGCCGTCGGCGTGGTGTCCTCGCTATTGTCGGTCGAGCAGCGCGACGGCTACATCGCCGGCATCCGTGAGGAATACGCGAAGGTTTCCGCCGCCCATGCGCGCGCGGAGGCCGACAAGAAGCGCGTGCCCATCGAGAAGGCGCGCGCGAACCGGGTCGCCATCGACTGGGCCGGCTATACGCCCCCCGTGCCGTCGTTTCTGGGCACCCGCACCTTCAGTTCCTACGATGTGGGGGAACTCGTGCCCTATATCGACTGGACGCCGTTCTTCCAGTCGTGGGAGCTGCGCGGGCGTTTTCCCGACATTCTGGAGGACGAGACGCAGGGCCCGGTGGCACGCCAGCTTTACGCGGAAGCGCAGGAGATGCTGAAGCGCATCGTGGAGGAACGCTGGTTCACGCCGAAGGCCGTCATCGGCTTCTGGCCGGCGAACGCGGTCGGCGACGACATCGCGCTCTATACGGGCGAAAGCCGGCAGGAACGGCTGGCAACCTTCCATACGCTGCGCCAGCAGCTCTCCCGGCGCGACGGCAAGCCGAACGTGGCGCTGTCGGATTTCGTCGCGCCGGCGGAGACGGCCAGGGCGGATTACATCGGCGGCTTCGTCGTCACCGCCGGCATGGCGGAAGAGCGCATCGCGAAGCGCTTCGAGCGCGCCAACGACGATTACGCCTCCATCCTCGTCAAGGCGCTCGCCGACCGGGTGGCGGAAGCTTTCGCCGAACGGATGCACCAGCGTGTGCGGCGGGAGTTCTGGGGCTACGCGCCTGACGAGAGCGAGAGCGATTATGCGGCGCTCATCCGCGAGGATTATCGCGGCATCCGGCCGGCGCCCGGCTATCCGGCCCAGCCCGATCACACCGAGAAGGCGACGCTGTTCGATCTGCTGAAGGCGGAGACGCGCATCGGCGTGAAGCTGACCGAAAGCTTCGCCATGTGGCCGGGATCGTCGGTATCCGGGCTCTACCTGTCGCACCCGGAAGCGTTTTACTTCGGCGTCGCCAAGGTGGAGCGCGATCAGGCGGAGGATTACGCGCTGCGCAAGCGCATGGACGTGGCGGAAGTCGAGCGCTGGCTCGCCCCGATCCTCAACTACGATCCGGCGGCTTACCGGTCGGTGGCGGCTGAATAAAGGGATGCGTCACGACTCGAGGGTATGATATATTCATACCGACAAAGGTAGGGAGATTACATCTATGGCTGCGACTGAAAAACGAACCTTTAGCCTGCCGAGCGAGCATGCCGCGTTCATCGACAGGCTGGTGAATTCTGGCGCTTACGCTTCCGGCAGCGAAGTCGTCAGGGCGGGTCTGCGCGCGCTTCAGAAGCATGACGCCGTCATCGAGCGTTGGCTGCGCGAGGAGGTTGCACCGACCTATGACGAGATGAAAGCGCATCCCGAACGGATGATCCCCGCCGATCAGGTCATCACGGAGCTTCGCGCATACCATGCCGCCAAACGCGGGGAAAACGTGTGAAATCTCGTCCTGTCGCATTTTCTCCGGCTGCGCGGGAAGATTTACGCCGTGTCTACGACCATATTGCGGCAGCGGGCAGTCCGGTCAACGCATCACGATATGTCGAACGCATCTGGGGCTTTTGCCTCGGACTCGAAATCGCCTCCGAACGCGGCCATCGGCGGGATGATGTCAGCCCCGGCCTGCGTGTTGTCGGCTTTGAGAAGCGCATAACGATCGCTTTTTCCGTCGAGGAAGACAGCGTGCATATCCTCCGCATCTTCTATGGCGGAGTCGATTGGGAAAGTATCCTATGACGGAAAAGCGCATCGGCATGCCCACCTTGCGCTTACAAGGCCGATTCCGATAAGCGGGATTATGGAACCAAAACTCCATGAAATCGAAACGCCGCGGAACCCCGGCGCACGGTTTCCGTGCGATCCCGCGCGGTCCTTCCGTCAGGTCAGACCCTGCGCAGCGCGCCCCAGGCGGCTGTGAGTGCGAGGCCGAGAGACAGCGGCACGTTCCAGCCCGCGAGCGACAGGCCGACGAAGCGCCAGGCCGCTTCGTCGCAGCGCACGACCTGAACCGTTTGCAAGCGTTGCAGAAAGGCGTCGGCATCGGCGGCGACGCTGAAAGCGCCGCTGCAACTGTCCGGTCCCGCCCAGAATTTCCACTCGATGCCGGCGTGATACGCCGCGACGCCGGCGCCGGCGATGAACGCCAGCGCCAGCGCGCCGAGCAGAACGCGCGCCGTCCCCGTGCGCCCGCCGCCTGAGCGTGACAGAGCGGCCGCGGCGAGCGCGACAGGAATGGCCGCGTAGAACGGCCAGCGCTGGATCAGGCACAGCGGGCACGGCGGCAGGCGCAGCACGTATTCGAAAAAGAACGCGCCCGCGAGGGCGAGAACCGAAACGGCCAGGACGGCGACGGAAGCGCGAAACGCGAATGCGCTTCCAGGCTGCGACGGCATGAGCGTCATCCTTGGAAATGGCGCCGGCGCCAGGCGCCGGACGCACGCGACGGAAATCCGTCAGAACACATACTTCACGGCGACGAAGCCGGCGACGACGAAGAAGGCCAGCACGCCCAGCACGACCCCGAAATGCTCCTCGACGAACTGGCGGATGGGGTTGCCGAAGCGGTGGAGAAGGCCGGCCAGAATATAGAAGCGGGCGCCGCGCGTGATAAGCGACAATATCGTGAACCACATCAGATCGTAGCCGGCGAAGCCGGATGTGATCGTGACCAGCTTGTAGGGAATCGGCGTCACGCCCTTGATGAGAATGATCCATTCGCCATACTGGGCATAGGCCTGCCGGAACGCCTCGACGCTGTCGCCGTAGCCATAGGCGGAAATCAGCCACTGGCCGATCGAATCGTAGAGCAGGTAGCCGATGGCATAGCCCAGCAATCCGCCGACCACCGAGGAGACGGTGCAGACGCCGGCGTAAAGCAGCGCCCGGTCGGGGCGCGCCAGCGCCATCGGCAGCAACAGCACGTCCGGCGGCACCGGAAAGAAGGAACTCTCCGCAAACGAAACGGCCGCCAGCGCCCAGATGGCATGCGGACTGCGGGAAAGATTGATGACCCAGTCGTAAAGGCGGCGAAACATGGCGTCCCACTTCAGGTAAAGGCAGATCGGCGCGTGTGCGCCCTGCTATTTGCACTTTTCGCCGGATGCGGAAAGACCGGAATCGCCGGAAGATGCGGTTTCCGGGAGCGCCTGCTTTGCCTGCGTCGGGCATGCGGCGCACCGTAGCGTGGAATGGTGGACGGATTGTTTCAGACGCCGGAACGGGGGAATTTTTTCGGCGCGGAATCCGTGCGTCCGCCATGGAGCACGGCGTATCGTCATATCGCCCGGAGACCGGGACCGACGGCATGAGTTGCGATTCTTCTTCTAACCGCTGAAACTTTGTATTATCGCCAGCAACGGATCAGACGGGAGAAGCGCACATGGCAAGCGGCGAAGCGGACAGAACTGTTGCCCCGGCGGTTCCCGACGAGCGCCTGCCAGAACAGTTGCCGGGACATCTGCCAGGCGGCGCGCGCCGCGCCGCCCTGTCCGGCGGCACGCAGGGAGACCGCTATCAGGACATCATTCAGGCCGCCGCGGTGCTCTTCGCCGAGCGGGGATATCTCGCCACGTCGATGCGCGACATCGCCGAGCGCGTCGGCCTGCTGGGCGGCTCCCTCTACCATCATATCCGCTCCAAGGAGGAACTGTTCGTCGCGGTGCACGACCACGCCCTGCAATATGCCTCCGAGCAGATCGAAGCGGCGATCGCGCCCGAGACGGAGCCGTGGGAGCGGCTCAAAGCCGCATGCGTGCGCCATCTGGAACTGCAACTCGATCCCGAGGTCGACACCGTTCCCTTCGTGTCGGACTTCCGCAACATTCCGGCAGAGCTTCACGAACGGCTGATCGCCCGGCGCGACGTTTTCGAGCGCACCTATGTCGAGCTTGTCGATGCGCTCCCCCTGCCCGCCCACATCGATCGCGGCATCTACCGGCTGCTGCTGCTCAGCCTCATCAATTCCGTCAGGACATGGTATCGCCCCGGACGCAAGACCATCGCCGAGATCGGCCAGCAGATCCTGCACGTTTTCCGGCACCAGACCGAAAACGCCTGAGAGCCCGTGCGGCGTCCCGTCACGGGCGGACAAATTCCGCATTGATCCCAGATTGGAATTCGTTCAATTTTCTTTCCGAAGCGGGCTTCGGGGCTTGACCCTGTCGGGCGCTTCTGGTTTGACATGACAGGCCAAACGCTTGTTTGGGCGGGTTTCGGCTGCCGCGGGCGGGGGGCCTGCGGCGTGTCTGGCGGGCCGGGAGGGAAACAACATGACGGAAGCGGACCAGAACCCCGAGGCGCAAAGCCGGGAGTCCATGGATTACGACGTCGTGATCGTGGGCGCGGGTCCGTCGGGCCTTGCGGCAGCGATCCACATCAAGCAGCTTGCCGCCGAGAGCGGCGCGGACGTTTCCGTCGTCGTGGTCGAGAAAGGCTCCGAGGTCGGGGCGCATATCCTGTCCGGCGCGGTGATCGATCCGAGCGGGCTCGACGCGCTGCTGCCGGACTGGCGGGAAGCCGACGACCGGCCGCTGACCACGCAGGTCGTCGACGATCATTTCTATCTGCTGGGCCCGTCCGGCGGCGTCCGCCTGCCGAACTTCCTGATGCCGCCGCTGATGTCCAACCACGGCAATTTCATCGGCTCCCTCGGCAACGTCGCGCGCTTTCTCGCCGCGCGGGCCGAAGAGCTGGGAGTGGAGATCTATCCCGGCTTCGCCGCAACAGAGGTGCTTTACGGCGACGACGGCGCGGTCGCGGGCATCGCCACGGGCGACATGGGCATCGACCGCGAAGGGCATCCGCGCGCCGATTTCACCCGCGGCATGGAGCTGCGCGGCCGCTACACGCTGTTCGCGGAGGGCGCGCGCGGCAGCCTGACGAAGCAGCTCATCGCGCGCTTCAAGCTCGACAAGGACCGTTCGCCGCAGAAATTCGGCATCGGGCTGAAGGAGCTCTGGCAGGTCGATCCGTCACGCTTCCGGCCCGGCCTCGTGCAGCACAGCTTCGGCTGGCCGCTGGACAGCGGCACCGGCGGCGGCTCGTTCCTCTATCATTTCGAGGACAATCTTGTCGCCGTGGGCTTCGTCGTCCATCTCGATTACAAAAATCCCACTTTGTCGCCGTTCGACGAGTTCCAGCGCTTCAAGACCCATCCGCTGATCCGCGACACGTTCGAGGGCGGCAAGCGCCTGTCCTACGGCGCGCGCGCGATCACGGAAGGCGGCTGGCAGTCGGTGCCTTCCCTCGCCTTCCCCGGCGGTGCGCTGATCGGCTGCGCGGCCGGTTTCGTCAACGTGCCGCGCATCAAGGGCAGCCATAACGCCATCGCCTCCGGCATGCTGGCGGCGCGTTCCGCGGTGGAGGCGATCGTCGCCGGGCGTGGGCACGACACGTTGCAGGATTACGAAAGCGGCTGGCGCGCGTCGAGCATCGGCCGCGATCTCAATCTGGTCCGCAACGTCAAGCCGCTCTGGTCGCGCTTCGGCACCTTCATCGGCGTGGCGCTCGGCGGCTTCGACATGTGGTGCACCACGCTCACCGGCGGGCGCTCGCTGTTCGGCACCCTGCGCCACCGCAAGCGGGATTGCGACTCGCTGCTGAAGATCGATCAGGTGAAGCCCCTCGCCTATCCGCGCCCCGATGGCGTGCTGACCTTCGACAAGCTGTCCTCCGTGTTCCTCTCGAACACCGCGCACGGCGAGGATCAGCCGCCGCACCTCAAGCTCACCGATCCGTCGATTCCGGTGCAGCGCAACCTGCCGCTTTATGGCGAGCCCGCGCGCCTCTATTGCCCCGCCGGCGTTTATGAGGTCGTCTACGGCAACGAGGAAGCACGCACCGATCCGCGTTTCGTGATCAACGCGCAGAACTGCGTGCACTGCAAGACCTGCGACATCAAGGACCCGTCGCAGAACATCACCTGGGTGCCGCCGGAAGGCGGCGGCGGCCCGAACTATCCGAACATGTAATCCGGCGTATTCGGGATGACATTTGACGTCCGACAATTCTGAATGAAACTATTCATCTTATAAAGTGCAGTCATTTTTCTCCCATCGGGAGAAAGTGCGCACTTTTTCAGATGCATCAACCTGCGTCGATTGCTATGACGCAAGTCGCATATGCTTCCGCTCCGTATCAGGAGCGGATCGTTTTTCCGCGAAACCCGGAGCGCCAGCCATGTCCGACTATACGCCCCCCATCGACGACATTTCTTTTCTTCTGTCCGAGGTTTTCGATATCGATGCTCTCGGGGCATCGCTACCGGGCTTTTCGGAGGTCAACGCCGCGTTCGCGACCAGCGTTCTGGAGGAGGCCGGCCGCTTCTTCGCCGAAACCATCCAGCCGCTGAACCTTCCGGGCGATGAGGAAGGCAGCCGTCTCGTCGACGGCGAGGTCCACACGCCCAAGGGCTTTGCCGAGGCCTATCGGGCTTTCGCGGAGGCGGGCTGGTCCGGGCTGTCGGGCGATCCGGCCTATGGCGGCCAGGGCCTGCCGCGCGCGTTGCAGATTCTGGCCGATGAGATGCTGTCGGCGTCCAACCTGTCGTTCGGCCTGTTTCCCGGCCTGACGCGCGGCGCCACGGAGGCGATCGGCCATCACGCGAGCGACGAACTCAAGGCCGCCTATCTGCCGAAGATGATCAGCGGCGAGTGGACCGGCGCCATGGCGCTGACGGAAGCGGGCGCGGGCACCGACCTCGGCCTGCTCAAGACGCAGGCCGAGCCGCAGGCGGACGGCTCCTACAAGATCACCGGCAGCAAGATCTTCATTTCCTCCGGCGATCACGACTTCGGCGGCAACATCATCCATCTGGTGCTGGCGCGCCTTCCCGATGCGCCGAAGGGCGTGAAGGGCATCAGCCTGTTCCTCGCGCCGAAGTTCCTCGTCAATGCGGACGGCTCGCTCGGCGCGCGCAACAGCTTCTCGGTCGGCTCGCTCGAAAAGAAGATGGGCATTCACGCCCAGCCGACCTGCGTGATGAACTATGACGGCGCGACCGGCTGGCTCGTGGGGCAGCCGAACAAGGGCCTCTCCGCCATGTTCACGATGATGAACGCCGAACGCCTTTTCGTCGGCATCCAGGGTCTCGGCATCGCCGACGCCGCCTATCAGAAGGCCGCGCGTTACGCCAGGGAGCGCCTGCAGGGCCGTTCCGCCGACGGCTCGCAGCCGTTGGTGCCGATCATCGCCCATGCGGACGTGCGCAAGATGCTGCTCACCGTCCGTTCCTTCGTGGAAGCGGCGCGCGGCCTCGCGGTCTGGACGGCGCTGGAAATGGACAAGGCGGTGCAGCTCGAGGATCCGCAGGCGCGCGCCGTCGCGGACGGCAACGTGGCGCTGCTCACGCCGGTGATCAAGGCGGCGTTCACGGATTTCGGCTTCGAGGGCGCGGTGCTGGCGCAGCAGGTGTTCGGCGGCCACGGCTACATCCGCGAATGGGGCCTGGAGCAGTTCGTGCGCGATGCGCGCATCGCGCAGATCTACGAGGGCACCAACGGCGTGCAGGCGCACGATCTCGCGGGCCGCAAGCTGTCCATCGACGGCGGGGCGCTGCCGCAGCACTTCTTCGGCCTCGTCGCGGCCGATCTCGATGCGGCGCCGGCCGATATCGCGGATATCGCAGCGCCGGTGCGCGAGGCGTTCGACACGCTGAAGCGCGCGACGGAGCGGCTGCGGGCCGAGGCGGCGAAAGATCCCGAGGAGACGGGCGCGGCGGCGACCGATTACCTGCGCCTGTTCGCTCTCGTCTCGCTGGGCTGGATGTGGGTGCGCATCGCCGGGGCGGCCGCGGGCAAGACGGGCGAATCCGAACGGCACAGGCACAGGCTGGCCGTGGCGCGGTTCTTCGTGGCGCGCGTTCTACCGCAGGTGTACGGCCTCGATCGCGCCTTGCAGGCCGGCGCCGCGCCGATCACGGCGCTGGAGCAGGACGCTTTCTAGAGCAGTTTGGGTTCAAGCCGATTGATCGATTTGAACGCAGGTTACGGTAAAATATGGAATTGAGAGCGGCGTGACGATTCTGCTTGAATGCACGCCGCCCTGCCCCCTCACCTGCCGCGGCATCGCCCGATCACGAATGATCGAACGATGCCGCGGCTGCTTGCTTTTGCATCCGGCTTGCCTGAAAGATGCACGCACTTTCAGGCTTATGCAGTAAAGGAGCCGGAGCATTGTTTTTCGAAGCCTCCAAGATCCTGTGGTTCTTCCTGAGCCCGACGAACGTGCTTCTGCTCACGCTGATCATCGCGGGCCTGCTGCTGTTCACGCGCCTCTATCGCGTGGCGCGGATCGTGGTGCTCGCGGCCGCAATCGTGCTGCTCATGGTGGGCGTGACGCCCTTCTCGCGCTTCTTCGTGCAAACGCTTGAGAACATTCATCCCGATATCTCGCAGGATACCGGCCGCGTCGACGGTGTGATCGTGCTGGGCGGCGCGACGTCCTTCGCGCGCGGGCAGTTGCGGGTGGGTGAAGGCGGCTCGCGCCTCGTGGCGGCGCTGGAACTGGCGCGGGCCAATCCGCAAGCGCGCATCGTCTTCACGGGCGGCAGCGCGCGCGTGTTGATCGCGGAGGAGCGCACGGAGGCCGAAGGCGCGCGCATCTTCTTCGATCTGGCCGGTCTCGGGCCCGACCGCGTCATCTACGAGAACCAGTCCCGCAACACGCTTGAGAACGCCTATTTCAGCAAGCGGCTCGTGGAGCCCAAGCCGGGCGAGCGGTGGCTTCTCGTCACTTCCGCGTTTCACATGCCCCGCTCCGTGGCGACCTTTCGCCGCGCGGGGTTCGATGTCGTGCCCTACCCGGTCGATTTTCGCTCGGACGGGCGTTTCAGCGACGATTTTCGTCCGTTCTCGATTGCGCCGGACGGTTTGCGCCTGACGGACATGACCGTCAGGGAATGGATCGGCATGCTCGCCTATTGGCTGAAGGACCGCTTCGGCTCTCCGCCGCGGGAACCGGGCGCCTGATCCGTTAAAGCCGTTCCGGTACGAACGAAAACCGCGAAAGCTCTCTTACAACCGAAGAAGCGGGAACCTGTCGGCTTTTCACGAAACGACGGCAGGCGCTATGCGGCGTTGGCGCGGCGGCGGGCGGGCAGTTCCAGCACCACATCGTCGGCATCCTGCAAGCGCTGGCTGGCGAGGATGAAGTTGATCAGGATGTCATCCACTTCCTGCGCCTCGCGCACGATTTCATGGGCGGCGCGCAGCGCGGTGCGTGTCGGGCCGCCGGCCGCGCCGAGCGACGAGACGAGCCAGTGCGCATCGTCTCCCCGCACCACGCCGGTGGGGCGCTCCGCCCACACCACGTAATCCACGAGAAGCGCGATCAGCACATCGCTCCAGGCGTTGCAGGGCTTGGGCACCAACCGGTCGAGCGCGATCAGGGCGTTGGCTTCCTCGCGGTTTGAAATACCATCGGGAAGTATATGGCGCAGCAATGTCCGCACATCCCATTCGGAAATTGCACGATCGTCATATGCCTTGTCGATGAATGCACGCAATTTACTGTTAATCATCTTCAACGCCTCCCCATCCTGCACGCAGGACAGTGATCAACCTTTGATGCGTTGAATATTGCGCGCCGCCTCCCACGATCCGGTTAACGCCGAAATCTGAATCCCCGTTCAGGTTAAGCGTTGCTGACCGGGTGTGGTTGACGAATCCTGACGATCGTCCCAAAACCCTTGTGAGGCTTGAGGTTGGCGCGATGCGCCCGCCGTGCGCGTTTGCGGCGATTAACGTCCGGGTGACTCTCTTTCATGTCGAACAGCCGCTTGATCTGCCTGACGCCGGACCGGAATTTCCTTTCCGCGGCCCTATTTGCGGCCCAAAGGTTACTGCGCTTCGGGCTCGACGAGACGATCGACGTCGCCATCGTCTGCGCGCCGCACGATCTCGATGCCGGGGCTCTCGCCTGCGGGAAGGAAACTCAGGGTGCCTTCCCGGTTCACGAAGGCGGAAAACATTCCGGGCAGGTCGCAGGCGGGCGCTTGCAGGTGATCACCGACGCCTTCGATCCTGCCGAAGCCTCCGTCGCCGGGCTGCCGCTCGGCCGCCATGTGACGGAGGCCGCCTATCGGCGCCTGCTGCTGCCGTTCGTGCTGCCGGCGCGGTATGAGCGCATCCTGTATCTGGATTGCGACACGCTGGTCGTGCGGCCGGGGCTCGGGCGCGTGTTCGATCTCGATCTCGGCGGCCGCGCCTTCGCCGCCGCGCTCGACATGATCTTCCTCAAGGATTTCGAGGACGGCCCCTTCACGGCGGAGTTTCGCGCCTATCGGGCGGAGCTCGGGTTCGCGCTCGACACGCCCTACTTCAATTCCGGCGTGCAGCTGATCGACCGTCGGCGCTGGCTCGCGGAAAGGATCACCGAGCGGGCCATCGCCTTCGCCCGCGCAAGG
This sequence comes from Pseudochelatococcus sp., assembly GCF_050946405.1. Classification (NCBI taxonomy): domain Bacteria; kingdom Pseudomonadati; phylum Pseudomonadota; class Alphaproteobacteria; order Hyphomicrobiales; family Chelatococcaceae; genus Pseudochelatococcus; species Pseudochelatococcus sp. Next base: position 443,357 of record NZ_JBMNUS010000002.1, read on the forward strand.
CCGGATCTGTGCCGGTTCCACGACCAGAGCGCGTTGAATGCCGTGACGCGCGGATGCTGGGCGCCGCTGTCGCCGCGTTTCAATTTCATGGGCGATTTCCTGCTGCTCGATCTTCTGCGCGACATCGCGCCGGTCGTGCTGCATTTCGTCAACGATCCGAAACCGTGGCAACGCGATCGCTGGCAAGGCCCCGCATGGATGCAGGCGCTTTATAAGCCGGATTCGGACGGCGCGCCACCCGCCGCCGCGATGCCGTTGACGCCGGCGTTCCGGCGCTTTCGGGAGCGGCTGCTGGCCTATCTCGCCGGTCAGCGCTTCATCGACGCGGAGGCGTAAAGCGTCAGCGCGACCACGCGAGATCCACCAGCGTCGCCGCCGCCGTGAACTCGATCAGCCGCGCCGCCCGCCGCGCGGCGGCTTCCGCGTCCACGCCCCAGATTTCCGCCTGCACGTCCTCATCGACATGCGCCGCCGTCCAGGCGGCTTCCGGCGTGAGGTGGCGATGGGCGACGGCGAGCGCGATCAGCGCGGAGCCCGTCAGCGTGGTGAGCACATGCAGGCCGCCGATGGCATAGGGCGACGTCTGCGCCGCGATCGCCCGCGCCACGGCATCGCGGCTTTGCGCCGGCTGCTCGACGAACATCACGCCCTGCGCGAGGAAGAACCGCGCGCCGAGCGCCTCGTGCGCCCATTCCAGCAGCGGGTCCCACAACAGCGCCTGCCGCTGAACGAGCCTGTCCGGTGAATCGGCGCGATAGCACAGCAGGTCGGACGTGGCATAGCGCGCGATTTCCGCCGCCACTTCCGGCTGGGCACGGGACACGCCGTCGATGATCGAATTGACGAGGCGCGTCATCGGCATGGTCGCGGGATCGATGACCTGTGTCTGCGCCTGCCACTCCGCCACGAGCGCCTCCGCAACCCCGGCGTGCGGCACCGCGAGCGGCGCGCGGCCGGGCGTCAGCGCGGCGCGGCTGTCGAGCAGGAGCGCGTGCAGACCATCGCGCACTTCCGCATGGGCGCGCCGGTAGAAACGCTTCGGCAGCGCCGGCTTGTCGGGGCGCGGCATCGCGGGTGCGGGCTCGCGGCGCTCATGGTCGAAAGGAGGCAGGATGCCGCTCGAATCGCCGCTCATGTCACTCTCCCGTGGCGGTGTCGCCCCCGGCCTGCCGCTTGCCGCGCCGGCGCTCCTTGACGATCAGCATCAGGTTGCGCGCATAGATGAACAGGCTCAGCGATTGCCCGAGAATGATCACCGGCTCGCGCTGGATGAGGCCGTAGACGAGCGTGATCAGGCCGCCGCCGATGGAGAAGAACCAGAAGGCGACCGGCACGACGCTGCGCCCGGCCCGCTCGCTGGCGATCCATTGCACGAGAAAGCGCGCCGAGAACAGCGCCTGTCCGAGCAGGCCGAGCGCCAGCCAGATGCTGAATTTCTCGATGAACACTTCGTAGAGATAGCCGCCGACATCCTGCGAAAGGGTGATCAACATGCGTTTTTGTCCTCAACGACGATCGGAATCGCGCCACGGCGGGCGATCAGCCAGCGCACGCCGACGAGATCGACGATGCCGACCCAGAGCCGATCGAAAAAGCCGTAGTTCGACGTGCCTGTCAGGCGCGGCCGGTCCACCACGTCGAGGAGCAGCACGGCGCGGCCCTCGCGCGTCACCAGAGCGGGCATGAAACGGTGCAGCGCCTTGAAGAAGGGCAGCGCCAGATAGACGTCGCGGTAGAAGACCTTCAGCCCGCAGCCGGTGTCGCGCGTGGCGTCGCGCAGGATCCAGCGGCGCACCCGGTTGGCGATGCGCGATTGCGTTCGCTTGAAGCCGGAGTCCTTGCGCCCCACGCGCTGCCCTTGCACGAGGCCGGCATCGGCGGGGCCGTTCAGCAGCGTGGCGACCATGTCGGGAATGAAGACGGGATCGTTCTGCCCGTCGCCGTCGAGCGTGGCGACCACCGGTGCGCGCGCCGCCAGCACGCCCGAGCGCACGGCGATGCTTTGCCCGCACGAGCGGTCATGATGCAGCACGCGCAGATGCGGCCGCGTCGCGGCGAGCCGCGCCAGTTCCTCCGCCGTGCCGTCGGTGGAGCCGTCGTCGACGTAGACGATCTCGAACGGCGCCACCCCCGCGCAGGCGGTCTCGATTTCCGCGATAAGCGGGGCGATGTTGGCGATCTCGTTTTTCACCGGCACCACGATGCTCAGGCGAAGGGAAGGCACTTCCTGCACGGTCAACGTTCCTGCTGCTGGCCCGGCGTCGCGGGCGGGGCCGGGCGCGCGGTTCTGTAGACGCCGATGTCGATCGCGCGTCCGCCATTGATGTTGAAGCCCTGCACACGCGTCACCAGCGCCGGGACGAGCGCCGTCCGGGCGAGCTGCGCGGCGAACGCCTCCTCGTCGCGCTTCTCGACGAAGGCCATGCGGCAATCGCCGCCGGCAAGGAAATCCGCCGCGCCGGCGCCATCCGTCAGCACGAGATCGGTGCGGGTGAGAAAGATGAGGCTCGGCTCGCGATAGCGGGTCGTCGCCAGCCGCGGGTCCTCGCAATCGAGGCCGCTCGCCGCGGCGGCGAGCCGGGGCGACAGCTTCAGCGCCGGGATCAGCGTTTGCGCCACGCCGAAAACCGATACGGACAGCGCGAGCGACGCCGCCACGCCGAGCAGCGCGCCCGACACGACCCGCTCGCGCAGAAAGGCGCGCCAGCCCGCCAGCGCAAGCAGCACGGATAGCGCGAAAAGCGGCAGCGCCGGATAGAGCACCGTGCCGTCATGACGATAGGCGAAGACACTCAACCCCACCGCGACCGCGAGCGGGATGAGCGGCATGAGCACGGTGGCGACGGCGGCGAGCGGCCGCCTGCGGTGGATGTCGCCGTTGAGCAGCGCCCACGCCGTCAGGATGGCGATGGCGGGATAGACCGGCAACACATAATGCGGCAGCTTCGTCGGCAGGATCTCGAACACGAGCCATGTCGGCACGATCCACGCCAGACAGAACATGACCCAATCCGCGCGCCGCTCGCGCCAGACGGCGTGAACGCCGATGGCGGTGAGCACCGCCGCCGGCCAGAATGTGCCGAAGAACGCCAGCAGATACGCGCCCGGCGGTCCCCAATGGCGCTCCTGCCCGCTCTGCGCCTTGGCCAGCATGTCCTTGCCCACCGATTCCGCGAAGAACGCGCCGCCCGTCTTGATCCAGATGGCGAGAAACCACGGCAGCGCGATCGCGGCGACCACCGTGAGCCCCTGCAAGGGACGCAGCGCGAGAAGCCAGCGCGCCGAACGTTCGCGGATGCACAGCACGGCGGCCGCCAGCCCCGCGACCATCAGCAGCAGCGGCCCCTTGATCAGGATCGACACGCCCACCGCCAGCCAGAACGGCAGGGCGAGCGAGACGGGCAGCGGCGCGGAACGGCCGGCGGCGGCACGGGCGAGCCACGCGCGCGCCAGCACGGCCATGGCGACGATCGAGCAGGCGGCGAGCATCGCGTCGGTCTTGGCGATGCGCGCCTCGACCCCCAGCAGGATCGACGCGGCCATGAACGCCCCGGCCAGAAAGGCGGCACGGCGCGCCGGCACATTGGCCACCCCCGCAAGGAGCACCAGCGCGGCCCAATAGGTGCCGAGCACCACCGCGACGGCGCCGAACAGCGACGGCAGCCGGTAAAGCGCGATCGTGGTGCGGGCCTGCGGCACGCCGAGCGCTTCCGCGCCGGACACGACGGCCGTCTGGAGCCAGTAGATGCCCACGGGCTTCTTGTGGCGGCCCTCGTCCTGAAAGCGGATGTCGATGAAATCGCCGCTCTCGAGCATCTGCTTCGACGCCTGCGCGAAACGCGGCTCGTCCCGATCGAACGGTTGCAGGCTGGCGAAACCCGGCAGGAACGCAACCAGCCCCAGCACGAGCAGCAAGGCCAGGGCGCGCGCATGGCTTCGCTCCGGAAACGCCAGCAGGCGCACGCCCCATTCCTCGGAACGGGCAGGCAACGGGGTCGAGGAGGATATCATGCGTTGGACGATTCCGATTTCATCGGTTCTCATACCCCATCGCGGCGCAAACGTACAATCGAAACCGGTAAACTCTGTGAACCCGGACAGCCCGCGGCGGTGAAAAGATGTCGCGCATCTTGCATCCGGGGCGACAAGCCACTAGGACAGGAGTCGCACGAGAGGCGGACGGGGCATAGCGCAGTCTGGTAGCGCATCTGCTTTGGGAGCAGAGGGTCGCAGGTTCGAATCCTGCTGCCCCGACCAGTCGCCTGTGCTATACGACGCCTGATCCGGCGGCGTCGAGCGGTCGTCGCGCCGGATGTCGCCTGATTGGTTTCTAGGATATTCGGGTGTTTGGAAGATGACAGCTTTCGCACGCATCTATAAACCGGCGCGCAACGCCATGCAATCCGGCACCGCCCGCAGGCGTTGGCTGCTCCAGTTCGAGTCCGGCCGCGCCCGCGAGATCGATCCGCTGATGGGCTGGACCAGCTCCGCCGATACCCGCCAGCAGTTGCGGCTGTGGTTCGACACCAAGGAAGAGGCCATCGAATATGCCACGCGCGAGGGCATTCCCTTCCGCGTCGAGGAGCCGCACGAGTCGCGCCGGCGCATCATCTCGTATTCCGACAATTTCAAGTTCAACCGCGTCGGTGCGTGGACGCACTGACCGGCATCGGGCAGGCTGCGCGTTCGCGCCGGCGCTGTCCGCCGCTTCGGCCCCGTAGCTCAACCGGATAGAGCACTCGCCTTCTAAGCGAGTGGTTGCAGGTTCAAGTCCTGCCGGGGTCGCCATCATTCCGATACCGCCGCAACCCTGCCGCACGGCGGCGCGGATACCGGTTCATGCCGGAGCGTTTCTGGTTTGAACGGAAACGCTCCGGCTTTTGCCTGTGGCTGAAAAATGCTTTTTCTTTTGCTCAATCGCCGCACGGGCTCAGGGTTTCTCAGCTTTTCGATTCAATCAGAACGAGAAAAACCGCTGGAGCGTGATGGCGATTCAACCTGATCGCATCCCGCTCCAAATTCCGTGTTTTACCGCAACTTGCGTTCAAATCGATGGATCGACTTGAACGCAAACCGCTCTAATCGTTCACCGAAGCGAGAGATGAAGCCTCCCGCCGCGCCATCTCCAGCAGATAAGCAACCGAATCAAGTCTGTGACAGCGCGCCAGCGCGGCGAGTTCGCCGCTCATCTGGCAGACGTAGGCCGCCGTCTCGGCACGCGATACCCTGTCGTCGTCCGGCGTTGCATCGCCCTCAGGCCGGCCAACCGCCGCTTCCGGTGCCGTCGCAGCTTTCTTAGGGGGGAGGAAAGACATCAAAAAACGCCCGATCGTGTTACCAAACGACCAACGCAGTCTAAGCACAGCATCGTGCACACTCAAGGCGTGTTTTGTGCACAATTCTCACCTATAAGTTGTATTCATGTAGAATCGTCGTGATCGTCGAGATATGACAGCCTGTCGAGCGCGCCTTGCAGGATATAGGCGGCGGCCAGCTTGTCGACCAGTTCCGTGCGCCGTGCGCGGGAAGTGTCGGCCGAGATCAGCGCGCGCGTGACGGCGACGGTGCTCAGGCGCTCGTCCCACAGCACCACCGGCAGCGGCGTCAATTTGTGCAGATTGCGCAGGAAGGCCCGCGTCGACTGGGCGCGCGGCCCCTCGGAGCCGTCCATGTTGAGCGGCAATCCGAAAACGAAACCGCCCACATTATGCGTTGCCGCGAGTTCGAGGATGCGGGCGGCGTCATGGGAGAATTTCGTCCGGCGAATCGTCTCGAGCGCGGTCGCGATGCGCCGGCCGACGTCGGACAACGCCAGCCCGACGGTTTTCGTGCCGAGGTCGAAACCCATGAGTCGCCGGCCGGGCGGCATGTCCCTGAAGGTTTCGAGGGATACGATGTTTGTCATCTTTCTCGCTTATGGCAGTCCGCATTCGGTCTCATCGTCATTTCGAATGCGCGTTGAGAAAAATATAGAGAATAGAGCGGGTTGCGCAACAGCCCCGATTCGACGACGATGCAGGCCGGGCCGTCCGGCGGCCGGATTCATTTCGCACGAGGAGCAACGCAGCCATGAAGATCACCTGGTTCGGACATTCCGCCTTCCGGCTCGATTTCAGCGACAAGGTGGTGCTGATCGATCCCTATCTCACCGGCAATCCGGCCTTTACCGGCGACAAGGCGGAGGCGGTGCGCGGCGTCACCCACATTCTCGTCACCCACGGCCACGGCGATCATTACGGCGATACCGTCGCCATCGCGGCGGAAACGGGCGCGACAGTCGCGACCAACGCCGATCTCGCGTCGTGGTTCGCCCACAAGGGCGTGAAGCGCCTCGAACCGATGAACACCGGCGGCAGCATCGACGCCGGCGGCTTCTCGGTGACGCTGGTGCGCGCCGATCATTCCGCCGCCGCCATCGAGGACGGCATGAGCCAGGCGCTCGGCAACGCCAACGGCATCGTCGTCAAGGCGGCGGGCGAGCCCACCGTCTACCATCTCGGCGATACCGACATTTTCAGCGACATGGCGCTGATCGCGGAAATCCATGCGCCGGACATCGCCTTCGTGCCGATCGGCGACCGGTTCACCATGGGCGCGCAAACCGCCTCGCTCGCCGTGCGGCGTTTTCTGAAAACGGAGCGCGTGGTGCCTATCCACTACGCCACATTCCCGCTGCTCGCCCCGAACGCCGAGCATTTCGTCGCCGCGCTCGACGGTGCGCCGACGCAGGTGATCGTGCCTGAGAAGAACAGCGCCTTCGATCTCTGAATCGAGAGGGGCCGTCAGGCCCCTCCCACCGCGACGTCACTCGATCCCGAGCTTCGCCTTCAACACTTCGTTCACCGCCTGCGGATTGGCCTTGCCGCCGGTCGTCTTCATCACCTGGCCGACGAACCAGCCGAGCAGCGTCGGCTTCAGCTTCACCTGTTCCACCTTGTCGGGGTTGCCGGCGATGATGGCGTCGACCGCCGCTTCGATCGCGCCCGTATCCGTCACCTGCCTGAGGCCGCGCTCCTCCACGATCGCACGCGGATCGCCGCCTTCCGTCCAGACGATCTCGAACAGATCCTTGGCGATCTTGCCGGAAATCACCTTCTCGCCGATCAGGTCGACGATCGCGCCAAGCTGCGCCGCCGATACCGGCGAGGTGGCGATGGTGTGGCCTTCCTTGTTGAGCCGGCCGAACAGCTCGTTGATGACCCAGTTCGCCGTTGCCTTGCCATCACGGGGATTCTGGCCGTCACGCCCCTTCGCCACGTCCTCGAAGAAATCCGCCGTATCGCGCTCCGCCACCAGCACGCCGGCGTCATAGGCGGAGAGACCGTAATCGGCGATGAAACGCGCCTTCTTGGCGTCCGGCAGTTCCGGCAGCGCGGCCCCCAGGGCGTCGACGTAAGCCTGATCGAAGGTCAGCGGCAAAAGGTCTGGGTCCGGGAAATAGCGGTAGTCGTGCGCCTCTTCCTTGGAGCGCATCGAGCGCGTCTCGCCCCTGGCCGAATCGAACAGGCGCGTTTCCTGATCGATGCGGCCGCCGTCTTCGAGAATGCCGATCTGGCGGCGCGCCTCGTACTCGATGGCCTGGCCGATGAAGCGGATCGAGTTGACGTTCTTGATCTCGCAGCGCGTGCCGAGCGGCGCGCCGGGGCGGCGCACGGAGACGTTGACGTCTGCGCGCAGGCTGCCCTTTTCCATGTCGCCGTCGCAGGTGCCGAGATAGCGCAGGATGGTGCGCAGCTTCGTCACATAGGCTTTCGCCTCGTCGGCGGAACGGATGTCGGGGCGCGAGACGATTTCCATCAGCGCGACGCCGGAACGGTTGAGATCGACGAGGCTCGCGCCGGGGCTGAGATCATGGATCGACTTGCCGGCATCCTGCTCCAGATGCAGCCGCTCGATACCCACGACGATCTGCCGGCCATCCGCCAGATCGACGATCACCTCGCCCTCGCCGACGATGGGGTCCTTGAACTGGCTGATCTGGTAGCCCTGCGGCAGGTCGGGATAAAAATAGTTCTTGCGGTCGAACACCGAGCGCAGGTTGATCTGCGCCTTGAGCCCGAGGCCCGTGCGCACGGCCTGCGCCACGCATTCGGCATTGATCACCGGCAGCATGCCCGGCATGGCGGCGTCGACGAGCGAGACGTGATCGTTCGGCGCGCCGCCGAATTCCGTCGAGGCCCCGGAAAACAGCTTCGACTGCGACGATACCTGCGCGTGGATTTCCATGCCGATGACGATTTCCCAATCGCCGGTTGCGCCCTTGATCAGATTGTGCGTGGCCACAGGGGCGTTCATCGTTCTACTCCGTCTCCGGGACTGGAGCTCTTTCCGATTTCACCCGATCGGGAAAAGCTCTGCGATTCTTTTTCTGGAGCGACTTCCGGTCTGTCGGAAAACGCTCCGGCCGGCGCAAGCCGCTCGTCCTCGTATGCGATCACCCAATCCATCATCGTCCGCCACACGGCTTCCGCGAAATCGGGCGGCGCGCCGGCCTCTGCGGCGCGGCGGCGGACATGCGCGGCGACTTCCTCGACACGGGCGGGAATCAGCGCCGGCAGGCCGTTGGCGCGCTTGGCGGCGATCACGCGCTCGACCACCGCCATGCGCCGCGCCAGCAGCATGACCATGTCGGCATCGATAGCGTCGATCTCGGCCCGGAATTCCGCAAGCACGTTTTCCGCCGCCGCCATGACGCTACTTCCACCAGCGGGGCGCGACGACCCGGCCGGCCGCCTGCTCGATCACCTCGCCCGCCGCGAACAGCGTTTCCTCATCGAACGGCCGCCCGATGAGCTGCAATCCGAGCGGCAGCCCCTCCTGCCCCAGCCCGGCGGGAACGGCAAGACCCGGCAGCCCGGCCATGTTGACGGTCACGGTGAACACGTCGTTGAGATACATCTCGATGGGCGAGGCGTTCGCCATCTCGCCGATGCCGAAGGCGGGCGTGGGCGTCGCCGGCGTCAGGATGGCGTCGACGCCCGAGGCGAAGACGTTCTCGAAATCCCGCCGGATGAGCGTGCGCACCTTCTGCGCGCGGACGTAATAAGCGTCGTAATAGCCCGCCGACAGCACATAGGTGCCGATGAGGATGCGCCGCTTCACCTCGCGGCCGAAGCCCGCCGCGCGCGTGTTCTCGTAAAGCTCCGCGATGTCGCGCCCCGGCACGCGCAGGCCGTAGCGCACGCCGTCGTAACGGGCGAGGTTCGAGGAGGCCTCCGCCGGCGCGACGATGTAATAGACGGCGAGCGCATGGGACGTGTGCGGCAGGAAGACTTCCACCACCTCCGCGCCCGCGTCGCGCAGCCAGCCGGCCCCCCGCTGCCAGAGGGCATCGATCTCGGCGGAAAGACCCTCGACGCGGTATTCCTTCGGAATGCCGATCTTCATGCCCTTGATGGAACGGCCGATGGCCGCCTCATAGTCCGGCACGTCGCGCTCGACGCTGGTCGAATCCTTCGGGTCGAAGCCCGCCATCGAGCGCAGCAGGATTGCGGCGTCGCGCACCGTGCGCGTGATCGGCCCGGCCTGATCGAGCGAGGAGGCGAAGGCCACCGTGCCCCAGCGCGAGCAGCGCCCGTAGGTCGGCTTGATGCCCACGGTGCCGGTGAAGGCCGCCGGCTGGCGGATGGAGCCGCCCGTATCGGTCGCCGTCGCGCCCAGGCAAAGCCCCGCCGCCACCGCCGCGGACGAACCGCCGGAGGAGCCGCCCGGCGTAAGCCTCGTCTCCGATCCCTCGCGCCGCCAGGGATTGACGACGGGGCCGAAGAACGATGTCTCGTTCGACGAGCCCATGGCGAACTCGTCGTTGTTCAGCTTGCCGAGCATCACCGCCCCGTCCCGCCACAACTGGGCGGTGACGGTCGATTCGTAGGACGGCACGAAATTTTCGAGAATGCGCGAGCAGGCCGTGGTGCGCACGCCCTCCGTCGCGAACAGATCCTTGACGCCGACGGGAATGCCCTCCAGCGGCCCCGCCTCGCCGGCCGCCAGCCGCGCGTCGGAAGCCTTCGCGCCGTCGAGCGCCTTTTCGGGCGTCACCCGCACATAGGCGTTGAGCGCCCGCGCCGCCTCGATGGCGTCGAGATGGGCTTGCGTCAGTTCCGTGGCGGAGAAGCGCCGCGCGGCGAGACCGTCGCGCGCTTCCGCGAGGGTGAGCTGCGTCAGATCGGTCATTATTCCACCACCTTCGGAACCACGAAATAATTGTCTTCGGCCTGCGGCGCGTTGGCCACGATCCGCTCCGCGCAGCCGCCGTCGTTCACCACATCCGCGCGCTGGCGCAGCGCCATGGGAATCACCGACGTCATCGGCTCGACGCCGCTGACGTCGACCGCATCGAGTTGCGCCACGAAGCTGAGGATGGCGTTCAGTTCGCTGCGCAGTTGCGGCACCTCGTCATCGGTCACGGCGATGCGCGCGAGATGCGCGATACGGCGGACGGTATTCTCGTCAACGGCCATGGAATCCGGTCACTCTCGTTCTTGTCGGGACTCTCGATGCATCAGGCTTCGGGCTATAGCACCCTCGAGCGCCGCGTCGCAAGATGCATGCCGGGGCGCATTTCCCTCACATGCTCAGGAAGCCAGCAGCGACACGCGGTTGCCGGGGTGGCGCGCGATGCGCCCGGCCAGTTCCAGATCGAGCAGCGCCGTATGCACCACCCGCACCGACAGGCCGGAACCGCGCACGAGTTCGTCCACGTCGACGGGCGACGCGCCCAGAAGTCCGGCGACGATGCGCGCGCCCTCCTCCATCTGCGCCGGAAACCGGCCGCGCTCGTCGTCCGCGCGCCCGCCGCCGTCGTAAAGGCCCGGATCATAGGCCGCGCGGGCCGCGACGGGCGCGGGCGCAACTTCCGGCCAGTCGAACTCGTCCCACAGCGGTTCGCCCGTATCGTTCAGGTCGTCGGCGTCGAACAGCGACTTTTGCGCCGGTTCCCGCTCCACCAGCGGCGCGAGCGCCGTCACCACGTCGTCGACGCCCGCGCACAGACTTGCGCCCTGGCGGATGAGATCGTTGGGGCCTTCGGCCCGCGGATCGAGCGGCGAGCCCGGCACGGCGAACACCTCCCGCCCCTGCTCCATCGCGAAACGCGCGGTGATCAGCGAGCCCGACCGGCGCGCCGCCTCCACCACGACGGTGCCGAGCGCGAGCCCCGAAACGATGCGGTTGCGGCGGGGAAAGTCGCGCCCGCGCGCGGTCCAGCCCATCGGCATTTCGCAGATGGCCGCGCCGCGCCCCACGATTTTTTGCAGCAGCGGCTCGTTCTCCGCCGGGTAAACCTTGTCGTGGCCGCCGGCCAGCACGGCGACCGTGCCCGTGACGAGGCTTTCCGCATGGGCATGCGCATCGATGCCGCGCGCCAGCCCCGAGACGACCACGAAACCCGCCTCGCCCAACCCGCGCGCCAGCCGTCCGGCGAAGGTCTGCCCGTTGGCCGAGGCGTTGCGCGAGCCCACGATCGCGACCATGGGCCGCGCCAGCACGGCCGTTTCGCCGCGCACGGCGATCACCGGCGGCGCGGAATCGATGGCGCGCAAGGCGGCGGGATAATCGGGCTCGCCCAGCGCCACGAAAGACACCTCAAATCGCCGTGCCGCCGCCAATTCCCGCTCCACCTCCTCCCGCGAGGCGACGCGGACGGGGCGGCCGCTCTTGCGCGCCAGTTCCGGCAGCGATTCCAGCGCGGCGGCGGCCGTGCCGAAACGGGCGATGAGGGCGCGGAAGGTGCGCGGGCCGACATTGTCGGAACGGATCAGGCGCAGCCAGTTCAGCCGCTGTTCGTCATCCAGCCGCACGCCCGCCGCCATCCGCCCTATCCCTGCTTCTTCTCACCGATGCGCGGCTCCGTCTTCGCCGCGAGGCGCGCGATGTTGGCGCGATGCTTCCACCACAGCAAGGCGCTCAGAAAACAGGAGAGCACCGCAACCTTGTCCTCGCCCGCCTGCCACAGCACGAGCGGCGTCGCGGCGCTGGCGACGAGCGCGGCGAGCGACGAATAGCGATAGAGCAGCGCCGTCGCCAGCCAGATGAGCGCGAACGCCACCGCGGCGACGGGCGCGAGGCCCACGAGACAGCCGATGAACGTCGCGACGCCCTTGCCGCCCCGAAACCCCAGCCACGCCGGATAGAGATGCCCCAGAAACGCGCCGAGCGCGGCATAGAGCCCGGCATCGCCGCCGATGAGGTCCTCGGCGAGAATGACGGCGATCGCGCCCTTGAGCATGTCGCCGAGCAGCGTCGCGGCCGCGAGCGCCTTGTTGCCCGTGCGCAGCACGTTGGTGGCGCCGATATTGCCCGAGCCGATCTGCCGGATGTCGCCGAGCCCGGCAAACCGCGTCAACAGCAGGCCGAAGGGGATCGAGCCCAGACAATAGCCGAGCACGAGCGCGAGAACGCCCCAAGGCCAGAATTGCGCCAGCAAGTTTTCCATCGGCCCCCAGGCTCCGCGTCACGTACATCCTGAAAGCGGCTGGCGCCTTCAGGTCGAAATCATCGGCGCCGTTCAGTCCTGCGACCCGTCGCAGGCATAAACCAGGCGCCCGGCGATATAGGTGCTCAGCACCCGCCCCGTCAGCCGCGCCTCGTCGAACGGCGAGTTCTTGCTCTTGGAATGCAGCTTCCGCTTGTCGACGACAAAGGGAACATCCAGGTCGATCACGATGAGATCGGCAGGCTTGCCCGCCGCCAGCTCGCCGCCCGGCACGCCGATGAGCTGCGCGGGGCGCGTGGAAAGCGCATGCAGCAGGCGCGGCAGGGCGATCTGCCCCGCTTCGACCAGACGCAAACCGGCGGAGAGCATCGTCTCCAGTCCGAGCGCGCCGTTGGCGGCTTCCGAGAAGGGCCTGCGCTTGGTCTCGACGTCCTGCGGGTTGTGGTCGGAGACGATCACGTCGATCACGCCTTCGGCCAGCGCCGCGATCACCGCCTGCCGGTCGTCCTCGTCGCGCAGCGGCGGCGACAGGCGCAGGAAGGTGCGATAGTCGCCGATGTCGATCTCGTTCAGCGTCAGGTTGTTGATCGACACGCCGCACGTCACCGGCAGGCCGCTGTCCTTGGCGCGGCGCATGATGGCCACCGAATCCGCGCACGACACGAGCGCCGCGTGATAGCGCGCGCCGGTGAGCTTGGCGAGGCGGACGTCGCGCTCCAGCACCACCGTTTCGGCCTCGCGCGGAATGCCGTGCAGGCCGAGCAGGCTCGCGCGCGCGCCCTCGTTCATCACGCCCTGCCCGACGAGATCGGGGTCCTCGACGTGATTGACGATCAGCGCGTCGAAATCGCGCGCATAGGTCATGGCGCGGCGCAGTACCTGCGCGTTGGTGACGGAACGCGTGCCGTCCGTGAAGGCGACGGCGCCCGCTTCCTGCAACAGGCCGATTTCCGTCAGCTCGCGCCCCGCCAGCTCCTTGGTGAGCGCCGCCGCCGGGTGGATATGGACGATGGCCGTGTCGCGCGCGCGCCGCAGCACGAAGTCGACGATGGCCGGCTCGTCGATCGGCGGGTTCGTCTCGGGCATGCAGACCACGGTGGTGACGCCGCCGGCCGCCGCCGCCTCACTGGCGGATTTCAGCGTCTCGCGGTGCTCCGCGCCGGGTTCGCCCACGAAGGCGCGCAGGTCCACGAGGCCCGGCGCAAGCACATGGCCGCCGCAATCGAGCTCGCGCGTGCCTTCCGGCCCGCTGCCCCCGACGAGATGCGGCCCGACATCGACGATGACGCCGGCGCGCACCAGCACGCCGCCGCGCTCGTCGCGCCCGCTCGCGGGATCGATGACACGGGCATTGTGAAAGAGCTGCGGAGGCAGAAACGCGCTCATCGATGGCCCCCCTCGTTGGGAAGATGCTGCGCCAGCGCCTCCAGCACCGCCATGCGCACGGCAACGCCCATTTCCACCTGCTCGCGGATCAGCGATTGCGCGCCGTCCGCCACGCCCGAATCGATCTCGACTCCCCGGTTCATCGGGCCCGGATGCATCACCAGCGCATCGGGCTTCGCCCACGAGAGCTTTTCGGCATCCAGCCCGTAGAAGCGGAAATATTCCTTAACGGAAGGCACGAAGGAGCCGTTCATGCGCTCGCGCTGCAAGCGCAGCATCATCACGATATCGGCGCCTTCCAGCCCCTTCCGCATGTTGGTGAAGGTCTCGACGCCGAATTGCCCGATGCCCTCCGGCAGCAGCGTCGACGGCCCCACGCAGCGCACGCGCGCGCCCAGCGCCTGCAACAGGATGATGTTGGAGCGCGCCACGCGCGAATGCAGCACGTCGCCGCAGATGGCGACCGTCAGCCCCTCGATGCGGCCCTTGTTGCGCCGGATGGTCAGCGCGTCCAGCAGCGCCTGCGTCGGGTGCTCGTGCGCGCCGTCGCCGGCGTTGATCACCGAGCAGTCGACCTTGCGCGCCAGCAGATGCACCGCGCCCGCCGCGTGATGGCGCACGACGATGATGTCCGGCCGCATCGCGTTCAGCGTCATGGCCGTGTCGATCAGCGTCTCGCCTTTCTTCACGGAGGACGAGGCGACCGACATGTTCATGACATCCGCGCCAAGGCGCTTGCCCGCCAGCTCGAAAGACGATTGCGTGCGCGTCGAGGGCTCGAAGAACAGGTTGATCTGCGTGCGGCCCCGCAGGGTCGCGCGCTTCTTCTCCACCTGGCGGCTGACCTCGACGGCCTTGTCGGCCATATCGAGCAGCGTCTCGATATCCGGCCGCGACAATCCCTCGATGCCGAGCAGATGGCGATGGGGAAACTGGAGTGTGTGATGCTCGCTCATTCTGAAAGCATCGCTATAAAGCATTCCGGCCCGGTTGGAAATCGCCCCGCGCGATGATGCGCGCCCGATCCGCCGCTATCCAGAACTATTTTGCGCACGCCGTTCCGGCAGGGCATGCGCCGCTTCGTATTCATCCTCTTATTATTGTTAAATATCATATGGTTAAAGAAGAGAATGAATCTCCTTCATCAACTCACGAAACGCCGAGCATATCCTCGAAGATGCCGCGCACCCGCGCGCGCGTTTCGTCGAGATGCAGCGCCAGCACCCTGGCGTCCGGCACGCCGACGGCCGTGGCGATGCGGGCGACGACCGCGGGCGAGACGGTCTGCGGATCGAACCGGCCCTCCACCGTCAGGCGCTGCCATTGGAAGACATCGGACAGCAGCCGCCAGGCGGTGCGAAGCGTCTCCGCCGTCTCGGGCTTCAGCAGGCCGAGACCGCCGGCAACGTCGAGAACGCGCGCGGTGCCGACGTCCGCCACGAGTTCGGCGTGATCCGCCGCATGGGCGAGCACGAGATATTGCGCCATGAACTCAAGGTCGAACAGCCCGCCGCGCGCCAGCTTCATGTCCCAGCCGTCGGCATCGCCTTTTTCGGCGGCGATGAGCGCGCGCATGTCGCGCACCTCCTTCGCCAGCGCCTGCCGGTCGCGGGGCCGGCGCAGGATGGCGCGGATGGCCGTCTCCACCTCGCGCGCGAGGCTGTCGTCGCCGGCGATCACCCGCGCGCGGGTCAGCGCCATGTGCTCCCACACTTCCGCATGGTGGGCGTAATAATCGGGAAAGCCGCGAAACTGCGATGCCACCGGCCCCTGTCCGCCGGAGGGACGCAGCCGCATGTCGACTTCATAGAGGCGGCCGCGCCGTGTCGGCACGGTGAGCGCGCTCACCAGCCGCTGCGTCAGGCGGGCGTGGTAGACGACGGCTTCCAGCGGCCGCGCGCCGTCGCTGCGACTCTCCGCGGGATCGAAATCGTAGATCGACACCAGATCGAGATCCGACGAGGCGGTCATCTCACGCGCGCCGAGCCGGCCGAAGCCGAGCACCACCATGCGCGCGCCCGGCACCGCGCCGTGCTCGGCGGCGTAGGCCTCGCGCACCTTGTCGAGCGTGACGGCGACAAGCGATTCCGCGATCGCCGCATAGGCCGCCCCGGCGCGCTCCGGCGGAATGATGCCGGAAATGAGGCGCGCGCCGGTCAGAAAAGTCTCCTGCCGCGCGGCGTCGCGCGCCTTGTCGAGAAACTCCTCGAATGCCCCGGCGCCGCCCGGCACGGCGACGAGACTGCGCACGCGCTGGCCCACGGTGCGCGAATCGACCGCCGGGGAAAAGAACAGCGGATCGATCACGGCGTCCAGCACATGCGGGCTTTGCGCCACGACATCGGTGAGGCGCGGCGCGGAGCCGAGCAGGTCGGCGAACAGCGCCAGCAGGCGGTCGTTCGAGCGCAGGATCGACAGCAGCTCGACGACCGCCGGAATGCGCCCGAACGCCTCGTCCAGCGCCCCAAGCGCCGCATCGGGCGCGGCGGTGCGGCCGAGCGCGGTGAGCAGCGCCGGCGTGATCTCCGTCAGCACCTCGCGCGCGCGGGCGGCGGTGAACGCCTTGCGCCGCCCGAAATGCCAGCCGCGCACCGTCTCCGCCACGCGCGCGGGATCGCGGAAGCCGAGCCGTTGCAGCGTCTGCATGGTTTCGGGATCGTCCTCCGTGCCGGTGAACACGAGGCTGCCGGCCTCCGCCGCCAGCTCCGGCCCTTCCTCGAACAACAGCGCGTAGTGCTCCTGCACGATGCGGGCCTGGCGGGTGAGTTCGGCCGAGAACGCGGCAAGCGAATCGAAGCCGCAGAAGCGGGCGAAAAGTTCGAGCGTCGCCGCATCGGCCGGCAGGCGCTGCGTCTGCTCGTCCGCCACCATCTGCAACCGGTGCTCGACGGTGCGCAGGAAGATGTAGGCCGCCGTCAGGTCGTCGCGCGCCTCGGCCGTGATCCAGCCATCCGCATTGAGCGCCTTCAGCATGTCCAGCGTGCGCCGGCCTCTTAATGAAGAACGTTTACCGCCGAACACAAGCTGCTGCGTTTGAACAAAAAATTCGATCTCGCGAATGCCGCCGCGCCCGAGCTTGATGTCATGGCCGGCCACCGCGATCTCGCCGTGTCCGCGCACGGCGTGAATCTGCCGCTTCATGGCGTGGATGTCGGCGATGGTGGCGAAGTCGAAGTACTTGCGCCAGACGAAGGGCCGCAGTTCGTCCAGAAACCGTTGCCCCAGCGCGATATCGCCGGCGACGGGGCGCGCCTTGATGAAGGCGGCGCGCTCCCAGTTCTGCCCCACCGTCTCGTAATAGCTGAAGGCCGTGGGCAGCGCGACGGCGGGCGCGGTGGAGCCCGGATCGGGCCGCAGCCGCAGGTCGACGCGGAACACGTAGCCGTCGCCGGTGCGCTCCTGCAACAGCTTCACCAGATCGCGCGCCAGCCGCACGAAGAAGGACGGCGCATCGGCGCGTCCGCTCACCGGCGCTTGCGGATCGTAGAACAGCACGATGTCGATGTCGCTGGAGTAGTTGAGTTCGCCCGCCCCGTGCTTGCCGAGCGCCAGCACGACGAGGCCCGATTCCGCTTCCGGGTTGTCGGGATCGGGCGGGCTGAAGCGCCCCGCCGCCACGGCCTGCCGCAGCAGGAAGCGCACGGCCGCGCCGACCGCCGCGTCGGCGAAGGCGGACAGGGATTCGACCACGGTTTCAAGGTTCCACACGCCGCCGAGATCGGCGAGCGCCACGAGCAGCGCATGCGCCGCGCGCGCCCGGCGCAGGTCGCGCATCAGGGCGGCGGCATCCGCCGCCTCGCGCCCGGCCCGCGCCACATCGCCGAGAATGCGCGCGCGGCTGTCGCCGGGAGGCGAATCGAGCAGGCGTTCCAGCCGGTCGGGATCGTTGAGCGCGAGCCGCCACAGGAACGGCGATTGCTCCGCCAGCGCCGCGAGAAGCGTCCGCTCCGCCTCCGCCCGGTCCGCCGCGCCCCGTATCTCCGCCAGCGCGGCGTCGGCCTCGCCGGGACGCGCGAGCACGGGCGTCGGCAAAAGGCGCTTACGCAGAAGCTGGCGCTCACGCAGAAGCTGGCGTTCGCCCGGAAGCTGGCGCTCACCCATGTCCGTCAGGCTCGTTGCGATTTCGTCCCGATGGGTCACGCGCTCATCTCCTGTGCCGACGCTTTCGATATCCGTTTCTCACGCGTCGAGCTTATCCGAAAAGGGCGCGGATTTCTCGGCCTGATGCGCGATCGGCAGCGACATGACCACGCGCAAGCCGGGCGCGTTGTCCTCAAGGCTCAACGTGCCGCCATGCATGCGCGTGACGGCGGCGACGAGGCTGAGGCCCAGCCCGAAGCCCGGCCGGGTGCGCGACGATTCGAGCCGGGCGAAGCGCTCCAGCACGCGCGCGCGGTCGGCCTCCGGGATGCCGGGGCCGCGATCCGCGACGGTGATGATCGCCACATCGCGCCCCTCATGATCGCGCTCCCGCCGCGCCGCGACGGCGATCTGCGCCCCCTCCGCGCCCTCGGGCATGCCGTATTTCAGCGCGTTGTCGATCAGGTTGGCAAGTGCCTGCCCCACCAGTTCCCTGTTGCCGCTCACGGGCAGCACGAGATCCGGCGCGATGCCCACGACGACCGGCGCCCGGGCTTCCTCCGCCGCCGCCTCGTAGAGTTCGGCGAGGGAGCGCGCCGTCTCCGCTGCGTCGAAGGGCGCCGGCGCGGGTGCGCCGTTGCCGGCTTCGAGCCGGGCGATGGTCAGCAGGGCGTTGAACACCATGATGAGATTGTCGGATTCCTCGATCGTGGCCTCCAGCGCGCGCGCATATTCCTCCGGCGTGCGCGCGGTGCGCAGCGCCTCTTCCGCGCGGTTGCGCAGACGGGTGAGCGGCGTCTTGAGGTCGTGGGCGATGTTGTCGGAAACCTCCTTCATGCCGGCCATCAACTCGCCGATGCGGTCCAGCATCGCATTGAGGTTGAGCGCCAGCCGGTCGAGCTCGTCGCCGTTGCCGGCCACCGCCAGCCGCCCGCCCAGATCGCCGGCCATGATGGTGCGCGTCGTCTCCGTCATGGCGTCGACGCGCCGCAGCACGCGGCCGGTGATGAACCAGCCGCCGATGCAGGCCAGCACCGTCACGAGCCCGAGCGACAGCAGCAGCGCGGAGCGCACCACGCCGCCCAGATGCTCGCGCTCGCCGACATCCCGCCCCACCAGCATGCGAAAGCCGCCGGGCAGCAGGAACACATGCGCCACCGCCTCGCGCGTGCGCGCCTCGCCGTCGCCGCCGGGGCTGTAGAGCGTTTCGTGCTCGCCGGGGCGGTCGAGCAGGCCGAGCGGCACGGAAGCCACGTTGCCCGCAAGCTGCTCGCCGGCGAAGGTCGTCACGAGGTAGAGCGACGCCCCCGGCTCCCGCGTGCGCCGCTCGATGACGGTGACGAGGCGGCGGATGCCACCGATGCGGTATTGCTCCGAAAGCCCGCGAATCTCCGCCTCGATCGTATCCCTGATCTGGCCGTCGATCACCTGCCGCGTGTTCCATGCCACGTAGCCGATGATGAAGGCCGCGAAGAGCGTGAACAGCAGCAGATAGATGGCGGACAGCTTGAACGCCGTCGTGCGGAAAAGCTTACCGAGCGCCGTCACGGATCATGTACCCCGCGCCGCGCACCGTATGGATGAGCGCGGTTTCGTGCCCCTTGTCGATCTTGGCGCGCAGGCGCGACACATGCACGTCGATGACGTTCGTCTGCGGATCGAAATGGTAATCCCACACGTTTTCCAGCAGCATGGTGCGCGTCACCACCTGCCCGGCATTGCGCATGAGGTATTCGAGCAACCGGAACTCGCGCGGCTGGAGCACGATCTCCTCGCCCGTGCGCGTGACCTTGTGCGACAGGCGGTCGAGTTCGAGATCGCCGACGCGGTAGACGGTCTGCTCGCGGGCCTGCCCGCCGCGCCGGCGCGCCAGCGCCTCGACGCGCGCCAGCAGTTCGGAAAAGGCGAAGGGCTTGGCGAGATAGTCGTCGCCGCCGGCCCGCAGACCTTTCACCCGATCGTCGACCTGCCCCAGCGCGGAGAGGATCAGCACCGGCGTCTCGACCTTCTGCTCGCGCAGGGAGCGGATGACGGACAGGCCGTCGAGCCGCGGCAACATGCGATCGACGACGAGCACGTCGAAATCGCCCTCGCGCGCCTGCGCATAGCCCTCCAGCCCGTCCGGCGCGTGCTCGGCGAGATGCCCCGCCTCCCGCAGCGCCTTGACGATGAAGGCGGCGGCCTGCGCATCGTCCTCGATCACCAGAATCTTCATGGGCACCAGAGTATCCTCCCTTTTACGAAAGAAAAGCGGCCGCGCGGAACACACGCGGCCGCCAACCTCTTTCAGCCGGGGAAAACCTCAGCCGCCGACGGGCAGGGCGATGAAGCGGGTGCCTTCCTGGTTCTGGACGCGGAAGAGCACCGCCTTCTTGCCCTCCTTGCGCACGGCCGTCACCTCGCGGCGCACGTCGGCGGGCGATTCGACCTTCTTGCCGGATACCTCGATGATGACGTCGCCGGTCTTGAAGCCGCGCTGGTCGGCGGCGCTGTCGGGCTCCACGCCGACCACGACGACGCCTTCCTTGCCCGCGCCGCCGACGCTGCCGGCAGGCGCAAGCCGCAGGCCGAGGCTGCCGCCGTCGTTCTGCTCGCCGGCCGAGGCGGACTGGGGATCATCGGGCAACGCCGTCAGCTTCACCGTGATGGTGCGCTCCTTGCCGTCTCGCCACACCTTCAGCTCCACCGAGGTATCGGGGTTGAAGCCGGCGATCTCGCGGGAAAGCTCGCGCGCGTCCTTCACGCCCTTGCCGTTGACGGCGATGATGGCGTCGCCGGACTTGACGCCGGCCTTGTCCGCCGGGCTGTCGCTCTCGACGCGCGCCACGATCGCGCCTTCCGCCTTCTCGAGGCCGAGGCTCGATGCGATATCCTCCGTCACCGGCTGGATCTGCACGCCGAGGAAGCCGCGCCGCACGGTGCCGTGATCGCGGATCTCGCTCACGACCTTCTGCACGGTTTCCGCCGGGATGGCGAAGGCGATGCCGACGCTGCCGCCCGAGGGCGAGGCGATGGCGGTGTTCACGCCGACCACGTTGCCGGCGAGATCGAAAGCCGGGCCGCCCGAGTTGCCCTTGTTCACGGAAGCGTCGATCTGGAGGAAGTCGTCATACGGGCCGGCGCCGATGTCGCGGCCGCGCGCCGAGACGATGCCCGCCGTCACCGTGCCGCCGAGACCGAAGGGGTTGCCCACCGCCAGCACCCAGTCGCCGACGCGCGGCAGCGTGGAGGCGAAGGCGACGAACGGATAGGGCCCCTTCTTGTCGACCTTCAGCAGCGCGATGTCGGTGCGCGGATCGGTGCCGATCACCTTGGCGTCGAGCGTGCGGCCGTCGTCGGTGCGCACCTCGACTTCGGCGCTCTTCTCGACCACATGGTTATTGGTGACGATGTAGCCGTCTTCGGAGATGAAGAAGCCGGATCCTTGCGCCTCGCCGAAGCGGCGCTGCGGCCGGCGGCCCTGCGGACGCTCGCCGGGAGGCGCGAAGCGGCGGAAAAACTCCTCGAACGGGCTGCCGGGCGGAAGGCCGAACTGCTCCAGCGAGGGAATGGGGCTTTCGTTTTCGACGGCGATCTTGACGCGCACGGAAACCACGGCCGGCTTCACCTTGTCCACGAGATCGGCGAAGGAGGTCTGCCCCGGCACGACGACCGGCGCGACGGTCGACGTGGTGCCCTGCGCGAAAGCGGCCGGCGGCGGCGCCAGCGTGATATTGGCGAGCGTGCCGGCGCCGGCGAGCGCCGCGAGCGCCACGGCGCCGAACAGCATCGAACGGTAGCGGCGGGCGGGTCTGGAGGTCGGGTTGAGATCGGACATGAACGTGTCTCCTGAATACCGGGGCCGGCGGAACGGCGGTGGCCATCGGCGAAGCGCCGGGCGACGCATGGTCGTCACGGCTCCGCCGGCTGTTGAGAAACAATATGGGGGAGCGACCCTTACGGCGACATCAACGTCACATGAAATATTGTTAACCTGGCGTGAAACTCAATCCTGCCCCAGAATGGCATCAAGGCGCGCCTTCTCCTCCGGCGTCAGCGCGGGCGTGCCCGCTTCCTGCCGCCGGCGGCGCGCGCCGCGCACGAGCGCGACGGCGCCGAAGGCCAGCACGATGACGGGACCGAGCCACAGCAGGGCCGTGTGCAGGCCGAAGACCGGGCGCAGCAGGACGAACTCGCCATAGCGGGCGACGATGAAATCCGTCACCTCCCGGTCGCCGTCGCCGGCGACGAGGCGCTCGCGCACCAGCAGGCGCAGGTCGCGCGCCAGCGGCGCGTCCGAATCGTCGATCGATTCGTTCTGGCACACGAGGCAGCGCAGTTCCGCCGAGATGTCGCGGGCGCGTTGTTCGAGCGCCGCATCCGGCAGCACCTCGTCCGGCTGCACCGCCCGCGCCGGCGTCCCCGTCAACAGCAGACAGAGCAGGATCGTCAATACGCGCATCGCCGCCTCCTCAGGACGCCGCCACGGCATCGGCGCGCCCGCCTCCCGCGAGCGCCCGCCTCGCCTTCGCCCGCACCGGCGCGCCGATGCGCAGGTGCCGGTCTGTCAGCGAGAGCCCGCCGCCCAGCGCCGTGACGAGCGTGCCGATCCAGATGAGCAGGACGAAAGGCTTCCAGTAGAGCCGCACGCCGATGCCGCCGCCAGGCTCTTCCTCGCCGAGCCCGACATAGATCTGGCCGAGCCCGCGCGTCATCAGCCCCGCTTCGGTCGTCGCCATGCCGCGGGCGGTGTAGAGCCGCTTTTCTGCGGTGAGCGCGCCCACCGGCACGCCGCCGCGATACACGGAAAAGCGCGCGACATTGGCGCGGTAGGTGTGCGCGCTGTAGGGCGTCACGCCGTCGAGGCGCAAAGCGTATTGCCCGGCGGAAACCGTTTCGCCCGGCCGCACGACGGCGAGCGTCTCCACGCCCCAGGCGGTCGCGGCGATGCCGAGCACAGTGACGCCGATGCCGGCATGGGCGACGGCCGTGCCCCAGGCGGAACGCGGCAGCCCCCGCGCGCGCCGCCAGGCGGTGGCGAGCGGCATGCCGCGCGACCACACGCGCGTGACGATCTCGGACAGCGCGCCCGCCACCGCGAAGAAGCCGAACCCGACGCCGAGCAGCGCCAGCACCGGCCCGCCGCGCGTGGCGGCGAGCACGGCGAGCGCCGCGGCGAGGGCCAGCGCGAGCGCCGCCGTCAGCCGTTGCGCCGCGCCCAGCAGGTCGCCGCGTTTCCACGCCAGCGTCTGCCCCAGCGGCATGAGCGCGATCAGCGGCATCATGATCGGCAGGAAGGTGGCCTCGAAATAGGGCGGGCCGACGGAAATCTTGTCGCCCGTCAGCGCCTCCAGCGCCAGCGGATAGAGCGTGCCGATGAACACCGTCGCGCAGGCGGTCGACAGCAGCAGGTTGTTGAGCACCAGCGCGCCTTCCCGCGACACGGGCGCGAAGATGCCGCCCGCCCGCAGCAAGGGCGCGCGCAATGCGAACAGCGCCAGCGAACCGCCGATGAAGAAGGTCAGGATGATGAGAATGAACGTGCCGCGCTCGGGATCGGTGGCGAAGGCGTGCACCGAGGTCAGCACGCCCGAGCGCACGAGGAAGGCGCCGATCAGCGACAGCGAGAACGTGAGGATGGCGAGCAGGATCGTCCACACCTTGAGCGCGTCGCGCTTCTCCATCACCACCGTGGAATGGATGAGCGCCGTGCCCGCGAGCCACGGCATGAAGGAGGCGTTCTCGACCGGGTCCCAGAACCACCAGCCGCCCCAGCCGAGTTCATAATAGGCCCAGTACGAGCCCATGGAGATGCCGAGCGTGAGAAATACCCAGGCCATGAGCGTCCACGGGCGCACCGCCCGCGCCCACACGGCGTCTATCCGCCCGTCGATGAGGGCTGCGACCGCGAAGGCGAAGGAGATGGAGAAGCCGACATAGCCGAGGTAGAGCAGCGGCGGATGGATGGCGAGGCCGATATCCTGCAACAGCGGGTTGAGATCGCGCCCCTCGAAGGGGGCCGGATCCACGCGCGCGAAGGGGTTCGACGTAAGCAGGATGAACAGCAGAAAGGCGATCGTCACCGACGCCTGCACGGCGAGCGTCAGCGCCCCCAGCCGCTCCGGCACACGGTTGCGCGCCAGCGCCACCAGCGCCCCGAAGAGCGCGAGGATCAGCGCCCACAGCAGCATGGAGCCCTCGTGATTCCCCCATACCCCGCTGATCTTGTAGATGAGCGGCTTCATCGAGTGGGAGTTCTCGACGACATTGGCCACCGAGAAGTCGGAAACGATATAGGCGTGGGTCAGCGCGGCGAAGGCGACGGCGACCATGGCGAAGACGCCGAGCGCCGCCGGCCCCGCGATGCCCATCAGCGCCGGGTCGCGCGCCCGCGCGCCCCAGAGCGGCAGCACGCATTGCACGACCGACAGGCCCAGCGCCAGCGCCAGCGCGTAATGTCCGATCTCGACGAGCATTCCCACCTCGATGCGCGGCCGCTTTACTGCGTCACGGGTTTACTGGGTCACGGGCGCTGCGTCGGCGCCCTCCGCGTGCTGCCACAGGCCCTTTTCCTTCAGGGCGTCCGCAACCTCGCGGGGCATGTAGTTCTCGTCATGCTTCGCCAGCACGCTGTCGGCGGCGAAACTGCCGTCGGGCGCGAGCACGCCCTCCGTGACGACGCCCTGCCCCTCGCGGAACAGGTCGGGCAGCAGCCCTGTGTAGCGCACCGCGATGTCGCCCGCGCCGTCGGTGACGACGAAATGCACCGTCTGCCCGCCGGGCCGCGCCACCGACCCTTCCTTGACGAGGCCGCCGAGCCGCAGGCGCGTGCCGGGCGGGATGTTCATGGCGGCGATATCCGCCGGCGAGCGGAAAAAGACGATGGTGTCGCGCATGGCGAACAGCACGAGCCCCAGCGCCGTGCCAAGCACGGCGAGCCCGCCTGCGATCAGCGTCAACCGGCGCTGCTTTCTCGTCATCGCTCACCTTCCGTCATGCGTTCCCCTCGCCTGTCTTCCTCATCGCCCGCTTTCCCCCGCCGGCGCGGCCGGATTGCCCGCGCCGATATGGAGGTCGTCGGCCAGCGCATCGAGGCGGCGCAATGCCGCACCGTCACCCGCCAGTTGCCTGCGCGCGGCGGCCAGCGCCGCCGCCGCCTCGGTCTTGTCGCCGAGGACTGCGTAAGATCGGATCAAACGCAACCAATCGTCAAGTCCGGCGTCGCCGCTTGCCGCGCGGGCGGCGAGTTGCGCGACCATGCCGCGAATGGCCTGCATGCGCTCCTCGGGCGCGAGAGCGGCGATCGCTCTTCCCGTCTCGCTTCGGGAAGGGTCGCCGAGCGTCGCCAGCCGATTCTCGACCGCCGGCCGCCACGGCGCATCGGCCGGCGCGCCGGCGAGCAGCGCGCGCAGGCGCGCCGCAGCGGCTTCCATATCGCCATCCTGCTCGGCGGCGACCGCCAGATGGAAGGCCGCGCTCGGATTGCCGGGATCGGCGGCAAGCGCCTTCTCGAAGGCGGCCCGCGCCTCGGCCGAGACGACGCCGTCACCCGCCATGACCAGCGCCTCCCCCAGCCCCGCGAAACGCGCGGCGGAAGCCCCGTTCAGCCGCAGCGCCTCGCCGAACGCGCGCGCGGCGTCGTCGAAGCGCCCGGCGCGAAGGTAGATCGGGGCGAGCACCTCCCAGCCGCGTCCGTCATCGGGCTGGCGGGCGAGATGCCCCTCCACGCGCGCCACCGCCTCGTTGAGATCGAGCGTGCGCGGATCGCCCGCGCCGAGGCGCGCGGCGAGCGGCGCGCCGGCGAGATCCGGCTGCCCCAGCGCGCCGTAAAGCGTCAGCGCCGCCAGCGGGATGACGGAGATCACGATGGCCGACGCCGCGCGCCGGCGCCGCAGGGCGGGCTCGCCCTTCTGGTCGCCTTCGTCAGCCTGCCCGGCCGTGGCCCGCAGCAGTCGCCGCCCGGCCTCCGCGCGCGCCGCCTCTCCTTCGGACGCCGGCAGCAAGCCGCGCGCCATCTCGCGGTCTATTTCGGCGATCTGCTGGCGAAAGAACGCCTTGTCATCGACGCCGCCGGCGACGGCCTGCCGGCGTCGCGACAGCGGCCACAGCGCAAGCAGCACGGCCGCGCCGGTCATGATGGCGAATATGAACCAGATCGTCATGGGCTTTCATACCATCGTCGGCCGCTCGCAACTGAGGCGTGCTCGGGCGGCATTTGGTCACGGGGTCAGGGAGCGGCCGCATCGGGCGTCATGTCGAAAGGGGTTGCGGGCCTTGTCTGCGCGTCGTCGGTCGCCGCCGGCGCGGACTCGCGAAGAATCCGCTCCAGTCGCTCGCGTTCCTGCTGTTCCTGTCTTTCACGTTCCTGCCTCTCGCGCGCCTGTTGCTCGCGTTCTTGCCGGGCCTGCCGCGCCCGTTCGACGCGCTCGCGCGCTTCCGCCTCCATCCGCTCGATGCGGTCGAGTTCCCGCGTCAACCCGATGGCGGCGAGCGCATTGGCCGTGCTGCCGGCGTCGATGTCCCGCTTCAGCGCGCCGGGGGGGCCGCGCCAGCTTACGCCGGCCTGTGGCGGCGAGCCGGTCCAGCCTCTGGGCGCCGCCGTCGCCGCGAGGCTGGCGCGCGCGTCGAGCGTCAGGGTGGCAAGGTCGAACGTGCCGTTGATTCCCGCCCTCGCCTGCGCCGATTCGAGCGCCAGCGGCCCGAAGCGCACCGCGCCGCCGGCAACCGTGAGGGGTATCGTCAGCGCCTTCACCGGCCATGCGGCCCTGTCGAGTTCAGCGCCCAGACGATCGGTCATGCGCGCGATGTCGATATCGATGGCGGCGTCGCCCGCTCCCAGCCATTCCGGCATGAGGCGCGCGAGAGCGGCGGGATCGAGGCGCGGCAGGGCGGTGTCGGCGACCCTGAACTCGCCGCCGCCGGCCAGATTGACGACAAGGCCGGCCGGGCTTTCGGCCGCGGCTCCCACCTCGATGCGCCCGGTCAGGCGGCCGGCGAGCGCCTCGCCCGTCAGATGGGCGATATCCGCGCCCTCGATCTCGATGCCGGCGCGAAAGCTGGCCAGCGAGCCGAAGCGCCGCAGCAGGATGTCCGCCCGCGCCGCGCCGCCGCCCGGCAGAGTGCCGGCCACTTTCTGAAGGCCGACGGTATCGGGCGCGAGATCGAGCAGCAGGGAAACGTCGGCGAGCGTCAGCGTGGGCGAGACGGCGAGCGCGCCCGCCCGCAGCCGGAGCTTGCCGGCAAGGCCCGGCCCCGCGGCGACGAACCGCTCCGAAGACCACAGACGCCCCCGCGCCGGGCGAACCTGCGGCCCGAAGGACAGCGCCAGGAGATCCGTCAGCGACAGCCGGTCGAGCGTCAGTTGCCCCGAAACCTCGTCACCCGCGAGCGCGAGCGCGCCCGCGACGTTTTCCCCCGCGATTTGACCCTGAAGGTTTTCGAGGCGCAGTTCGTCCGCATTCCAGACGGCGTTTCCCGCCACCGTCACCGGCGAGCGACCCGTGAGGGCGGGCACGGAATGGCCGGCGAGGGCGGCGAGCGCGCCCGCATCCGGGCTTTCCAGCGTCAGCCGGCCGGCAAGCGTGGCCCTGCCCTGCGCGCTCTGCCAGGTGCCGGCGAGCCGCGCGCGGCTCTCCGCCAGTTCGAGCGCCGCTTCCCCGTGCAGCCGCTCGAACGTGTTGCCGCGCGCGGAAAGCGTGAGCACGGCCCTTTCCTTCGGCGATTTCGCGCCGGCGTCGCCGGCGGTCAGTCCGGCCTGCGCCAGCAGCGCCCGCGCGTCCTGCGTCGTGAGGGTGGCGGCGATCACCGCGCGGTCGTTGGCCTCGCCGGCCGGATCGCTGGTGACGTGCGCGTCGATGTCCGCCGCGCCGGCGCGGCCCCTGACCACCGCCACCAGCGGCCGCCCCGCGCCCGGCCGCGCGATGGTGGCCTCAAGCGCCAGAGGTCTCGCGAAAGCCGCCGCGCGGGAGAGCACGCCGCCCCATGCCTGCGGCACGAAGCCGCGCGCGATTTCCAGAAGCCCCTCCGGCTCGCGCGCCTTCAGGCTGGCCACCACGCGGCCGCCGTCATCATCGAGGTGGCCGGAGGCGGCGAAGGCCGCGCCGCCGGCATCGCTGATCTCGAACTGCCGGATGCTGATGCCGGCCGACGCCGCCGTGAATTTCGCGCTCAGACGCCTGTCCGGCACGGCTTCGTCATCGCCGAGACGCAGGCCCGTCGCCTCGATGGCGACGCCGAGATCGGTGCCGGCCTGCACGAGCGCGGCCGGATCGAAGGACGGCAGGGCCGACAGGTCGAGGCCGGAGACGGCGAGGCGGGTTTCGATGCGCCCGCGCAACGCGCCCTGCGGGCGCGTCCGGCGCAAGGAGCCGGCGACCGTCGTGCGCTCGCTCGCCAGCCTGAAATCGTGCAGCATCAGGTCGTCGGCGGAAGCGACGACCTGCCCTTCAAAGGTGAAACCCGGCCATTGCCGCAACGCTTCCGCAACGCGCGCCGGCGCGCCGAGTTCCGCGAGCGCGCCGGCAAGCCGCGTCGCGTCGCCGCCTTCCAGCCGGACGCGCCCCGAGAATGCCGGCCGGTCGTCCCACGTCGCCGCGCCTTCCGCCTCCAGCGCGCCGCCGCCCGGCAGCGCCAGCGCCACACGGGGCAGCCCGAGCCGCAGGCCGTTTTCCGCCCGCTCCACACGCAGGTCGAGCGATGCCGGCCCGGCCTCGACGCCGGACAACGCCACGCTGCCCGTCGACAGGGAGAGATCGACCGGCATGTCCGCGAAACCGCCGGCAATGAAGCGGGCGCGCAGCGCTTCCAGCGCGGCTTCAGACGCGCTTGCGCCAGCCGCATCCCGCGTCAGCGGCGACAGGTCGATGCGCCGGCCCTCCAGCGCCAGCCGCAGCCGCGGCGCTTCGCCCGCGAGCAGCGGCGCGGCATCGACATGGCCCTCGCCGCCCAGCGTCAGCGCGCCGGTTCCCTCGCCCGCCCGCACCGCGACGTCCCGGCCCTCGATGCGCCAGCCGTCGCTGCTGATCGTGGCGTTGACGGCGAGGCTGACGGGTTCCGGCGCGTCGCCGTTCGCAAATTCCGGGAGCGGCACCGTGGCCGCGAAACGCCCCGACAGGGAGGGCGCGGCGGCAAGCAGCACCTGGCCGTCGAACTCGGCGCGCGCCTGCCCGCCCGTCCCTGCCCGCAGCTTCAGGCGCAAGCGGCCATCGGCCTCGAACGCGCCGGTCGCCAGATGCACGGGAACGCCGCCGAGCGCGCCCTCCACGCGCCACGGGCCGGCCAGCGTCGTCGCCTGCGCCTCGAAGTCGAGCGGGCCGATATCCAGCGGGCCGCTCTTCGTCATGGCGTCGCCGGTCAGCCGGACGATGCCGCGCTCGACGACGAGCCGCTCGATGCCCGCCCCGCCGAACTTGAGCAGCGGCGCTTCCGGCGCGGCGGGCAGGTGGAACGCGCCCGATTCATCGACGCGCACGGCGATCACCGGCCGCACGAGCTGCGCCTCGCTTACCCTGATCCGCCCGCCGAGCAGCGGCGGCGCCTCCAGCGAGACGTTGAGCGCATCGGCGGTCAGGAGCGGGGCGCCGCCGCCAACGGCGACGCGCTCCAGCGCGAGGCGGGGCACGGGCAGGAGCCGCACCGTGATCGCGCCTTCCGTGCGCACCGGCACGCCGAACGCCCGGCCGAGCGCCGTCTCGACCTCGCCGCGCCACGCCTGCCAGTCGACTGCATAGGGCACCGCCAGCGCGGCGCAGAGCACGGCGACCACCAGAACGGCGACGATGGTAAAAAGATCGCGCACTCACCCGACCCACGATCGGCGACGCCCGTCATGTCTTCAGGCGCAGCCAGCCACTACTGTCCGATATGTCATAACGGCTCGACATGCCGCAAGCGCGCGCCCGCGATTCGCGCGCCGTCAAACCCCACGGCTATTTCCTTATATAATAGCATAATCCGTTCAGGGTTTGTTGAGATTCGAATCGTTCCACGCTGGCGGCCGCAGTCAGCCGGGCAGTTGCGTCACTTCCGGCAGATGGCGCGTGAGACGGCGTTCGAGCCACAGCCAGATGCGGCGGGTGATCTCGACGAGCGCCAGGTAAAGCACGGCCGCATAGATGTAGACGGTGAAGTCGTAGGTGCGCGAATAGGCGTAGCGCGCCTCGCCCATCAGGTCGAAGATGGTGACGAGCGCGGCGAGCGCGCTGGCCTTGATCATCAACACGACCTCGTTGCCGAGCGGGCGCAGCGCCACGATCATTGCCTGCGGCAGCACGACGAGCCGCATCGCCCGCCAGCGTCCGATGCCCAGCGCCCGCGCCGCCTCCCATTGTCCCGCCGGCACCGATGCGATGGCGCCGCGAAAGATTTCCGCCTGATAGGCGGCCGTGTTGAGCGTGTAGGTGAGCAGCACGCAATACCACGCCTCGCGGAAAATCCACCAGACGCCGAGCGTCTCCAGCGTGCCGCGGAATTGCAGCCCGCCGTAATAGACGAGGAAAAGCTGCACCAGCAGCGGCGTGCCGCGCAGCGAGTTGCTGAAGGCGCGGAACGGCGCGCGCAGCCACCGGTTGCGGGACAGCAGCGCGAAGGACGAGGCAAGCCCGAGCACGGCCCCGATCGTGCAGGTGATCAGCACGATTTTCAGCGTGATGCCGAGCCCGGAGACGATGCGCCCGCCGTAACGCTCCCACAGTTCGGGGTCGCCGAGCGGCGTGAACAGCAGACCCAGCGCCTGCGTGAGCGCCGTATGCAGCCAGCCGGTGACGGCGGAAACGATCCCGCTCATGCCCGCCCCTCCCGCCGGCGCGTCTCGCGCCGTTCGAGATGCGCGAAAAACTCGCCGGACACGGCCGCGATCAGCAGGTAGAGCACGAAGGCGACGATGTAGAACAGGAAATATTGCTTGGTCGCGCCGGCGGCGACCTGCGTCGCGCGCATCAGTTCCGTCAGCGAGATGACCGAGACGAGCGAGGTATCCTTCAGCAGCACCATCCACAGATTGCCGATGCCGGGCAGCGCCACGCGCAGCAACTGCGGAAAGATGACGAGGCGCAGCGCCAGGCGTCGCGGCAGGCCGAGAGCCGCCGCGGCCGCGTATTGCCCTTGCGGAATCGCGGCGAAGGCGGCAAGCCACACTTCGCTCGCATAGGAGGCGCAGACGACGCCGAGCGCGACCACGCCCGCCAGAAACGCCGGAATTTCAATGACGACGCCCGGCCAAAGCGCGCCGAGCACCTGCCGCAACGCGATCTGCGCGCCGTAAAAGACGAGGAACAGCGTCAGCAGTTCCGGCAGGCCCTTGAATACCCATGTAAATACTTGTGCCGCGCCGCGCGCCACCCGTCCGCCCGAGCGTTGCGCCAGCGCCAGCGCCAGCCCGAGCCCGATGCCGAGGGGAAAGGTGACGACGGCGAGCGCGACGGTGAGCAGCGCCCCCTTCAGGAGCTCGTCGCCCCATCCCCCTTCTCCGAACGATAACAGACTCAGCAGTTCAGAGGTCGGCATACGTGCGCCCCTGCATCCGCCGCCGCGCATCACACATCATGGGATCATCGATTGTCCGGGCCGCGCGATATTCAGGCGGCTTGAGATTCGTCAGCCGCTGTCAAACCGTAAATCGGCCCGTATGTCCAGCGGACAGGCCCGGATTCACTGACAATCCCCGCGGAAAACGGCGGGAGCGGGACAGCCCGCCCGCTTCCGCCCGCCGCGGGGCGCTGCCGGAGGCCGTCAGTCCAGCTTGTAATCGAAGTATTTTGCGGCGATGGTCGCGAAGGTGCCGTCGGCGTGCACGGCGTCGATCGCCTTGTCGAGCAGCGCCTTCAACTCGCCGTCTTCCTGACGCAGGGCGGCGCCGATGCCCTCGCCGTGATATTCCGGCACGTTGTCGAGATCGGCCAGCAGCTTGCAGCACGCCTGCCCCTCGCTGCTGCGCAGGAAGTCCATGATGGTCGGCTTGTCCGCCATCGTGACGTCGATGCGCCCGCCCGCAAGGTCGGTGTTGGCCTCGTCCTGCTTGGGATAGAGGCGGATGTCGGCATCCTTGTAGATGCCCTCCGCGTAGTTCGTGTGGATGGTCGACGACTGCACGCCGAGCGTCTTGCCCTTCAGGCTCTCCGGCGAGGCGTCCTTGAGCGGCGAATCCTTCGGCACCGCCACGCTGGGGCGCAGCACGAGGTAGGGCTTGGTGAAGGCGACCCGCTTCTTGCGCTCGTCAGTGATCGATACGGAAGCGAACACGGCGTCATAACGGCCGGCGAGCAGCGCCGGCAGGATGCCGTCCCAATCCTGCGCCTGGAACGTGCAGGTGACGCCGGCCTTCTCGCAGATGGCGCGCGTGAGATCGATCTCGAACCCGACCAACTGGCCGGACGAATCGGTGTAATTGAAGGGCGGATAGGCGCCCTCGGAAGCGATGCGGACGGTTTTCCATTCCTTGGCCGTTGCCGGAAAGGCAAACGCGGCGGCAAGAAGTGCGGAAGTAGCGATGGAAGCTGCGGCGGTAAGACGGCGCATCGGCGGTTTCCCTCTGTTGATCTGGCGCGCGATCGAAAGCTTCTTCGCCATTGCCCCGCGAAGGGCGGCGGAATCGGAAAATACCGGAAACCGGGCGCGGCTTACAATATGTCGGGTGCGTCATATTCCGGCAGAGCAAAATATTCTCTGCGCAGATGCGCAACCGGAGATCACGGGTTTCCCCGCCCCCCGGTCGCGGTGTTGCATGGCGGCGTCAGGCGGCCGCGCGGGCTTCTTCGAGCGAGCGCTGGGACAGCACCATTTCCGGCACGACATCCGGCACATGCAGCTTGGCCGTCGTGTTCTCGATGATGGTGTCGACCACGATGCCGGGCGCCCGTTCGCGCAGGACGAGGCCGTTGTCGGTGGGCTCGATCACGGCGAGTTCGGTCACGATCAGCGTCACGCGGCGCAGCGAGGTCAGCGGCAAAGTGCACTTGGGCACGATCTTCGGACGGCCGCGCGCGGTGTGCTGCATGGCCACGATGACGCGGCGCGCGCCGGTCACGAGGTCCATGGCGCCGCCCATGCCCGGCACCATCTTGCCCGGCACGACCCAGTTGGCGAGCTGGCCGTTCTCGTCCACCTCAAGGCCGCCGAGCACCGTCGCGTCGACATGGCCGCCGCGGATGAGGCCGAACGACACCGCGCTGTCGATGGTGGCCGCGCCCGGAAGCGCCGAGACGAAGCCGCCGCCGGCGTCCGTCAGGTCCTCGTCTTCCATGCCTTCCGGCGGGCGGGCGCCCATGCCGATGATGCCGTTTTCAGACTGGAAGAAGACGGAATGTTCCGTCGGCACGAAACGCGAAACGCCGGTGGGCAGGCCGATGCCGAGGTTGACGAGCGTGCCGGGGTTGAGTTCGCGCGCCACGCGGCGCTGGATGATTTCCAAGGCGTCCATGGATCAGGCCCTCTTGATCAGGTAGTTGACGAGCACGCCGGGCGTGCGCACCGCATCCGGCGGCACCACGCCCACGGGAACGATCTCGCGCGGCTCGGCGATGACGGTGTGAGCGGCCATCGCCATGATCGGGTTGAAGTTCGTCGCGGTGAGCTGGTAGGTGAGGTTGCCCACGTAATCCGCCTGGTCGGCGTGGATGAGCGCGAAATCGGCCTTCAGCGGCGGCTCGAACAGCCACTCCTCGCCGTCGATCTCGATGACGCGCTTGCCCTCGGCCTCGATGGTGCCGAGCGCCGTCTTCGTCAGCACCCCGCCCAGCCCGTAACCGCCGGCGCGAAGCTGCTCCGCCAGCGTGCCCTGCGGTGCGAGATCGATCGTCATTTCACCGGCGATCATCTGCTTCTGCGACTCGGGGTTGAGGCCGATGTGCGAGACGATGAGCTTCGAAACCGCACGCGCATGCACGAGGCGGCCGATGCCGTAATCCGGGCGGCCGGCGTCATTGCCTATCACCGTGAGATTCTTGCGACCGGCGGCCACCAGCGCATCGATGACGCGGTGCGGCGAGCCCACGCCCATGAAGCCGCCGATCGCCAGCACGGCGCCGTCGGGGATCAGCTCTGCGGCCTCCTGCGGCGTGATTGCCTCTTTCATGAATACCTCCCAGTCAGAGAAACGGGAACAAGCAGGACGGGCGATCAATTCATCGTTGCGGTAGATCTGTCAACGATGGAACGATTGTAACAAAGGCGACTATTGGAACGGTTGAGGTTTTGCATGACAACCATGACGGGGATGTGTCGTCCGGTTGCTTCGGTGCCGATGCCGCCAGGGCTACAACATCCATGCCCGATACCTTCCCCGTCCCGTCGTTTCACGCAGGCCCAGCTCGGCGATCAGGGTCTGCGCGGCGCGGGCGGAAACGCCGAGCGTCCGGGCGACGATTCCCGCCGTCAGCAGCGGCCGGCAAGCCGCGAGCGAGATCAGCGCCGGCAGCCGCGAGGTGGCGCGCCGGCGGGCGAGCTTGCGCTCCAGCATCGCGACCGCCAGCGCGATGCGGTCGTATTCGCGCAGGCCCGCCGCCGCGCCGGCGCGCATCGCTTCGCACCAGGCCGCGAGCCGCACGGTCCCGTCGCGCGAGCGCCGCTGTTCCCACGGCGTCAGGCGCAGGCCCGCATTGACGCACGGCAGATGCGCGGACGCCTTGTCGCGTGCGCGCAGGTAATCCGCCGCCAGCAGCCGCCCGAGCCACGCGCCTTGCCGCACGGGGGGCGCGGTCTCCCACGCATCCCACAGCAGGCCGGCCGCGAGCACCGGCGGCAGGTGATCCAGCGCGCCGGCGAAACGCCGCCATGCCGCAACACATGCCAGGTGTCCCGCCGTATCGCCATCCGCCGCAGCCGCCGGCGCGGCCTCCGCGAGAACCTTGGCCGAGCGCGCGAGCGCGGCATCCACCAGCGCCAGCGCCGCATCGAGCGAATCGTTTGCGCTGTCGGCAACGGCCGCCGGCGCGGGCGATGCGGCGGCCGGCGTTTCCCCGCCGCACAGGCGGGCCAGCCCCTCGGGCGACAGCGCCCGGCCGGGAGCCTGCGCGGCGACGAGACGGCGCGCATCGACGACCGCCCGCGCGCGGATCAGTTGCGGCGTCGGCGCGCGGATGTCCATGCCCGCATCGTGCAGCGCCAGATCTTCCAGCGTCACGAGTTCCCCTTCCACCCACAACGACGCGCAGGCATCCCCGAAATGCGAGCGGGCGACCCACCCCTCGCTGACGGAGCCGGTGCGCAGGCGCTCGTCGAGACGCGCGAGCGCATCCTCCGCGGCGACGAGCGGCGCGGCGAGCGCGGACCACGGTATTTCCGGCAAAGGTATTTCCGGCAAGGATGTTTCAGGTCCCGACATATGCGGCGCCTCGCGGGCGGAGAAATCGTCGCGGATCGTCGCGCGCCCCGCGAACGCTTTCCGACCGGATGATTCCATTTGATCGGAAAGACTCTAAAGGACGGCGCGCAGCGCCACCACGGCGGCAACGCCGACGGCGATGACGCCCAGCAGCGGCAGGCGCGTCGCGGCGAGACCGGCGGCGACAGCGGCGAGCGTCTCGGGCCATCCGTGCGTCAGCGCCATGGGGGCGACGAGCGCGAACAGCACGGCGGGCGGAATGGCGTCGAAAGCCGCCCGCGCCCGCCCGCGGAGCGTCAGCCGGCTGGCGATCAGGAAACCGGCGAGACGCGTGAAATAGGTGATCGCGCCCATGATCAGGATCGCGAGCAACGTGGCCGGATCGACGCTCATGGCTCCTCCCCCGGCTCTTTCTCCGGCGCGTCGTCCGCATCGGGCGGCGTGGCGAACCATGCCGCCACGATGCCGGCCGCCGCGCCCGCGAGCACGTTCCACGGCTCGCCGACGGCCATCGCCACCAGCGCCGAGGCGCCGCCGCTCGCCACCAGCGTCCACACCGTCCGCCGCCCCTGCCAGAAACCGGCGATGAGGCCGATGAAAAGCGCCGTGAAGGCGAAGTCGAGGCCGACGGCCTCCGGCTTCCCGAGCGCCGGCCCGACGATCGAACCCGTGATGGTCGACGCCACCCATACGACATGCACCGGCGCAGCCATGGCGAACCAATAGGCGACGGTGATCGTGCCGGTGCGCGCCCGCTTCTCGCCCAGCGCCCACGCCTCGTCCGTCATGAACCATGCGGCTGCCCAGCGCTTCCAGCCGGAGAAAGCCCCCATTTTCGGCGCGAGCGATACGCCCATCAGGATATGGCGCGCGCTGACGAGGCATGTCGACACGATCAGCGCCAGATACGGCACGGGCACCGACCAGATGCCGATCGCCGCGAATTCCGCGCCGCCGGAAAACACGAAGGTCGACATCAGCCAGACCTCGGAAGACGTCCAGCCCTTCGTCGCGCAGATCGCGCCGAACAGGACGCCGATGGGCACCATCGCGACGAGCACGGGGGCGATGTCGGCAAGGCCGCGCCGAATTTCCCGCGCCGTCGTCGCAGGCGCCGCGACAGGCGGTTTCCCGGCATGAATGTTCATGAGGCGTGATCGCTTTCCGGCGCCGGCGCGCCTGTCTCCGTTGCCTGCCCCACGAGCGCGAGCCACGCGTCCTCATCGATGGTTTCGATGCCGAGTTCCCTTGCGCGCTCCAGCTTGGAACCCGCCTTCGGCCCGGCGACGACGAGATCGGTCTTCGCTGATACCGAGCCCGCCACCCTGGCGCCGAATCGTTCGGCCATCGCCTTGGCCTCGTCGCGCGTCATGCGCTCCAGCGAGCCGGTGAACACCACCGTCTTGCCGGCCACCGGGCTGTCGGAAGCGGTGGTTTCCATGGGCTGCGGCGTGACCTGCGCCGTCAGCGCGTCAAGCGTTTCGATATTGTGCGGCTCGGCGAAGAACTGCACGATGGCGTCCGCCAGCACCTCGCCGATGCCGTCGATGGAGGTCAGTTCGGCCCATGCCTCGTTGTTGAGCGTTTCGGCCGAAATGCCCTGCCCGGCTGCGATCGCCGCCTGGCGGAAGGCGTCGAAACCGCCGTAATGGCGCGCGAGAAGCTTCGCCGTCGTCTCGCCCACATGCCGGATGCCGAGAGCGAAGATGAAGCGGTTCAGCGCCACGTTGCGCCGCGCCTCGATGGCGGCGAAGAGGTTGCGCACGCTCACCTCGCCGAACCCCTCGAAGTTGCGCAATTGCTCACCGGGAGGCTTGAGCGCGTCCCGCGCCGCCAGCGTGAAGATGTCCTGCGGGCCGCGCACCATCCCCCTGGCGAAAAACAGCTCGATCTGCTTTTCGCCGAGCCCGTCGATGTCGAAGGCATTGCGGGAAACGAAGTGTTTCAGCCGCTCCACCGCCTGCGCCTCGCAGGTGAGGCCGCCGGTGCAGCGGCGCGCCACATCCTGCCGCCCCGTACGCGGATTCGTCTCCCGCACCGCATGCGCCCCGCAGACCGGGCACACATCGGGAAACACGTAAGGCTGCGCATCCGGCGGGCGACGCTCGGGCACGAAGCCGATGATCTGCGGGATCACGTCGCCCGCGCGCTGGACGATGACGGTATCGCCGATGCGCACGTCCTTGCGGGCGATCTCGTCCTCGTTGTGCAGCGTCGCGTTCGACACCACGACGCCGCCTACCGTCACCGGCTTGAGCTTGGCCACGGGCGTGAGCACGCCGGTGCGGCCCACCTGGATGTCGATGGCGAGAACCGCGGTCGTCGCCCGCTCGGCCGGAAACTTGTGCGCCAGCGCCCAGCGCGGGCTGCGCGACACGAAACCCAGCCGCTCCTGCAAGGCGAGGCTGTCCACCTTGTAGACCACGCCGTCGATGTCATAGCCGAGATCGGCGCGCTGCGCCTCGATGGCGCGGTAGTGAGCGAGCAGCGCATCGGCCGATTCGCAGCGCCACATCAGCGGGTTGACCGGCAGCCCCCAGCGCGAGAAGGCGGCGATGACGCCGTATTGCGTATCCGCCGGCAGCGCGCTGCATTCGCCCCACGCATAGGCGAAGAAGGCGAGCGGCCGCGATTGCGTGATCTTCGCGTCGAGCTGGCGCAGGGAGCCCGCCGCCGCGTTGCGCGGATTGGCGAACACCGGCTTGCCCGCCTCCTGCTGGCGCGTATTGAGCGCGGCGAAATCGGCATGGCGCATGTAGACCTCGCCGCGCACCTCGATCACCGCCGGCACGTCGGCGCCCTCGAGTTGATGCGGAAGGCCCGCCACCGTGAGCGCGTTGGCGGTGACGTCCTCGCCTTCCTCGCCGTCGCCGCGCGTGGCCGCCTTCACCAGCCGGCCGCCCTCGTAGCGCAGGCTGCACGACAGCCCGTCGATCTTCGGCTCGGCCGAAAAGACGAGCGGCGCATCCGGCGCGAGATCGAGAAAGCGGCGGATGCGGGCGACGAACTCGCGCACGTCGTCTTCCGAAAAGCCGTTCGCCAGCGACAGCATCGGCACCTTGTGGCGCACCTTGGCGAATTTTTCGGACGGCTTCGTCCCCACCCGGTTCGAGAGGCTGCCACCGTCGCGCAGCGCCGGAAAGCGCGCCTCCAGCGCCTCGTAGCGGCGGCGCAGGGCGTCGTAATCGGCATCCGAGACGATCGGCGCGTCCTCGCCGAAATAGCGCGCGTCATGAGCGGCGATTTCCTCGCCCAGCGCCGCATGCTCGCGCTTCGCCTCGCGCGGGGTGAGAACGGCCACGTCGACCGCGCGCAGATCGCCCGCCATGGTCATGCCCCTTTCAGCAGGCGGATCGCCGCGGCGCGGGCCTCGCTGGTGATGGTCGCGCCCGCGAGCATGCGCGCGATCTCCTCCCGCCGCTCGTCGTGCGCCAGCGGCGCGACGCGGGTGGCGACGCGCTCTTCCGCGTTCCCGTCCGCCGCGCCGTCGATGACTTGTCCGGGAATGACCTGCTTGGCGATCAAAAGGTGCTTCGCCGCGCGCGCGGCCACCTGCGGCGCATGCGTCACCGCCATCACCTGCACCCCGCGCGAGAGGCGCGCGAGCCGGTGGCCGATGGCGTCCGCCACCGCGCCGCCGACGCCGGTGTCGATCTCGTCGAAGACGAGGGTCGGCGCGGAGCCGCGATCCGCCAGCACCACCTTGAGCGCCAGCATGAAGCGCGACAGCTCGCCGCCCGACGCCACCTTCATCATCGCGCCCGGCTTCGTGCCGGGATTCGTCTGCACCCAGAACTCGACACGGTCGAAGCCCTCCGGCGCGCGCGCCGCCTCGTCGGCGTCGATACGGGTAATGAAGCGCGCCCGTTCCAGCTTCAGCGGCGGCAGCTCGGCGTTGACCGCCTCATCCAGCTTTTCGCCCGCCGCCCGCCGCGCCGCGCTCAGCGCGCCGGCCGCCCCGACATAGGCGGCCTCCGCCTGCGCCAGTTCGCCGGTGAGCGCCGCAAGCCGCTCCTCGCCGGCATCGAGCGCGGCGAGGTCGGCATCGAACTTTTCCCGCAGGGCGGCGAGATCGTCGGCGGGCACGTTGAACTTGCGCGCCGCCGCGCGGATGGCGAACAGGCGCTCTTCCACCTGCTCCAGCTCGCGCGGGTCGTATTCGGCGTCCCGCAGCGCCTGTTCGAGCACGCCGCCGGCCGCTTCCAGCGCATTGAGCGCCTCGTCGAGCGCCTTCACGGAAGGCTCGATCAGCGCCGGGGCCTGATCGGCGCGCCGTTCCAGCCGCCGCACCGTCGACGCGAGCACCGGCAGCGGCGAGGAATGGCCGGCCACGGCCTCATAAGCCTCCTGCAACTCGCGCGCTACCTTCTCGGATTGCATCATCACCTGGCGGCGCGCCGCAAGCTGCTCCTCCTCGCCCGGCGCGGGCGCGAGGCCGGCCAGTTCTTCCGCCGCATGGCGCAGGTAGTCGGCCTCCTGCCGGGCGGCATCCACCTGCGCCGTGTGCTCCGCCAGCGCGCGGCGCGTGCGCTGGTAGGCCGTGTAGAAGGACGCAACCTCACGCGCCCGCTCCTCCAGCCCGCCCAGCGCATCGAGAATCGCGCGGTGGGAGGCCGGATCGGTCAGCGCCCGGTCGTCATGCTGGCCGTGGATCTCGACGAGGCGCCCGCCGATGGCGCGTAGCGCCTGCACGCTCACCGGCCTGTCGTTGACGAAGGCGCGCGTGCGCCCGTCCGCGTATTGCACCCGGCGCAGGATGATCTGCCCCTCGCCGGGATCGCAGAACGCATCCGCCGCCGCGCGCGCGGGATGGCCGGCGCCCACATCGAACGCCGCCGTCACCTGCCCCTGCGCCTGCCCGTGGCGCACGAGCCCGCCCTCGCCGCGCCCGCCCAGCGCCAGCGCGAAAGCGTCGAGCAGGATCGACTTGCCCGCGCCCGTCTCGCCGGTGAGCACGGTCAGCCCCTCCTCGAAGGCGAGGTCGAGGCGGTCGATCAGCACGATGTCGCGTATCGAAAGATGAACCAGCATCGCTTACGCTATCCGGGCGACGGCGCGCCGCTTCTTTCTGTGGAATGACGGGAACAGAATAGCAACAAAATTCCGGCAAGGCAATTCCGGCAAAGCGGATTCCGCTTCTGCACCCGGAATTGCATCGAAACATGAAGATACAGCATTTCTGCGTTCGGACGAACCGTGTCTAGAGCCAGCCCTTCCACCGGAAAAAGAAATACGGCGTGACGGCGGCCGTGATCATGACGAGGATGGCGACCGGATAGCCGAAATCCCAGCTCAGCTCCGGCATGTCCTGAAAGTTCATGCCGTAGATCGAGGCGATCAGCGTCGGCGGCATGAACACGACGGACATGACCGAAAACAGCTTGATGATGTTGTTCTGCTCCAGATTGACGAGGCCGAGCGTGGCGTCGAGCAGGAACTGGATCTTGCCGGACTGGAAGGTGGCGTGTTCCTCGAGCGACTGGATATCGCGCACGATGGTGCGCATCTCCTTGCGCAGGTCGACCGCGCCGGCGCCGCTTCCGCTGCGGTAGCTCGCGGAAAGGAATAGCAGGGCGCGTTCCAGCGACACGAGGCTTTCCCGGCTCATGGCGATGAGCGTGCCGGCGTGGCCGAGGGCGCGCAGCGTCTGCTGGTGGCCCTTGCCGGCGGCTTTTCCCTGCGGCTCGAAGACCGAGCGCGACAGGGCGTTGATATCCTCGGCCGTGGCCTGCAACAGTTCGGCGGAACGGTCGATGATCGTCTCGATCAGCCCCTGGAAGATGGCTTCCGCCGATCCGCCGGTGCCGCCCGGCTTCGAGGCGCGGAAGACGAACATCGGAAAGGCGCGCGGCTCGTCGTAGCGCACCGTCACGAGCGTGTTACCCTTCAGCACGAAGGTGACGCCGGCCATGTCCGGCTCTTCCTCGGCGGCGACGAGCAGCTTCACCGTGACGTAGCGCGCGCCGTCGTCGTGGTAGAGAAGCTCGGAGAGCTCGATGTCCTCCATGTCCTCGCGGGTGGGCATTTCGAGGCCGAGCGTCTTTTCAACCAGCAGCTCTTCCGCCCGCGTCGGCTCCACGAGGTCGATCCAGATGGCGTCGGGGGGAATGGTCTCGCCGAAACCGAGCGTCTGCCGTTGCAGCCGGGTGTTCTGCGGTTGCGCCTCGTCGCGAGCGATGCGATAGACGATCAGCATGCGATGTCATCCCCTGGATTGAAGTTCCACAACCGCCTGCGGCCCCATGCCGATGCTCCGGGCCAACGCTCCCGCTCCGTGAACGGTCGCATCGGGGGCATCGCTCATGTGCCGCGCGGACCTGTGACCGCTTCTCGATGAGTCAGGCTCATCGAGAAGCGGTATTAGGCGCAGCGTCGACCGGCGTCAACGTGGGGCTGACCGGAGGCTGGCGCGGCGGCTGAACTTCTGGTATCGGCTTGCGCATCCGGCTCTTCCATGCCGCCGCCCTGCTCCGCCCCATCCCGCGTTTGCCCGGTTCCGATGACGCCGCCTTTCCGCGAATCGCCCACCCTGCTGCTGCCGCCGACGCCGGCGGGCATCGCCCGTGCGGCGGAACTGCTGCGCGCGGGCGAACTCGTGGCCTTCCCGACGGAAACGGTCTACGGCCTCGGCGCGGACGCGACCTCGGGCGAGGCGGTCGCGCGTATCTATGCGGCGAAGGAGCGGCCGCGCTTCAATCCGCTGATCGCGCATTACCCGGACCGGGACAGCGCCGCGCGCGACGGGCGCTTCGACGACGCCGCGGAGCGGCTGGCGCGCGCTTTCTGGCCGGGACCGCTGACGCTCGTCGTGCCGAAATCCGCCGGCTGCGCCATCAGCGATCTGGCCGGCGCCGGGCTCGACAGCGTGGCGCTGCGCGTGCCGTCCCACCCGCTTGCGCGCGCGCTGCTGGCGGAAACGGGCCGGCCGGTCGCAGCTCCTTCCGCGAACCGCTCGGGGCGCGTCAGCCCCACCTGCGCGGCGCATGTGCTCGCCGATCTCGACGGCCGCATCGCCGCCGTTCTCGATGGCGGCACGACGGATGTCGGCGTGGAATCGACCATCGTTTCCTGTGTCGGCGCGCGGCCGGCGCTGCTGCGTCCCGGCGGCGTGACACGCGAGACCATCGCGGCCGTTCTCGGCTTCGCCATCGACGAGCCCCGTTCCGCCGACACCGCCGCGCCCGTGGCGCCGGGGCAACTCGCCTCGCATTACGCGCCCCGCGCCCGCGTGCGCCTGAACGCGAACGCCATCGCGCCCGGCGAGGCGGCCCTGCTGTTCGGCGCCCCCCTGCCGGGGACGGAGCAGGCGGCGGCCCATGTCAATCTCAGCGAGAGCGGCGATCTCGGGCAGGCAGCGGCGCGGCTGTTCGCATCCCTTCGCGCGCTCGACCGGCCGGGCATCGCCTGCATCGCGGTCGCGCCGGTTCCGGGCGTGGGGCTCGGCGAGGCGATCAACGACCGGCTGAAGCGCGCCGCCGCCCCGCGCCCGCAGGGAACGCCGGAACAGTAAAGGCCGGCACGACGGCCGGCCCCGCATGATACCGATGAGGTGACAGGCGTTCAAAGAGAATCGCGCCGCCGCTCCATCGATCTGTCGAGCAGTTTGCGTTCAAACCGATCCATCGAATTGAATGCAAGTTGCGGTAAAATATAGAACTTAGAGCGGCGTAACGATTCCACTTGAATGCACGCCGCTCTAACGCCGGCCTCAGCCCTTCAGCTTCGCCGCGAGCTTCGCGACATGCGCGCCCTGGAACTTCGCGCCGTCCAGATCGATCTGCGTCGGCTGGCGGCTGCCGTCGCCGCCGGCGATGGTGGAAGCGCCGTAGGGCGAGCCGCCCACGATGCCGTCGAGCGTCGTCTGCGCGCCGAAGGAGTACGGCAGGCCGGCGATGACGAAGCCGTGATGCAGCAGCGTCGGCAGGAAGGTGAGAATGGTGGATTCCTGACCGCCGTGCTGGGTGGCCGAAGCGGTGAACACGGCGCCGACCTTGCCGATCAGCGCGCCCTTGGCCCACAGGCCGCCGGTCTGGTCGATGAAGGCGCGCAACTGCGAAGCAACCACGCCGAAACGCGTGGGAGCGCCGAAGATGATGGCGTCGTAATCGGCCAGTTCCTCGACGGTGGCGACGGGCGCCTTCTGGTCGAGCTTGAAATGCGCGTTGCGGGCGATTTCTTCCGGCACAGTCTCGGGCACGCGCTTGACGACGACTTCCGCACCCTCGGACGCAGCGCCCTCGGCGACGGCGTAGGCGAGCGATTCGATGTGGCCATAAGTCGAGTAATAGAGGACGAGAACCTTGGCAGCCATGGGTCGATCTCCTGTGTCGATCTCTGTTTCAGGACTGGATGGACACACCATGACCTTTTCGGGGTGACAGGGCGAGCCCTGTCTGTGCAGAATGATCCTTGCATCGATGCAAGCGAAGATGATTCCCGCGCAGGAGCACGAGGTGGAGCAACCGCGCCAGAACGGGCATGACATCCTGGCCTCCCGTGACTTCATCATGCGGATGTCGTGGGACGATTTCAGGCTGGTGCGCGCCATCTGCACGACGGGTTCGCTGACCGGCGCCGCCGATGCGCTCGGCGTCAACCATTCGACCGTTTTCCGGCGGCTGGCGAATCTGGAGGCGCTGATCGGGGTGAAGCTGTTCGAGCGCCACCGCTCCGGCTACACGCCCACGCCGCCCGCCGAGGAGATGCTCGCCATTTCCGAACGCTGGTCGGACGACGTTGCGGCGCTGGGGCGGCTGCTGATGGGGTGCTCGCATTCGCCCTCCGGCGAGTTGCGCATCACGACGAGCGACACGCTGCTGCTGCATCTTCTCACGCCGCTGTTCGCCGGCTTCCGCGCGGAATATCCCAACATACAGCTTGAGATCCTGCTCGCGAACCAGCCGCTGAACCTTTCCAAGCGGGATGCGGACGTCGCCA
Source organism: Pseudochelatococcus sp. (assembly GCF_050946405.1). NCBI lineage: Bacteria > Pseudomonadati > Pseudomonadota > Alphaproteobacteria > Hyphomicrobiales > Chelatococcaceae > Pseudochelatococcus > Pseudochelatococcus sp. The sequence goes on from NZ_JBMNUS010000002.1 coordinate 487,489, forward strand.
TCCGCGCCACCGACAACCCGCCCGAGACGCTGGTGGGGCGGCGCCTGAGCGCGATGGCCTGGGCCGTCTACGGGCGGCGGGCGGATTTCGACGGTTCATCGCCCGGCGAAGCGGATCTGGCGCAATGCAACTGGCTGACGATGAGCGATCATTTCGGCGCCATGAAAGCCGTGCGCTACGTGCATGCGGCGGCCGCTTCCGGCCGGCTGGTCTATCGCGTCAACAGCGTGCTGGGGCTGGCGGAAGCGGTGGAAGCGGGCATCGGCATCGGGCCGCTGCCCTGCTTCATCGCCGACACGAAGCCGGGGCTCAGGCGGCTGACGCCGCCCGACCCGGAATTCTCCACCAGCCTTTGGCTGCTCACCCATCCCGATCTGCGCCGCTCGGTGCGGGTGCGCGCCTTCCTCGATTACATCGCCGCCGAAATCACGCGCCTGCGGCCGTTTCTGGAAGGCGAGAGCATCGCGGGGCAAGACGATCGCGGCGCGTCCGCGCCGTCCGGTTTCCCCGGCCCGTCACGTCTGGCCGGGGCGCAGCTTGTAGAAGATATGGCGTCCGATGACGTCCATCTTCTTTAGCTTGCTGGCCCAGAAGGGGCGCACGTAATCGGCGTGATAATGCGTCGCGCCGCCCACTTCGGCGTTGTACATCTCTCCGGCGACCACGCCCTCGGCGACGCGCACCGCCACGTTCCACGAGCGCCGGTCGCTGATGCGCAGCGACCGCCCCTCGCAGGCGAAGGAGAACTGGCACGCCTTGAAGCGGTGGCGGTTCTGGTAGACGACGCCGCAGACGCTTTTCGGGTAAAGGCCGCTTTTCACGCGGTTCAGCACCACCTGCGCCACCGCCGCCTGCCCGGCTTCGGACTCGCCGCGCGCCTCGAAATAGACGGCTTCAGCGAGGCAACGCGCTTCGCTGCGCATGTTGTCGGCGTTGAGCAGGTCGGCATAGCGGGGCTGCGATTCCTGCGACGGCGTGCGGGCGATGATCGTCGTGCGCGGCGGCAGGGGCTCGCGGCGCGTCAGCAGATCGAGCGCCATGTCGGGCGGCAGCGCCAGCGGCACGGCCGCGATCTCCACCGGCACGGCATCTGCGGGCGCGGGCGTGACGGAGGCGAGCGCCTGCGCGGCGGGCGACGGCGGCGTCGCGCCGTCGCCCAGAAAGATGACCGTGCCGCCGGCCCGCACATAGGCGGGCGTCGTGCGCGGGGCGATGGCCAGCCGGGTCGCCGCCGCCTCTTCCTCCGTCAGCGGCTCGATGCCCCACATGTCTTCCACGGTCGGGATTTCGGTCGAGCCCTCCATGAGCAGCGTCGGCGGCAACAGGCGGATGTCGCGCCCGAGAAAAGCCTGCCTTTCGGTGGCGCGCGCCCGCGCCGCCTGATGCCCCTGCCGGCTGACCGTGGGCGCGACGCCGCGAAGCGGGTCGCCTTTCCGGCCGCGGGCGATTTCCGGCCACGCGCCGGGATAGCGCTTCAGTTCGCCGCGCGGCGCCTGCGCCTGCGCATCGGCGACGTCGCCGCGCACCAGCGGCACCGGCCGCAGGGCATCGCCGAGATCGAGCGCCGGCAGGCCGATCATGGTGGCGGTGGCGCGGGTGTTGCCCGGCACGATATCGGCCGCCGTGAGCGCCAGGCCCCGGCTCACACCCGCGAAGCTGATGCCGGAACTCACATCCTGCCCCGCCGTGGCGGTGAAGGAAATCAGCATGCCGCCCGCCAGCGCCCAGGGAGCGGCGGTGGCGAAAGCCCAGATCAGTCCTGATTTGCGTCGGCGCATCGACTCGTCACTCAACTCGGCAAACGATGATTATGGTTATCGTTCGTCAAGGTTGAGGCTTGGTTAAGAGCGCGCCAAATCGGGAAACGCAACGCGCAAAAGCAACGGGGCAAAAGCAACGGGCCCCGCCATCGCCGAAACGATGACGGGGCCCGTTTTTCAGGATTTGGAGGCGCTCCGGCTTTTGTCTACGGCTGAAGAAGCGAAGAACCTTCGGAAACGCGGATCACGCCTGCCCTTCGGCCTTCGTCTTCAGCGCCGCTTGCGCGGCGGCGAGACGGGCGATCGGCACGCGGTAGGGCGAGCACGACACGTAGTCGATGCCGGTTTCCTCGCAGAAGGCGATGGAGGCGGGATCGCCGCCATGCTCGCCGCAGATGCCGAGCTTGATATCGGGACGGGTGGCCCGGCCCTTCGCCACGGCATGCGCCACCAGTTCGCCCACGCCCTCGCGGTCGATGGTCACGAAAGGATCGGACGACAGGATACCCTTCGCGGTGTAATCGCCGAGGAAGGTCGCCGCGTCGTCACGGCTGATGCCGAGCGTCGTCTGCGTCAGGTCGTTGGTGCCGAAGGAGAAGAACTCCGCCGTCTGCGCGATGTCGCCGGCCCGCAGCGCCGCGCGCGGCAGCTCGATCATGGTACCGACCTGATAGTCCAGCGTGACGCCCGTCTCTTGCGCCACGGCCTTCGCCACGGCGTCGATGCGCGTCTTGGTCAGATCGAGTTCGGCCTTCGTCATGACGAGCGGCACCATGACCTCGGGCTTCACGGCCTGCCCCGTCGTCTTCGAGACCTCCGAAGCGGCCTCGAAAATGGCGCGCGCCTGCATCTCGGCGATCTCGGGATAGAGGATCGCCAGACGCACGCCGCGGAAGCCGAGCATCGGATTGAACTCGTGCAGCGCATTGGCGCGCGTGGTCAGCTTGTCCGACGGCACGCCGAGGGCTTCGGCGACTTCGCCGATCTCTTCCTGGGTATGCGGCAGGAACTCGTGCAACGGCGGGTCGAGCAGGCGGATCGTCACCGGCAGCCCCTGCATGATCGTGAACAGCTCCACGAAATCCTGCCGCTGATAGGGCAGCAGCTTGGCAAGCGCCGCGCGGCGGCCAGCCTCGTCGTCGGCGAGGATCATCTCGCGCACGGCGACAATGCGCTTGGCGTCGAAGAACATGTGCTCGGTGCGGCACAGGCCGATGCCCTCGGCGCCGAAGTTGCGCGCCGTCCGCACGTCATGCGGCGTCTCGGCGTTGGCGCGCACCTTCATGCGGCGCACGGCGTCCGCCCAGCCCATCAGCGTGGCGAATTCGCCCGACAGCTCGGGCTCCAGCATCTTCACCTCGCCGGCGATCACCTGCCCGGTGGCACCGTCGATGGTGAGGATGTCGCCTGCCTTCAGCGTGACGCCGCCCGACGAGAGCGTGCCCGCCGCATAGTCGACGCGCACCGAGCCCGCGCCGGACACGCAGGGCTTGCCCATGCCGCGCGCCACCACGGCGGCGTGCGAGGTCATGCCGCCGCGCGTCGTCAGGATGCCCTCTGCGGCGTGCATGCCGTGGATGTCTTCCGGCGAGGTTTCGGCGCGCACCAGGATGACCTTGCGGCCGGCCTTCTTCGCTTCCTCGGCGGCTTCGGACGTGAACACGATCTCGCCCGACGCGGCGCCCGGCGAGGCCGGCAGGCCGGTGGCGAGCACCTTGCGCTCCGCCCTGGGATCGATGGTGGGATGCAGCAACTGGTCGAGCGCGCCGGGCTCGATGCGGGCGACGGCCTCTTCCTGCGTGATCAGGCCCTCGGCGGCGAGATCGACGGCGATCTTCAGGGCCGCCTTGGCCGTGCGCTTGCCGTTGCGCGTCTGCAACATCCACAGCTTGCCGGACTCGATGGTGAATTCGAGGTCCTGCATGTCGCGGTAATGCCTCTCCAGCAGCTTGTAGATGCGCACGAGCTCCGCATAGGCGTCCGGCAATGCCGTCTCCAGCGAGGGGCGCGTGGAGCCGGAGGCGACGCGGGCCTTTTCCGTGATGTCCTGCGGCGTGCGGATGCCGGCGACGACATCCTCGCCCTGGGCGTTGATGAGGAACTCGCCGTAGAGTTCCCGCTCGCCGGTGGAGGGGTTGCGCGTGAAGGCGACGCCCGTCGCGGAGGTCTCGCCGCGGTTGCCGAACACCATGGCCTGCACGTTCACGGCCGTGCCCCAGTTCGCGGGAATATCGTGCAGCTCGCGATACTTGATGGCGCGGGCGTTCATCCACGAGCCGAACACGGCGCCGATGGCACCCCAGAGCTGCTCCTTCGGGTCCTGCGGGAAGGGCTTGCCGGTCTCGCGCTCGACGATTTCCTTGTAGCGCTTGACCAGTTCGCGCCAGTCGGCGGCGGTCAGTTCCGTATCGAGTTCGACGCCCTTGTGCTCCTTGTACACTTCGAGCACTTCCTCGAAGTGATGATGGGCGACGTCGAGCACCACGTTGCCGTACATGTTGATGAAGCGGCGGTAGCTGTCCCATGCGAAGCGCTCGTCGCCCGCGGCGGCGGCGACGGCGGAGACCGCATCGTCGTTCAGGCCGAGGTTGAGCACGGTGTCCATCATGCCCGGCATGGAAGCGCGCGCGCCCGAGCGCACGGAAACGAGCTGGGGATTGCCGGCATCGCCGAACGCCTTGCCGGTCTGGCGCGAGATCTGCGCCAGGGCCTCCTCGACGGCCTGCTCGAGATCCGGCGGATAGCTCCGGCCGTTCTCGTAGTAGTAGGTGCATACATCAGTCGTGATGGTGAAGCCGGGGGGAACAGGCAGACCCAGGTTGGCCATTTCGGCAAGGTTGGCTCCCTTGCCGCCGAGCAGGTTGCGCATGTGAGACGCGCCTTCAGCCTGACCGTCACCGAATGTGTAGACCCATTTCGTCATTTGGCGTTCGCCTTTTAGAGCATGATCCCGGACTCGCCGCATACGCGGGAACTCCCGGAAGGTGATGTGCCTCAACAAAGGAACGGCGCGCAACGACATCCGACGCCGGTGCCGCCAAGCTCCATCCCGCTTCGAGCGGAACGACCGCCACGCCGGTACGGCAATCCCGTCCGGGCGAACGGCCATTCCCGCGACCTGCCGCGCGGCGCGCCGGCCCGCGGACCTCCGCCCGCCCGCATGCGGACAGAAACGGCATGGCCTGCAAGGTGCGCCGGTCCACCAGAGAACGTTTCCGCGTCCGCAATAACCCGGATGCGAAATCGGGCTCAAGACGCTTGGCGCATTCGCGCGCAAAATGCAATGCGATATCTAGTGGAATATGCTTAAAGAACGATGCCGGACACGTTGCACGCGCATTCACGCCATCCGAAACGTGTCGGCGATCGCGTTTCATCGCATCGTCTCAACCGCCTGTCACGCCGAAATCGGCGACCGTATGCATCGCGGTGCGAAGCGCATCGAGCAACCGCAGTCGATTCGCGCGCAGGTCGCCGTCGTCGGCGTTCACCGTCACCGCCTCGAAGAAGGCGTCGACGGCCGGGCGCAGCTCGGCGAGCGAACGCATGGCCGCCGCGAAGTCCTCGCGGGCGATCGCCGCATGCGCCTCCGCGCGGGCGAGGCGCAGCGCCTCCACCAGCGCCCGTTCCTCATCCTGCCCTCTGGCGAGGATCAGCGCGACGTCGGCCCCGCCATCATAGGTGCGGCCGTCCTTCTTCTCCTCGATGCGCAGGATATTGGCGGCGCGCCGGTAGCCGGCCAGCAGGTTGGCGCCGTCCTCCGTATCCAGAAAGCGCGCCAGCGCCTCTAGACGGCGCACGACGAGCAGCAGGTCGTCCTGCCCGCCGAGCGCGAACACGGCGGCGATCAGATCGTGCCGCGCGCCCTTGTCGCGCAGGTGAACGGTGAGCCGGTCCGCGAAGAAGGACAGAAGATCCGCGATCGCCGCCGCCTTGTCCGCCTTCACCGGCAGCGCCTCGAAGGCGGTATCGAGCAGCGTCGCGAGCGGCAACCGGAGGTTGTTTTCCAGCACGAGCCGAATCACGCCGAGCGCCGCCCGGCGCAGCGCGAACGGGTCCTTCGAGCCCGTGGGCTTTTCATCGATGGCCCAGAAGCCCGCAAGCGTGTCGAGCTTGTCGGCGAGCGCCAGCGCCACGGAGACCGGCGCGGAAGGCGTCGTGTCGGACGGCCCTTGCGGCTTGTAGTGCTCCTCGACGGCGGCCGCGACGGCCGCATCCTCGCCCTGCGCCGCCGCGTAATAGCGGCCCATCAGCCCCTGCAACTCGGGAAATTCGCCGACCATCTCGGTGACGAGATCGGCCTTGGCGAGCGCCGCCGCGCGCGCCACCAGCGCCGCGTCCGCCCCGACGAGCGGAGCGAGGAAGCTTGCAAGCCGGCCGATGCGTTCGATCCGCGCCGCCTGTGTGCCGAGCTTTTCATGGAAGACGATATTGAGCGCCTTCAGCCGCTCCAGCCGCTGATCGAGCGGCGAAAGCGCGCTGCCGGCGAACTCCGGCAGCGGCTTCCGGTCGGTTTCCCAGAAGAAGCGCGCGTCCGACAGGCGCGCGCGCACCACGCGCTCGTTACCCGCCACGATCGCCGCGCCGCCGTCCGATGCCTCGATATTGGCGACGAGAATGAAGCGGTTTGCGAGCTTGTCCGTGGAAGCCTCTCTGAGAACGAAGCATTTCTGATTCGCACGGATAGTCGCCCGGATGACCTCCGGCGGCACCGCGAGGAAGGCTTCGTCAAAGCTGCCGAGCAGCACCACCGGCCATTCGACAAGGCCCGCGACTTCTTCCAGCAGCCCTTCGTCGGGAACGATATCGAGTCCCTGCGCGAAGGCGAGCGTGTTGGCGTCCGCCAGGATGCGGCGCTTGCGCTCGTCGAGGTCGAGCACGACATGCGCCTTTTCGAGGGCGGCGACATAATCGTCGAAGCGGCGCACGAGGATGAGCCCGTCGGACATGAAGCGATGGCCGACCGTGACGTCGGACGCCCGCAGGCCGTCGATGTCGAGCGGCACGACATCGGGCAGTTCCGTCTCCGGGCCGAATGTGCAGAGGATCGATTGCAGCGGCCGCACCCAGCGCAGGCTGCCCGGCTCGCGCGAGGCGTCGCCCCAGCGCATGGACTTGGGCCACGGAAAGGCGCGCACCACGGCGGGGATGATGTCGGCGAGCACCGCGGCGGTCTCGCGCCCCTCGCGCCGCAGGCGGGCGACGTAGAACTCCCCCTTCTTCGGGTCGGCGACGACGGTCGCCTCATCGATGGAAGCGAGCCCGGCGCTTTTCAGAAAGCCCTGCACGGCGGCCTCGGGCGCGCCGACGCGCGGCCCCTTGCGTTCCTCGTCGATGTCGGGCTGGCGGGCGGGCAGGCCGGCGACATGGAGCGCGAGGCGGCGCGGCGTGACGTGCGCCACGGCTCCCTCATAGACCAGGCCGTGCTCCACGAGCGCGTCGGTGACGAGTTTTTTCAGGTCCTCGGCCGCCTTGCGCTGCATGCGGGCGGGGATTTCCTCGGAGCGGAGTTCAAGAAGCAGGTCGGGCATCGGTCGCGGCTTTTCTGTATTCGGATCGGGTGCGGGAATGGTGAGGCGCGTCAGGCCGCGCCGCCACCTTCCGTTTGCAGCCATGCCGCGCCGCACGCCTTGGCAAGTTCGCGCACGCGCAGGATGTAGCTCTGGCGCTCCGTCACCGAGATGACGCCGCGCGCATCGAGCAGGTTGAAGGCGTGCCCCGCCTTGAGGCACTGGTCATAGGCCGGCAGCACCATGAGATGACGGCCGTCTTCCGTGGCGCCCTTGTCGAGCAGCGCGCGGCATTCCTCCTCCGCCTCGCGGAAGCGGCGAAACAGCGCCTCCGTGTTCGCGTACTCGAAATTGTAGCGGGAATATTCCTGCTCGGCTTGCAGGAACACCTGCCTGTAAGTCACCTTCTCCGCGCCGTCGCGGCCGTTGAAGTTGAGGTCCATGATGCTTTCGACGTTCTGGAGATAGCAGGCCAGACGCTCCAGCCCGTAGGTCAGCTCGCCGGAGACCGGCTGGCACTCGATGCCGGCGACCTGCTGGAAATAGGTGAACTGGCTCACCTCCATGCCGTCGCACCAGCATTCCCAGCCGAGCCCCCAGGCGCCGAGCGTGGGATTTTCCCAATCGTCCTCGACGAAGCGCACGTCGTGGACGCGCATATCGATGCCGATGGCTCCCAGCGAGCGCAGGTAAAGCTCCTGCAAATCCGGCGGGTTCGGCTTCAGGATGACCTGGAACTGGTAATAGTGCTGGAGGCGGTTGGGGTTCTCGCCATAGCGCCCGTCCTTGGGCCGGCGCGAGGGCTGGGCGTAGGCTGCCTTCCAGGGTTTGGGCCCGAGCGAGCGCAGCATGGTGGCCGGATGCGAGGTGCCCGCGCCCACTTCCATGTCGTAGGGCTGGAGAATCACGCAGCCCTCCGCCGCCCAGAATCGCTGCAAGGTGAGGATCAGCCCCTGAAAGGAGCGGGCGGGATGAAGGGGGTCGTGCGTATCGGGCGTGATCATGCTTTTCGGCGGCTCGCGGGGCGATCTGGAGTTGCGACAAACTAGTCCGCGAGACCGTCAAGTCAAGGTGCCGAATGCGCGGAAATCCCCGGCGGCGGGGGCGAATCCATTTATTCCGTGAGTCGGGCCTCGTGCCACTTGGCGGCGGACGCGCGGGCTGATATGGCGTTGCCATGACTGCGCACAGCTTTGACAACATCCGCAATTTCTCGATCGTGGCCCATATCGACCATGGCAAGTCGACGCTCGCCGACCGTCTCATCCAGACGACCGGCGCCCTGTCCGATCGCGACATGGTGGAGCAGGTGCTCGACAGCATGGATATCGAGCGCGAGCGCGGCATCACCATCAAGGCGCAGACCGTGCGCCTGGAATACAAGGCGCAGGACGGCAAGACCTATATCCTGAACCTGATGGACACGCCCGGCCACGTCGACTTCGCCTATGAGGTCTCGCGCTCGCTCGCGGCCTGCGAGGGCTCGCTGCTGGTGGTCGACGCCTCGCAGGGCGTCGAGGCGCAGACGCTCGCCAACGTCTATCAGGCGCTCGACGCCAATCACGAGATCGTGCCCGTCCTCAACAAGATCGACCTGCCCGCCGCCGAGCCGGAGCGGGTGAAGGAGCAGATCGAGGAAGTGATCGGCATCGACGCCTCGGAGGCCGTCGAGATTTCCGCCAAGACCGGCCTCAACATCGAGGGCGTGCTGGAGGCCATCGTCGCCCGTCTGCCGCCGCCGAAAGGCGACGAGACCGCGCCGCTGAAAGCGCTGCTGGTCGATAGCTGGTACGACGCCTATCTCGGCGTCGTGGTGCTGGTGCGCATCGTCGACGGCCAACTGAAGAAGGGCCAGACCATCCGCATGATGGGCACCGGCGCCACCTATCAGGTGGAGCGCGTCGGCGTGTTCCGCCCCAAGATGACGCCCGTCGACGCGCTCGGCCCCGGCGAGGTGGGCTATCTCACCGCCTCCATCAAGGAGGTGGCGGACACCGCCGTCGGCGACACCATCACCGAGGACCGGCGCCCCTGCGCGGCGCCCCTGCCCGGCTTCAAACCCGTGCAGCCGGTCGTGTTCTGCGGCCTCTTCCCGGTCGACGCCGCCGACTTCGAGGATCTGCGCGCGGCGATGGGCAAGCTGCGCCTCAACGACGCGAGCTTCTCCTTCGAGATGGAGACGTCGGCCGCGCTCGGCTTCGGTTTCCGCTGCGGTTTTCTCGGACTGCTGCATCTCGAAATCATCCAGGAGCGGCTGGAGCGCGAGTTCAATCTCGACCTGATCTCCACCGCGCCGTCGGTCGTCTACCAGCTCAAGATGCGCGACGGCTCGTCGCTCGACCTGCACAACCCGGCCGACATGCCGGACGTGATGGCGATCGAGGAAGTGGCCGAACCGTGGATCCGCGCCACCATCCTGACGCCGGACGATTATCTCGGCGCCATCATCAAGCTCTGTCAGGACCGGCGCGGCGAGCAGGTCGACCTCAACTATGTCGGCAAGCGCGCCATGGTGGTCTATGACCTGCCGCTCAACGAAGTGGTGTTCGATTTCTACGACCGGCTGAAATCCATCTCGAAAGGCTACGCCTCCTTCGATTACCAGATCACCGAGTACCGCACCGGCGATCTCGTCAAGATGTCGATCCTCGTCAACGCCGAGCCGGTGGACGCGCTTGCCATGCTGGTGCATCGCACGCGGGCGGAGGCGCGCGGGCGGGCCATGTGCGAGAAGCTCAAGGAGCTGATCCCGCCGCACATGTTCCAGATCCCTGTGCAGGCCGCGATCGGCGGCAAGATCATCGCGCGCGAGACCATCCGGGCGCTGCGCAAGGACGTGACCGCCAAGTGCTACGGCGGCGACGTCTCGCGCAAGCGCAAGCTGCTCGACAAGCAGAAGGAAGGCAAGAAGCGCATGCGCCAGTTCGGCAAGGTCGAGATTCCGCAGGAAGCCTTCATCGCCGCGCTGAAAATGGACGATTGACGGCAGGCGTGGCATAATGCCCGTTGTTTCATGTGGGGATTTCGAACCATGTCCGCCGCTGCGACCACGACATCCATGACCATCGACATCCGGCCGGAGGTCAAGGAAAAGCTGGACCGGCTCGCCGCCGACACGCGCCGCAGCCCGGCCGCCCTTGCCGATGAGGCGCTCTCCGCCTATCTGGATCACGAGCTTGAGATCGTCGAGGGCATCAAGCGCGGCATGGCGGATGTCAGGGCCGGGCGCACCGTGCCGCATGAGCAGGTGATGGCCGAGGCACGCCAGATCGTTGCCGAAGCAAAGAAGATGGCCGGCTTCAAGTGAGGCCGATCATCTGGTCAAAGGAGGCACGGAGCGACTATTTCTCCATCCTCCGCTATATCGCGAGCGATAATCCGGCCGCGGCCGACAAAGTTGTTGATGCGATCGAGGCGGCCGGGAACGCGCTTGGTGACTTCCCTACCGGCAGGCCGGGCCGCGTCACAGGCATGTATGAAAAATCCGTCACCCGTCTGCCTTATGTCATCGCCTACGAATTGCACGCCGTTGCAGATCAGGAGATCGTTTTCATTCTCCGCGTGATCCACACCTCACGCAACTGGCCGACCGAAGGCTGGCCGCCGTGAAACCCGGTTGGTAGAACATGGCTGCCTGGGTCGTCGTCATCGTTGCCCTCATTTACCTGTGCGGCCTGTTCGCGGTGGCGCATGCGGGCGACACGTTCGGCCGGCGGTTGATGGGCGGCGGCGCGCGTTCCAGCATCTATGCGCTGACACTCGCCGTCTATTGCACCTCGTGGACCTTCTTCGGCTCGGTGGGGCTCGCCGGCCGGTCGGGGCTCGACTTCCTCACCGTCTATATCGGCCCCGTCCTGCTGCTCGGCCTCGGCTTCCGCTTCATCGCGCGGGTGGTGGAACTCGCCAAGACGCAGAACATCACCTCCATCGCCGATTTCCTCGCCGCCCGCTACGGCAAGAACGACCGCGTCGCGGTGCTGGTGACGTTGATCGCAGCCGTCGGCGTCATTCCCTATATCGCTTTGCAACTCAAGGCTGTATCGTCATCTCTTACGGTCTTTCTCGAAGCGGCGCCGGATATCTCCTTTCTGCCGCCGGAGGCGCTCGGCGTCGATCTCGCCTTCGTCGTCGCGGCCGTGCTCGCGGTCTTCGCGGTGGCGTTCGGCACCCGCCACGTCGACGCCACGGAGCATCAGGACGGGCTGGTGCTCGCCATCGCGCTGGAGTCGCTCGTCAAGCTCGTCGCGTTCCTGACGGTCGGCGTTTTCGTCACCTACGTCATGTTCGACGGCGTGGGAGACATCCTCGCGCGGGCGACGGTCGCGTATCCGGGCAGCGATATCCAGCATCGGACATCCAGCCCCGTCACGTTCCTGACGCTCACGCTGCTGGCGCTGAGCATGGCGATGCTGCTGCCGCGCCAGTTCCACATGACCATCGTCGAGAACCGCGACATCTCGGACGTGCGCCGCGCGGCATGGATGTTCCCGCTCTATCTGGTCGCCATCAACCTGTTCGTGCTGCCGCTGGCGCTCGCGGGACAGGCGACCTTCACGGGCGATGCCGTCGACCCCGACATGACGGTGCTGGCGCTGCCGCTCTCGGCGGGCGCGCACGGAATGGCGCTGATCGCCTTCATCGGCGGGCTGTCGGCCGCGACCGCGATGGTGATCGTCGATTCGGTGGCGCTCGCCATCATGATCTCGAACGATCTCGTCATTCCCTTCATCCTGCGCCGGCGGGCGCGCGCCAACACGCACAACACGGGCGATCTCAGCGGCTTCGTGCTGCTCGTGCGGCGCGGCTCCATCGTCATCGTGATCCTGCTCGCCTACGTTTATTACCGGGTTTCGGGCGAAGCGGCGCTGGCGTCGATCGGCTTCCTGTCCTTCGCCGCCATCGCGCAGCTCGGCCCGGCCTTCGTCGGCGGCTTCGTCTGGCGGCGCGGCACGGCGCTCGGCGCGAGCGCGGGGCTGATCGCCGGCTTCCTGACCTGGGCCTACACGCTGCTGCTGCCGAGCCTCGCCGGAAACAGCGGCCTTGCCGGCGACAACAGCGACTGGGCGACTTTCGTGGCGCAGGGGCCGTTCGCCATCGAGGCCCTGCGGCCGACGGCGCTTTTCGGCACCGACCTGCCCGAGCTCACGCACGGCGTGCTGTGGAGCCTGTCGGTGAACCTCGCCGCCTATGTCGTGTTCTCGCTGCTGCGCCCCGAAACCGCGCTGGAGCGGTTGCAGGCCAATGTGTTCGTCGGCTCGGACGGTGCGCCGCTCGGCCTCGTGCAGACGTTCTGGCTACGCCGCTCGCCGGTGTCCGTGGAAGACCTGAGGGGCGTCGTCGCCCGTTATCTGGGCCGCGAACGCGCCGAACGCGCCTTCGAAAGCTTTTCCGCCCACCGCGGCGGGCCGACCTCCGGCGAGGCCGACATCCACCTGTTGCGCTATGCGGAACATCTGCTCGCCTCCGCCATCGGCGCATCCTCGTCGCGGCTGGTGCTGTCGCTGCTGCTGCGCGGGCGCAATCTTTCCACGCACGATGCCCTGCGGCTGCTGGACGACGCCTCCGCCGCCATCCAGTACAACCGCGACATTCTCCAGCACGGGCTCGACCATGCCCGGCAGGGCATCACCATCCTCGATCGCGACCTGCGGCTGATCGGCTGGAACCGCGCTTATCGCGATCTATACGACCTGCCGCCGCATCTCGTGCGCTTCGGCGTCGGCATCGACGAAATCCTGCGCTACAATGCCGAACGCGGCTCCTATGGGCCGGGCAAGGCGGACGATCTCGTCACGGCGCGGCTGGCGAGCCTCGTCAACGACGTCGAGCCCGCGCGTCTGCGTCTATATCCGGCCAACCGCGTCATCGAGGTGCGCTCCAATCATTTGCCGGATGGCGGCGTGGTGACGACCTATACGGACATCACCGAGGCGGCGGCGGAAGAGGAGGCGCTTGAAAAGCGCGTGCGCGAGCGCACGGAGGAGCTGACCCAGCTCAATCTCGCCCTTACCCGCGCCAAGGCGGAGGCCGAGGAAGCCAATGCCTCGAAGACCCGCTTTCTCGCGGCCGCGAGCCACGACATCCTGCAACCGCTGAACGCCGCCCGTCTCTATGCGACATCGCTCGTGGAACGCGACCGCAAGGCGCATAATGCGGCGCTCGCCGAAAACATCGAGGCGTCGCTCGACGCCGTCGAGGAAATACTGACGGCGCTTCTCGATATCTCGCGCCTCGACGGCGGCGTCATGCAGGCGGAAATGACCAGCCTGCGTATCGATGAGCTTCTGCACCGTCTTCAGCGCGAGTTCGGCATGGATGCGCGGGAAAAGAACGTGGAACTGCGGGTCGTCGCCCCGGCGCTCACCGTGCGCTCCGACCGGCGGCTGCTGCGGCGGCTGCTGCAAAACCTCGTCTCCAACGCCATCAAATATACGCCCTCGGGGCGGGTGCTCGTGGGCGCGCGCCGGCGCGGCAGCCACCTGCGCATCGAGGTGTGGGATACCGGCCTCGGCATCCCGGCCGATCAGCAGCATCTCGTCTTCCGCGAGTTCCAGCGCCTTCAGCAGGGCGCGAAGGTGGCGCGCGGGCTGGGGCTCGGCCTGTCCATCGTCGAGCGCATCGGCCGCGTGCTGAACCATCCGGTTTCCCTGTGCTCGGAGCCCGGCAAGGGCACCGTCTTCATGGTGACGGTGCCGCTGGCGGAAGCCGTCGCGCCCGAGACGCGGGAAGCGCCGCCCGCCGTGACGCCGGCGACCGGACTCGAAGGGCTCGACGTTCTCGCCATCGACAACGAACCGACCATCGTGGACGGAATGCGTCAGTTGCTCGGCGGCTGGGGCTGCGCCATCACGACCGCGGAAGGGCTGGACGCGGCGCTGGACAAGCTGGCGCGCAGCCCGCGTTCGCCGGAAGTGATCATCGCCGATTATCACCTCGACCAGGGCGACGGGCTCGCCGCCATCGCGGTGTTGCGCGCGCGGCTGCGCCGCCAGGTGCCGGCCATCCTGCTCACCGCCGACAGGTCGCCGGCCGTGCGGCAACAGGCGGAAGCGGCCGGGGTGCACGTGCTGCACAAACCGCTGAAACCCGCCGTGCTGCGCGCGTTGCTGACACGCTGGCGGGCGGTGAGCGAACGGACGCCTGTCGAGCCCGCGGCGGAGCGGGAGGCCCCGCCGCCGACTCTCGCCGGTGAATGAGGCGGCGGCAGCCCGTTTGATCGGAACGCGCTCTATAGCAGTTTGCGTTCAAATCGATCCATCGAATTGAATGCAAGCTGCGGTAAAGTATAAAATTTAGAGCGGCGTGACGATTCCGCTTGAATGTACGCCGCTCTAACTCTGCACGCCCTCGGCGAGCCAGTCCATCTTCAGCAGGTCGGCGTCGCTGATGGTTTCGCCGGCCGCGATGCGCACATCGCCCTTCTGGTCCTTCACCGGCCCGGTGAAGGGGTGCAGCGTCCCGGCCGCGATGGCGTCCTTGACGGCATCGGCCTGCTTGCGCACGTCCTCGGACAGCGACTCGTTGTAGGGAGCAATCCTGATCAGGCCCTGCTTGAGCCCCCACCACGTGTCATCCGACTTCCACGCGCCGTCGAGCACCAGCCTGACGCGCTCCTTGTAATAGGGCGCCCAGTCATAGACGATAGCGGTGAGATGCGCCTTCGGCGCAAAGCGCGACATGTCGCTCGCCTGGCCGAAGGCGAAAGCGCCGCGCGCCTCCGCCACCTGCATGGCGGCGGGGCTGTCGACATGCTGGGCGATGACATCGGCGCCGCCGTCGATCAGCGCCTTGGCGGCGTCCGCTTCCTTGCCCGGATCGTACCACGAGTTCAGCCAGATCACCTTCACCGTCAGATCGGGCCGCACCTTGCGCGCCGCGAGGATGAAGGCGTTGATGCCCATGATGACTTCGGGAATCGGGAACGAGGCGACATAGCCGACGACGCCGGACTTCGACACGAGCCCCGCGATGGTGCCGAGCACCGCCCGCCCCTCGTGGAAGCGGCCGTTGTAGATGCCCACGTTGGCGGCCGTCATGTAGCCGGTGGCGTGCTCGAAGGCGACCTTGGGGAACTGGCGCGCCACGCGGATGGTCGGCTGCATGAAGCCGAAGGAGGTGGCGAAGATCAGGCCGTTGCCGGCCGTGGCGAGCTGGCGGATGACCCGCTCCGAGTCCGGGCCTTCGTTCACGTTCTCGACGAAAGTAACCTTGACGCGATCGCCATAAGCCTCCTCGACCGCCTTGCGGCCGAGATCGTGCGAATAGCTGTAACCGTGATCGCCGATCGGCCCGACATAGACGAAGCCGACCTTGAGCGGATCGGCGGCGAAGGCCGCCCGGCTTCCGGCCAGAGCCGTCGCGCCGGCGCCCAGGATCGCCGCGCGCCGCGACAGGGAAAACGGGGAAAATTCCGACATCGTGTTTCCTTTCGGAAGCGAGAATCTATCGCCTTGATTTATAGAGAATTTCGCGCCCGCTTTGAACGGCAAAGCTTCATATGCGATGGCGTTAATTCGGGCACCGCGTCTCAGCAGGGCGCGCGAAAAGGCTTGCCGAGGTCCGCAGGCGCTCCCATTCCGCCGCGCCGCGCCTGCGCGCTGATGACGGTCAGCACCGCGACGGTGGCCAGATAAGGCAGCATCGAGAATACTTCCGACGGCAGGCCCCATGCGCCCTGCGCATGGAGCTGGAAAATGCCGACGCCGCCGAACAGATAAGCGCCCACGAGCGCCCGCCACGGCTTCCACGTCGAGAACACGACCAGCGCCAGCGCGATCCAGCCGCGCCCGGCCGTCATGCTCTCCATCCACATCGGCGTGTAGGAGAGCGAAAGGAAGGCCCCCGCCAGCCCCGCCATCGCGCCGCCGAACAGGCTCGCGGCGTAGCGGATGGCGACGACCGGATGGCCGAGCGCATGCGCCGCCTGGGCCGATTCCCCGACTGCCCGCAGTTTCAGCCCCGCATGCGTGCGGTTGAAAAACCACCACACGAGGGCCACCATGGCGACCGACAGGTAAACGAGGCCATCGTGGCCGAACAGCAGCGGCCCCGCGACCGGCAGATCCGACAGGCCGGAAACGGCGAGTTTCGGCAGCGCCGGCACCGGCTGGCCGACATAAGGCGCGCCGACGAGCGCGGAAAGGCCGATGCCGAAAATGGTCAGCGCCAGCCCCGCCGCCACCTGATTGGCGGCGAGCGTCAGCGTGAGAAAGGCGAACACCAGCGCCGTCAGCACCCCCGCCAGCGCCGCCGCCGCGATGCCGGCGGCGTGCGACCCCGTGACGAGCGCCGCCGCGAAGCCGGCCATCGCCCCCATCAGCATCATGCCCTCGATGCCGAGATTGAGCACGCCGGCGCGCTCCGCGACGATTTCGCCCGTCGCCGCCAGCAGCAGCGGCGTCGCGGCGCTGACGATGGCCACCATGATCGGGATGACGAGTTCGATCATGCCGCCCTCGCCAGCCGGACGCGGAAGCGCAACAGGCCGTCCGTCGCGAGCAGATAGAACAGCAGCATGCCCTGAAACACGCCCGTGGCCGCTTGCGGCAGTCCCGCGGCGATCTGCGCGTTTTCGCCGCCGATGTAGGTGAGCGCCATCAGCAGCGCGGCGAACACGATGCCGGGCGGGCTGAGGCGGCCGAGAAACGCCACGATGATGGCCGTGAAGCCGTAACCCGGCGTGAGCACCGGCACGAGCTGCCCGATCGGCCCCGCCGCCTCGAACGCGCCCGCAAGCCCCGAAACGCCGCCGCCGACCAGAAACGCCAGCCAAACCATGCGCCGCGCATCGAAACCCGCGAAACGGCCCGCCCGCGGCGCGTCGCCGATCACCGCGATCTCGAAGCCGATCGTCGTCCGCGTCATCACGAACCACGCCACGGCGGCCGCGACGAGCGCCACGAGCGCCCCGACATGCAGCCGCGTGCCCCCGATGAGGACCGGCAACAGCGCCGATTCCGAAAAGAGCCGCGTTTGCGGGTAGTTGAAGCCGTCCGGGTCCTTCCACGGTCCGAACACCAGCATTTGCAGGATCAGCGTGGCCACATAGGTGAGCATCAGGCTCGTGAGGATTTCGTTGACGCCGAAGCGCGTCCTCAGAAACGCGGGAATGGCGGCCCAGGCCATGCCGCCGGCAACCGACGCCAACGCCATGAGCGGCAGGATCCACCAGCCCGTCTCGTTCCAGAACGCCAGCGCCACGCCGCCCGCGGCAATGGCGCCGGCGACGAGTTGCCCCTCCGCGCCGATGTTCCAGACATTGGCGCGAAAGCCGATGGCGAGCCCGGTGGCGATCAGCGCCAGCGGCGCGCCCTTCACGCCGAGTTCCGTCAGGCTCTGGAAGCTCGTCAGCGGCGCGACGAGAAATTCATACAGCGTCCGCCCGGGATCGAGCCCGAGCAGCGCGAACAGCGCAAAACCCGAGGCGACGGTGAGCGCCACCGCCAGCAGCGGCGAAGCCACGGCAATCCACGGATTGTCGGGCCGGCGAACGAGTTCAAGCCGCATCGCGCCTGCCCCCGTCCGCGCCGCCCATCAGCAGGCCGATCTCCTGCGCCGTCACATCCGCCGTCATCAGCACCCGCGACAGCCGCCCGCCGCTGATGACGGCGATCCGGTCCGTCAGCGCCAGCAGTTCATCGAGATCCTGCGAGATCACCACGATGGCCGCGCCTTCGCGCGCGAGATCGGCAAGCGCCCCGCGGATCGCGGCGGCGGCGCCCGCGTCGACGCCCCATGTCGGTTGCGCCACGGCGAGCACGGCGGGGTTTTGCAGCACCTCCCGCCCCACGACGAATTTTTGCAGGTTGCCGCCCGACAGGCTCGCCGCCGGCGCATCGACGCCGAAGGTGCGCACATCGAACGCCGACACGATCCGGCGCGCGAACTCGCGCGCGGCGGCGCGGCTGACGATACCCGCGCGCGTCATGTCCCGGCGATGGCGCGCCGACAGCAGCGTGTTGGCGGCAAGGCTCATGCCGGGCACCGCGGCATGGCCGTTGCGCTCCTCCGGCAGCGTATGGAAGCCCGCGCGGCGGCGCGCCTGCGGCCCCCGATCGCCGAGCGGCTGCCCGTCGACGGCGATCACGGCGGCGCCCGGCGCGCGCCACTCGCCTGACAGCGCTTCCATCAATTCGTCCTGCCCGTTGCCGGCGATACCGGCGATGCCGAAAATCTCGCCCGGCCGCACCGCGAAGCGGATATCCCGCAGCGCCACGCCGAAAGCCTGTTCCGCCGGGCGTTCCAGCCCCGCGACCGACAGACGCGCAACCGCATCGGGCATGGGCGCGCGCGGCGTCCGCTTCACGGCGCGCAACTGCGTGCCGATCATCATTTCCGCCATCGACCGGGCCGTCTCACGGGCGGGATCGCAGGTCGCGACGACCTTTCCCGCCCGCAACACGGTGGCACGCCGGCACAGCGCCCGGATTTCGTCCAGCCTGTGGCTGATATAGAGAATGGAGCAGCCCTCGTCCGCCAGCCGCCGCAGGGTGCCGAACAGCACTTCCGCCTCCTGCGGAGTGAGCACGGATGTCGGCTCGTCCATGATGAGCAGGCGCGGACCTTGCAACAGGCAGCGGACGATCTCGACGCGCTGGCGCTCGCCCATGGAGAGCGTGCCGACGACGCGGCCGGGATCGAGCGGCAGGCCGTAACTGTCGGATATGGCGGCGATGCGCTGCGCAAGCCCGCGCCGATCCTGTGCGCCGTCGAGACCGAGCGCGATGTTTTCCGCCACCGTGAAGGCGTCGAACAGCGAAAAATGCTGGAACACCATGCCGATGCCCAGCCGCCGCGCCTCGCGCGGATCGCCGGGGCTCACGACCGCGCCGTCCCAGCGAATCACGCCCGCATCGGGCCGCAGCAGGCCGTAGATGATTTTCACCAGCGTGCTCTTGCCCGCGCCGTTCTCGCCGACAAGCGCATGAATCTCGCCGGGTTCGACCGAGAACGAAACATCCTCGTTCGCCACCACCGCGCCGAATCGCCTGGTGATGCCGGCAAGGGCAAGACGGGGATGAACGGCAGGCATGAGGATGGGCGCTTCCAGAAGTTGAACGAGACCGGCGGCCCATCTTGCCGATGCGCCCGCGCCCGCCTCCGCCAAGGAAAGCGCTCCGCCGGAAACGTCACGCACGACGCCCGCCGACGGCGCATCCTTCATCGAAGAGAGCGACGCGGGGCTCCCTTAGCACGAATCCCGCGTAAAACAGAGTCGCGATCAGCCGCGCCCCTTCGTCAGCACCTCGAAGCAGGCGACAACCTGTTCGTAAACCTGCCGCTTGAAGGGCACGATCAGCTCCGGCAGGCGATACGCCTCTTCCCAGCGCCATTCATCGAACTCGGGCGGCACCGTGCCGTCGCCGGGGTGCAGCACGTCGATCTCGGATTCGTCGCCCGTGAAGCGCATGGCGAACCATTTCTGTTTCTGCCCGCGATACTTGCCCTTGAGCGCGACGCCGATGTCGTGTTCCGGCAGGTCGTAGGTCAGCCAGTCCGGCGTCTGCGCCAGCACCCTCACGGAACGGACGTTGGTTTCCTCGTAGAGTTCGCGCCGCGCCGCCTCCAGCAGGTCCTCGTCCTTGTCGACGCCGCCCTGCGGCATCTGCCAGACATAGGCCGGCGACACGGAACCCTCGGCGACATCGCCCTTGCGGCGCGAGCCAATGAACACCCTGCCGGCATCGTTGAGCAGCATCACGCCCACGCATGCACGATAGGGCAGGTCTTCCGCCCGAACCTTCTTGCGTAAATGAATGACCTTGTCCGACATGACGCCGCCCCGCCCGCTACACAGCCGCTCACACGCGCGGGAGACTACCCGCAAACGCCCCCACGGAAAAGGCCGCCCTTGCGGGAAGGGCGGCCGAAAAGCGGCCTTTGTCCGGGAAAGTCCTACTTCGTGTCCTTTTTGGCGCTCTCGTCCTTCCTGTCGGTCAGATTGGCGGCCGATTCGGTTTTCTTGCTCGGGATGAGCGCCGGATTGTCGATGCCGCGCAGCAGATCGTAGGCGGCGTTGAGCTGCGTATCCTGCGCCGGGTCGGTGGGAACATAAGCGGAGGAGCCCGCCGCGTTCTCGTCCTTGTCGCCCTCGGCCTTGACATCCTGTTCGGCGGCGGTGTTCTCGCCGTTCTTCAGATGGCCGCGCAGGCCAGCCTCGCCCCGGATCTGATCCTTGCCCTTGAGATCGTCCGGGATGACTTCCTCGATGACGAAATCGGGCTCGATCCCCTTGGCCTGGATGGAGCGGCCGGAGGGCGTGTAGTAGCGGGCCGTGGTCAGGCGCAGCGCCCCGTTCTGGCCGAGCGGGATGATGGTCTGCACCGATCCCTTGCCGAACGAGCGGGTGCCGATGAGCTTGGCGCGCTGATGATCCTGAAGCGCGCCCGCGACGATTTCCGACGCCGAGGCGGAACCGCCGTTGATCAGCACCACGAGCGGCTTGCCCTTGGCGATGTCGCCCGTGCGCGCGTTGAAGCGCTGCGTCTCATCGGTGTTGCGCCCGCGCGTGGACACGATCTCGCCGCGTTCCAGGAACGCATCGGACACCAGCACCGCCTGATCGAGCAGCCCGCCGGGGTTGTTGCGCAGGTCGATGACGAAGCCTTTCAGCTTGTCGGCGGGAATGTCCTTGCTCAGCTTCTCGACGGCGTTGTTGAGATTGTCGAACGTCTGCTCGTTGAACTGGGTGACGCGCAGATAGCCGATGTCGTCCTTGTTCTCGAAGCGCACGGAGCGGATGCGGATGATGTCGCGCTTGAGCTTGACCTCGAGCGGATCGGTGCGCCCGGTGCGCTGGATCTTGAGCGTCACCTCGGAATCGACCGCGCCGCGCATCTTCTCGACCGCCTGGTTGAGATTGAGCCCCTGCACCGGCTCGCCGTCGATGGCCACGATGAGATCGTTGGCCAGGATGCCGGCGCGGGCGGCCGGCGTCTCGTCGATGGGGCTCACGACCTTGACGAGGCCGTCCTCCATCGTCACCTCGATCCCGAGCCCGCCGAAGGAGCCGCGCGTCTGCACCTGCATGTCGCGGTAGCTCTTGGCGTCCATGTAGCTGGAATGCGGATCGAGCGAGGAGAGCATGCCGGAAACGGCCGATTCGATCAGCTTGCTTTCGTCCGGCCGCTCAACATAGTCGCTGCGCACCTTGTCGAACACATCGCCGAACAGGGTGAGCTGTCGATAAGTATCGACGGAGGCGGCGATGGCGCTTGTACCGGAGAACAGGCGCGATTGCGTGCCAACAAGCGCCACGCCCGCGCCAAGGAGGGCGCCCGCCACCACGAGAGAAATCTTGCGCATCATCCGCGAACCTTTTCGCCCTTCGCCTTCGCCCACCACGGCGACGGATCGATCGATCCGCCGTCCTTGCGAAACTCAACATACAGAATGGGGCCCGTGGCGCCACCGAGAAATGTGCTGGCGCCCGCAAGGGCTCCGGCTCCCGCCGGCGATCCCGCCCCCGCAGACGTTTCCTTGCCCATCAGCCCGACAGGCTCGCCCGCAAGCACGAATTGTCCCAACGCCACGTTGATCCGCTCCATGCCCGCCAATAATACATAATATCCCTCGCCCGCGTTGATGATCAAGAGCTGACCGAAGGACCGGAACGGGCCGGAATAGACGATCCATCCGTCGGTGGGCGACGAGATGACGGCTTCCGCCCGCGTCGCGACGGAAATGCCGTCGGCCACGCCGCCGAAGCCGTCCGGGGCGCCGAAGGCGCGGACAACCTCGCCGCGCGCCGGAAAAGGCAGGAGCCCCAACGCTTTCGCGAAGGAAATCTTGGGTTCGAGCCGCGCCGGATCGCCGAAGGGAGCAGCGGCGAGCCTGTCTTCCACCGCCTTGTCGCGCGCGCGCGCGGCTTCCGCCGCTTCCTCGGCAGCGTTGCGGGCGGCTGTGATCTCGCGCTCCATGCGGCCGATCAAATCCTTGAGACTTTCCGTCCGGCTGGCGAGATCGGCGACCTGCGCGCTCTGGCCGGCGTCGATCTTCTCCACCTCGCTGATGCGGCGCTGGCGCTCTTCCATCAGCGCGGCCAACCTGTCCTGCTCGCCGTTGAGGGTCCGGATATCCGCCTTGAGCGCCTCGCGGTCGCTGGCGATCTGCTGGCGCAGGCGCGCGAGTTCCGCAAGGTCGGAAGCGAGCGCCTCCGCTTCCGCCCGCAGTTCCGGCACCGTCGCGCCCAGCATGATCGCGGTGCGCACGGCGCGCAGCACGTCCTCGGGCGCCACGAGCACGGCGGGCGGCGGGTGGCGGCCCATGCGTTGCAAGGCGGCGAGCACCTCGGCGATGACGTCCCGGCGGCTCTCCAGCGACTGGCGGATGGCCTGCTCGCTCCCGTCCAGCGTCGCGAGCCGCTGCTCGATGGCGGACACGCGCTCCTCCGCCGCGCCGATGCGCCGGGTGGTCTCCAGCAGGATGCGGTTCAGTTCGGCGCGGTCCTTGCTCAGGCCCTCGATCTCGGCGCGCAGCGCATCGCGCCGCGCCGCGCGGGCGGCAAGATCGGCCTCCATCGCCTCGAGTTCCTGCTGGCGCCGACGCCGGTCCGCCTCCGCATCGGCCCATGATTGCGCCGACGATTGCGCCGAAGCGCCGGCCGGCGCAGCAGCCGGCTGCTGCGCGCGCGCAGGGATGCCTGCGGCGAGCGCGACGGCACACACCAGCAAACCGCCAAACCGCTGAAAAGGAAAAGCCATCTGCGCCTTGCAACACATCGACGGGGCGTCAAACGCGGTGATAGGGGTGGCCCGCGAGAATCGTCAGGCAACGATATACCTGCTCAAGCACCAGCGCACGCACAATCTGGTGAGGCATCGTCAGCGCCCCGAAAGACAGCACGAGCGAGGCCCGTTCGCGCACGGCGGCGTCAAGCCCGTCCGGCCCGCCCACGATCAGGTTGACACCCGCCTCGCCGGCGTCCCGCCAGCCGGAAAGCCTGCGGGCGAAATCGGCGCTGGACAGATTGGCCCCGCGTTCGTCGAACGCCACGATCACGCCGGACGCGCAACGCGCCAGCAGCGCCGCGCCCTCCTCCGCCTTGCGCTGGTCCGCATGGCGGGCGTTGCTCTCGGGAAGCTCCGGCAGGTCGATGGCACCGAAGCCGAGCGTGCGGGCGAGCGGCACGGCGCGTTCATGATAACGCTCGACAAGCGACCTTTCGGGACCGGCCTTCAGCCGCCCGACCGACAGAACGGTAATACGCACGGCCCGCTCAACTGTCCCGCGGTTCCTTGGGCCGGTCGGCGCTCCAGATCTTCTCCAGATTGTAGAAGCCGCGCACCTCGGGCCGGAAGACATGCACGATGACATCGCCCACGTCGATCAGCACCCAGTCGCAAGCCGGCACGCCCTCGACACGCACGGGCCCGAAGCCCGCATCCTTGAGGGCGGTGACGACCTTCTCGGCGATCGCGCCGACGTGCCTGTCGGAACGGCCCGAGGCGACGAGCATCGTATCGGCGATGGTGGTGCGGCCGACGAGATTGATCTCGACGATATCCTCCGCCTTCATGTCCTCAAGCTGACCGCGTGCGATCAGCGCCGCCGCGCCGTCGGACGCCTGATCGAGCGGCGCCGGCGAGGCGCCATGTTCCGAAATCTGGCTCAGTGCCCGTTCCTCACACTAGCGCATCAAGCCGGGAATCCGCGTCCGCTTCGGCCCGATGCATCAACAAACAAATCCTGCGGATGAACAGGCCGGAAACGACAGCCCCGCGGCGCTCATCCTCGCATCTTCGATCAAGATAGTCGCAGGCGACCCGCGCTTCAACGGCAACGAACGCCCGATCCCGCAAATCCGCGGGGAAAAGGCCGCCGTACTTGCCTGCTTACGGCGCGGCCTCCTGCGCCGCGCGCAGCATGGTGGAAGACAGCGGCGATCGCGGGCCGTGCAGAAACACCCAGGCCGGCAGACGCGCGCCGGCAAGCAGGCCCGCTTCCGTCTCCGCGAATCGATAGCGGGCGAGCGCCGTCGCCGCTCTCGATCGCGCCGCCTTCAGGGTGGAGCCCGGACGGTCGATGACCGCGAGCGGCACGAGGCGCGCGATGTCGCGCCAGCGCTGCCAGCGGTGAAACCCGGCGAGGTTGTCGGCGCCCATGATCCAGACGAAATCCACCTCCGGGCAGCGGCGCGCGAGCCAGTCGATCGTGTCGAAGGTGAACTGCGTCTCGATCTCGGCCTCGAAGCCGGTGATGTCGATGCGCGGATGGCGCGTCAGCGCGCGGGCGGCCGCCATCCGCTTCGCCTGCGGCGGCAACGCGGAATTGTCCTTGAGCGGATTGCCCGGCGTGACGATCCACCACACGCGGTCGAGTTGCAGGCGCTTCAGCGCGATCAGGCTCGCAAGGCGATGGCCGGCGTGCGGCGGGTTGAAGGAACCGCCGAACAGTCCGATGCGCATGCCCGGCGCGTGCGGCGGCAACGCCGGCGCATGCCGTTTCAGCGATCCCGCCGCGCTCTTGTCCGTCAAGGCCGCGTCTGCCCGTTGCCGTGCAGGCGGTATTTGAACGACGTCAGTTGTTCCACGCCCACGGGGCCGCGCGCGTGCATGCGCCCTGTCGCGATGCCGATCTCGGCGCCGAAGCCGAACTCGCCGCCGTCCGCGAACTGGGTCGAGGCGTTATGCGCCACGATGGCGGAATCGACCTCGCGCTGGAAGCGCGCCGCCGCTTCCCTGTCCTGCGTGATGATCGAATCGGTATGGTGCGAGCCGTATGTCTCGATATGGTCGATGGCCTGCGACAGATCGTCGACCACGCGCACGGAAATGATGGCGTCCTCGTATTCGGTGCGCCAGTCCTCCTCGGTCGCGGGCTTCACGCGCGCGTCCGCCGCCTGCGTCCGCGCGTCGCCGCGCACCTCGCAGCCCGCTTCGATCAGCGCTTCCACCAGCGGCTTCAGATGCGTATCCGCCACCGCCCGGTCGACGAGCAGCGTCTCGGCCGCGCCGCAGATGCCGGTGCGGCGCATCTTGGCGTTGATCAGCACCTTGCGCGCCATGTCGAGATCGGCTTGCGCATGCACGAACACATGGCAGATGCCGTCGAGATGCGCGAACACCGGCACGCGCGCCTCCGCCTGCACCCGCGCCACGAGGCCCTTGCCGCCGCGCGGCACGATGACATCCACGTTCCCGTCGAGCCCGCCGAGCAGCAGCCCCACGGCCTCGCGGTCGCGCACCGGCACGAGCTGCACGGCGTCGCCGGGCAGGCCGGCGCTCTCGAGTCCGGCGCGCAGCGCCGCGACCAGCCGTTGCGCCGAGCGGAAGCTCTCGGAGCCCGCGCGCAGGATGGCGGCGTTGCCCGCCTTCACGCACAGCGCGCCCGCGTCGGCGGCCACGTTCGGCCGGCTCTCGAAGATCACGCCGATCACGCCGAGCGGCACGGAAACGCGCTCGATGACGAGGCCGTTGGGGCGCTCGAAAGTCGCCAGCACCCGCCCGACCGGGTCGGGCAGCCCGGCGACGAGTTCCACCGCCTGCGCGATGGCTTCCACGCGGGCGGGCGTGAGTTGCAGGCGGTCGACGAACGCGGCCGGGCGGCCGGCGGCGCGCGCGTCGGCCACATCCTCGGCATTGGCGGCGATGATCGCCTCGGCATCGGCGCGAATCGCACGCGCGGCGCCCTCGAGCGCCGCGATCTTGTCGGCGTCGGAGGCGAGCGCCAGCGTGCGGGCGGCCCTGCGGGCACGCCGGCCGATGTCGGACATCAGCGCCGAAAGCGGCGCAGGCGCGTTCGCTTGCGCGCCCGCAGGCGTGCCCTGCCCTTCGTTTCGCTTCTCCGCGTCCGCGGCCAGATCCGCCATGGTCATGCTCCTCCAACGGGCAAATGCCCCGATGTCAAATGCCCCAACGTCATGCGACGATACCATTATTGTCTACGCAAGCGGCAACCGCGGTCAAGCGCGGCGGCCGTCATGCCTGTCATTCGCCTTCGGGCACCTCGCTGCCGAAGACGACGAGATCGTCCCGGTGCACGATGGTGGCCCGGCCGCCGTGGCCGAGCAGCGTCTCGATATCCTGCGTCGAATGGCCGGCGATCAGCCCCGCCTCGTCGGCATCGTAGCCGACGAGCCCGCGGCCGACTTCCCGCCCGTCCGGCCCGCGGATGGAAATCGCGTCGCCGCGATGGAACGCGCCCTCGATGCGCCGCACGCCGGCCGGCAGCAGACTCGCGCCCCGGCGCAACGCGCGTTCCGCGCCGGCGTCGACATGCAGGGTGCCCAGCGGCAGCAAGGTGCCGGCGATCCACTTCTTGCGCGCCGTCACCGGATTCGACGGCGACAGGAACCACGTGCAGCGCCCGCCGTTCATCACCGTGCCGAGCGGTCCCTCGACGCGCCCGTCCGCGATGACCATGCACGCGCCGCCGGCGGTGGCGATCTTGCCGGCCTCCACCTTGGTGCGCATGCCCCCGCGCGACAGTTCCGACGCCGCGCCGCCCGCCATCGCCTCGATCTCGGGCGTGATGTGGGTGACGAGCGGGATGTGGCGCGCATGCGGATTGCCGACCGGCGGCGCGGTATAGAGTCCGTCGACGTCGGACAGCAGCACCAGCGCATCCGCCCCCACCATGGTCGCGACGCGCGCGGCCAGCCTGTCGTTGTCGCCGTAGCGGATTTCGCTGGTGGCGACCGAATCGTTCTCGTTGATGATCGGCACCGCACCGAGTTCGAGCAGCTTGCCGATGGTGGCGCGGGCGTGCAGGTAGCGCCGGCGCTGCTCGGTGTCGGAAAAGGTCAGCAGGATCTGGCCGGCGACGATCTCGTGGATGGCGAGCGCCTCCGTCCACCGGCGCGCCAGCGCGATCTGCCCCACGGCCGCCGCCGCCTGGCTTTCCTCCAGCTTCAGCGGTCCCGGCGGCAGCCGCAGCACGGTGCGCCCCAGCGCGATGGCGCCGGAGGAGACGACGATCACCTCCGCCCCGCGCTCGTGCAGCCGCGCGATATCCTGCACCAGCGCCGCGAGCCAGCTACGCTTGAGGCGCCCCCGCTCGCGGTCCACCAGCAGGGACGAGCCCACCTTGACGACGATGCGGCGGAACTGCGCCAGTTCCGGCACCTGCCGGGCCGATGCGGGGATGACGGAACAATCGGTCATGATACTCATTCGGGCGAGAGACGACGCGCGAAATACTTAACCGTTATGCGCGCGCGGGAAAAGACGAGGCCATATGCGGCAGCGGCAGGGCTGGCGCGCGATAACCGACGAAACTTACGGCTGCCAGTCGGCCGGCGGTCCTTCAAGCTCCTGCTCTTCCTCCCGCGCGGCGCGGATGATGTCGGCCACCCGGCGCAGCGCCGCTTCCACGCCCTCGCGCGATGCGGACGACAGCATCAGCGGCGTCTGGCCCGCCGCCTGCCCCAGTTCCTCCGCGCGCTCCCGCCGCGTTTCATCGTCGAGCGCATCGATCTTCGACAGCGCCACGACCTCCGGCTTGTCGGCGAGACCGCCGCCGTAAGCCTCGATCTCCGCGCGGATCGTCTCGTAAGTGCCGGCGACGTCCTCGCTCGTGCCGTCGACGAGATGCAACAACACGCGGCAGCGCTCGACATGGCCGAGAAAGCGGTCGCCCAGCCCGGCACCCATGTGCGCGCCTTCGATCAGCCCCGGAATATCGGCAAGCACGAACTCGCGCCCGTCGATGCCCACGACGCCGAGGTTGGGATGCAGCGTGGTGAAGGGATAATCGGCGATCTTGGGTTTCGCAGCGCTCACCGCCGCAAGGAACGTCGATTTGCCCGCGTTCGGCAGGCCGACGAGGCCCGCGTCGGCGATCAGCTTCAGGCGCAGCCAGATCCACATCTCGACGCCCGGCAAGCCGGGGTTGGCGTGGCGGGGCGCCTGATTGGTCGAGGACTTGAAATAGGCGTTGCCGAAGCCGCCGTTGCCGCCGCGCGCCAGCACCACACGCTGCCCGACCTCGGTGAGATCCGCAAGCAGCGTCTCGTTGTCCTCCGCGAAGATCTGCGTGCCGGCCGGCACCTTGAGCACCGCATCCGGGCCGCGCGCGCCGGTGCGGTTCTTGCCCATGCCGTGCTGGCCGGGCCGGGCCTTGAAATGCTGCTGGTAGCGATAATCGATCAGCGTGTTAAGGCCGTCGACGCACTCCACCACGACATCGCCGCCGCGCCCGCCGTCACCGCCGTTGGGGCCGCCGAACTCGATGAACTTCTCACGCCGAAACGAGACGCAGCCCGCGCCGCCGTCGCCGGAGCGCACATAAACCTTTGCCTGATCAAGAAACTTCATCGCCTGTTCCGCACCCGCGCCGGACGCGATCTTCAGCGCCCCGCCTCTTCAAAAACCGAACGCCGCCGGGAGACCGTCCCGGCGGCTCATTAGTCCGACCGCCCCCGAGCCCGCGACCCGGACGATGCCGCCCGATCGACGCTCCCGAGAACGCTCTATGCGGCAAGCCCGCGCGCATGCCGCTCGCGCCCGAGCACCGTTTCGTAATAGGGCATCGGCCGTCCGTGCGGCCGGGAGAAGCGCAGCGTATCGCCCACGACGACGAAGCCGAGCTTTTCCTGCACCCGGAGCGAGGCCGCGTTGCCCGCGAACACGCCCGATATCACATGCAGGACGCCGCTTCGCGCGAAGAACGCATCGACGAAAGCCTCCGTCGCCTCGCTCATCAGCCCCCTGCCCCAATAAGGCTCGCCAAGCCAGTATCCGAGGCTGTAGGCGCCGTCCCGCGGATGCAGCGCGATCACGCCGCACGGCGCGCCGTTGCAGACGATGGTGTAATTGGCGCTCACGCCCGCATCGTTTTCTTCCGCCGCGCGCGCCACATAGCCCTCGACATCCGCCGGCGCCAACGGCCAGGGAACGGGCGCGAGCCACCGCACCACATTCCATGTCTCCAGCGCGAAAAGCGCCTGCGCGTCATCCGCCCTGACCGGCCTCAGCAGCAACCGGCCGGTTCTCACCGCCTCGCTCAGCATAGCCCCTGCCTCCCCGCTCTCGCCGACAGATACGCCCGCATGCGGACGTCTGCGAGATAGCGTGCACATGCGGCGCGTTCCGCAGATGCACGCACGGGAAGGTGTTTGAGCCCTTGGCCGCCGTGAAGCGACAGGCCCGGAACGAATCGCCATACGCGACCGGCGGCCGCGCCCTGCGCGATACCCGTCGTGCGGGCAAGGGCGGCAATGGCTTTGGCGATCATGGTGCGAATGGTCATCTGCGTGCTCCGGTCCTGCGGCCCGGCATCCGCCGGGCCAAGAAACGACAAAGGGGGAAATGGTATCCCATTTCCCCCGTCAACCGGATTGCGCGCCGACACATGCCGCCCTCCGCCGGGGTCAAGGGATACCGGCGAAAGCTCTTTGTCGGACAGCTTTCGCCTTGTTTACTCTGCTGCTTCCTGCACCGCCTCGACGCGCACATAGGCGCGCCCGAGCCGCGTCAGGAACTCCACGCGCCCCTCGACGAGAGCGAAGAGCGTATGATCCTTGCCGATGCCGACGTTGTCGCCCGGATGAACCTTCGTGCCGCGCTGGCGCACGATGATGTTGCCCGGAATGACAGCCTCGCCGCCATATTTCTTCACACCGAGGCGGCGACCGTCTGAATCGCGCCCGTTGCGGGACGAGCCGCCCGATTTCTTATGAGCCATGACTGAACTCCCAATATCCTGATCAAATGCGGCGCCCGGATGTCATGCGATGGTCGCGACAGCTCCGGCGCACCGGGAAAACGATGATCCGCGCCTGAGCAGCTTCGTTCGACCGAAATCGGAAACCCGCTCGAGCCGCGTGTTCGGCGCACTTACTCCGCGGCGACCGGAGCGGCTTCGGCCGGCTCGGCCTTCGCAGGCTTTTCGGGGCGCGGAAGCGCCTTGCCCGCAACGAGAATATCG
This sequence comes from Pseudochelatococcus sp., assembly GCF_050946405.1. Lineage (NCBI taxonomy): Bacteria > Pseudomonadati > Pseudomonadota > Alphaproteobacteria > Hyphomicrobiales > Chelatococcaceae > Pseudochelatococcus > Pseudochelatococcus sp. The sequence continues at coordinate 517,625 of NZ_JBMNUS010000002.1, forward strand.
GTGATGCGCACGACCGTGAACGCCTGACGGTGGCCGCGCTTGCGCTTGGAATTCTGCCGGCGGCGCTTCTTGAACGCGATGACCTTCTTGCCGCGCGTCTGCTCCACCACCTCGGCCGCGACCGATGCATCGGCGACGACCGGCGCGCCGACCTCGATGCCGTCCGCGCCTTTGGAGAGCACCAGCACGTCGTCGAACGTCACGGCCGCGCCGGCTTCGAGATCCAGCTTCTCGACGGCGATCACATCATCCGCCGCGACGGTATATTGCTTGCCACCAGTCCTGATGACTGCGAACATCTTTTTTATCCTGTGTTCCGAACCCCTCTTGCCGGCGCCGGCACGGCCTTTGCGACCGGAGCCATCGTGCGACAGAGCGGCTTTTTGTCAGTTATGCAAGAACGCTCGGGCGCCAGGCCGGAATCGCCGACGCCTCAGGTTCTCAATGAATGCGGCAGGTACCACATTGAAGCTTTCTGCGTAATCGTGCATGCGGAAATTGTCAACGAACAATCCCGAAAATCGGCGCGAAACCCTCTTGATCTTCGGCGCGACTCGGCTATTAAGAGCATCACCGCGAGCGGAGAGGTGGCAGAGTGGTTGAATGCACCGCACTCGAAATGCGGCATGGGGGCAACTCCATCGGGGGTTCAAATCCCTCCCTCTCCGCCATTTGCATTCCTTCAACGTATTGAAAAAATGCGACAATTTCCCAAGCGATACCAATTCTAGCCCAACCGCAACCCTCACGGCGACGGCCGCTGCCGCCTTTCAGCGGATCGAAGTAGGGGCGCGGCAGTGACGATCACGCCTGAAACCGTCGTCGCCTTCATCGGCGGGTGCGTGCTCTATGTCATCTGGCATGAATGGTCGAGACGCCGCCGGTGAAGGCCACAGCGACCGAAACGGAAAAGAGGCGGCCGGACGGCGCCCTCATGAGTTATGCCCGCGCCGTCAGGGCGACGGGCGTTATACGGCCAAGGACGGATCGCCACAGCGGCGCTGGGCGTCAGCCCCCTGCGAGGAAGTTGCCTATTTGCCGGTAACGATCTCGATATCGCGCACCGTTCCGCCTGCTTCGACGCACCGGAGCGTTACATCCCCTCTGGAATGCCGACGGCAGCCGCCACTGAAAACAGGAGCCAAGCCGCTTTCATGTTTCTGCTCTCCCGCATATAAATCTGCAAGGGGGCGATGGCGCAGGGATCGCTCTCCACTCTCCTTCGCCGTCGCTTGCCCTTAAGGTTCGATGAAAACGCTTACCATTGACGGTGACAAAATCACCGACATTCCGTCGTTCTACGACGAGATCAACCATGTATTCATGGCTGACGAAGACTGGAAACTCGCTCCAAGTCTCGATGCGCTGGACGATATGCTGTACGGCTCTTACGGTGCTGCTGCGGGCGATGCGCCGGTAGGGCTCGTCTGGAAGAACATGGAAAAGAGCCGCAATGCGCTCGGCTTCGAGGCAACGAAGCAATTTTATGCGCACAAGCTGGAGAGACCCGAGATGTTCGACGCCGCCCAGGTAAACCGGCGTCTGGCCGAGCTCGAAAGCGGCGCGGGTCCCACATATTTTGAGATCGTGCTGGAGATCATTGCAAGCCATCCGCGCATTCGATTGGTGGCCGGCTGACCGAGCCCGTTTTCCCCGGTGAGATAACCTTATACAGGCGGCGACGGGCAGCGCGAAGATGAACAGGGTCATTGCTCCCGCCGGGGTTCGTCGGGGACGGTGCGCGCATCAAGCGTGAGCTGGAGAAACGCGAGATCGAGCCATGCGCCAAACTTCGTACCGACCTCTTTCAGATGCCCGACATGCTTGAAGCCGAGCCTTTCATGCAGCCGGATTGATCCGGTGTTCCCGGCTTCGATACCGGCCACCATCACGTGCTTGCCGATGCTCTTCGCACGCTCGATGAGAGCTGTCATGAGGGCCTTACCGATGCCGTTTCCGCGCTGATCGGCGCGGACATAGATGGAATGCTCAACGGTGTGCCGATAGCCGTCCCACGCGCGCCAATCCCCGAAGGAAGCGCAACCCAGAACGCCGCCGCTGTCGTCTACCGCGACAAGCACGGGATAGCCCGCCCGTTGCCTGTCGGTGAGCCAGGTCAGGCGGTTCGCGGCATCGATCTTCCTTTCGTTCCAGATAGCCGTCGTGTGCTCTATGGCGTCGTTGTAAATCGCCGTGATTCCTTCAATGTCGGCCGTGCCTGCGTCGCGGATTTCCATCCTGCCCGTCCTTTCGTATCACTATGAAAGCACGATTTGTATAATATAGTAGATTATCCTTTTCAATGCCCATAGGTGGGGAGCCTGAACGCGAAACGTCGGCGTTCGGCCATACGGCTTCAGGAAGCCCTCAAGGCGAGCACGGCGTAGGTGCAAGGCCGCCCGCTTTCATTCCTGAAGGCGCAGTTGGCCGGCGGGCCCGGTTCCAGGCAGTCGCCTTCCTGCATCTCATGCCGCACCTCTCCTTCCACAAACACAAGTTCGCCGTCCAGAACCCAGATCAGGTGGCGCAGAAACGCGTAAGTGGATGCCGGCATGGGCACATCCTTGCCCGCAGGCAGCGTGATCCGCACCAGATCGAGCGGCATATCGGAGCGCGGCGAAACATGGCGGCGCACATAGCCGGTCTCGGGATCGATCCAGACCGGCTGATCCGCCTTTCGTAGCAAGCGCCCCTGGCCGATTTCGGCGCGCGCCATGAGTGTCGACATGCTCAGACCGAAGGCGCCGGACAGCTTTCCGAGCACCTTGGCGGTCGGGCTGCTGTCCCCGCGCTCTATCTTGAAGATCATCGCGCGCGAAACCGATGCCTTTTCAGCAAGTTCCGTGAGGGACCACCCCCGGCTTTCGCGTTCAGCGCGAACGCGGGCACCGATACGCCGGTCCATATCGTCGATTTTGCTCATCGTGCTACTATAATAGACGGGCCGCGCCGACACAACAAATCGTCGGCAGCATGCGGAAGGCCGCCAAGCCCATGGGCGGGATGATGACTTAACCGTTCAAGCCATCATTGCGATCGCTGCAAGCTTGATGACGCCCGTGGATATTTCAATAAAATTATCACGTATATTCAATAGTTAATAATAATTATTGCATAATTTTCAATATTTTGAATATTATTATAATATTTATGAATATACATTCATCATATAGCATAAAGTGCCGCCTTATGCCGGGTGAGATAACGGACAATGGTGCAAAATATGTTATATTTTTACCATCATTATAGAGCATATACTTTGTCACATTCGATTTATTCTTCTCGTCTATTTCTCTGTGTCGCATCGAAAATCTTCCTGAAGCGCACCCCTGTGTGGAGGAAAACATGAAAGCCATTCTTTCGACGCTTGCCACCTGCGCCTTTCTGACGACGGCGGCTGCCCAGGCCGGTGAATTCTCCGTCGCCTTCATCAACCCCGGCGGCAGCACCGATTTCTGGGGCGAGGTTGCCGGAACCATGCGCGCGGCCGCGAACGATCTCGACATCGATCTGGAAGTGATCGATACCTCCCGCGACCGCTTCGCCATGGCGAAGGCCGCGCAGGACATCGCGTCCCGCACCGGCAAACCCGACGTGGTGGTCATCGTTAACGAGCTTCAGCAGGGGCCGGAGTTGCTCGCCACGCTCGACAAGGCGGGCATCAAGACCTTTTTCCTGCTGAACAAGCTCACGGACGAGCAGGAGGCCAAGGCCGGCAAGGCCCGCCAGGGCGTCCCCAACCTGATCGGATCGCTCATCCCCGACAACGAGATCGCGGGCTACGAGATGGGCCGTTCGCTGATCGTCGCCGCCAGGAAAGCCGGCAAGGACAAGGACGGCATCTCGATTCTCGCCCTCATCGGCGACACGGCGACGCCGGCCGCTCTCCAGCGCGAAGCCGGCCTGAAGCGCGCCGTCAAGGAAGACCCTGCGGCGAAGATCGTTCGCGCCATTCCCGTCCACTGGAACCGCGACACCGCCAAGGACCGCGCTTCCGCCTTCCTCGCCCGCGAAACGGCCGACGCGATCTGGGCGGCCAATGATCCGATCGCCTTCGGCGCCATGGAGGCGGCGAGGGAGAAGGGGCTGAAGCCCGGCGTCGACATCAGCTTCGCCGGCCTCAACTGGTCGGCCGATGCGCTGAAGGCGGTCAAGGCCGGCGAAATGACGCTCACCCACGGCGGCCACTTCTTCGGCGGCGCGTGGTCCATGGTGTTGCTCTACGACTACATGAAGGGCGCCGACTTCGCGTCGGGCGGCGGCGCCGACGTGCAATTCCCCATGTCGGCCGTGACGGGTGAAAATGTGGATGCCTTCCTGGCCAAACTTGGCGCCGGAGACTGGGAACGTATCGACTTCGCCAGCTTCTCGAAAGCCAAGGCGGGCGTCGCGAATTACACGTTCTCCGCCGATGCGATCCTCGCCGCTGCCGGCGACTGACGCAAATCTACCGCCCTTGGCCGCGCCGTCCGAACGGTGCGCCCAAGGGCATCTTCCGTGGTGTGTTCACGCGGAATCGTTCCCGTACCCGAGGCGGCGGAGGCTTCATTCATGAAATTCTGGCAGTCGATCAAGTTCAAGATGGTGGTGCCGGTCGTCGCCGTCGTGACACTCGCCTTCGCCGGCTTCTCCTTTCTGAATCTCACGCAGCGCATCGAGCAACTCCAGGGATCGTTCCGCTCCGAGATCGGCCTCAGCGCGATCATGGCCAATCAGCCGCTCGGCAACGCGATTTGGGAATTCAACCGCGATCTCGCCGCCACCGTTCTCGCGCCGCTCACCGCAAACCCGAATTTCTCCTGGGCCGTGGTGCGGGAGCCCAACGGCTCGATCTTCGTATCGACGCATGCGGAGGGCGTGGACGGCGAGGCGGAGCTGGCCGCCCTTCTGGCGGCCCTCGGCGACGACGCTCTCGCAGGGGATGCCAGCGATGCGGTGTCCTTCCATTCGACGGACAGGTTCGAGGTCGGCTCCCTGCCGGTCGTTCGCGACGGATCGACGATCGGCGTCGTCGTGATCGCCTTCGACCGCTCGGCGGTGAGCAAAGCCCGTACCGAGGCGCTCACGATGATGATCGGAATGACAGGCGGCGCGATCGGCCTCGTTTGCCTGATCCTGACCGGGCTCCTGGGCCGCATCACGGGGGCGATCCGCCGGCTGTCCGGGACCATGGTGTCCTTGGCCCAGGGCGATCTCGACGCGACGATACCGTGCACGGAGCGCACGGACGAGATGGGCGAGATGGCGCGCACCCTCGCCGTATTCCGCGACAACGCCCGCCGCCAGCTTCAGCTCGAGGTCGAGCGGCGGGAGGGGTTCGAGAAGGAGCGCGAGCGCCAGATCGTCGTCGAGGAGCTGATCGCCGGCTTCCGCGACGATGCGTCGAGCCTCCTCAAGCCGGTGGCGGACAGCACCGAGGCGATGGCTGCCGTCTCCACCTCGCTGATGGGGCTCTCCACCGATGCTCAGGGGCGCACCAGATCGGTCGCGGTCGCAACCCAGCAGGTCCATGCCAACGCCCAGACCGTGGCGGCCGCGGCGGAGGAACTGTCCGCGTCCATCGAGGAAATCTCGCAGCAGGTGACGCGAACGAGCGCGATCGTCAACGATGCCAACACCAAGACCGTCAGCGCCAACGACCAGGTCGGCCGCCTCGCCGATTCCGCGCAGCGGATCAGCGCCATCATCGGCCTGATCCGGGAGATCGCCGAGCAGACCAATCTTCTCGCCCTCAATGCGACGATCGAGGCCGCGCGGGCCGGTGACGCGGGCCGCGGCTTCTCCGTGGTGGCTGCCGAGGTCAAGAACCTCGCCGGGCAGACCGCCAAGGCGACGGAGGAGATCACCGCCCAGATCGGCGTCATTCAGACGGACAGCGCCGCCACGGTTCATATTATTCAGGACATCGCCAATGTGATGGGCGAGGTCAATTCCTACACCACCTCGATCATGGGCGCGCTGACCCAGCAGGGCGGCGCCACGACGTCCATCAGCACCGCCGTTCAGGAGGTGGCGATCGGCACCCGCGACATCGCGATCAACATGAACTCGGTGAAGGGCGCCGTGGAGGAAACGGCGACGTCCGCCGCCCACGTTTCCGAAGTGTCGGGCCAGGTGGGCGAGAACGCCGGGAAGCTGGCGGCCAGCATCGACGCCTTCCTCGCGAAAGTCTGGCGCTTTTCTTCCTGACATTTCACAGGCGATCGGCGGCGCGGACAGTTCGGCGACGGCGGCCGTTGAGGCCACCCCGTAAGTGGTGTCGTATCATGCAAAACAAGACGGCCCCTTCCCCGGAGGGCCGTATCAATATCTGGGCCACACTTTAGGGATGTCTTTCAGCATCTATTTCTTTTTCAAGTCTTTCTCGCAGCATTGCCACTACGCGGTGCGCTGTCCTGATTTCTTCAAGCGAAAGCCCCTCTGCCAGCGCATCGACCATTGGGTTGTATGCGTTGATTGCTGCTTCGTAGGCTCGGCATCCCTTATCGGTCAGCACGACGAGTTGCGCCCGACGATGGTGCGGGTTGGGCTGAAACTCGACCAACCCTTCTTTGTGCAGGTCGTTGACGATGCGCTGCACGTTTTGCCGGTTTGCGCCGAGATCGCGAGCAATCCAAGCCACCGGTTGGGAGCGCTCAGAAAGAGCGATTGCGCCGAGAATCTGCCACCGCGCACTGGTCAACCCGAAAGGTGCAACGAGCCTGTCACCCCAGGCGAGGGTCAGATTGTTCGCGCGAAACAAGCTCAAGATCAGGTCGGTTAAGGCTTCGCCTTTTGGGTTCACTGCCATTTCCCTCATCTGTCATCAGAGACCCATCTTGACATTATGATGTCAAATCAATATGTCTCTATGATATCGTACTGACATCATGATTACGATATGAACGGAGCTACGAAATGTCCCTCTTGAAACCTGTGGACGAGAAATTCCCCATCGAGCGTCAGCTCGCGATCGAAGCCGCGCCGGTCGTGCTCGTCAACCTCTTTACGCTCGATGCCATCGACGAAGAGCGCTTCCTCGCAGTCTGGAAGGACGATGCCGAGTTTATGAAGCGCCGGCCCGGTTTCATCTCGACGCAGCTTCATCGCGCCATCGGCGGGAGTCCGACCTACCTGAACTATGCGGTGTGGGAATCGACGGACGCGTTTCGCGCCGCGTTCACGCATCCCGATTTTATGGCCAAGCTCGACGCCTATCCGTCATCCGCCGTCGCGACCCCGCACCTGTTTCAGAAGGTCGGCGTCGGCGGCATCTGCACGGCCTGACCGGCGAAGGGGAGCACCATGCCCAAGATCATCCATCCGATTGCCGGTCTGATCGCCATCCTCACAATTGCAGCCTTCTGGCTCTCGACGGCGATTTCGGAATTATTCGCTTCTGAAGCGACCGTGGCGGCGGTCAAAACCGCCATTCCGTGGGGTTTCTTGCTTCTCGTTCCAGCACTGGCCGCTACGGGAGGAACGGGATTTGCCCTGGCCAAGGAACGGCGGACCGGACTGGTCAACGCAAAGATCAAGCGTATGCCTCTGATCGCGGCGAACGGCATGCTGGTTCTGATACCGGCTGCGCTGTTCTTGGCCGTCAAGGCCAAGGCTTCCGAATTCGATACGGTTTTCTATGCGGTGCAGGCGCTCGAATTGGCGGCCGGAGCTACAAATATCACCCTTCTCGGCCTTAACATGCGCGACGGCTTGAAAATGAAGGGAAGGCTCCGCCGCCTGTCGACATGATCGCTGCGACGGCACAAGCCGCCGAGCGTGGGCATAATGCCCCATCCTGCCGTCTGATTTACCGTGGTAGATCGTTAATAGGTATTCGAAAAACACCAATAAAATCAATGATGTTTGGCGGATGGGGTGGGATTCGAACCCACGGACGGCTTGCACCGCCGCCGGTTTTCAAGACCGGTGCCTTAAACCGCTCGGCCACCCATCCACAGCCGCGCGACGGTAGTGGAGCACAAGCCGCCGATCAAGTGCACAACAGCCGTCAAACAGCATCAACGCTGCTTTTCACCAGCCTTCTGCACGGATCTGGCGGCTGAAGGAAAGCGAAGCGCCCGGCTCACGCCTTGCGGCGCAGCCGCACGATGACGTCCACCCGCGCAACTTCCATTCCCTCCGGGATGTCGGGCAGCGCAGCGACCGACAGACCCGAATCGGGAATGTCCATCAGATCGTCATCCCCTTCCACGAAGAAGTGATGATGATCCGAAACGTTGGTGTCGAAATACGTCTTGGAGCCGTCGACCGCGAGCTCGCGCAGGAGACCCGCCTCGGTGAACTGGTGCAGCGTGTTGTAAACGGTCGCAAGCGATACGGGCACGCGCGCCCGCGTCGCCTCCTCGTACAGCATTTCGGCGGTGACGTGACGATCGCCCTTGGCGAACAGCAGCCACCCAAGAGAAATGCGCTGACGCGTCGGACGAAGACCGACGCGGCGCAGCTCCTCCCGCAACTGATGAACGGGGCAGCCCTTGTGCAAGCCCTGCGGCGTGCTCGCGGCGACAAGCACCTCCGGCATCGGCGCTTCCTTGTCCGCCTGCCTCACCGCCACCGCTCTCACCTGCACTTCCGCCATTCCCGTCGACTTCCTGATTCACCGGTGCCCCACAGACACGCTGTTGCAGGCTATCATAAGAATGGTTTGCAATAACCGCAAGCCGCCGGACGACAAACAGGCCACTCCCTCGTTGCATTTTCCGCATGGCTTGCAACGTTCCCTTTCCCCGACGAATCCACCGGGAAACCGCCGGGAAACCGCATGGTGACGCAACAACTGCCCGCCCGGCGCTTGAACCTGCATCAACCGGACTATATTACAACGAAGGAAGTTGAATGTATCCTGATGGACTACACTCGCCAACCGGCGCGACGTAGCTTCGCCTGACCGCAGCAGGTGAGCGGCTTCGCTTACGAAAGCGTGATCACGATGAACCGATCCGACGCATTGTTGCTTGTCATCGATGTGCAGAACGATTTCACGGCAGGCGGCAGCCTCGCGGTGCGCGATGGGGAAGCGGTCGTCCCCGTTGTCAACGGCATCGCCCGGCAGTTCACTCATGTCGTCCTGACACAGGACTGGCATCCCGCGGGGCATGTTTCCTTCGCGTCGTCCCATCCGGGCAAGACGCCGTTCGACAGCATCGCCCTGCCCTACGGGCGACAGACCTTGTGGCCCGACCATTGCGTGCAAGGCACGCATGGCGCGGACCTGCACCCCGATCTCGACATTCCCCACGCGCAGTTGATCATCCGCAAGGGATACCAGCCGGACGTCGACAGCTATTCGGCCTTCTTCGCCGCCGATCATGCCACGCCGACCGGTCTGGCCGGATATTTGCGCGAGCGGGGATTGACCACGCTGGTGCTGGCGGGGCTCGCGACCGATTTCTGCGTCGCCTGGAGCGCGCTCGACGCGCGGCGGCTCGGCTTCGACGTCGGGGTGCTGGAGGAAGGTTGCCGCGGCATCGATGTCGACGGCTCTCTCGACCAGGCATGGCGCGACATGACGGCCGCCGGCGTCACGCGCATTCCCTCCGCCTCGGCTCTCCCGGCAGACCGATAGCAAGGCGGAAGCAGGATGACCCGCAGGACGATTAACCGAATAGTCACTTCATGCCGGGATACTGGATGCGTCCCGTCTGCTCCGAAATATGCCCGCCCCTGTTCTGACCGCCCGACATAGTGGATGCCTGAAACATGTCCCGACGCCTCATTCTGCTTCGCCACGCCAAATCGGACTGGCCGGACGGCATCGCCGATCATGAACGGCCGCTGGGGCGGCGCGGCCAGGCCGATGCGCCGCGCATCGGCAGCTATCTCGAGTCGCACGGGCTCATCCCGGATTTCGCCGTCGTCTCGACGGCGAGGCGCACGCGCGAGACGTGGGATCTGGTGGAGCAGGAATTCAGCCGCTCGGTGCCGACCCGTTTCGACCGGCGCATCTACGAGGCCAGGCCGGGAGCGCTCCTGTACCTCATCCGCGAGACCGAGCCCGCCGTCGGCAGCCTGCTGCTCATCGGCCATAATCCGGGTTTCGAGGATCTTGCCCGCTTCCTGATCGGTAGCGGCAACGAGGACGCACGCCAGCGGCTCGCCCAGAAATATCCGACAGGGGGGCTGGCGATCATTGATTTCAACATCGGCGACTGGCGCGACATCGAGGCCCGCTCGGGCGCTCTCGACCGTTTCGTCACCCCGCGCAGCCTTGCCGACGAGGACGACTGACCCTATGTCCGTGGCGGTGCGCTCCGCCGGAGCGTCGGCGTGAGGCTTGCGCGGCTACCGGGCGGTTGCCGCTGCTTCACCCTGGAAGCTTTCCGTGTTTCGCTGAAACGTGGAAGTGCACTGTCTTCTTGTTCTGACGCAATTTCGGGCGCAAAAATGGTATCCGATTTTGCTGGAGTTGCCTCAGGGGCCGCGAATCGGGCGCAAATGCCGTGACAGTGACTTCGTCGTTCGACAGCGCCTACGATTTGCTGCGCAATCTCGGGGATTTCGCGGCCGGCGCCCTTTCACCGCGCCTGCGGCTCGGCGTCACCGGCCTTTCGCGGTCGGGAAAGACCGTGTTCACGACAGCGCTGGTGCATCACCTCATCGGGGTGACGCCAATGCCGGTGTTCCGTGCTTCCGCCGAAGGGCGCATCCGCCGGGCGGTGCTGGACGATCAGCCGGACGATGCCGTGCCGCGTTTTCCCTACGAGGAGCACCTCGCCACGCTGGGCGAGCCGTTGCGCCGCTGGCCGGAATCGACCACCCGCATCGCCGAATTGCGCATCGCCATCGATTATGAGCGTCGCTCCGGCTGGCGCGCCGGGCCGGCGAGCCTTGCCGTGGACATCGTGGATTATCCGGGCGAATGGCTCGTCGACCTCGCGCTCATCGACAAAAGCTTTGCGGAATGGTCACGCGAGACGCTCGCCGCAAGCAGGACGGCGGGACGCGCCGCGATCGCCGCTCCATGGCATGTGGCGCTCGCGGAGGCCGATCCGCGCCGCCCGGCTGCCGAAACGGAGATCACCCGGCTCGCCGATCTTTTCAAAGCCTATCTCGCCGCGTTGCGCGAAGGGCCGGAACGCGTGGCGACAACCCCGCCCGGCCGCTTCCTCATGCCCGGCGATCTCGCCGGCTCGCCCGCGCTCACCTTCACGCCGCTCGATCTCGCGTCGGGCGCGGAGCCCGTGCCCCGCAGCCTGCATGCACAGATGGAGCGGCGCTACGACGCTTACCGCACGCATGTCGTGCGGCCCTTCTTCAGGGATCATTTCGCGCGCCTCGACCGGCAGATCGTGCTCGTAGACGTCCTGTCGGCGCTCGATTCGGGGCCGCGCGCCCTCGCCGAGCTGGAGGAAGCGCTCGATCAGGTGCTGATCGCCTTCCGCGCGGGCAGCAACACGCTGTTGAGCAGCATTCTCGCCCCGCGCATCGACAGAGTTCTGTTCGCCGCCACCAAGGCCGACCACCTGCATCGCAGCGACCATGCGCGGCTGGAGGCCATCCTGCAACTGCTCGTCGACCGCGCCCTGCGCCGCACCCGCGGCGCCGGCGCGCGCGTCGAAACGCTTGCGCTCGCCTCCGTGCGCGCCACGCGCGAGGCCAGCGTGCGCTCCGGGCGCGATACCCTTCCCGCCATCGTCGGCACGCCCGAGGCGGGCGAACGAATCGGGGATGACGTTTTCGACGGCACCACGGAAGCCGCCATCTTTCCCGGCGAGTTGCCGCAGGACCCGCAGGCCGTGTTCTCCGGCGCGGTCCCGCCCGGAGCGCTGCGGTTTCCGCGCTTTCGCCCGCCGCCACGCATACCCGACGCCGCAGGCCGACTGCCGCCCTTGCCGCATATTCGCCTCGATCGCGCACTGGAATTCCTGATCGGCGACCGGCTGTAGCGTCGGCTCGGAAAGTGCGCGCTCTGAATACGGTCTAGAGCATTTCGGCGTTTCGTTGAAACGCAGAAACGCTCTATCTTATTGACTTGACGCGTTTTCTTCACGCAAAGCGGTATCCGCTTTGCTTGAAAACGCTTTAACCGAAGAGCGCTCCAGATGATTTCCGGTTTCATTGAAACGGTGAAGTCATCCAATTTTCGATTTTGAGCGGCGTGCATGCAAGCGGGATCGTCACGCCGCTCTCAATTTTCTATTTTACCGCAACTTGCGCTCAATTCGATGAATCGACTTGAACGCAAACTGCTCCAGAGCAAACTCTGATCGATCGAATGATTCCATTCAATCGGAAAGAGCTCCAGAAAGAACGGGCATCGGCGATGACGAACGCACCTCGGCCACCTCGCGCTTTCCGCCTCGATCAGCAGGGAGAGCGGCAATCGGCCGCTCCCGCGGAGGACGACATTCGGGAAACCCCGCTGCAACATGGCGACGTGCTTGTTGAGGAGCCCGATACGCCCGAGGATACGGTCGATCTCTCGCCTCCTTCCGCGCGTGGCGCGCGCGCGCCGTGGCTCGGCCTGCTGCTGTCGGCGGTGGGCGGGCTTGCGGCGCTCTGGATCTTTCTCGCCATCGGGCAGATGGTGTCGCAACTGCTCGTCACCTTCCCCGCGCTGGGATGGCTGGCGCTGGCGCTGGCGCTGGTCGCGGTCGTCGCGTTCGCGGCCGTCATCATGCGGGAGCTGCGGGGCGTGTTTCGGGAAAGGCGTATCGAGTCGCTGCGCCAGGCCGCCGCCGCGGCACGCGACGCCAACGACGAAGCCGCCGCGACCGCCGTCGTCCGCGATCTCGTGGCGCTCTACGCGGCGCGCCCGGAAACGGCGCGCGCCCGCACCAACCTGGCCGCCATCGGCCCCGATGCGATCATCGACGCGCCGGATCGTCTGGGAATGGCGGAGCGGGAATTGCTCGCACCGCTCGACCGGGTCGCACGCCGCATCGTGGCCAATCAGGCGAAACAGGTGTCGCTCGTGACAGCCGTGAGCCCGCGCGCCATCGTCGACGTGGCGTTCGTTCTCTACGCGAGCGCAAAAATGGTGCGGCAGATTTCGGCTCTCTACGGCGGCCGTCCGGGGCTGTTCGGCTTCCTGCGCCTGTCGGGCAACGTCCTTTCGCACCTCGCGGTGACCGGCGGCATCGCCGTCGGCGACGATATCATTCAGCAGGTGGTCGGGCTCGGCCTCGCCGCCCGCCTGTCCGCCAAGCTGGGAGAAGGCGTTCTGAACGGCCTGCTGACCGTCCGCGTCGGCCTCGCGGCGATCGAGGTATGCCGCCCCCTGCCCTTCATCGCCGTGGAGCCTCCCCGCTTCACCGATGTCGCCTCAGGTCTGTTCGACCGCGACAAGGTGACTGACGGCGCAGCAAGCTGACCGCGCAAGGCAAGCGCCGGCGCGGTCAGCCGAATCGAAACGGGCCGCCGCCCGAATCAGTTGCAGCGCTGATAACGGCGCCCGCCGTACCAGTATTCCTCACAGCGCGGCGCCGTCGCAGCGCCGACGACGGCGCCGCCGGCCGCGCCGATCGCGCCGCCCGCAAGAGCGCCGCCGGCCGTCCCGGACGCCAAACCGCCAACGAGCGCGCCGGCGCCGCCGCCGATCAGCGCCCCGCCGACCGCGCGATCGGTCGGGCTGGACGTGTTGCACGCCGCCAGGCCCAGCGCCAGCAGAGAAACGATCACAAGGTTTTTCATAGGCTATCCTCCAGAACGTGATCACACCCCGCCCGGACATTCCCGAATGCCGCGCGGTCCGTCACCGAGTGATACCGTCAGATGACACCGTAACGCGAAGCGCGAACGGCGGCTTGCGGCAGAATAAAGATCAACCTTGCCCGGTGACGCCGCTCCCCGACCGCCCCGACTGCACGGATGACGGAGCAGACGAGGATGCGCCGGCGCGATAGCGCTTCGACAACAGGCTGACGTCCTGACCGATGCTGTCCAGCAGATCGATAAGCCACACGTTTTCCTTGCCGACGGTGTCGGAAATGCTCTGCCGGATGATCTCGATCTTCGCGGCGACTTCAAACTCGTTGCGGGCGGCGAGACCGCCGACGGCGCGCTCGATGGATTTCAGCTCGCGCAGCAGTTCGTCCCTGAGCGAGCGCTGATCGTCCGCGTTGATGAGCGGAGAATCGAGCATGCCGCGCAAAGCCGCCCAACGGAGCCCGAACGACGAAACGGAATTCTGCTGATCGGGTTCTGCATGCGTGGAAAGAGAAGTCATTCTGATGCTCCGGTTCAATACGGCGATAAAGAAAATGCGCGCTCAAGACAAGTCGAGTTCCGCCCGGATCCGAAAGGAACGCCTCAACGAAGTTGCGCCGTCTCCGAATGAAAGGGGATGACCTGAACAAACATTTAACAAAGACCCGCCCGCAGCACTATTTTCCTCGCATCATCCACGCCGGCCGAAGTCCCGCAAGATGGACACGGTGCATGAACGCGCATGAAACGGCCGTCGTTCCCGGCGTTTGCAAATTAAAACACCCAACGCCTCACCGGAGACGGGCGCAAACGACTACAGCCCGGCGCGCGAGAAGCATCCGAGCTGACGTCACGGGACGGACGGCGCGAGCATTTGACGAGAACCTCGCCACTCACGGAAAACCGATCACTCCGCCGAGGCGGAAGCGGCAGCCTTGCGGCGCGTTCTCTTCGCAGGCGCGGCAGGCACGACGGGCGCCGGCGCGGCCGCCTCGCGCTTCCGCTGCTGGCCGAGACCCATTTCCTTGGCAAGCTGGGACCGGGCAAGAGCATAGTTCGGCGCAACCATCGGATAGTCGGGCGCAAGACCCCACTTCTCACGGTATTGCTCGGGCGTCAGGTCGTACTGCGTCCGAAGATGGCGCTTGAGCGACTTGAACTTCTTACCATCTTCCAGGCAGATGATGTAATCCGGCGTGATCGATTTCTTGATCGGGATAGCAGGCTTCGGCGGTTCGGCAGCAACCTCGCTGGCGCTGACGGAGACACGCCGCAACGCGGAATGAACCTCGTTGATGAGCGCAGGCAACTCCACAGCCGCAACCGAATTGTTGGCGACATACGCCGAAACAATGTCGGCAGCGAGCTCGACGTAGTTCACCTTATCTGCTTGCTGTGTGTCGTCAGTCACTTCAGATCCTCAATAAAGGGAGAATAAAATGTTTTGTCTCCAAGTCTTCTTAGTTCATAACTTTTAATCACGCAATACCAAAATACCCCCATTTATGGCAAACTCAAGGCATTCTCCAACATTCGGCCCCCAGCCTGCCCGCCGGGATTCTTTTGCAGCGCAACATCGGCGACTGTACGAACACATTTACTTTAGCCCGGTACAGAACCTCGCCCCCACATCTGCGCGCCCGATAACCCCCGTCGCCGGCGCCGAAGGCAAGCATTATCCGCCCGTCTTGCGTTCTGCGGCAATAGTGACAGGCTGCAAACGGAAAACGAGACCATGACTTCAGTTTACCTCGCATTCTCATCAGTTGCACTGGCGGAGAGGAAACCGGCACCGCGCCGCGCGCACGAACCTGTGAATAACTTCTCCTTTACAGGGCACAACTTGTATAGGCAGCCAATAAACTGAGGCTGTGCCGCAGGAGCATTTCCCCCGTTCCCGGCCGGCGGCGCGATGGACGCGCCGTCAGCGTGCCTATATTCTATGCAGAGAATATCTTCTACGGCGGCGGCGCGCCCGGCGGACGACTTCCGCAAGCGAGTATGCCGTCGGAACTTTCGGCGCGGCCGGGGAATTGTTGTCCGGCCGGTCGCAGACCATTGGAAACCGGACACAGGGAGACTTGAAGTCATGACGCTTTCCGTAACCGACAACGCGAATGCCCACCGCTTCGAACTGGCGATCGACGATGATGTCGCCTTCATCGATTACCGCATCGAGCCGCCGCAGGAGGCCGCGGGATCGCCGCCGGTCTATGTGCTGGAACATACCGAGGTGCCCGAGTCGCTGGGCGGCCGGGGCGTTGGCGGGCAGCTCGTCGCCGGCGCCCTCGCCCATATCCGCGACACGGGCGCGAAAGTGCGCTCCGAGTGCTCGTTCGTGACGCATTATCTTTCCCGTCACGGCGAATACAACGATCTCGTCGCCGCGTAAGAACGCCGGCGAAATACCGGCCCGCCAACCCCGCGAAGATCCTGTCGGGCCACCGATCAGCGAACCATGCCGCGGCGGGCAGATTTGAATCGTTCCGGCGATCTGTACAGAAGCGCGGCAATTGGCTATGCAACTGCCATGGATCGACGGGCGGAAACCGTTTTCCCGCCCTGCTGACATCAGCGCCGCCGCCGGGCGGCGGAATTGCGGGAGTGGACCGATGACAACCGATACGGCCTTGGCTTCATCGCAACTCGTGACGATCTTCGGCGGATCGGGGTTCGTCGGTCGCCATGTCGTGAGGGCGCTGGCGCGGCGCGGCTACCGCATCCGGGTCGCCGTGCGCCGCCCCGATCTCGCCGGCCATTTGCAGCCGCTGGGCACGGTGGGCCAGATCACGGCCGTGCAGGCCAATGTCCGCTACCGCGATTCCGTCACCCGCGCCGTCGCCGGCGCGCAGGCGGTCATCAATCTGGTCGGCATCCTGCGGGAAACCGGACGCCAGAATTTCTCGCCCGTGCATCATGAGGGCGCCGGCGCCGTCGCGGCGGCAGCGGCGGCGGAAGGTGCGCGCCTCGTTCATGTTTCCGCGATCGGCGCGGACAGCGCCTCACCCTCGCTCTATGCGCGCTCCAAGGCGCTGGGTGAGGAAGCCGTGCTGGCGGCGAATCCGCAAGCGACCATTTTCCGTCCTTCCGTCATCTTCGGTCCCGAGGACGCCTTCTTCAACCGCTTCGCGGCGCTGGCGCGCATCTTCCCGGTGTTGCCGATCGTCGGCGCGCAAACGAAACTCCAGCCGGTTTTCGTCGGCGACGTCGCCGAAGCGGTCGCGCGCGCCGTGGACGGCACGGTGCCGGAAGGGCGCGTCTACGAACTCGGCGGCCCGGAAGTGCGGACCCTGCACGAACTCGTGAACGATGTGCAGGCCGTGACCGGCCGCCGTCGGCCGGTCATCGCGCTGTCCCCCGGCGTCGCGAATATCCAGGCCGCCGTGGTCGAGACGCTCGACAAGTTCACCTTCGGCCTGCTGCCCGAGACGATCATCATCACGCGCGATCAGGTGAGGCTGCTCGCCGCCGACAACATCGTCTCCGGGGAAGCGAAGGCGGAAGGACGCACGCTCGAGGGCATCGGTATCGCACCGACGGCGCACCAGGCCATCATTTCGGGTTATCTCTGGCGCTTCCGCAAGGGTGGCCAGTTCGACGAGGCGCGGGCATAGAGCGGCGTGCCTTCAAGTGGAATCGTGACGCCGCTCCAAATATCGGCTTGAACGCAAGTCGCTCCGGAGGTTTCGCTTCCGGGCGCGTTCCGATCGATTGAATGATTCCGCTTCAGCCGCCCTTTTTCGCCTCCACCGCGAGCGAACCGACGGCCTTGTGGATGCGGACCATCAGCGCCGTGGCGAAAAGGGGCGTGGCGAGATTGGCGATCGGCACCATGACGAACAGCGCCGCCGCCAGCCCTCCAAGCAGAACCGTGCCGCTGTTCCGGCGGCGCAGTGCCGCCGCTTCGGGCGGGGGCCTGTGACGCACGGCGGCAAGTTCGAAATATTCCCGCCCGAACAGATAGGCGTTCGCGCCGAGAAAAGCGACGAGATTGACGCCGGGCACCAGCAGCAGCGCCAGCGCCACCAGGTTGACGCCGGCTGAAACGGCGGCGAGGCGCAGGCTGCCGAGCAGCGCCTCGCCGGTCGGCAGCGCCTTTCCCGGCGGACCGCCGGGATCGCAGCGCGCCTCCACGATTTCCGCCACGTCGTCGAGAAAGAAACCGGCAACCACGGCCGAAACCGGCGGAATCAGGAATATCAGCCCGAAGAAGAGCCCGGCGCCCGCGAGCACCACCGCCAACGTGCCGACGAGCGGATAACCCGCAAGCCAGGCCGATTGCTCCGAAAGCCAGCCGACGAGCCGCGCCAGCCCCGCCCCGATCGCCAGCAGAAGCAGCAACGTCAGCCCCAGCGAGCGCCACAGAACGCCGCGCAGGGGCCGCGAAAGCACGTCGCCGGCCGCTCCCGCGGCAGCGCTCGCCACAATGGACAAGGACGACGAATTCCGCCGCCGGTCAGGGAAATTATCGCTCATCATGGCGGAATCTGAGCAGATTCCGTCCACCCGGTCAACGGACGCCGCAACGGCCCGCAGCCTTGCATACCTTGGCATCGGCAACCCATAGATGCCAATTTTGTCATTTTCACGCTCCGGGCGCGTGTGATAATAAAGCAAGAAATGTCATACATTGCACATGTAAGCGACACGATCCCAAGATCGCCGCCGAATATGCGCTTACCGTATGGCTAAATCCTGATAGAAAACGGAAAAATAAAAATGAACGAGAATAATAATCAGCATCTTATATTCAGATATTGAGGGACGATAAAATTATACCAAGCAATAAAAACTATGATCTGAAAGCAATTATCGCATTTGCTGCTCTTGCGGCATCGATAACTTTCAGCGTTTCGCTCATGCCTCGTGGGCAAGAGCAGGTCGCCGTCGTCGTCTGGCCGTGGGCCGGCCCGGCCCGCGCGGTCGAGGTTGTTGCCGCCGCCGGCGGCACGCTGGTTGCGGGGGCGCGATGGCCGTTCATCCTGATCGCCCGCTCGCCCGATTCCGCCTTTATCGACCGCCTTTACGCTTCAGGAGCGGCGGTCGTCTTCAATCCCGGCATCCTTGCCGGCTGTCTCTCAACGGACTTTTGACATGAATTCCCTCGACACTTTCCGCATGCGCTTCGGCGTGCTCATGATCGGCTTTCTGTGGGGCAACGCCGCTCTCATCGCCCTGATCGCCGTCTTCCTCGACCACGCGCCCGCCGCCGTCGGCGGGATCGCGCTCGCCGCCGCGGCCACCGCCGTCTGGTGGCGCGACAGGATCGGCGGCACGACGCGCATCATCACGTCAATCGCGCTGGCATGCCTCATCGCGCTGCTGGTCTCCGCCCTCAACGGCGAGAGCTATCAGATTGACGTGCACATGTATTTCTTCGCCAGCCTGGCCGTCGTCATCGGCTGGTGCGACATGCGGGCGCTGTTGGCCTACAGCGCCACGGTCGCGGTGCATCATCTGCTGCTCAACTATCTCATGCCCGCCTATGTCTTCCCGGCAGCGGAGCCCGATCTGCCGCGCGTGCTGCTGCATGCCGTCATCGTGGTGCTTCAGACGGCCGTGCAGATATGGATCGTCTCGGTGCTGCAAAAGCTGTTTACCGACGCCAACACCGCCGTGCTGAGCGCGCGGAAGGCAGAGGAAATCGCCCGCCTGCTGGCCAACGACGCCAACACGCGGCAGGACGCGGAGCTGCACAAGCTGAGCACGCGCCACACGCTCGCGGAGGACTTTGTCACCCGCATCGAGAATCTCGTTCATCATTTCAGCCGGTCTTCCCATGAGGTGGCGCAGGCGGCGGAGGTGCTGTCGTCGACCGTCGGAGAGGCATCGTCCGGCACGCGCTATGTGGCCGACGTGGCCGATTCGGCGGCGCAAAGCATGCAGACCGTCGCCGCCGGTTCCGAACAGCTCGCCGCTTCCATCGAGGAGATCAACCGCCAGACGAGCGAATCGGCGGAGATCGCCCACGATGCGATCAACGAAGCCGCGCAGACGCAGGAGAACACCCAGCGGCTGCTCGACGCCACGCGCCAGATCGGCGGCGTGCTCGAACTCATCCGCGCCATCGCGGCGCAGACGAATCTGCTGGCGCTCAACGCCACGATCGAGGCGGCGCGCGCCGGCGAGGCCGGCCGCGGCTTCGCCGTGGTCGCGACGGAGGTGAAGACGCTGGCGGGCCGCACCGCGGCCGCGACGAACGAGATCGCGGACAAGATCGGGGAAATCCAGCAGGCGACCGACGAAACCGCCACCGCCATCAGCCACATCACGAACACCATAGACCGCATGCGTAACGCCACCTCCGGCATCGCCGGCGCGGTGGAGCAACAGGGAGCGGCGACGAGCGACATCGCCAAGAACACGCATCGCGCGGCAAACGATGCCGCCAAGGTGGCAGCCGCCATCGTCAGCGTCAGCGAAAACACGGCCCGCACAGGAAACGCCTCGACCACACTGAAGGAACTGTCCGTAACCCTCGAACAGAATGCGGCAAGCCTTCAGGCGGAGGTGCGCCAGTTCGTCGACGAACTGAAAGCCGCCTGACCGCAGCACGCGGAGGCATCGTGACCGGACGACTTCGATGCGATGGAGCGACGGGCGCCCGCCCGGCGCCCCGTCGCCTGTCGAACGCCACAAGCCCTGACGGCGACCGTCAGGCTCACATCATACCAACGGCTTCATGCTTGATGCGAACGAATTGCGCGGTAGAAATTTGACATAAATGAAGGCTATATCGCCAAAAGAGCATTATATTTCTCTCATCTATATAAAAAGGTGACACGAACCAATGCTCTATTCTGAATTAAAAGAAGACTATGAACTTCACAATACCTCCCGACTGGATAATAGTTCTCGCGCCCTGCTTACGTCCTCGCATACGGTTGACGCAACGCTCGAATCATTGCTCGATTCGGGCGTCCCGGCTGAAACCATCGTTGAGAAACTGATTTCGGCATCGGTTTCTACGCTCCGGCAGGGCGGCAGATGGTGGTCGGGTTTATCCGCATCGTCATCGGACGCCGAGGCGGCGCGCGATGCAGCCGGGCAATTGCATGCCTCGCTGGCGGCGTTGCTGCGTCTTGCCTGCGCGCGAGCCGCCGATACGGCCGTCGCGCGCCACAGGGATGAGAACGACCTGATCAATCTTCGCCGGCTGTCGGATACGGTCGTCAGCATCAATGACGTGACGAGCGAGATCGTCTCGCTGTCGTACAATGCGCACAGAACGGCGACCGGCGCGCGCTCCGTCGCCTCCGCCGCGACGCAGTTGGTCGCTTCGATCCAGGCCATCGAACATTCCAGCAATCAGGCGTTGAACGAGATAAACAACGTCAATCAGGGGTCGATTGCCGTCAGTGATGACATCGAAAGTCTGCGTACGGCGATATCCGGCGTGACGGCGGCGACACAGGAGACGCAGACGACCGTCGCGGGCGTGGAAAACGCTTTCACGCACATCGCCGGCACGCTCGGCGCCATCGACGCGATCGCGCGCCAGACCAATCTGCTGGCGCTCAACGCGACGATCGAGGCCGCGCGGGCGGGCGAGGCAGGGCGCGGGTTCGCGATCGTCGCCGCCGAGGTGAAGGCGCTCGCCCAGCAGACGGCAAGCGCCACGCAGGAAATCGGGCAAAGCATCGCCGACATGCGGGACGTGCTGGCCACGCTGGTGGAAACGATCGCACGCTCGCAGGCTGCGGTGCTGTCAGGCCGGACGGCCATCGACAACGTGACCGAAACCGTGGAGCGCACCTGCGCGCAAATCGCCCTGGTCATGAATCACATGGACGAGATTACGACCGTACTGTCGCAACAGGGCCAGGCAAGCAGCGAGATCGCCGCGACGATCGAAACGGAAGCGCGCCTCAACGTGGAAAATGAAGCCTCGCTTCATCACATGAGCGAAAAGCTTCATCTCGGCAACGACCACCTTTCGGCCAGCGCGGAAGACTGGTTCAAGGCGACCTCGCCGCAAGCGCTCTGCGAAATGGCCAAGATAGACCATGTGCTGTTCAAGAAGCGCGTCGTAGACAGCCTCACCGGAAGGGCGTCATGGCCTTCCGGCGAGGTGCCCGATCACGACAGTTGCCGGCTGGGGAAATGGTATAACGCGACGAGCGCCGGTTGCATCTGCGATTTGCCGGCGTTCAAAAGTCTCGTGGAGCCCCACAAGCGGATCCATGAAATGGCGCGCGCCGCCCTGCAATGTCACGAGGCAGGCCGGATGGATGACGCCATCCGCCATCTTGCCGAAATGGATCAGGCCAGCGAGGAAGTCATAGAGCGGCTGAACGTGCTCTCGGCCGCCATAGGCGCCGCGCAGGCGAATCCGGCCCGATAGGGCGTCTTTCAAAGGAGCGAACCGCGCGGCGATCGAGCACTTGGGGCATTTCCGCATCTCGACGGCAAGCGGAAATGCCATGACGTCGCGCGGGGAAGCCCCCGCCCCGGCCGATCCATCATGCGACCTTGCGGGCGGACGCCCTCATACCATGCTCGGCAGCACGCGGTTGGGGGCGCGGTGGCCGTCCAGAAACGCCTTGATGTTGACGATGACCTTCTCGCCCATCTCCGTGCGCCCCTCGATGGTGGCGGAGCCCAGATGCGGCAGCAGCACGACGCCGTGGTTGCGCGCCAGCTTCAGGAGGCGCGGGTTGATCGCGGGCTCGGCCTCGAACACGTCGAGCCCCGCCCCGCCCAGTTCCCTGGATTCGAGCATCTGGATGAGGGCTTCCTCATCGATGATCTCGCCGCGCGCGGTGTTGATCAGGATGGCGTCCCGCTTGAGCAGCCGCAGCCGGCGCGCGGACAGCAGATGATAGGTCGCGGGCGTGTGCGGGCAATTGACCGACACGATGTCCATGCGCGCCAGCATCTGATCGAGCGATTCCCAATAGGTCGCTTCCAGCTCCGCCTCGATCTCGGGCGAGACGTGGCGGCGGTTGTGATAGTGGATGGAGAGCCCGAACGCCTTGGCCCGGCGCGCCAGCGCCTGCCCGATGCGCCCCATGCCGACGATGCCGAGGCGCTTGCCGGTGATGCGCCGCCCCAGCATCCATGTCGGAGACCAGCCGGCCCATTGCTCCTGGCCGATGAGCCGCTGCGCGCCCTCCGACAGCCGCCGCGCGACGGAGAGAATCAGCGCCATCGTCATGTCGGCGGTGTCCTCGGTGAGCACGCCGGGCGTGTTCGTCACCGTGATGCCCCGCGTCAGCGCCGCCGCCACGTCGATGTTGTCGACGCCGTTGCCGAAATTGGCGATCAGGCGCAGTTGCGGGCCGGCCTGCGCGATCAGTTCCGCGTCGATCCGGTCCGTGATGGTCGGCACCAGTACGTCGGCGATCCTCACGGCCTCGAGGAGCTGCTCGGAGGTCAGCGGCTTGTCGTCCATGTTGAGACGGGCATCAAACAGCTCGCGCATGCGCGTTTCGACGCTCTCCGGCAGGGTGCGGGTCACGACGACAAGGGGCTTCTTCTTCATGGATGAAAGTTCCGATCCCGGCGCTCGATTTCACGCCACGTTAAGAACCAGGGAGGCACAACTGCAAGCGGTATCGTACAATTCCGACGCCGTTCCACCTGTATGAAACCCGCTTCGACCGAAAACATGATATCGCACCGCATAACATCGTCCGATCATGATCCGCGGAGAAACGGCTTCCCCACATGCAGCAACCGCTCGTTCTCTGTTAGAGCATGATGGCGGGAAGATGCAACAGCGCCGCCGGCTCCATCACGTCTCAACGGTCAAGTCCGCACAGAATGCCCGCTACAGAAAGTCGACCATGCTCAAAGCCGCCGTTCCGACAGCTCTCGTCCGCGCCGTCCTCGTCCTTGCCGCTTTCGCCCTGCTGCCGGCCGCCGCGGCCCGCGCCCAGCAACAGCCGGCAGCCGGGCAGACGATCGGCTCGAACAGCAAGCTGCCGGTTCCGCGATACGTGAGCCTGAAGTCGGACCGGGTGAACCTGCGCGCCGGTCCGGCCAAGGATCACCGCACGCTCTGGGTGTTCCAGCGCGCGGGCCTGCCGGTCGAGATCACGGCGGAATTCGCGACATGGCGGCGTATCCGCGATTCGGAAGGCACCGAGGGATGGGTGCTGCACAGCCTCCTTTCCGGCCGGCGCACGGCGCTCGTCACCCCGTGGGACCGGGACAAGGGCAAGCCCGCCACGCCGCTTCTCGCACGCGCCTCTGAAAACGCCGACGTCAAGGCGCGGCTGGAGCCAGGCGTCATCGTCAGCATAGAGACCTGCGACGGCGCCTGGTGCCGCATATCCGTGCGCAACGTGCAGGGATACCTCCAGCAAGGCCGCCTCTGGGGCGTCTATCCCGACGAGGTCATCGAATAGACTGCCCCGCCTTCAGCCCGGCCCGTCGCCAGTCCGGCGTCTCGCCGTCGCCGTCGAGGCGCTGGCAGACGGCCGTCAGCGCGGCGCGCTGACGCAGCACGAGCAGCGCCGCGCGCAACACCTCCTCGGCGTCCGGCGGCGGCGCATCCGCAGCCTGCCCGGCGCGGCGCGCGTCGACGGCCGCGCCGTTTCCGGCGCCCTTCTCATCCCGCGCCAGCGCCGCGCTGATACGGGCGTCGAGCGCCTCGATACCGGCGTCGATCTCGCGCAGCTTGTCGGTGACTTCCTGCCGCAGGCCCGCCAGGGACCGGTGCACCTCGTCCATCCGCGTATCGATGGGCCGCACGCGCTCCTCGATGCGCGCCCAGATGCGCCGCCAGACGGGCCGCACCGCCCAGGAAACCGAGCGGCGCATGCTGTCGCGCAGGGCGATGTTGGGAGGCAGTTCCCGCCCGGTCTCCGACGTCGCGCCGAAAGCCGCCTCCGGCGCATCGGCCGGCGGCGTCGCCTCGGCCGCATCGGCGCACGCGGCCAGCAGGCCGGTATAGGTGATACCGGCGTTGTCGCGCATGATCTGGCGCACGGATTCGGGCACGTCCACGCCGTGCAGTTCCACGCCCTTCAGGAAATAATCCCAGAAATAGGGATTGTGCACCCACTGCACTTCCCGCAGCAGCAGATCGGGATAACGGTCGGGATGCTTGCGCAGCAGGATGGCGTCGTTGAGGAAGAATTTCGAGCGCACCTCGAGCGATTCGCGCTCGATCACGCGCGGATGGGGCGGATGATAGACCCACGCCTCGCGCGAGAAGGGAATTTCGCCGACCGCCTGCAAGCGCCAGCCGAGATCGGTATCCTCACGAAAATGCGGCTTTTCGAGAGCGATGTCGAAACCGTTGATGGCGTGAAACACGTCCGCCTTCACGAACAGATTCGCGGTCATGAAACCGATGCCCTCGAAACCGTCGTTGGTGACGCGCCGCCAGTTGGGATCGCCGGCGCGGTCCGATGTGATCAGCCCTTCGAGGCCCACGATATCGGCGGTGGAGAAACATCCGTGAGCGCCGGCGAGCCAGCCCTCGTGCGGCTCGCAATCGTCGTCGGTGAAGGCGATGACATGGCCGCGCGCAAGCCCGGCGCCGGTGTTGCGCGCCGTCACCGCGCCCTTGCGGTCGGTGTGGATATAAAGCATCTCGAAACCGAAATCGCGCTCGCGGTCCGGCCACGGCTCCGCGCTCTGATCGACGATGACGACCTCGAAGTCGCGCCACGTCTGCCGGGCGAGGTAACCCGCGAGCTTCGTCAACAACGCGGGCCGCTCGTAGGTGGGCACCACGACCGAGAAATACGGCCGCGCCCTTCCCTGCCGCTTCGGCTCCGCCCAGCGGGCGAGCAGCGCGCCGAGGTTGTCGGAAATGCGCTCCCACGAATAGAAGCGATCCGCCTGTGCCCGCGCACCGTCCGCGAGCCGCGCCTTTTCGTCGGGGTTGGCGAGCAGGCCGCGCACCGTGTCGGCGAAGGTGCCGGCATGCGCGATGACGAAAGACCTTTCCGAAGTCTCGATGCCCCGCGCGCCGATGTCCGTGGAGACGATCGGCAGGCCGGCGGCCATGAAGTCGAGCATCTTGATATTGGTGCCCGAACCGCCGAACATCGGGTTGACGGCGATATCGGCGGCATGCAGCCAGGCGATCTTGTCGTCCTCGGGGATCTGCCCCGTCACCTTGAGATTGGCCCGCTGGGCGATGTCGCGCAGCCCCTCGCCGACGCCGCCGGCGATGACGAACAGCACATCGGGCAACGCGGGCGCCAGCACATCGGCGATGAAACGCGCGGCGGCGAGGTTGGGGCCGTAGAAACTGCCGAGAAAGAACGCCACCGGCCGCCCCTCGACGCCGAGCCGCTGGCGCACGGCATGCTTCTCATCGACGGAGGGAGACAGAATCTTGCGTGTGAAGGTGCCGTTGGGAACCACGCGGATACGCCCGGCCGGCACGCCGTAAAGGTTCGCGAAGGCTTCCCGGTCCTCGTGGGAGCAGGCGAGGATCAGATCCGCCGCGCGGCACATCTCGCTTTCCACGGCGACGACGCCCCGCGCCACCTCCGACCCCGCCGCGCCGTCGTCGAGCAGCTCCGTGCGCAGAAGCCCCTCCACGTTGTGCGCGTCGTAGACGACAAGCTGCCGTTCCGGCGTCAGCACGTCGCGCACCAGCGGGTAAATCCACGGATGCGAGAACACGACGATATCCGCATCCCGCGCCGCCTTGCGCGCCGCCTCGACATAGTCGGGCGAGAGATGCGCCATGGCGTGAAACGTGGTGTCGATGACGCACTTGCCCCCGACCTCGCCCGCCCGCCGGTCGGCAGCCGCGAAATGCGCCTCGGACAGCGGGACGAGTTCCTCAAGCAGGGTCGGCGTGAGCTGCTGGGTGCGCGCTCCGGGACCGCGCCAGTCGTAGGTGCCGACATAATGCGCCTGATGGCCGTGGCCGAGGCCGAGGCCGTGATAGAGCCCCAGAAGACGCAGCCTGCCCCCGCCCGTCGGCGGATCGATAGGCTGCATGTCAAGTACGGCCGTGCGCAACGTCATTACAGCAGCCCTTTTGATAAGTTACACCGTCGAACGAATGCACGAAAAACGATGGAATCCGCGCCTGATCGAGCCAACAATACACGTAAACGCGCACACATGAATCTGATGTAGAGGTTTTATTTTCTTTCCATCCCGCCGTCAACGGCGCGTCACGGCGGGGAATCGCCACGCCGGCTCAGGATGCGCGCGAGAGCGGCTGAAAGGGCAGCCCGAGTGCGGTGGCCAGCTTCACGGCCACCTTTTCCCAGGTGACATCCGCCGCGGCCCGCATGCCTTTTCGCCCCATGTCGGCGGCGAGCGCCGGGTCTTCCACCAGCCGGTCGATCCGTTCGGCGATGGCGACGGGGTTCGGCTCCGCGACGAAGCCGGTCACGCCGTCCTCGACGACGCGCGCGGGTTCGCCGCTGTCGGCGCAGGTGATGACGGGCTTGCCGCTGAGAAAGGCCTCGAAGGTGATCAGGCCGAGATCCTCGTTGCGCGGCATGAACAGCACGGCGAGCGAATCGCGGTAGTAGCCGAGCAGTTCCTCGTCGCTGACCCATCCCGTGAAGCGAATGCGCGGATCGCCGGCGGCGCGTTCCTTGAAGCGCTCCGCATCCTCGCCCGCCCCGGCGATGACCAGTTCCACGGGCGCGCGGACGTGCCGCATCGCCTCGATGGCGAGATCGACCCGCTTCCAGCGATGCAGGCGGCCCGGCATGAACAGGTGGCGGAACGGGCCTTCCCGCAGGCCGGCGAGGCTCGTCGGATGCCGGACGACTTCGGCGTCGAGCCCGTTGAAATGGCGCAGGCGCTGCGCCACTTCCTCGCCGATGGCGAATACCTTGCGCGTGCGCGGCGAACGCAGGGCGGCGGAATCGAGGGCGAGAATCAACTCGCGCTGGGTGCGCAACTCGTCCGATCCCCTGCCGAATTCCACATCGAACATATCGTAGAAAACGCGCATCGTGTGCTGCAAGTAACAGACATGATTGGGATGGCGCACGAGATAGGACGGGGCCTTGGAGGTGATCACACCGTCATAGGCGCTCACGTCGAGGTCGTAGAAACGCAGATAGGTTTCCTTGATGCTGTCGAAATCCGCCTCGTTCGACGGGATTTGCAGCAAGGTGACGTCGAGCCCGATATCCCGCAGCGCATCGCGCAATCCGGCGAAAAAGCGCTCGGCGCCGCCCGTCTCGCCCGATCCCGAGCCCGCGGCGACAATGGCTACCTTCGGCTTCATGGCCGCTCCCCGTCCTGTCCGCCGCCGGCGCGCGCCTCAAGAGCCCCGATCTGCTGCGTGAGGGCCTGAATACGCTGGCCAAGCTGCGCCTCGGAAGCCTTGCGCGCCTCGATCGTCTCTTCCAGACGGCGCTCGAGCTGCTGCACCTTGCGCTCGGCCGCGTCCACGCGCGCCACCACCTGCCGCATGTAGCTCGCGAGGCGGGGAATATTGCGCATGATGCGCGCCAGCGCCGCGAGCTTGCGGCCGAGCAGGGAGCGGCGAACGCGCTCCACGAAACGCTCCCGCGCGAGGCCGGAAATCCGCGCGCCGCGCGCCTGCGCCTCATCGGTCGCGGCAAGCGCGTCGATGACCTCGATCCGGCTCATCTCGCCGAGACGCAACCGTTGCAGGAAGCGGGCCGCATCCTCGCCGGCGGGCTCGCGCCCGAGCACGGCCAGATGCGCCGCCCGCATGAACACCACATCGTAATGAGCGAGAAGCTCGGTCGCGGTGTAGTCGAGCCGCGCGGCGTCGACAGGCGGAGGGATGACATCCGCCCCGTTGACCGCCGCAATCTCGGCATTGGCCCGCGCCTTGCGAGCCTCCACATCGGCACGGACCCGCTGCATCAGCGCATCGAGATCGTCCAGCGGCACCTGTTCACTCACGTCGCCATTCCCCCGAACAACGAAGCCTCCCTGCGCTCCCGCGGGCCTGCGGCCTACAGCGATACACGCGGACAAAAACCGACGCCGCCGGAACCCCGGAGGCATCATGACGGCGCTCACATCGACAGGACAGCGCCTCTTACCCCACATCGGAACTCATCACAACAAGTCAATTTGACGATCCATACACAGGACTTATCCTTCTCAATTCGATATCCAGCATACCGAAATACATATGCGTATTAATAAGCGTAAAATGGTTAATGATTTTCACGCACCTGCATCTGCATTCGAAACGGCGAACGGGCACGGCGCCCGGCAGGACGGCGAGACCCGACGGATCGGCCGATCTCGCGGCGGGATCACGATCGTTATTGTTCCGAATTGACCGGATCAACGCAAGAGCTGCCCGGCGGACGTGCACGAAACGCAAGAAGAAATTCATTCTAGACGATACACGGGGGCGCGGTGATCATCGTCTTTATGGGCGTTGTCCCGCAACGTACTGTCGTTCAACCGGCAGCGTGGCGTTTATACCATTGCACGGGCTCCGAAGGCCCTTCCCGACCGGCAGGGAGGGCGCGCCCGCGGGGCCGGCTGATGTCGTCGGACATATCCGAGATACATTTGTCCGCCAAAAGCAGATGCGGGATGGAATCGGCGGCGTTCTCGTGCCAAACGTCGCCTGTCGATTTTCATTTGCGCCCCCTCCGCGCGAATCCGTCCTCCGGCTCGTCGCGGCGGCTCTCATCGACGGCAGAATGCGCTTCAGGGATGACTTCGGAACATGATCCACCGCCAGCGACATCGCGACCACCGCCGGGACACCACGACAAGCGCCATCGCGGGCCACGGCACTCGCGCGCGCGGCCTGTTGCGGGGCGGCGTGGCGATGTTGCTCGCCGGCGGGCTTTGCGCCTGCGCCGTGGGGCCGGATTACGAGAAGCCGCCGCTCGCCGTGCCGGCGGCCTGGAGCGGCGGCGGCAGCGCAACCGCCGCCAGGCCCGCCGATCTCGCCCGCTGGTGGAAGCGCCTGCGCGACCCGGTTCTGGACGGTCTCGTCGCGCAGGCCGTGGCGGGCAACCTCGACGCCGCCGCCGCGCGGGCGCGCATCCGCGAGGCCCGCGCGAGCTACGATCAGGCCGTCGGCGGCCTGTTTCCCTCACTCGACGCCTCCGCTTCCGCCTCGCGCAGCAAGAGCGGCGGGCCGGGCGGCTCGGGACAGGCGTCCGGCAACATATCGAACAGCCTGCGCGCCGGGCTCGACGCCGGGTGGGAAGTCGACCTGTTCGGCGCCAACCGCCGCACCGTGGAAGCCGCCCGTTACGGGCTCGACGCCGCCGAAGAGGAATTGCGCGCCACGCTGCTGACGCTGATCGGCGATATCGCCACCAATTATGTCGACGTGCGCAGCTACCAGGCGCGTCTCGCCCTCGCCCGCCGCACCGCCGCCGCCCAGCGGGCCACGGCGGCGCTGACGAAAGCGCAATACGAGGCCGGCGCGGCGTCAGGCGTCGATCTCGCCAACGCCACCGGCCAGGCCGCCAGCACGGAGGCGGGCATTCCCACGCTGGAAGCGGCGCTGGCGCAGGCCATTCACCGCCTCGGCGTGCTCACCGGCCAGGCGCCGACCGCCCTTTCCGGCCAGTTGCGCAAGAGCGCGCCGGTGCCCTCGCCCCGCCTGCCGCTGCCCGTCGGCGTGCCCGCCGACATCCTGCTCGCCCGGCCGGACGTCCGCGTCGCCGAGCGCCAGCTCGCGCAGGCGACGGCGCGCATCGGCGCGGCCGAGGCGGCGCGCTACCCGGCCATCAGCCTCACCGGCAACGTGTCGACCGCAGGCGTACGGCTCGGCGATCTGGCGAAGAATTCCTCGATAAGCTGGTCTTTCGGGCCCAGCCTCAGCGTGCCGGTGTTCAACGCCGGCCAGTTGCAGGCCGCCGTGGAAGCGGCCCAGGCGCAGCGCGACCAGCAGTTCCTCAACCTGCGCGCCACCGTGCTCACCGCGCTGGAAGAGGTCGAGAACGCCATCGTCGCGCTGGCGCAGGAGCGCCTGCGCTATCAGAAGCTGTCGCAGGCGGCGGCGAGCTACCGCGAATCCGCCCGCCTCGCCCGCACCTTGTTCGAAAGTGGCTCGACCAGCTTCATCGAGGTGCTCGACGCCGAACGCTCGCTCTATTCCGCCGAGGATGCCCTCATCCAGAGCGGCGTGAACATCACGCTGCATTATATCGCGCTCAACAAGGCGCTCGGCGGCGGATGGGACGGCGCGGCCGACGCCGGCAAACCCGAAATCGTCGACAGGATGGGGCCGCGCCCCGCCGCGTTCCTGCGCACGGCGGAAAAGAAGTGACACAGCGCACATGAAGCGGGACGCTCACTTCTTATAGTGGAAGAATCGCGTCGCCCGACGCCGGGCGCATGAGGAGAAGCCAGCATGACACGCCGACTCGGCCAGACAGACATCGCCATCGCCCCGCTCGTCTTCGGCACCAATGTCATCGGCTGGACGGCCGACGAGGCGACGTCCTTCGCCCTGCTGGACGCCTTCGTCGCGGAAGGCTTCACCGCGCTGGACACGGCCGACGTCTATTCGCGCTGGGTGCCGGGCAACGACAGCGAGAGCGAGCGGATCATCGGGCGCTGGCTGAAGGCGCGCGGCAACCGGGACGGAATCCACCTTTTCACCAAGGTGGGCTCGGATGTCGGGCAGGGAAAGATCGACCTTTCCGCCAAATGGATAGAGCAGGCCGTCGAAGCGTCGCTGCAACGCCTGCAGACGGATTACATCGATCTCTATCAGAGCCATTGGCCCGATCCCACCGTATCGCAGGAAGAGACGCTCACCGCCTACGACCGCCTCATCCGGGCCGGCAAGGTGCGTTTCATCGGCGCGTCCAATTACGACGCCGCGCTGCTGTCGGAGGCGCTTTCGGTATCGGCCGACAAGGGCCTGCCGCGCTACCGGACGCTTCAGAACGAATACAACCTGCACAAGCGGGATACCTTCGAGGGGCCGGTGCAGGAACTGGTGCTGCGGGAGGGAATCGGCGTCATCTCGTATTACGCGCTGGCCGCGGGCTTCCTCACCGGCAAATACCGCACGGAGGCGGACCTGAAGGGAGCGCGCGGCGAAAGCGTCAGGCGCTATCTCGACGAGCGCGGCCTGCGCATTCTGGCCGCCCTCGACACGGTGGCCGGGCGGACCGGGGCGGCCCATTCCGAAATCGCGCTGGCGTGGATCATCGCGCAGCCCGGCATCACCGCGCCCATCGCTTCCGCCACCTCGCTCCCGCAACTGGAAAGCCTCGTCAGGGGCGCGCGCCTCGCCCTCGCGCCGGAGGACCTCGCGCTGCTGACGGAAGCCGGCCGCTGACCGCCCGCGGCAAACGGTCGCTGCGGTAAAATATGAAATCCGAGCGCATGTTCCGCTTCCATCGGAAGGCGCGCTCGGACGAAAAACGCCGGCGCGACGGGAAATGCTGGCGGGCCGGGTGCCCGCGATGTACAACGAAACCGTCAAGCGTGTACGCGACGAGGATCTCAGTCCCGATGGCGAAGCCGACCGAAACCGCAGACAGCACGTCGATCCTGCCCGCGCCCCTCCCGCGGCAGGCGGCGGCGCCTTTCGCCCCTCCCGCGAAGGATTGGGAGCTGTTCTCGCTGCCGAGCGCCGAGGAGGTGCTGGGGCAGGAAGGTTTCAAATCGTTCGACCGCATGCGCGAGGCGCTGACGGCTCAATTTTCCGGCGGCCTGTCGCCGGCGGCGCTGTCGCTGGCGTTTTACGACTGGGCGATCCATCTCGCGCACGCGCCCGGCAAGCGGGCGGAATTGGGCTACAAGGCCGTGCGCAAGGGCGCCCGCTTCGCGAACTACCTGACGGCGACGGCCGTCGATCCGAACACGCCCCCCTGCATCGCGCCCCTGCCCGGCGATCAGCGCTTCACCGGCGAGGCGTGGCGGGAAGCGCCGTTCTGCTTCATCGCGCAGGCGTTCCTGCTGCATCAGCAGTGGTGGCACAACATCACCCATGAAGTGCCGGGCGTCACGCCGCACAACGAGGATGTGGTGAGCTTCATCGCGCGCCAGATCCTGGATGTCTTCGCGCCCTCGAACAACCCGTTCACCAACCCGGAAGTGATCCGCAAGACGCAGGAAACCGGCGGCGCGAATTTTCTGCAAGGCTGGTGGAACTGGCTTGAGGACGCGAGCCGCACCGTCACCGGGCAGCCGCCCGTGGGTTCGGAAAACTTCGTCGTGGGCCGCGATGTCGCGGTGACGCCGGGCAAGGTGGTGTTCCGCAACCACCTCATCGAGCTGATCCAGTACGCGCCGGCGACGGAGAACGTGCATGCCGAGCCCGTCCTGATCGTGCCGGCGTGGATCATGAAATACTATATCCTCGACCTGTCGCCGCACAATTCGCTGGTCCGCTATCTGGTCGGGCAGGGCTATACCGTCTTCTGCATTTCATGGCGCAACCCGGACGCGGATGACCGCGACCTGAAGCTCGACGATTACCGCAAGCTCGGCATCGTCGCCGCGCTGGAGGCGGTGAACGCCGTCCTGCCGGGCCGCAAGACGCATGCGATCGGCTATTGTCTGGGCGGCACCCTGCTCGCCATCGCCGCCGCCGCCATGGCGCGCGCGGGCGACGACCGGCTGGCGACGGTGACGCTGCTCGCGGCGCAGACGGATTTTTCGGAGCCGGGCGAACTCGCCCTCTTCATCGACCACAGCCAGGTGCATTTCCTCAAGAGCGTGATGTGGAACAGGGGCTATCTGGACTCCAGCCAGATGGCCGGCGCCTTCCAGCTTCTGCGCTCCAACGATCTCATCTGGTCGCGGCTGGTGCACGACTATCTGCTGGGCGAACGCGCGCCCCTCATCGACCTGATGGCGTGGAACGCCGATTCGACGCGCATGCCCTACCGGATGCATGCCGAGTATCTCAAGCGGCTCTATCTCGACAACGAGCTGGCGGCGGGGCGTCTCCTCGTCGACGGCCGGCCGGCGGCGCTCCAGAACATCCGCACGCCGCTTTTCGTCGTCGGCACGGAGCGCGATCACGTCGCGCCGTGGCCGTCCGTTTACAAGATCCACTACATCACGGACACCGAAGTCACGTTCGTGCTCACCAGCGGCGGTCACAACGCCGGCATCGTCAGCGAGCCGGGCCGGCCGCGGCGGCGCTACCGCATCGCGCGCAAGGCCGCGACCGACACCTGCCTCAGCCCGCAGGAATGGGCCGAGGCGGCCGCGCCGCACGACGGCTCGTGGTGGCCCGCGCTGACGGAATGGCTGCACCGCCACTCATCGCCCGGCCTCGTGCCGCCCCCCGCCCTGGGCGCGCCCGAGCGCGGCTTTCCCGCCGTCGCCGACGCCCCCGGCACCTATGTGTTGCAGAGGTAGAGCATCATGAGCGTCGCCCCGGAAGCCGGCCCCGTCCTGCGCAACCGCACGTTCGACGAAATCGCCGTCGGCGACACGGCGTCGCTGACGCGCACCGTCGGGCGCGACGACATCGACCTGTTCGCCGCCGTTTCCGGCGACGTCAACCCCGCCCATCTCGACAGCGCCTTCGCCGCGACCGGCCTGTTCGGCCATGTGGTGGCGCACGGCATGTGGACGGCGGCGCTGATCTCGGCGGTTCTCGGCACGCGGCTGCCCGGCCCCGGCACCGTCTATCTCGGGCAGGATCTGCGCTTCATCAAGCCCGTGAGCCTCGGCGACACCATCACCGCCACCGTCACCGTGGCGGAACGGCGCCCCGACAAGCGCATCCTCACGCTCGACACGCGCTGCACCAACCAGCACGGCGCGGAAGTGCTCACCGGCACGGCGACGGTCATCGCCCCCGACACCAAGGTGGAATGGCCGCAGAAGCCGCTGCCGCAGATTTCCGTTCAACGGCACGATCTGTTCGAGGGCTTCATCGCCCGCGCCAGGGACGGCGCGCCGCCGCGCACCGCCGTCGTGCATCCCTGTTCGTCGGATGCGCTCATCGCCGCCGTGAAGATGCGGGAACTGGGGCTGATCGACCCCGTGCTCGTCGGCCCGGAGGCGCGCATCCGCGAGATCGCCGCCGAAGCCGGCGTGGCGCTGGACGGCATGGCCATCGAGCCGGCGGCGCACAGCCACGCCGCCGCCGCCCGCGCCGTCGAACTCGTCGTCGCCGGCAAGGCGGAGGTGCTGATGAAGGGCAGCCTGCACACCGACGAACTGCTCGCCGCCGTGCTCGCGCCCGCCGCCGGCCTGCGCACGGAACGGCGCATCAGCCACATCCACGTCATGGACGTGCCCGCCTACGACAAGCCGCTGATCGTCACCGACGCCGCCATCAACATCCGCCCGACGCTGGCGCACAAGCGCGACATCTGCCAGAACGCCATCGATTTCGTGCGCGCCATCGGCGTCGAGGAACCGCTGGTCGCGGCGCTCGCGGCGGTGGAAAAGGTCAATGACAAGATGCCCGCGACCCTGGAGGCCGCGGCGCTCACCGTCATGGCGCTGCGCGGGCAGATCACCGGCGGCAAGGTCGACGGGCCATTGGCGTTCGACAACGCCATCAACCGCGACGCCGCGACGGCCAAGGGCATCGTCTCGCCGGTGGCGGGGCAGGCCGACATCCTGCTCGTGCCGGACCTGGAGGCCGGCAACATGCTGGCGCGCCAGCTCGTCTATTTCGCGCACGCGGACACGGCCGGGCTGGTGCTCGGCGCGCGGGTGCCGATCATCCTCACGAGCCGCGCCGACTCGCTGCGCGCCCGCGTCGCCTCCGCCGCGCTCATCAAGCTGATGTGCGCGCATCGGATCGGATATTGGGGCAGCGAGAGCAAAATCCACTGATTTCGCTCTCGCCGTTCGCCCCGCTCAGCGGGCGGGGCGCGGACCGACGAGAGCGAAGTAGACGCCCTGCGGGTCCCGGCCGATCACGATGAATTCCTCGCCGGGCACCTCGTGCGGGCCATGCGCCACCTGCCCGCCGTTCACCGTGATTCTGGCGATGGCGGCGTCGATATCCGTGACGCCGAAGTAGAACGTCCAGACCGGATGCGGCACTTCCGGCGGAGCGGGCAGCACGGCGCCGAAGGTGACGTCTCCGCGATCGAGCAACTGATAGACGCCCTGCTCACCCATCGGTATCGCCTGCCCCTTCGTCCAGCCGAAATGGCGGGCGTAGAAGGAAAAAGCCGCTTCCGGGTCGCTGGTCGCCAGTTCGTTCCAGCGACAATGACCGGCGTCGTTCAGCGAGAAGGCGCGGCTTTCGCCCTCCTCCGCGCTGGCGATGAGGCAAAAGACCGCCCCTTGCGGATCGGCGACGACCGCGAAGCGCCCGACGCCCGGAATATCCGTCGGCGGCACATGCCGGCTCGCGCCGTCTTCCGCCAGGGCGGAAACGGTTGCATCGACATCCGCGACGCCGATATAGCCGACCCAGCCCGGAACGCCGTTTTCAGGAACGGACATGAGGCCGCCGATATCTTCCCCGCCCGCGGCGAAAATGCGATAGCGGCCGGGATCGGCGGGATCGAAGGGCCGGCTGGTCCAGCCGACCACTTCGCCATAGAAGGCCGCGGCCGCTTCCGGATCGTTCGCCATCAGTTCATACCAGATGAAGGCACCGTGCTGCGAGGTCATGTCATTCTCCTCAAACGTCGAGAAGCGGCGCGAAGCCGCCGAAGATCATGCGTTTGGCGTCGAAGGGCATCCGTTCGCCCATTTCCTTCATGCGCGGGTCGGCCTCCATCTTCCGGTAGGCGGCATCGCGCACCTCCTTCGAGGGATATTCGATCCAGGCGAAGACGACGACCTCGCCCTCCTCCGCTTTCACCGCGCCGCGAAAATCGGTGATCTTGCCGTCGGGCACGTCGTCGCCCCAGCATTCGACCACCCGTGTCGCGCCATATTCCTTGAACAGAGGCGCCGCCCCGGCGGCATGCTTGCGGTATTCCTCCCGGTTGGCGGCCGGCACGGCCGCCACGAAACCGTCGACATAGTTCATCGCTTCTCTCCCTGATCCGCATGAAGCGGCCGCCGTCCGAACAAACGGCCGCAGGTGCGCCCCCGCTCGCGGCGCGCCCGTCCGTGCAGGCTTCCCACCGCGTTCCCCGGCCGGAGCGGCGAACGTTCGAACGGAATCGCGCCGCCGCTCCGTCATATTGTTTTCGCATCAGGTTTCCCCGGCCCGAGGAACCGGGAAGTGCATGCGCTGTCCGCCTGATGCGATAAAACACCGACATGATGTCGCATCGTGATCTTTGCCGTTTGACGCGCCATCGCCAATGTTGATATCAACGTTTTTATGCAACGAATGTCAACCCCTCGGGCGATGAAACCATTTTTCGACGTTCCCTTCGAAACCACGTTACGGGTGCGCGACACCTGCCTCTGTCTGCATGCGCAGCGCGCGGCGCGCGCGCTGGCGCGCCGGTTCGATATCGCGCTGAAGCCGGCCGGCATCACCAACGGACAGTTCTCGCTGCTGATGTCGCTCAACCGGCCGCAACCGCCGAACCTTGGCAGCGTCGCCGCCCTCCTGGCGATGGATCGCACCACGCTGACGGCGAACATCAAGCCGCTGGAGCGGCGCGGCCTGATCGAAACCGCCACGGACACGAAAGACAAACGCATGCGCCTGCTGCGGCTCACCGACGCCGGGCGCGCCGTGCTGGCCTCCGCCACCCCCATCTGGGAGCGCGTGCATGCCGAGATCGAGGCGGGGCTGGAGTCTCCCGACGCCCTGCGCGCCGGCCTCATCGCCCTGTCGGGGGCTTTCGGCTAAAGCAGTCCGCTTTCAGGCCGATCCATCGAATTGAACGCAAGTTGCGGCAAGATATGGAATTCAAAGCGGGATGCGATCAGGTTGAATCGCCATCCCGCACCGGATGTTGCGCGAGCAGCCGGACGACCTCATCATCCGGCACCTGATCGAAATCCCGATAATAATAGCCGATCGCGCCGAAATCGGCATGGGTTTCGAGGCAGACGATATCATCGGCCTCGCCTCGCAGCGTTTCGAGCGCGTCCGGCGGCGCGACGGGCACGGCCAGCACGATCCGCTCCGGCCCACGCGCGCGCACCGCCAGCAGCGCCGCGCGCGTGGTGGCGCCGGTGGCCACGCCGTCATCGACGACGATGGCGGTGCGACCGGCGATATCGGGATGGGCGCGCCGGCCGAGATAGCGCGCGCGCCGGCGCTCGATCTCCGCCAGTTCACGGTCGCGCACCTGCGCGAACGCCTGTTCGCCGACGCCGCTGCCGGCGATGACGCCGAGGTTGCGGACGGTCAGGGGTTCCGGGCCATCGACCACCGCGCCCATGGCGAATTCAGGATCGTGCGGAAGGCCGATCTTGCGCACGATGACGAGATCGAGCGGCGCATCGAGCGCCGCCGCGATTTCGGCTGCGACGGGAACGCCGCCGCGCGGCAGCGCCAGAACCACCGGCTTTCGGTCTCGATAGGGCAGAAGCGCCGCGGCGAGTTGCCGGCCGGCATCGGTACGATTCCTGAACGGCATGGCGTATCCGAACTGCACGCCTCCCGGAGCGGCGTTTGCGGTGCGGCTCCTCGCGGCCGCCGCCTTTCACATTCCGCAGCATACCCTGCCGCGCCGCGCGGCGCGTTGACCCGCGTCAACCTTCCGCCGCGCCGGCCTACGGCAGCGCTCCCTGCTCGCGCCGGCCGGGCAAGCGCCACAGCAGCGGCACGAGCACGAGAGCGACCGTCGGGAATATCAGCCAGTTGATCAATTCCCAGCCCGATGCCGTCAGCAGCGTGCCGGCGGAAAACGAAGCGGCGGCCACCGTGCCGAAGATCAGGAAATCGTTCAGGCCCTGCACCTGCCCCTTCTCTTCCGGCGTATGGCAATCCGTCACCATCGCGGTGGCGCCGATGAAACCGAAGTTCCAGCCCACGCCGAGCAGGATCAGGGAGATCCAGAAATGGGCCAGTTCCAGCCCCATCAAGGCGACGCCGCCGGCGGCCGCGGTGAGCAGCAGGCCCGCCGCCGTCACCCGCTCCTTGCCGAA
Organism: Pseudochelatococcus sp.; assembly: GCF_050946405.1. Classification (NCBI taxonomy): domain Bacteria; kingdom Pseudomonadati; phylum Pseudomonadota; class Alphaproteobacteria; order Hyphomicrobiales; family Chelatococcaceae; genus Pseudochelatococcus; species Pseudochelatococcus sp. The sequence goes on from NZ_JBMNUS010000002.1 coordinate 556,124, forward strand.
ACGGGCCATGAGATGCCCGGTGACAAAACTCGGCGCGAACATCGCCAGCACATGCCACTGAATGCCGAGCGCCGCCTCGCCCACGGTGAAACCGCAGCCGATCATGGCGATGGGCGCGGCCGTCATGACGAAGCTCATGAGGCCATAGGACACGATGCCCGCCGCGATCGCCAGCATCAGACGCGGCCGGAGCAGGATTTCGCGCAGAGAACGGCGCTGGCCCGCCGGCGCGTGACCGGCCGTCGCAGGCGGCGCGCGCAGCAGCATCAGCACCGGCAGCGCCAGCAGGGCCAGCGCCGCCTGGCTCAGAAAACTGCCGGCGAAAGGCGCGGCCGGAAAGGCGTCGCGCGTGTGGATGACGAGTTGCGGCCCGATCACCGCCGCCATGAGGCCGCCGATCATCACCCATGAGATCGCCTTGGCCTTGAGCGCGCCCTCCACCGCATCCGTCGCCGCGAAACGATAGCTCTGCACATAGGCGCCGTAGAAACCGGCCATGAAGGTGCCGAGGCAGAAGACGACGAAAGCCGCCATCACGATGCCCAGCGTCGCCACCAGCCCCGCGAACACGCCGATGCCGGCGCCGAACAGATAGCCGCTGCGGCGGCCGAAACGGCGCATGACGAGCGCGGCGGGAATGGTGCCCATCGCAAGGCCCAGACTGTAGAGGCTGACCGGCAGCGTGACCAGCGCCGCGTCGGGCGACAGCATCTGGCCGACGATACCGCCGAGCGAGATGATGATCGGCGGGCCGGCCGCCCCGAGCGCCGTCGCAGCCGTGAGAACGAGGATATTTCTGCGCGCGAGCGCTTCTGCCGTCATGATGTCGCTTTCGCCCGATACGCGCCCCGAGGCCGGAGACGCGGCAACGCGGAACGCAGGGATTTTCTTTACCCCGCAATCGATGTGATTTCCATGCCCGCTTCCAGCGCCAGGCCCACCGGGCATCGTGCGGCGATGGCCATCAGCGCGGCCCGCTGCTCGTCATCGAGCGCGCCGTCGAGCACGATCCGGCGCTCGACGGCATGCGGCTTGCCGCCCGCCTTGTCTGCACCCGCGCGCGTATGCCTCACCGACACGCGCACATTGTCCAGCGGCCACTTCTTGCGGTCGGCATACATGCGAATCGTCATCGCGGTGCATGCGCCGATGCCGGCCAGCACGAACTCGAACGGATCCGGCCCCGTGTTGCGCCCGCCCATCGCGCCCGGCTCGTCCGCGCCCATGATGTGCTGGCCGATGCTGACGAACTGGCCGTAGGGGCCGTGACCGCTTTCCTGAACATGAACCACGTTGCGGTGGTCGAGAGCCGACATGGCCGTTCCTTTCGCTGCGTTGCCGATCGGAGGGCAGCCGTACAGTCTATTTCGAAAAAATGCAATTAATAAACCGCAATTAACAAATCGAGAAAGCCGCCGGATTTCGGCGTCGATGCGCCTCCGGTTTCTCGGTTGAATCCGTCCGGGCGGCAAACGCTCTATCTGCCGTATTCCATCCACGCCCATCCCAGGCCGCGCGACCAGTTTTCGATCCACGCGGGCGTATCGGCGAGCAGAAGCGAGCCGGGCTCGGGACGGTCCGCAATCCACGGTTCCGGGGGCGGAGAACCCGTATCGGTGGCCAGCGACATCTGCGCGCTGCGGTGCATCTCGCGCCACAGCGTCAGCGCCGGGCCGGGCCCGCGCGCGACCGCGGTCGTGAGGATCGGCATCCGCTGCGCGCGCGATCCGCGCCAGAGCGTGACCATGAGGTTGTCGCGATGATGCGAGCCATCCACCAGATATCCGTCGCTCCCGCCGGGCGCCGGCAGCAGGCCGCCCAGCAGCACGCCGTCGAGCATTTCGGCGATGGCGGCGATAGCGTCGTCGCGGATATCGTGGCGCGCCACCTGCGTCACCCGGCCGGTCGTAAGCGTGATGCGGCGGAGGTTCTGCGTCATGGGCGGGGATTGCCCAGCCCTGCGGCGGCGGCGATAAGCGCGAGCGACCGCAGGCGCGCCGCATGCTCGTAGACGTCGGAGACGACGATCAGTTCATCCGCGCCCGTTTCCGCCACCAGCGCCGCGATGCCGGCACGAACGGTTTCCGGCGCGCCTACGATCGAGCGCGCGAGCATCCGCTGCGCCTGCGCCTTCTGGCCGCCGGACCAATAGGTCTCGATGTCGTCGATCGGCGGGAGGCTGAGGCCGCGCTTGCCGACGACGAGATTGGCGAAGGACATCTGCTGTGTCGTGGCCAGCCGCCGCGCTTCGGCGTCGCTGTCGGCGGCGACGATGTTGACGCCCACCATGGCATAGGGCTTCGCGAGTTGCTCGGACGGCTTGAAGCGGCTGCGATAGAGATCGAGCGCCGGCAGGAGATAATCGGGCGCGAAATGCGACGCGAAGGCGAACGGCAGGCCGAGTTCGGCCGCGAGCGAAGCGCCGAAGCCGCTGGAGCCGAGAATCCAGAGCGGCACCTCGGTGCCCGCGGCCGGCACCGCGACGATGCGCTGATCGGGGCCGGCGGGCGCGAGAAACGCCTGCAACTCCAGCACATCCTGCGGGAAAAGGTCCGATGCCTCCGGCGACCGGCGCAAGGCGCGCAGGGTGAGCTGATCCGTGCCCGGCGCGCGGCCGAGCCCCAGGTCGATGCGCCCCGGAAACAGCCGCTCCAGTGTGCCGAACTGCTCCGCGACGACATAGGGCGCGTGGTTGGGCAGCATGATGCCGCCCGCTCCCACGCGGATGCGCTGCGTGCCATCGGCGATGAAGCCGATCACGACGGCGGTGGCGGCGCTGGCGACGCCGGCCATGTTGTGATGTTCCGCGATCCAGATGCGGCTGTAGCCCCACGTTTCGGCATGGACGGCGACATCGCGCGCGTTGAGCAGCGCGCCGCGTGCGTCGGTCGCCTGCGTGACGCGGACGAGATCGAGAATGGACAAGGGCATCATGACACTGCATTTCCCGCAATTGGCGTCGTCAGGAGCATCAAGCCGACGAGCGCGCGCACTTTATCGCCTCGCAGCCTTTTGGGCCGAAAAACCTGATGCGTAAACAGGTTGACGGAGCAGCGACACGATTCGGCATGTCACGTCCGCCGCCCCGAAGCGTGAGCCCCCTTCCGCTTCACGCCCCCATATGAAGGGCTGCGGGACGGCGCGTCAATCCGGCCGCCGACCGCGCCGGCGCGCGCGACGTGTCCGGGAGCACCCGGACCGCCGGAAAAGACGCAACATCCGCTTGACGCCCGCCGCGAGGCCCGATGCAATGAGGCTCCATGCCGGAGCGCTTGCCGATCAAATGGAATCATCCGATCGACGAGAATGCGCTCCAATCAGCGAAACGCGGAAAGCCTCCGGGGGATTTTCAATGTTCGAGGCCGTTCCCGTCGACGCTTCCGATCCGCTGCGGTTCCACGCGGAACTCGACCGGCAACTGCGCGCCCTGATCGCGGGCGAGCGCGACAGGATCGCCAACGCGGCCAACGCATCGGCGCTCATCTTCCAGCTCGTGCCCGGTCTCAACTGGGCGGGCTTCTACTTTCTGCACACGGAGCGGGAGCTTGTCGTCGGCCCTTTCCAGGGCAAGCCGGCGTGCGTGCGCATCGCGGTGGGCAAGGGCGTTTGCGGCGCGGCGGCGCAGCGGCGGCAATCGATCGTCGTCGAGGACGTTCACGCCTTTCCCGGCCACATCGCCTGCGATGCCGCCTCGCGTTCGGAGCTGGTCGTGCCGCTGATCCGCGAGGGCGGCACCGAACCTGGTACAGTGCTCGGCGTACTCGACCTCGACAGCCCCCTGCCCGGCCGCTTCAGCGAGGCCGACCGTATCGGCTTCGAGCGACTCGCGGCGACCTATGTCGCGGGCAGCGACTGGTAAGGCGCGGCTGCTTCGGGCCGGCGGCGCCGTCTACCGGATCGGAACGTCGGCCCCGCTGGCGGGGCTTCCGTCCGGGACAACGGCCGTGCGATGGGTCGTCACGGCCGTGATTTCCCTCCGACGCGCGCGGAAATCAGTGCGCCGGATTTTCCCCGTTCAGGTGGCGCTCCAGAAACGGCAGGCTGTCCTGCCCCCAATAGAGTTCCCCATCGTAGCGGAAGGTGGGCAGGCCGAAAACGCCGGCGGCCTTCGCCACCGCGTAGTTCGATTTCCAGACGCCTTGCACGTCGTCCTGCTGCGCGCGCGCCTCCAGCGCCGCGCCGTCGAAGCCGGCGGCGTCCGCGATCGCGCGGCGCACATCGGCGTTGCCGATATCCTCGGCCCTCACCCAGAGCGCCTCCTGCAACGCCGCCGTCAAGCGCAGCCAGTCCTGACCCTCGAGCTGCGCGGCGAGCGCCAGAAAGCCCGCCGGCGTCGGGTCGGACAATCCGGCGCGGTTGTCCAGATCGAGCTTCTTTCCGCGCAGCGCCGCCCAGCGCTTCAGGTCCGTCCGTCCATAGACGCGCCGCGCTTCCGGGCGGTTGCGTGAATAGATGGCGCCGTTCTCTTCGATCAGGGGAATGAGGTAGGGCCGGATTTCCGCATCGAAACGGCGGGCGAGCGCGACAAACGGCTCAAGCCCGATGAAGGCCCATGGAGAGCCGATCCCGTAGAAGTAATCTATCGTCACCGTCATTTGTCGTTATCCTCGATAATTGACCAATCGACAACCTTCGCCGCGCGGCGCCCCGCCGCCGCTTGCGGCAAAAAACATCTATATTATCTATAGGAAAAGTCGACTCTCACTGAAGAGGATATCTCCCCCTCTTTTCGCCGCAGCGGGCTCATTGGCGAATGGCGCGGATTTTCGCGGAGCGGCGCGAAGCAGGATGGCGCAATACAACGGAAACGCCGGGCGGCGCCGATCGCCGCGAACCTGAAACGTCCTGAAATTTCAATGCTATATCTGGATTTGGTGGGCCAGGAGGGACTCGAACCCCCAACCAGACCGTTATGAGCGGCCGGCTCTAACCATTGAGCTACTGGCCCGAAGCCGGGAGAAGCGATTTCCGCCTTCCGCAAGCGCAACCCGCCGACCGGAGAATCGCGACAGGACGGCGCGGTGCCGCCATCCCTCTGTCGAAAGGCCCGAAGCACCCCGATCTGGATTCACCGATCAGAACCTGCTTCCGGGAAGAATCGCGGAATGCTTTCCGATTTCGCGGAATTGGAAAGTACTCCGGGACGTTCTTGTCACAACGCTCCGCCGAGCGCAAGGCCGCCGAGCGCAAGGCCGTCAGGTGCAAGGCCGTCAGGTGCTCCGCCGCCGGTTCCGGCGCCGTGCAGCGATTTGTGTTCGATCAACACGCGATCCGCCGGCACCGCCTAGAGTGAGGGCATGTTTCATTCGGCGCGATACCGAATCACATATCCGAACGACAGGCAGGAAACGACACATGTTGCACATTGATCTTCCCACCCGGTCCCAGATCGACGCGCTCGCCCGCTACCGCAGCGCGCCGGCGGTGTCGATCTATCTGCGCACCACGCCGCAGGACCCGGAAGCGAAGGCCGACCGCATCACGCTGAAGAACCTTCTCAGGCAGGCGATCACCGAGCTGGAGGAAGCCGATACGCCCAAGCGTTCGATATGGCCGATCCAGGAAGGGATCGAGGCGCTGATCGAGGATGACGGTTTCTGGATCGAGCAGGCCAACAGCCTCGCGATCTTCGCCACGCCCGAGAACATCCGCACCTTCCGGCTTCCCAACAACCTGACGAATATCGTCGAGGTGTCCGACCGCTTCCACCTGAAGCCGCTCATCCGCTCCGTCACCTTCCCGCACCACGCCTACGTGCTGGCGATCAGCGTCGGCGCCGTGCGGCTGATCGAAGTCTCCGCCGATCTGCCGCCCCACGAGGTCAGCGTGCCGGGCCTGCCGCGCAACCTCGGCGAATTGCCGAGCGGTCGCAATCATCTGGAGCGCGATCGCGACCCGCGCGGCGGCGCCGGCCCCGGCGAACACGCCAACCTGCTGCGCTACGTGCGCGCCATCGACCGGGGGCTGCGTCCCGTGCTCGCCGGCGACGAGCGCCCGCTGATCATCGCCGCCACCGAGCCGCTGGCGTCGCTGTTCCGCTCCGTCAGCAGCTATCCCCATGTCGCGGCCGAGGTCATTCCCGGCAGCGCCGGGGAAACCTCCGAAAACGTGCTGGCCACCGCCGCGCGCGGCGTGCTCGACAATGTTTACGCCGCCGAAATCCGGGCGCTGGGCGATCTCTACACGGCGCGCGAGGCACAGGGACGCGCCACCACCGACATCGCGGCCGCCGCCCGCGCGGCGACGTTCGGCGCCGTCGACACGCTCATCACCGATATCGACGCCACGATATCGGGCACCGTCTCGGACGATGACGGCAGCGTCACGTTCGACGAGGCGCCCGACGCGGTGAACTACGGCGTGACGGATGAAATCGCCCGGCGCGTGCTGCAATCCGGCGGGCGGGTGGTCGCCGCGCGCAAGGCCGACATTCCCGGCGGCGGCGCGCTGGCCGCCATCCTGCGCTACGCCCTGTAACATCGGCGGCCGGGCCAGCCCGGCACAGACGGCGGGACGAAGCGAATGCCGCTCCGTCCCGCCATCCGCGCATCGTGTTTTTCCCGACAACGATACCCGTTTCCGGGACGGATGCGTTATGCTGCGCGCGGATCCGACGGCGCGGGAGCGTAAGGCCATGGCGATGGGAATGAACGGGAAAACGCAGTTCAACATCTGGTATTGGGCCGCCGCCTTTCTGGGGCTGATGGCATTCCAGTACGTGTTCTCGACCGCCACGCAGGTCGCCGAAATCCCCTACAGCCAGTTCGCGACCTATCTCGACAACGGCCAGATCGCCGAGGTCGCCGTTTCGGACCGCTTCATTCAGGGGCGGTTCAGGGAACCCGTCGACGGCCGGCCGATGTTCGTCACGACGCGGGTGGAGCCCGATCTCGCCCGCGATCTCCAGTCGCGCGGCGTCGTCGTCACCGGGCGGATCGAGAGCACCTTCCTGCGCGATCTGCTGTCGTGGATCGTTCCCGTGGGGCTGTTCATCGTCGTCTGGATCTACTTCCTGCGGCGCATGGGCGCCAACGGCGGCGGGCTGATGCAGATCGGCAGGTCGAAGGCGCGCATCTACGTGCAGGCCGACACCGGCGTCACCTTCAAGGATGTCGCGGGCGTTGACGAGGCCAAGGACGAGCTGAAGGAGATCGTCGCCTTCCTGAAGGATCCGAAGGGTTACGGCCGGCTCGGCGGGCGCATGCCGAAGGGCATCCTGCTGGTCGGCCCGCCGGGCACCGGCAAGACCCTGCTCGCGCGCGCCGTGGCGGGCGAGGCGGGCGTGCCGTTCTTCTCCATTTCCGGTTCGGAATTCGTGGAGATGTTCGTCGGCGTCGGCGCGGCGCGCGTCCGGGATCTGTTCGAGCAGGCACGCGCGCGGGCGCCGGCCATCATCTTCATCGACGAACTCGACGCGCTGGGGCGCGCCCGCGGCTTTGGGCCGAGCATGGGCGGGCAGGACGAGAAGGAGCAGACGCTCAACCAGCTTCTCGCCGAGCTCGATGGTTTCGACCCCTCTGCCGGGCTCGTGCTGCTCGCCGCCACCAACCGGCCGGAGATCCTCGATCCCGCCTTGCTGCGCGCCGGCCGTTTCGACCGTCAGGTGCTCGTCGACCGGCCCGACAGGATCGGACGCATCCAGATTCTCGGCGTCCATCTGAAGAAGGCGAAACTCGCGGCGGACGTATCGCCGGAACAGATCGCCGCGTTGACGCCGGGCTTCACGGGCGCCGATCTCGCCAATCTGGTCAACGAGGCGACGCTGCTCGCCACCCGCCGCAATGCCGATGCCGTGGCAATGGAAGACTTCGGCAACGCGGTGGAGCGCATCGTCGCGGGGCTGGAAAAGCGCAACCGGCTGCTCAACCCGAAGGAGCGCGAGATCGTCGCCTGTCATGAGATGGGCCACGCGCTCGTGGCGATGTCGCTGCCGGGAACGGACGTGGTGCACAAGGTCTCGATCATCCCGCGCGGCGTCGGCGCGCTCGGCTACACGATCCAGCGGCCGACCGAGGACCGGTTCCTGATGACGCGGGAGGAACTGGAGAACAAGATGTGCGTGCTGCTGGGCGGGCGCGCGGCGGAATGGATCGTCTTCCACCATCTGTCGACGGGCGCCGCCGACGATCTCGCCCGCGTGACGGATATCGCGCGCGCCATGGTCACGCGCTACGGCATGGCGGAGAAGCTCGGCCACATCGCGCTGGAGAAGGACAGAAGCTCCTTTCTCACCGCCGATCAGCCCTTCTTCGGCCCGCCGGAGCGCAGCTATTCGGAAGCGACGGCGGCGGCGATCGACGGCGAGGTGCGCCGGATCGTGGATGAGGCGTTCGACAGGACGGTGGCGCTGCTCGGCAAGCGCCGCGATACGCTGGAGCGGTCGGCGAAGCTGCTGCTGGAAAAGGAGACGCTGACCGAAAGCGACCTGCGGCGCATCGTCGGGGAAACGGCCGCCCGACCCGTGATCGCCGGCTCGCCCTGAAGCCCGCGCGAGCCGCGGCCGGCCGCGGCCGTTCAGGCAAAACGTTTTGCGCCCGCCACGCACAGGACGACGATCGCCGCGGATGCGACCATGGTCCAGGCGATCGGCTCGCCCAGAAAGATCGCCGCCAGCAGGAAGCCGAAGAACGGTTGCAGAAGCTGCAACTGGCCCACCCCCGCGATGCCGCCCAGGGCCAGGCCGCGATACCAGAAAATGAACCCCACCATCATGCTGAAGACCGACACATAGGCGAGGCCGATCCAGGCGGGAAAGCCGATGCCGCCCCACGCGGCAGGCAGGGTGAGCAGGGCGATGGCCGCCATGACCGGCAAGGACAGCAGCAGCGCCCATGAAATGACCTGCCAGCCGCCGAGACGCCGGGAAAGCGTCGCCCCTTCCGCATAGCCGAGGCCGCATGCGAGCACGGCGGCGACCATCAGCAGATCGCCTGCAACGGTTCCGCCTTCGCTGCCGAAGAGCGCGAATCCCGCCGTCACGGCCGCGCCGGCGAGCGAGAACAGCCAGAAGGCCGGCTTCGGCCGCTCGCCTCCGCGCAGCACGCCGAAGATGGCCGTGGCGAGCGGGAGCAATCCGACAAAGACGATGGAATGGGCGGCGGTGACGTGCTGAAGCGCGAGCGCGGTCAGCAGCGGAAATCCCATCACCACGCCGACGGCGACCAGCGTCAAGGAAATGACATCCCGGCGTCCGGGCCGCGTCTGGCGCAACGCCAGCAGAAACAAGGCCCCGAGCAGCGCGGCGATCACCGCGCGCGCCGAAGTCAGGAACATCGGCGAAAAATCCGCGATCGCGACACGGGTCGCGGGCAAAGACCCGCTGAATATCATCACGCCGAGAAGGCCGCTGCCCCATCCGGTTGCTGTTCGTTCCATCTGCCCTCACCTTTCCGCGTTGGAAAATACAGGGACGAGGGCTGGCGCGAACAGGCACAGATCCATACAATTGCGGAAATCCGTATTGATAAGATGACTCATACGGTTTCAAGCGGAGCAGATCGTGGATTCGGAGCGAAAGACGCGCACGGAGGCGCTCATGGATGCCGTCCGCATCAGGATCGCGAACAGGGCGCCCGGGCCGGGAGAGCGCCTGCCCTCGATCCGGCGCTTCGCGGAGACCATGGGCGTATCGCCGTCCACCGTGGTCGAGGCTTACGACCGCCTGGAAGCCGAAGGCGTCATCCGCGCGCGGCGCGGCTCCGGCTTCTACGTGACGGGCGCCGATCTTCCGCCGATGGCTCTGGCGGAGATGGGGCCGGCGCGAGAGCGCGACGTCGATCCGTTCTGGATTTCGAGACAATCGCTGGACGCCGATTCATCCGTGCTCAAGCCGGGCTGCGGATGGCTGCCCGCCGACTGGATGCCCCATGCCGCGCTCAGGAAAGGATTGCGGGCGCTCGGCCGGGCTGATGACACGCTGCTGTCCGATTATGGCAGCGCGCACGGCGCGCTCGCGCTGCGCCGCCTGCTGGCGGGCCGCTTCGCCGACGAGGGGATCGCGACTACGGCCGACCGGATCATGCTGACCGGCTCGGGCACGCAGGCGATCGACCTGATATGCCGCCTGTTGCTGCAACCCGGCGACGCCGTTCTGGTGGACGATCCCTGCTACTTCAATTTTCAGGCGCTGTTGCGGGCGCATCGGGTGCGGATCGTCGGCGTTCCCTTCACACCGACGGGGCCGGACACCGCCGCCTTCGCGCGGGCCGTCAGCGACACAAGTCCCCGCCTCTACATCACCAATTCGGCCCTTCACAATCCGACCGGCGCCAGCATCTCGCCCCAGACCGCGCATCGCGTCCTGAGCGCCGCAGCAGCCCATGGCGTGACGATCGTCGAGGACGACATCTTCGCGGATTTCGAGCCCGCGCCGTCGCCACGCCTCGCCGTCCTCGACGGCCTGAATCGCGTCATCAGGATCGGCAGCTTTTCCAAGACGCTCTCGGCCTCCATGCGCTGCGGCTATATCGCGGCCCGGCCGGACTGGATCGAAGGTCTCGTCAATCTCCAGGTCGCCACGAGCTTCGGCGGCCCCAGTCCGGTCGCAACGGCGCTGATAGCGGGTGTCCTGGCCGGCGGCGGCTACCGCAAACACATGGACGGGATACGCCGACGCCTGGCGCGCGCCCGCGCGGAGGCGATAACCCGGCTGGCGCCCCTCGGCCTCGTTCCCTGGACGCTGCCGCGCGGAGGGTTCTATCTCTGGTGCCGTTTGCCGGACGGACATGACGCGGCGGCGATTGCACGGCATTGTATGACGGAAAAGATCATCCTCGCGCCGGGAAACGTGTTCAGCGCCTCGCAATCCGCCTCCTCGTTCCTGCGCTTCAATGTCACGCAACTCGCACACGAGAGAATTTTCACAGTCCTCGCGAGAGCAATACGGAACACCGCGCGATGTTAGCGCATGTCACCGTTTCGTTACGACGCCGGCATGAGCCGACGATGGGCGGAACGTCCGAAGAAGGGTGAGCCGGCCCGGATGCCGCCAGCGGACCGTTCAGCGATACGCATTGACATATTTATAAAGTAATTTTATATTTTTTATTAAAATAGACTTATATAAGAAAGTAAAGCAATGCAATCTGATAAAATCGATACGGTGCGGATTGGTCAGTTGGAATTGCGCTTCATTGTCAACGAAGAAGGAGCGACGGTCTTCGAACTCACCGTGCCCGCGCAGGCCCGCGTACCCGCGCCGCACTATCACAAGGATGCCGACGAGTTTCTCTATGGACTGGAGGGCATCCTGACAGTCACCGTCGACGGCCGGACGCAGGAACTGGGCGTGGGCGACGCCGTATTCGTCCCGCGAGGCGCCGTGCATCATCATGAAAACCTGCATGGAACCACCGCGAAGGCCCTCGTGGCGATAACACCGGGAACGATCGGCCGCCGCTATTTCGAGGAAATCGCCGAGGTAATCAACGTGCCCGGCAAACTCGACCTGGCCAAAGCAAACGAGATCATGCTCCACCACGGGCTCGTTCCCGCCTGAACCGATGGCCGCTGATCGGTGCGAATGCCATTGGCAAGACAAACCTGGCCGCAGAAGCAGGAACAGGTGCGATTGTCCGTCCGAATACGGCTCTAACATCGGCATTTGCAATCGCCGGTCCCGCAAGAGGATATGACAACGGATCCACGCTGCCCCGACCGGCGTCGCGGGAACCGAAAGGCACTGCCATGACGGAAATCGGACGCGAAAAACTGCGCGCAACTCCCGGAGCTTACTGCGAAAGCCGAAAGATGCGATTACGGTGGAAAAACTCGAGTTGTGATTCTGGAGAGTGACTCGATTGAAGGGAAGTCGATGCTGAGTTCGATAGAGTCATTCTGCGGGGCCGGTGGAATGGCTCTCGGCATCCGGGAGGCGGGCTTCGACGTGAAGCTCGCCTTCGACAATGATCCCGCCCACACCAAGACGTACAATCACAATTTGGGCCCGCACTCACACGTCATGGACGCCAGCAAGGTGGGCGGTGCCGAATTATTGGCCATGACCGGTATACGGCGCGGCGAGCTCGACCTGTTCTCCGGCGGACCGCCTTGCCAAGGCTTCTCCAAGCAAAGGAGAGGGGCGGCTCTGCTGCAAGATCCGCGGAACAGGCTGGTCCTGGACTTCGCCCGCCTGACGAACGAGATGTATCCGAAGGCGTTTCTCTTCGAGAACGTGGCGATGTTCGGACAGAAGCGGGGCGCTCCCTTCATCAAGGAGATTGCGGAGGTTTTAAGCGATTACTCCATCACCTGCTTCCAGGTCTGCGGCTCCGACTTCGGGCTGGCGCAGACGCGCGGCCGATTCCTGATAATAGGTATCAGAAACGACGTCGGTGGACCCAGCCCGTTTCTGGAAACATCCGACGAGTATGTCTCGGTCAGGGACGTCATAGGGGACCTGCCTCCCCCTCCCGACGACTACAGCGAGCATCCGGACCACTACAACCATCGGAAGTGTAGGATCACCGCGCTCAACGAGGAAAGGTTCTCCCACGTCCCTCCGGGCGGTGGCTGGCAGGACATCCCATGGGACCTGAGGCTGCCGTGCCACAAGGTCGCCGACGTGAAGAGCGGCGGATGGCCGGACGTCTACGGACGCCTGACGTGGGAGGGGCAGTGCCCCACCATCACGGTAGGCTTCGACAGCTTCACGCGAGGCAGATACGGACACCCTACCCAGCATCGAGCCATCACCCCTCGCGAGGCGGCGCGCCTCCAGGGCTTCCCGGACGACTTCCGCTTCCTCGGCAATCGCACGGACGTCAGAACCCAAGTAGGCAACGCCGTCCCGCCGCCACTCGCGAAGGCTGCGGGACAGGCGATCGCTCGGGTGCTGAAGGGTGAGCGGGCCTCGACCTCGCGCGCCTGCCCGAGCCGACAGCTCGACCGACAGCAGGAGCTCGCATTCTAAGTGTTTAGTCCCGGCATTTCGTTGAAGCGTCGAGATGCTCTATCTTATTGACTTGACGCGTTTTCTTCAGGCAAAGTGGTATCCACTTTGCTTGAAAACGCTCTAAGCCCGCGTAGCGCCTGGGTGTTTTTCATTCAGACGGAATCATTGGATCGGGAGTTGCGGCATCATCCGTTCAGACGAAATGGTCCGAACGGACGGAAATTTCTTGAAATCGGCAACCCGGCGCGTGTTGCCGATTCCGCGAAAAGACCGCATGCGCCCCCGGCGCGGCGGGAGCCACATGCCTCACAGCGGTTGCCCCTCGACCGCCGCGCGCAACTTTTCCAGCGCGGCGCGCACGCCCTCCAGATACGGATGGATCGACAGCGTCCGCTCGTAGAGCGCCAGTGCGCCGGCCCGGACGCCGGTGCGCCCGAAGATATCGGCAAGAGTCCGAAGCGCGACAAAATGCCGCGCATCCCGTAACAACACCTGATTGAGATCGGCGACGGCCCGTTCGTCATCGCCGAGCGCGGCGAACACCTGCGCCCGCACGGCATAGGCTTCCGCCCAATCGGGCGCGAGAACGAGCGCCCTGTCGATCAGTTCTATGGCGAGCGCCGGGTCGTCGATGCCCAGCGCGGTATGGGCGCGGGTCAGCAGCAGATCGGCGGTGTCGCTGCCCGAGCGCAGCCAGCTACGCACAATGGCGGCCTCGACCCGTCGCGCCTCCGACGCATCGCGTGCGTCCGCCAGACGATCGTAGAGTGTGTCGAGCGGGCTGCCGGCGCCGCCGTCGGCCCGCCTGTCGGTTTCCCGGCGCGCCTCATCGCCGGGCGCCGACACGGCGGCCACCTCCGCAACGGTCGGTGCGCCGCGAGAAGACTGCGGCACGAGCGCAAGCGCCGCCGCGCAGGCGCACAGGAACCAATGCCGCTTTCCGGCAGCATGCGGGCGAAGAAAGCCGCGTCTCGCGAGGAAGAAGTATCTCATGGCGCGATGATAAACGCTTCCGCGCCCGCCGCCAACGCCGCCCCGGCAGGAAAACGGCGGCGCAATCTCCAGACAAGGTTGTCGTGGCAATCTTAACGCAAGGTCTGAATTGGCTGATTCCGTTCGGGTTTCGACAAAACAGCATTTTGGTTAACAATTGGTTGATGTCGCGTTCATGCATTTTTGACGTGGGATGGTAATGACCGGTCGCGAACATGCCGAGAGGCTTTGGGGCAATATCAGGGGCCTTGGCGCGCGCAAGCTCACGGCGCTCGCCGTCATCGGCCTGACGGTGTTCTTCGCCGTCGCGATAGGCGCCTATTATCTGAGCCGCCCGGAGATGGAGGTTCTGTATACGGGCCTCAGCCGGGAGGACGTAACACGGATCGGCTCCGCGCTGCGCGACGGCGACATTCCGTTCGACGTCAGCGCGGACGGCACGAGCGTCTACGTGTCGCACGGCAACACCGCCACCGCGCGCATGCTGCTGGCCGGCAAGGGGCTGCCGCAAAGCGCGAGTTCCGGCTACGAGCTGTTCAACGATCTGGGTTCGCTCGGCCTCACCTCCTTCATGCAGGAAGTGACGCGCGTGCGCGCGCTCGAAGGCGAGATCGCGCGCACGGTGCAGTCGATCAAGGGCGTCAAGGCGGCGCGCGTGCATATCGTGATGCCCGACCGCGGCTCATTCCGCCGGGATCAGCAGCCGGCATCCGCGTCGGTCGTCATCCGCACCGAGCCGTCCGACGACGCGAGTTCCGCGCAGGCCATCCGCAGCCTCGTCGCCTCGGCCATTCCGGGCATGACGGTGGAGCGGGTGTCGGTGCTCAACACGGACGGCGTCCTGCTCGCGGCCGGCGACGGACGCAGCGGCGTGATGACCAGCCAGGCGAACGCGATGGAGAAATCGATCGCCCGCGACTTGCAGGAGAACGTCAGGCGGTCGCTGTCCCCTTTCCTCGGCGTCGACAACTTCGAGGTCAGCATCGCGGTCAATCTGAACACGGACAGGACCAGCACGCAGGAAACGATTTTCGATCCCGAGTCGCGCGTCGAGCGGTCGACGCGCGCCGTGCGCGAAACCGAGACCTCGCAGAACGCCAACCAGCAGACGCCGACGACGGTGCAGCAGAACATTCCGCAGCAGGGGCCGGACGCGGGGCCGGGCGAGACGGCCAGCGCCGAGTCCAACCGGCGCGAGGATATCACCAACTACGAAATCTCGTCCAAGACCGTGCAGACGGTCCGCGACGGTTACAGCATCGAATCGATGTCGGTGGCGGTGTTGATCAATCGCGCCCGCATCCGGCAGTTGATCGGCCAGAACGCTTCCGACGAGGCTATCGACAGGCAAGTCGCTGAACTCGAGCAGTTGACGCGCTCCGCCGCCGGCTATTCGGAGAGCCGGGGCGACACGATCAAGGTGCTGGCGGTCGATTTCCCGGACGACGGCAGGCTGCTCGAGCCCTATCCGCCGCTCTCCATCACCGAGTTGCTGCTGCGCCAGATGGGCAACGTCATCAACGCGGCGACGATCCTCGTCGTCTCGCTGCTGCTGATCTGGTTCGGCCTGCGTCCGGCGGTCAACGCCATTCTGGCGCGTCCGCAGAGCCCGGAGAGCGCAGAGACGGCGCTGGCGCTGGCGGATGCGCCGGACGGGGCGCTGCCGCAAGTGGCGTTCGACGCGACCGGCGCCCTTGCCGCTCCCCCCGAGGATATCAACTTTCTCGAGAACATCGCCTCCGGCATTCACAACAAGGCGCAAAAGCAACTCGAACAGATTATCACGCATGACGAAGAGCGGGCCGCCGCCGTTCTGCGTGAATGGCTCTATCGTGAAAGTGCCGCTTGATGAACACGTCTCTTGCCGCCTGTCTGCCCGACTTCGGCACCGAAACCGACGCCTCCGACATCGAGGATTTTTCCGCCGCGACGACCGCCAAGGCTCCGGCCGCCGGCACCGCCAGGCCGGCTTCCCCGGCAACGGCGAAGCCGGCTGCGCCGGTGTCGAAATCCGTCGTGCGGGATGAAACCCGGAAGGTTCCGGCCGGCGCGACGATCAAGTCCGCGCGCAGCAAGCTGCGGTCTGTCGTGCGGCAGATCGGGCTGGCCGACGAGCCTTTCATCGCTCCGCTCGTCGAGCCGACCCCGCCTGTCGATATCGACGCGTTGCTCAAGGAGCACGGCGACAAGGTGCGCGACGAGGAGGCGAAGAAGGCCGGGATCGCGCTGGCTGCGGCGCTTGAGAAGGAGCGCGCGCTTCATGCCGAGCAGCTTGCGCAGGCGCGCGCGCGCTGGGCGGCCGACGAGGCCGGCGTCCTGGCCGAACGGCTGCGCGCGACGCTGGGCGAGATCGAAAACGGCCTCTGCGAAACGGTGACGCGCATCTTCACGCCCTTTCTCACGGCGGCCGTCCGCGAGAAAGCGATCGCGGGGCTGCGCGAGAGCGTTCTCACCCTTCTCGACGACGCGAGCCACGCGACGATCGCGATCAGCGGTCCCGGCGACCTGATCGACGCTCTCCGTGAGGCGATCGCCGCGAGCGTGCCCGAGCGCGTGCAGCGGATCGCTTTCGCGACCGCCGACGGGCCGGATGTCCGGGTCGTCGCGGGGGATATTGTTTGCGCGACGCAACTGGAAGCCTGGAACAGGCTGATCGAGAACGCCCTGAATGCGA
This sequence comes from Pseudochelatococcus sp., assembly GCF_050946405.1. Taxonomy (NCBI): domain Bacteria; kingdom Pseudomonadati; phylum Pseudomonadota; class Alphaproteobacteria; order Hyphomicrobiales; family Chelatococcaceae; genus Pseudochelatococcus; species Pseudochelatococcus sp. The sequence continues at coordinate 572,683 of NZ_JBMNUS010000002.1, forward strand.
GGTAGCGTTCGCGCGCGCCCGCTGGTGTGAGGATACGGTATGGACAAGAGCGATAAGGATATGATCCTCATCCAGCGTCGCCATGAGGAGCCCGAGGAGCACGGGGCCCACGGCATCTGGAAGATCGCCTATGCCGACTTCATGACTGCGCTCATGGCGTTCTTCCTGATCATGTGGCTGCTGAGTTCGACGAGCAAGGAGCAGCGCGCTTCCGTCGCCAACTACTTCAACCCGATCAAGCTCTCCGATGCGTCTCCTGCCCGCAAGGGCGTGGTCGACCCGCGGAAAACCATCCGGGACAGCGACGCCACCGGGAAGGACCCCGGCCCCACGCAGACCGACGAAGGCGGCACGGGCAGGGTCGAGGACGACCGCGCCGGGGCTACCGAAAACATGGCGGGTGAATCCATTCATACGAGCAAGCCGAAATATCCCGACGGCGCCCTGTTCGTGGACCCGTATGCAATTCTCGCCAAGATTGCGGAAGAGGAAAAGCCGGTGAATCCGTCCGGCGCGCGGGAATCATCCTCCGCGGACGACAATGGCGCCTCCAGTTCTCCCGTGATCCGGGATCCGTTCGATCCCTCCTACTGGCGTCTGGCGCCCGAGGGGCGACCTTCCGCGATCTCTCAGGACGGCCAGCCGCAGGCGGGCACGGCAGGCGGCGCGGCTTCCGCCACCGCCGATGCGGCCGCCTCGCCGGCGTCCGAGCCGCCGGCCGCCGATGCCGCCCGGACAGGCAGCTTGCAGTCGCTGGCAGCGCAGGCGCAGGAAGTATCCGAGCTGAGAGCCGACATCGCGGATGCGTTGAAGAATGAGAGCCGCCGGGCCGGCGCGCCCGATATCAAGGTGGAGGGCACCGACGAGGGCATCCTGATCAGCCTGACGGACGCCGATCGGTTCAGCATGTTCGCGCTCGGCTCGGCCGAGCCCAATCCGGCGGTGGTGCGCGCGCTTGCGCGCATCGCGGCTTCCCTCGCCGACCGGCCGGGCACGATCGTCATTCGCGGGCATACGGATTCGGTTCCCTTCAAGTCGGATACCTATGACAACTGGCGACTTTCCTCCGCGCGCGCGCATATGGCTTCCTACATGCTGATGCGCGGCGGGCTCAAGGAGGCGCGTATCGAGCGCATCGAGGGATATGCGGACCGCCTGCCGCGCAACTCGGCGGACGGGCGAGCGCCGGAAAACCGGCGCATCGAGATCCTGCTGCGGGAGAAGCGCGTATGATCGTATCGCGCCCCGTTGCCCGTCGCCGCGTTGCCCAATGCCTCTTTGCTCATGTACGCGCCTTTCTGGCCGGCCTCGCCTGCTTCGGCATGTTCCTGCCGACAGCTCACGCCGTAGCGCAAACAACCCCGCAGGAAACCGCCCCGGAACAGGAAGCGACGGCGCAGAAAGAGCCGTACCAGCTCGTGCGCACGTTGCAGGCCATACAGGATCGCACCGCGCATGGCTCGCGGGAGGCGCTGACGGCGCAATCGCCGCTGCTGGCGCAGATCGAGCGGCAACTGATGGCTGCGCCGAACGAGACCTGGCAGGAGCCCCGCAACGCCCGCGCCGCGCTGTCCTTCGCTCTCAGCGGCGGCTCTCCGGCCATTCTGCGCAAGCTTGCCCGACTCGAGCCGCCGCCCGCGATCGCGCCGGAGCTGCTCAAGGGGGTGCACGCCTATGTCGAAGGCGACGAGGACGAGGCGATCCGGGAGCTTGAAAAGATAGATCCCCGGACCCTGGCGCCCGGCCTCAACGGCCGCATCGCGCTCATACAGTCGGCGCTCTACGCCCGCCGGGACGGCGCGAAGGCAATGGCGTATCTCGACCTCAGCCGCTTGCTCCTTCCCGGGACGCTGGTTGATGAAGGCGCCTTGCGCCGCCAGGTGTTTCTCGCCGGCCAGCTCGGCCTCGACGAGCGGTTCAAGACGCTCTCGAAGCATTATTTGCAGCGCTATCCCCAATCGGTCTACGCGGGCGATTTCCATCATCGCTTTTCGACCGTCCTCGTCCGGTTCAACATGAGCGGCACCAGCGAGGATGAAAAATGGCTCACCGATCTGCTGGCGGCGCTGGACATGCCCGCGCAGATCAACATCAGCCTCATTCTCGCCAAGCAGGCCATCTCGAACGGCAAGACGCGCATGGCGGTGCTCGTGGCCCGGCGCCTCATGGAAATCGCGCCGCCCGACACTTCCGCCCACGAGCGGGCCAAGCTCTATAATGCGGCGGCGATTATCATCAACGAGAGCGATTTCCTTGCCGGAAAACAGGCGCTGCAAACCATCAGACGCCAATTGCTGCCGGCGGACGACATCGGCCTGCTGGATTCCGCGACCTATCTCGCCACGCGCATCCGGGAACTGCCGCGCATGCCGGGGGCGATTCCCGCGCCCGTGCAGCAGGCCAACGCCGCGTCGGCGGCCGCTCCCCCCGCCCCTCCGGCCGGACGGGGCGGCAGCGTCGAGACGGAGCCGGCTTTCAACGCCACGGTGGACAGGATCAGGCAATTGATCGGCGATAGCGACAGGTTGATCAACGAGGAGTCGGGTTCATGAGCACGATCGCCACCCCATTGGCCGCCGGCGCCGCCGGCGCCGCAAGCTTGAAGCCGCGCAGCGGCGAGACGGATGACGACGGCAGCTTCTCGATCGTTTACGATTCGCTTGCCGGCGGCGAAGCCGCGAAAGACGATCTGCCGGGCGACCGCTCTACCACCCGCAAGGCGGACAAGCCCGCGCGCGATGCCGGCCTGCAAACGAGGCCGAGCCCCTCCCGCGCCGCCGACGATAGCAGCGAAAACGTGCGAGACGGGTCGGCAACGGCGCAATCGGCATCCGATCCCGCTATCGCGCTCGCGCTGCTCCTGGACGTGGGCGCACAGGCCGACGCCCCGCAAACGCCTGCGCGGGCCGATAGCAGGGGCGCGCGAGCGGCGCCGGCGACACAACAAGACGACGGCGAGCGCGCAGCGGACGCGACCACCGGCCAGAAAGCGGCGCGCGTGACGATCATCGGGCGGGAAACCCATTTCGCCCCGGTCCTCGGCGCACCCTTGCACCGCGGTGAAACTGCTTCCGGTCCCTCGCTGAACTCGCAAGCCGTGCCGGCCGGCGGCACTTCCCCCGTCACCGATGGCGAGAACGGCGGCGGCGCGACCGCAGCCGATCAAGCCGACATTCCCGCCGAGCGACTGCCGGATGCGCGTGTATCCGCGCGTTTGTCGGCCCTCATATCTTCCGCCCGCCTCTCGTCGACCGGCATGTCTTCGGCCAGCGTCTTTTCGGCCGCCCGCCAGGCGCCCGACGCTTCTTCCCTCCCCGTTTCCGCGGATGCGGATGCACGCGTCTCCGCGCAGTTATCAACCCTCATATCTTCCGCCGGCGTTTCTTCGACGGGCACCTCTTCGCCCGCCCGCCAGGCGCCCGGTATTTCTTCCCCCGCCGCTTCCCCGGACGCGGACGCCCTCCCCATCTCGATCGAGAACGCGGGATCTCCCGACACGAAATCCGCCGACACAAAGCTTGTCGATGCCAGGCTGGTCAGCGCCGGGACTTCCGATGTCAGTTCCCCGGATGCTCCTGCCCTCGCCGGCGCGAGCAAGGCGGCCGTCAACGTCGGGGGCGTGGACAGCGTGAGCGGCGCGCTTTCCGGCGCTGTCGAGCAGATCGTCGCTCAGGCGCGCGAACTCGCGGGCTTGTCGGCTCCCGCTGCCGCCGCTGCGCCAGCGAACGTGGCGCGGAGCACCCCGGCTTTCACGGCCGTGCAAGACGGCGGGCCGGTGCGTATCCTGCGGCTGCAATTGCAGCCTGAGGAGCTCGGACTCGTCACCGCGCGACTGCGCATCGTCGGCGGCGTGCTGGAAGTGCGGCTGACCGCGGACCGGCAGCAGTCCGTCGAGGCGCTGCGCCGCGATCAGGAGGGATTGCTGGAAACGCTGCGCCGCGCCGGCTACAAGGCGGAGATCGCCTCAATCGATTTCGCGCGTCCGCATACTCCCGCTCCATCCCTGTCTTCGCAGCCGACGGCACAGACGGCCGGACAAGCGGCCGGGCAGCCGATGGCGCAGGACGGCAATGGCGGCACGAACCTTGCCGGCGGCGACGGACGGCAGGAGCGGGAGACCGCCGACAGGCAGGCAAGCGAGCGGGAGACGGACGACGCGCATGCGGAAGCCCGCTTGCGCACCGGGCACGATGCGGATGCGGTTTATCTTTGACGATCTCCTGCGCCGGGCGATGCTACATTCGCGCACCTGGACCGCGTGCGCCCGGATTTCCCGCATTCGGGCAAATGCCGCTCCAAAGCGTTTTCCGATTGAATGGAAACATTCAATCGATGAGGATTCGCTCAAAGTCAGAAACCCGGGAGCTTCTTGCGTTTCAGTAAAACGCGGAAAGCCTCCGGCCGGAAGCCGCCTGCTCGGATGTCTGGGCGCTTTTCTCGCGCTCGCCGCGAGCAGCGGAACAGCCGATGCGGCGGCGGCATCGGAAATGGCCGCGTCCGCGCGCAACGCCTGCGAGCGGGAGATGATCCGCGCCGCGCGCGAGTTCGGCGTGCCGGTGAACATTCTCTACGCCGTCGGCCTGACGGAGACCGGCCGGCGCGGGTCGTTGCAACCTTATGCGATGAACATCGCCGGCACGGCCTATTTCGCCGCGAGCGCGCAAGACGCCGTCAGGCGTCTCAACGCCGAGCGCGCGAGGGGCGTGAAGCTGATCGACCTCGGCTGCATGCAGATCAACCATCACTACCACAGCGACAGGTTCGCATCGGCGGCCCAGATGCTGGACCCGCGCGCCAACGTCAACTACGCCGCCCGCTTCCTGAAGGAACTGCACCGGCGCGAAGGCAACTGGACGATGGCGGTAGCGCGCTATCACGCCGGCCCAAACAACAATCCGGCGCAAAAACGCTACATCTGCCGCGTCATCACCAACATGGTCGCGACGGGATTCGGCAACTGGACGCCGGAGGCAAAAAAATTCTGCCAATGACGCCCACCTTGCGCGGAAACGCTCCATCCATTCTCGTGGGGATGGCGCGTAAACCTTCAGCCTTTCTTGCCAGGTGAAAGGCCCGCGCGGCGCAGCGCCTCCGCCAAGGCGGAACCATTGGCGGAACCATTGGCGGAACCGGCGCCGGAGGCTTCCGCCCCGCCGCTCTTGCGGTTGGCCTGCGGACGCCCTTCGGCCCGCTGCGGCCGGGGGTCGGGGGTATTTCTGCGGTTGCCGCCCGCCTCGTCGTCGAGCCGCATGGTCAGCGCGATGCGCTTGCGCGCCGCATCGACCTCCAGCACCTTCACCCGCACCACGTCACCGGGCCGGGCGACGTCGCGCGGGTCCTTGACGAAAGTGCTGGCCATGGCGGAAATATGCACCAGCCCGTCCTGATGCACGCCGATGTCGACGAAGGCGCCGAAGGCCGCGACATTGGTGACGACGCCCTCCAGAACCATGCCGGGGGCAAGGTCGCCGATCTTCTCCACGCCCTCGCGGAACGTCGCCGTGCGAAAGGCGGGACGCGGATCGCGGCCGGGCTTTTCCAGCTCGCGCAAGATATCGGTCACGGTGGGCACGCCGAACGTGTCGTCCGTGAACCGCGCCGGCGAAAGACCGCGCAGCGTCTGTGTGTCGCCGATCAGCGCGCGGATGTCGCTCTTCGCCGCCGCCAGAATGCGCCGCACCACGGGATAGGATTCGGGGTGAACGCCGGACGCATCGAGCGGATCATCGCCGCCGCGGATGCGCAGAAAGCCGGCGCAAAGCTCGAACGCCTTCGGCCCGAGGCGGGACACTTTCTTCAGGTCGGCGCGCTTGCGGAAGGGGCCGTTCTCGTCGCGATGGAGCACGATGTTGCGCGCGAGCCCCTCGCCCACTCCCGACACGCGCGCGAGCAGCGGCACGGAGGCGGTGTTGACGTCGACGCCGACGCCGTTCACGCAATCCTCGACCACCGCATCGAGCGAACGCGAGAGCTTCGCTTCCGCGAGATCGTGCTGGTATTGGCCGACGCCGATGGATTTCGGATCGATCTTGACGAGTTCCGCCAGCGGGTCCTGCAAGCGGCGCGCGATGGAGACGGCGCCGCGCAAGGTTACGTCGAGCTCGGGCAATTCCTGCGAGGCGTAGGCGGAAGCGGAATAGACCGATGCGCCCGCTTCCGACACCACGATCTTCGTCAGCCCGAGCTGCGGATATTTTTTGATGAGCTCGGCCGCGAGCCTGTCCGTCTCGCGGGAGGCGGTGCCGTTGCCGATGGCGATGAGCTCCACCTTGTGCCGGCCGGCGAGCGCGGCGAGCGTCGCCAGCGCCTCGTCCCAGCGCCGTTGCGGCTCGTGGGGGAAGATGGCGGTCGTGGCGACGACCTTGCCGGTGCCATCGGTCACGGCCACCTTCACGCCGGTGCGATAGCCGGGATCGAGCCCCATGGTCGCGCGCATGCCGGCCGGCGCGGCGAGCAGCAGATCGCGCAGGTTGCCCGCGAATACGCGGACGGCCTCGTCCTCCGCCGCCTGCCACAGACGCGCGCGCAGATCGAGCGACAGGGAAACCAGAATGCGCGTGCGCCATGCCCAGCGCACGGCATCGCGCAGCCATGCGTCGCCGGGGCGGCCGAGATCCGCGATGGCGAAGCGTCTGCCGATGCCCAGCTCATAGGGGCCGGGGCCGGAAGGCGGGGCGTCGCTCGCCGGTTCCGGCTCGAAGGCAAGGGTGAGCACCTCCTCCTTCTCGCCGCGAAACAGCGCCAGAATGCGATGTGACGGCAACTTGCCGAACGGCTCCGAAAAATCGAAGTAGTCGGCGAACTTCGCCCCTTCGGTCTCCTTGCCCTCGCGCACTTTCGACACGAGCCGCCCTTGCCGCCACATGTCTTCGCGCAGCGCGCCGATCAGGTCGGCGTCTTCCGCAAACCGCTCGACAAGGATCGCGCGCGCCCCCTCGAGCGCGGATTGAACGGTGGCCACGCCCCGCGCCTCGTCCACGAAAGCGGCCGCCTGCGTCTCGGGCGGGCGGGAAGGATCGGCATGCAGCGCGTCGGCGAGCGGCCCCAGCCCCGCCTCGCGGGCGATCTGCGCCTTGGTGCGGCGCCGGGGCTTGTACGGCAGATAGATGTCCTCGATGCGCGCCTTCGTATCGGCGGCGAGAATGGCCGCGCGCAGTTCCTCCGTCAGCTTTCCCTGCTCCTCGATGCCGGCGAGCACGGCGGCGCGGCGTTCCTCCAGCTCCCGCAAGTAGCGCAACCGCTCCTCCAGCGCGCGCAACTGCGCGTCGTCGAGCGCGCCGGTCGCCTCCTTGCGGTAGCGGGCGATGAACGGAACGGTCGCGCCCTCGTCGAGCAGCGCGATCGCGGCCTCGGCCTGCCGCGCCTCGATGCCAAGTTCCTGGGCGATTTTCCGCGAGATGGAAGTCATGCGTCGTACCGGTTTTCCAAACGTTTGCACAGCGGAGTGGTGGGGAACCATCGTTAAATCGAACGCGACGGGGTTGCCACAAGCTTTATGTTTGGTTAACAGCTTTGTGTCGCCCAATGAGCGCGACGGACACACGAGAGGCTGCCTGTGAACATCCCCGCGCGTTGCCGTCCCCTGACGACCAGGGCCGCCCTGACGATGCCCGTCCTGCTGATCGGATTGGCCCTCGGTGGTTGCGGATATTCTCCCGAGCGATCATTGACGGCATCCTCCGCGGCGGTTTCCGGGAAATCGCAAAATAGTCCGAAGACGCAGAATACCGCGAAGGTCAAGGGCGGCGATGGCAAGCCGGCGGCGCATGCCAAAGCCCCCGACAGGAAATCGCGCGATGTCGCCGCGGCGAACACGCGGACGGCTCCGCGCAGGCAGATGGCTTCCGCTGGCGGTGAACGCGAATGCCTCGTGCGGGCCATGTATTTCGAATCGCATCGCTCCAGCCGCGAGGGTCTGCTGGCCGTCGGCACGGTGGTGATGAACAGGCTCAACTCGTCGAGCTATCCGGGAACCATCTGCTCCGTCGTCGGGCAAAAAAACCAGTTCGCGCCGGGCGTGCTGACGCGGGCCATGACGGAGCGCGAGCGTATCCATGCCGATGCGGTGGCCGACGAGGTGCTGGCCGGCAAGCGTCACACGGGCATCGGCGACGCCATGTTCTTCCATGTCGCCTCGCGCCGCTACAAATATCCGAACATGCGCTACCTGCAAGTCGCGGGAGGCAACATTTTCTACACGAAGGTCGGCCGCAATGCGCCGCGCGTCACCTCCGGGCCGGTGCTCGCCTATGCCGGTGCGACGGCCCGGCCGGCCGAGGCGAAAGCCGAGGACGCGCCGCAAATCGCCGCGGTCGACGTGAGCGCCGATACGACGGTCAAGGCGACCGTGAGCCCGCAGACGACGGATGCGGCTGCCGCCATCACCGCCGCAGCGCCGACGCCGGCCCTTGTTTCCGCCACCAAGGTTTCCTTCACCGGGCCGGCGGACGATGCGCTCATGCGCGCCCGTTCCTTCAGCGCCGCGCCGCTCAAGCTGGCGCAGTATCGGTTGCCGCATTAAAGATCGTTATGAACCGGGAATACAAATCTACTTCTTTAAAAAAAGAGATTTGCCTGCGGCTTTCTGACGGAGTGACTGGTCATTCCGTCATCGGTAAGTCTATATAAGCACTGATATCCAGTTGCGATAAGCGCGACCAAGCTAAAAGCAAGAAAATTTTTAAGTATTCAGTGGCAACCAACCCCTGAACAACCTCCGGAGCGCTTTCCGCTTAACCGGGGCAATGCGGGTTGCGACGTTATTTGCATCGTAGACGATAAACATCCTTGTGTTTTTTCTTTGAATCAATTTCTATCGCGAAGCAATTTGCAATGCTGAGTAGGCTATTCCAATTGGGAAACGGTCTCGCTCGCCGCAGGAACAAGGGTGTGTTCAATGCTGGAGCGTCTCTTGGAAACAACCAGTAAGATTGATGAATTCTTGGAAACGTCTAAGGATAATCCTTCTGTCGTATTGTATGGCGCCGGTTTTGCCATGCCCGCGATCTTGCGAAAACTGGAATCGTATGGATTTTTAATTCTTGCGGTCTGTGACTCCGACACCCGAAAACACGGCCGGAAATTTCGCGATACTTACCCTGTTATGTCTTTTGAAGCGGCGCGCCGGGATTTTCCCCATGCGCGCTTCGTAATATCGAGTCCCGATTATTTTGCCGAAATATATTCATTTCTCAGGGAATCGCTTGATGAACGTAACCTCTGCGACGTGGACTTGGAATGCGCCCATTATTTTGAGAAGGGTGAATTCAATGAATTTTTTACATCCGAATTACCGCGCCTCCGTAAAATTCATGAAAGCTTAGAAGACGAGGAATCGAAAGAAACGTACTTCAAAATCATCAAGGCCCATATGAGCGGGAGGCGAGAGGATTTTGAGGATGCTTTCACCGGAAATGATGATTGGTATTTATTTCAGAGCCTTCTCAAGCCAACGGCCGAAACCGTCTATGTTGACTGTGGGGCTTACGATGGCGACACGCTTAAGTTGTTCTTGAAGGCGGCCGATGAAGGATATCACAAAATATTCGCCTTTGAGCCCGACCCCGCGATGCAAAGAAGCCTGAATGCGGTGTCGGACAGCGAAAACGGAAAAATCAGGATTATTCCGAAAGGCGTATCGAATAGTGACGGCACCCTCAGCTTCAGGACGAATGGCGTTTATTCCAACATCGTCGGAGCTGATGCAGCCGACGAGGAGGATTTGATTTCTATTCCCGTCACCAAACTGGATTCCTTGTTGCTGAACGAAGACGTTTCGATTGTCAAAATGGATATTGAGGGGGGAGAATATGAGGCTCTTCAGGGCGCGGCGCAGCTGATACAAAAATTCAGACCGAAGCTTGCGATCTGCCTGTATCACAAGGTTGAGGATTTTGTCAGAATCGCCGAGTTGCTGCTGAATCTGGTCCCCGACTACAAACTCAGACTAAAGCATCAATCGAAAAGCTGCACGGATACCATTCTGTTCGCAAGTTTAGATTAAGGGGCCCTTCAATGCTTAAGCCGGAAGATTTGGCTGAATTCAATGAAAAAGGATTCTTCGTTGTCAAAGGATTGTTTTCCGATGACGAATTCAAGCCGGTTGAGCGCGATCTTCTCGAAAGGATCGATGAACTTGCCGGCTATCTGAAGGTCGATTTGGGCGGCGTGAGTCAGTCTATTAATGATAGAATGATGGCTTTAGAAAAAGCTCACCCTGGAGCGGCATTGACTCTTACTCACTCGAACATCATTGGCGATGGATTATTTAATATTTGGTCATCGAAGAAAACTTTGGATATCGCGGAATCCATACTCGGAGGTGATATCGATGGACATCCTTTCTTCGCAGTACGCCCCAAGCCGCCCGAAATAGATTTATTTGTCGTGCCTTGGCATCAGGACAGCTCGTATCTGGCCAACGGCGCCCAATTGTCGCCTCAGCTCACTTTTTGGGTCCCGCTCGTGGATGCGACTGTTGACAATGGCTGTATGGAAATGGCCGTAGGCCAGCATCGTGACGGCGAGAAACGTCACGTTGCCGAGGAATACGAGGAGCTTGGAAACTCGTCGTGGTATTTGGAGATAGAACCGTCAACGGTCAATACCTTCAAGACCGAAATCTGTGAGATGAAACGTGGCGACGTGATCCTGTTCACACAGCTTACACCACACCGTTCTTTGCCAAACCTGTCGAGCAGTTGCCGCTGGAGTGTCGACATGCGGTATATAGCAGCAGGATACCCCGCAGGAACGTCGCAAAATGCCATACCCTTCAGGCGGTCGCATGCGGAACTCGATAATCATGTTGAAACGTCGAAGGCTGAATTTCAGCAGGCGCAGAAACGCAAAGACAGAAGCGTCTGGCGGCACCGCGTGGAGCGTGCTGTTTGGAAGGACCGGTGGAACTAAAAACGCCTCCCGATTGAGCGGAATCGTTTAGAGCGGGATGCGATCAGGTTGAATCCCGCTCTCAGTTCCACATTTTACCGCAACCTGCGTTCAAGCCGATCCATCGAATTGAATGCAAGTTGCGGTAAAATATAGAATTTAGAGCGGCGTGACGATTCCACTTGAATGCACGCCGCTCCAGGCTCGCCGGCCCCGAGCGTTACTCGCCGATATCCACCACAGCCGTGCCGATACCCTCGAACGCCACTTCGACATGGCTGCGGGGCGCGACGAACGTGATGCCCGTCCAGGAGCCGGTCGTCACGTAGGTGCCTTCCTTCAGTCCGCCGAGGCTGGTAGCGCCGCCGTTCGCCAGCCAGGCGATCAGGCGTGCCGCCGGACCGGCCGCATTGCCGCCGCGACGGTCGATCACGACCTCGCCGTTGATCAGCAGCTTGACGGGCTGGTTCTCCGCGTCGACGATCGCGCCCGCTTCACGGCCGGAGCCGACGATCAGATGCGCGTGGTTGAACTGGTCCGCGATCTGGCTGAGGCGCGTGGCGGCGCCCCACGCCGCGAAATGCGTATCCACGAGTTCGATGGCGGCATGAACGGAGCCGACGGCCGCCAGCACCTCGTCCTCCGTGTAGGGCTTTTCGCGCGGCGGCAACGCCTTGTCGAAACGGTAGACCGTCTCGGCCTCGACGCCGAGCACCGCATGTCCGGCGTGGGCGACGCTGGCCGGCGACAGGGAGACCGTCTGCCCCGTCAGCGCGGCGCGGAAGGGCTCGGCCTGCGGGTCCGCCGCCCCCACCTTCCAGCCCACGACCGGACCGAGGCGGGAAATCAGCGCGTCCTGAACGGCATAGGCCGTTTTCCAGTCCGACGGACGCAGCGCGGGCGGCAGATCGATGATGCGAGGACCGCCGTTGCGGGCGGCCAGCAGCCGCTCCGCCGCGGCCTCGACGGATTCGGGAGTAAAGTTTTCAGCCATGAACCAAGGTGCTCCGTTGCGATGCCGGAAATGCCGGCATGGAAGGCCCGCATGAAAGCCCGCTGGCCGGCCGCCCCCACCCCGCTCAGGCGGGCACCCAACGGTGGCGCCCATTGGCGAAGACGAGAATGCGGCCCTGCCAGATGGGCAATTGAACGACCGATTGTCCCGGCAAACCGGCCAGGAGCGCCAGCATGACGCGCGCAATGCCGCCATGCGCCACGATCACGGTATCACGCTCGATCGTGTCCAGAAACGCCTGCACGCGCACCGATGCGCCGGCGTAGCTCTCGCCTTCCGGCGGCGTGTAGTGCCACCGGTCGGCATCGCGGGCGCGGGCGCGCTCGCCGTCGCGGGCACGGATCTCCGGCCAGGTCAGCCCTTCCCACGCACCGAAGGCGATCTCGCGCAGACGGTCGTCGAACGTCACGCCATCCTGCGGCAGCGCGAGCGCGTCGCGCAACAGCGTCATGGTCTCGCGGGTGCGCGTCAGCGGGCTGGCCACATAGCCGAGCGAATCGAAATCCCGGCGCAGCACCCGCAAATGCCCGCCCGCCTGCCGCGCCTGGCCGCGCCCGGTGGCGTTCAGCGGCATGTCGCGCGTTCCCTGAAGCCGCGCCTCCGCGTTCCAGTCCGTTTCGCCATGGCGAACGAAGTAAAGGGTGGGGCGGCTGCTCACGCGCTATTCCTTTGCCAGAACGATATCGGGCGCCTCGGGGTTCTTCATGCCCACGACATGATAGCCCGCGTCGACATGGTGAATCTCGCCGGTCACGCCCCGCGACAGGTCCGACAGCAGGTAAACGCCGGTGTCGCCGACTTCCTCCGGCGTGACGGTGCGGCGCAGCGGCGCGTTGTACTCGTTCCACTTCAGGATATAGCGGAAATCGCCGATGCCGGAGGCCGCGAGCGTCTTGATCGGCCCGGCGGAAATGGCGTTGACGCGGATGTTCTGCGGGCCGAGATCGGCGGCGAGATAGCGCACGCTGGCCTCCAGCGCCGCCTTGGCGACACCCATGACGTTATAATGCGGCATCCACTTTTCCGCGCCGTAATAGGTCATGGTGAGGATCGAGCCGCCGTTCGTCATCAGCTTCTCCGCCCGCTGGGCGACGGCGGTGAGCGAATAGCAGGAAATGAGCAGGGACTTGCTGAAATTCTCTTCCGACGTATCGATGTATCGGCCGGTCAGCTCGTCCTTGTCCGAAAAGGCGATGGCGTGGACGAGAAAATCCAGCCCGCCCCAAAGCCGCTCGATTTCGGCGAACACGGCGTCGATCGTCTCGGGCGCCGTCACGTCGCAATGGCCCACGACATGGGCGCCGATTTCCGCCGCGAGCGGCTCAACCCGCTTCTTGAGCGCATCGCCCTGATACGTGAAGGCCACCTCGGCACCATGCGCGCGCACCGCGCGGGCGATGCCCCAGGCGATGGAACGGTTGTTCGCAACCCCCAGGATGAGACCGCGTTTGCCTGCCATCAAGGGAGAGGGCGTCGCAATTATGTCTGCCATGACGTCGGTATTCTCTTTCGGAACTGGGACCTTGTCGTCCGGGAAAGTCACTTATTACCCGAGCGCGACGCCGGGAGCAACGGGCGAAAAAGCCGTCCGAAACAACGGGCTGCCATATGGCGCGCCGCCGGGGCTTCCCGCCCGCGATCACGCGCCCGCCGCCGCGCGCCGCTTGCTCATCAGCGCCTCCAGCTCCGGGTCGGGCGTTTTCGGCAACTGGATATCGAGGGTGACGATAAGATCCCCGTTTGCGGGTTTTCCAGGCAAGCCTTTGCCGCGCAACCTGAAATTCTTTCCCGAACTCGAATAGGGCGGAATGTTCATCGAAACCGCGCCGTCGAGCGTCGGCACGCGCACGCTGGCGCCGAGCACGGCGTCCTCCAGCGAGACGGGCAGGCGAAGACGCAAAGTCTGTCCCTCCACGATGAAGTCGCGATGCGGCGCGAAGTGCACCGTCAGCAGCGCATCGCCCGATTCGCCGCCGAAGGGGCTCGGGTCGCCGAGGCCGCGCAGCCGAATCGTCTGCCCGTCCCTCACGCCGGCGGGCAACGTCACTTCCACCTCCCGCCCGGTCGGCAGCGCGACGCGGCACTTGCCGCCGCTCGCGATCTGCTCCAGCGTCACCACGATTTCCGCCTCCAGATCCTGCCCGCGCGGACGCTCGCGCCCCGGGCCCGGCCGCGCGCCGGCGGAGGCCCTGCCGCCCGAGCGCATCGCCTCGCCGAACAGATCCGAAAACAGGTCGCCGGGATCGAAGCCGCCCGAGCGCGCGCCCCCGCCCGTGCCGTAGCGGAAGCCGAAACCGCCCGGCCCCGTTCCCGACCCGGGCCCCGCCTGGCCGGCGAAGCCGCGCGGCTTGCCCTCGGCATCGATCTCGCCGCGGTCGAACTGGGCGCGCTTGTCCTTGTCGCCCAACACCTCATAGGCGGTGTTCAGCTCCGCGAACCTGTCCTTGGCCTTGGGATCGTCCGCGTTGCGATCGGGGTGCAAGGTCTTCGCCAGACGGCGGAACGCCTTCTTGATGTCGGCCTCACTCGCCGTTTTGGGAACGCCAAGTATGTCGTAAGGGTTGCGCATCAATCCACTCCAGCGGCACCGCCGCACTACCAACCGTCCGCAACATATGGTCAGGATGTTGCAAAATAGCAACATGCTTCTCGACGCCGCAGGACAGTGCGTCGGTATGTTCTGTGGAATATCGGACTGGTCAAGCGGCTTTTGCAACATTCACAGGGCGGAGACATCCATCGTCGCCCATTGGCCGTCGGAAAGGCGGCAGGCCGCGCCTGCGAGCGCGTCGGACTGGCCCTGGAAATACAGGTTGGCCTTGAATCGCCTGCAAACGAGATCGTTGTGCAGATAGGGCTTGCCGACGGCCACGACATCGCCGCGGATGCCCGTGCGCGGATTGGCCCACGGCGCGACCTGCCCCGACCCGAGCGGATCGAGGGCCGTGCCCAGCGCCATGCGGGCGAACGGCCAGTCCTCCGGGGCCAGCTCCGGCGAGAGCATCGTCGCGCCGTTCGCGGCAGGGGAGGAATTCGCGGCGAGGGAGGAAGTGGTCAGGGTTTCGTCGGCGCCGAACATATCGCCGACCGGCACGGCGATGCTGCACCCGCCGAGCAGCACGGCGGCGGCGACCAGCGAGACGCCGGCCAGCGGGCGGGCGGATGCAGGGAGAGAAAGCCGCAGCGACAAAACGCGCGGCTTGCCCGGCACGATAAACCCGTACATCCTGCGGTACAGCCTCACCTGCCTTCTCCAAAACCTGCCTTCTTCAGGCAACTCTTCGCGCAGCCGGCCCTGCACACGCGATCCGACAGGAAACATCTGACCCCGGAGACGTTAATGAGCGGTGACTTTTACGACCACAACGACCCTTTTGCACTGTTTTCGGATTGGCTCAAAGAGGCGGAGGCATCCGAAATCAACGATCCCAACGCGATGGCGCTCGCCACGACCGATGCGGACGGCCTGCCGGACGTGCGCATGGTGTTGCTGAAGTCCTTTGATTCGCATGGCTTTGTCTTCTTCACCAACGAGGAGAGCGCCAAGGGGCGCCAGCTCGCCACCGTGCCGAAGGCGGCGCTGCTTTTCCACTGGAAGAGCCTGCGCCGCCAGGTGCGGGTGCGCGGCCCGGTGGAGTGGGTGAGCGAAGCGGAATCCGATGCATATTATGCGTCGCGTCCGCGCGGCAGCCGAATCGGCGCATGGGCGTCGCAGCAGTCACGCCCGCTGGAAAGCCGTTTCGCGTTGGAAAAGGAAGTGGCGCTCCACGCGGCGAAATACGCCATCGGCGATATTCCCCGTCCGCCCTACTGGCACGGCTATCGCGTGCTCCCGCTGGCCATCGAGTTCTGGCACGATCGGCCCTTCCGGCTGCACGAACGCGTGCGATTCGCGCGCGACGAGGCGAACGAAGGCACGGCCGGCTGGCGAAAAAGCCGGCTTTATCCCTGAGCGGCTGCATGATCCCCGAACGGCGGCATGAACGAACCTTCGGGCAGGGCATGCATGCCGTTCGTATCGGGTGAGTATCGCGTAATATTTGTCATTTATGCGAAATATATAGCGCGTAGTTTCCTCTCTCGCCGCCTGATGCGGGAGAAAAAGCGACATTGCGGCACGGGATGTTCGTGGAAAGGAAACGGCATGAGCAGCGTCAACAAAGGTCGGCAGTCGAACCTGATGCGTCGAATCATTATTGCAACGGCAATCGTTGTCACCTTTTCCTTTGCTGCATTTTCTTTCGTGATTGACCGGTGGCAAAACACCCTCATGCGCGACCATATCGCTCGCACGCTGAACATGGCTGGCAGCCTTGCCTCCGACAGCATAGCCAACTGGTTTATCGGCCGCGTCAGGCTGGTCGAGGATGTGGCGGACAGAATTGCCCGGCAGCCGGGAGCCGCGGCGGAACTGCTCCGGAGCAAAACGCTGGAAGAACAGTTTTCGTTCACCTACTTCGGCAGCGTGGAAGGGCAGTATGCCCAGTGGCCGTCCGACGATACGCTCCCCAAGGATTACGACCCCCGTAAGCGCCCCTGGTATCAGGACGCCGAGCGTGCGCATCGCCCCGTGCTGACCGCTCCTTATCTCGACGCCGGGACCGGCGAACTCGTCGTCACCGTCGCCGTGCCGGTGAAGTCCGGTCAGCAGGTCGTCGGCGTCGTGGGCAGCGATTTCGGTGTCGCGGGAAGTGATTTCACCCTGAGCGCACTGATTTCGCAGATAAAAGGCGTCGACCTCGGCGGCATGGGGCATGTCTTCATTGTCGATGATCAGGGGCTTATTCTCATCCATCCTGATCAAAAGCTTGTCCAGAAGAAGTTCAGGGACGTCTTTTCCGCTTCCTTGCCGAACGAAGGCATAGTGGAAGTCTCAGATGGCAGCCGTCGATGGCTCGTCGCCACCGCCGCAGTCAATGACCTGCCCGGCGTCAAGTGGCGCGTCGTGACGGCGATCGACCCGGACAAGGCTTTCGCGCCGATCCGGGAGTTCAGGATCACCGCCGCCGTCGCCACCCTGACGGCCGTTCTGCTCACCATCCTGCTGCTGATCCAGCTCCTGAGCCGCGGCATCTCCAAGCCCCTGAAGCGCATCACGATCGCCATGGAGGGGCTGGCCAAAGGACAACTCGAAACCGCCATCCCCGACGCGGAGCGGCGTGACGAGATCGGCGCGATGGCGTCGGCGCTGGAAGTGTTCAAGAAGAACACCGCCGAGCGTTACGAACTGGAAGAGCAGCAACGCCAGGCCACCGAGGCCCAGGTGCAGCGCGTGGAAGCGGTGGACCGGCTCATCGGCGACTTCGACCATGAAATCGCCAAGGTGCTCGAACTGATCAGAAATTCCTCCGGCACCCTGGAGGGCACCGCCCAGTCGCTGAACACGACTGCGGATGCGAATGCGGGCGGCGTCGTCACCGTCTCCACGGCTGCCGAGCAGGCTTCTTCCAACGTCAACAACGTCGCCTCGGCGTCGGAGGAGCTGGCGGCCTCGATCAGCGAGATCGGGCGGCAAGTGGACGAATCCCGCGAGATCGCCGATCGCGCCTCGGAATCGGTGCGCGTCACCGACAGCACGGCGCAACAGCTCGTCACGGCCAGCGAGCGCATCGACGAAATCGTGGCGCTCATCAGCTCCATCGCCCAGCGCACGAACCTGCTGGCGCTCAACGCCACGATCGAGGCGGCCAGGGCGGGCGACGCCGGCAAGGGCTTCGCCGTCGTGGCGACGGAGGTCAAGTCGCTGGCCGACCAGACGGCAAGGGCGACGGAGGACATTTCCGAGCAGATCAAGGCCATCCAGAACGTGTCGCAGACGGCTGTCACCGCGATCCGGGAAGTCGGCTCGGTCATCGAGACCATCAACAGCATTTTCGAGGAAATTTCCTCGGCGGTCTCCCAGCAGGGGCTGGCGACGCGGGAAATCGCCGAAAACATCCAGCAGGCCGCGGTCGGCACGCAGGAGGTTTCCGCCAGAATGCACGCGATCTCCACGGGCGCGACCGATACCCGCAACCATGCCGCCAACGTGCGCGACTCCGCGTCCGAACTGACGCGGGAGGCCGACAACCTGCACGAGCGGATCGGACGCTTCTTCACGGAAATCCGCGCGGCCTGAGCCGCGCGATCCCGCCGGGAACCCCTGCGCCCGGCGGACAGGCCGTCAGGAGCCGCTCCGGCAGACCGGACGGCGGAAACCGATCGCGGGTGTAGGCGGCAGGGCGCCGCATGCACCCGCGATCCGCTTTTTCGCGGCCTCCCGCGCCGGAAAACATTGCCGTTAGGGGCGAATTGCCTTATATGCAGCGCGGTAAAGCCACCTGGCGGGTCGGGTCCGGGGGCTGATCATACGAAATCGTCGGATGCCTGCGGTGACATCACGTTGTCATCTCGCAATGGCATCTGGCTTCGTCACTTTTGAGCACCACCGCGCGCGACCGGCGCGGTCAGGAAACCCTATGAAGCTGCGCAACATCGCGATCATCGCCCACGTCGACCACGGCAAGACCACGCTCGTGGACAAACTCCTCCAGCAATCGGGAGCGTTCCGGGAAAACCAGCGCGTGGCGGAGCGCGTCATGGACTCGGGCGATATCGAGAAGGAGCGCGGCATCACCATTCTCGCCAAGGCGACGTCGGTCGTCTGGGGCGATACGCGCATCAACATCGTCGACACGCCCGGCCACGCCGATTTCGGCGGCGAGGTGGAGCGTATCCTCAACATGGTGGACGGCGCGATCGTGCTCGTCGACGCGGCGGAAGGCCCGATGCCGCAGACGAAATTCGTCGTCTCCAAGGCGCTCAAGATCGGCCTGCGCCCCATCGTGGCGGTCAACAAGGTGGACCGGCCGGATGCGCGCATCCAGGAGGTCGTCAACGAGGTGTTCGACCTCTTCGCGGCGCTCGACGCCACCGACGAGCAGCTCGACTTCCCCATCCTCTACGGCTCGGGCCGCGACGGCTGGATGGCGCGCTCTCCCGAGGGACCGCAGGACCAGGGACTCGCGCCGCTCTTCGATCTCGTGCTGGAGCATGTTCCGCCCGCGAAGGTCGAGGAAGGCTCGTTCCGCATGCTCGGCACGCTGCTCGAGTCGAACCCGTTCCTCGGCCGCATCATCACCGGCCGCATTTCGGCGGGCACCGTGAAGCCGAACCAGAGCATCAAGGTGATCGACCGCGACGGCAAGCTCGTCGAGCAGGGCCGCGTGTCCAAGATCCTCGCCTTCCGCGGCATCGAGCGCCAGCCGATCGAGGTGGGCGAGGCCGGCGACATCGTTTCCATCGCCGGGCTCGTCAAGGGCACGGTGGCGGATACGTTCTGCGCGCCGGAGGTCGAGGAGCCGATCCTGGCGCAGCCGATCGATCCGCCGACCGTGACCATGTCGTTCCTCGTCAACGATTCGCCGCTCGCCGGCACCGAGGGCGACAAGGTGACGAGCCGCATGATCCGCGACCGCCTCTTCCGCGAGGCGGAGGGCAACGTGACGCTGAAGATCGAGGAATCGGGCGACAAGGATTCGTTCTTCGTCTCCGGCCGCGGCGAGTTGCAGCTCGCCATCCTGATCGAGACCATGCGCCGCGAGGGTTTCGAGCTGGCCGTGTCGCGTCCGCGCGTCGTCTTCAGCCGCGACGAGGACGGCAATCTGCTTGAGCCGATCGAGGAAGTCGTCATCGACGTCGACGAGGAGTTCTCCGGTCCGGTGGTGCAGAAGATGTCGGAGCGCCGCGCCGAGATGATCGAGATGCGCCCTTCCGGCGGCAACCGCCAGCGCCTGTTGTTCCACGCCCCCACGCGCGGCCTCATCGGCTATCAGTCGGAGCTGCTGACCGACACGCGCGGCACCGCGATCATGAACCGGCTGTTCCATGACTACGCGCCGTACAAGGGCGAGATCCCCGGCCGCCGCAACGGCGTGCTGATCTCCAACGATCAGGGCGAGGCCGTCGCCTATGCGCTGTGGAACCTCGAGGATCGCGGCCCGATGATGATCGAGCCGGGCTGGAAGGTCTATACGGGCATGATCGTCGGCGAGCACAACCGCGAGAACGACCTCGAAGTGAACGTGCTCAAGGGCAAGAAGCTCACCAACATCCGCACCACCTCGAAGGATGAGGCCGTGCGCCTGACGCCGCCGATCCGCATGACGCTGGAGCGCTCGCTCGCCTGGATCCAGGACGACGAGCTGGTGGAGGTGACGCCCAAGTCCATCCGCCTGCGCAAGATCCATCTCGATCCCAACGACCGCAAGCGCGCCGAGCGGTCGAAGGAAAGCGCCGCCTGAGAGCGCCGCTCGACCTGCGGCCTCGTCAAGCTTGCAAAAAACGCGGGAAGCTTGTGCTTCCCGCGTTTTTCTTTTGGCGATGATATGGCGGCCGATCAGGAATCGGCCGCGGCTGTCAAAGCCCCTCGAACAGCGCGGTCGACAGATAGCGCTCGGCGAAGGAGGGAATGACGATGACGATGTTCCTGCCCTCGAACTCGGGACGCGCGCCGATTTCGAGCGCCGCGGCGATCGCGGCCCCCGACGAGATGCCGACCGGAATGCCCTCCAGACGCGCGAGCAGGCGCGCGGTGTCGAACGCGGTCTGGTTGCCGACCGTCACCACCTCGTCGATGACGGAACGATCGAGGATCTGCGGCACGAAGCCGGGGCCGATGCCCTGAATCTTGTGCGGGCCCGGCGTGCCGCCCGACAGCACGGGCGAATCCTCGGGCTCGACCGCGACGACGCGCACGGAGGGCTTGCGGCCCTTCAACAC
This sequence comes from Pseudochelatococcus sp., assembly GCF_050946405.1. Classification (NCBI taxonomy): domain Bacteria; kingdom Pseudomonadati; phylum Pseudomonadota; class Alphaproteobacteria; order Hyphomicrobiales; family Chelatococcaceae; genus Pseudochelatococcus; species Pseudochelatococcus sp. The sequence continues at coordinate 593,348 of NZ_JBMNUS010000002.1, forward strand.
CTGCCCCACGCCGGTGATGGTGCCGCCGGTGCCGACACCCGACACCAGCACGTCGACCGAGCCCTCGGTATCGTTCCAGATCTCTTCGGCCGTGGTGCGGCGATGGATATCGGGATTGGCCGGGTTGGCGAACTGCTGCGGGATGACCGCGCCGGGAATCGCCGCCTTCAGCTCCTCGGCGCGGGCGATGGCCCCCTTCATGCCCTGCGCGCCGGGCGTCAGTTCAAGCTCCGCGCCAAGCAGCGCGAGCATCTTGCGCCGCTCCACCGACATCGTTTCCGGCATCACGATGATGAGACGATAGCCGCGCGCCGCCGCGACGAAGGCAAGCGCGATGCCGGTGTTGCCGGACGTCGGCTCGATGAGGGTGCCGCCGGGTTGCAGCACGCCGCTCTGCTCGAGCGCGTCGACCAGCGCCACCCCGAGACGGTCCTTGACGCTGGAGATCGGGTTGAAAAACTCAAGCTTGGCCAGCAGGTGGGCCTTGATGCCCTTTTCAGCCTCCAGCCGGTTGAGGCGCACCAGCGGCGTGTCGCCGATGGTCTCGGTAATCGAATCGTAGATTCGCCCCCTGCCCGGCTTGTTTGGCCTGTCTGCATTGCTGGTTGCGGTCATTCGTCAAACTCCTGCATGAATGCCTTCGGCAAATGCGACCATCGCATTCACCGGTTCAGATCGTGAAATCGGTCGTGACCTCCGGCGGACCGAACGCGGTCGTCTTCTCGGCGCGGCGGCAGATATCCTCTACGGTGACAGCGTCCAGAAGCGACAGGAACGCACCCGACGCCTCCTTGACGACGGGTGCGATCACGCGTTCGACCAGTTCCGAATCCGGCACCGGCGGCAGATTTTCCTCCGCCGACGCCGCCATCGCCGCACGTACGATTTCGCCGGCGCTGATGCGCCTTCTCTCGCGGGCGAGCTCGTAGCCGCCCCGCGGCCCGCGAACGCCCTTGAGAATACCCGCCCGCACGAGCTGCTGCAAAATCGTTTCGAGATGACGCGGCGGCAGATGATGCCGCGCGGCGAGAAACTTTGCGGCGACAGGCGTCGGCCGCGCATGGATCGCGACATCGACAACCGCGGCAATGGCGAGCAAACTGCGCCTGGACAACAGATTCATCGATTATCCCTGGACTAGAGCCTTTCGGCATTTCGTTGAAACGCCGAAAGGCTCTATCTTATTGATCCGACGCGTTTTCTTCACGCAAAGCGGCACCCGTTTCGCTTGAAAACGCTCTACCCCGTCTGTCGCCGCGCCCCCGGCAGCACCGCCGGGAGGCATGACGCATCGACTATCGGACTCAAATTACCGGAATAGTAGGGAAATAAAAGCCATCTCCATGAATTTTCTGTAAGTACCGGTCTTTTCCAATCATACACCGATGCACGTGAAATGCGCTGTCATTTGCCGCAAACGCGCTATTTCAGCCCGGTCGATCCGAAACCGCCCTCGCCGCGCGCCGTTTCCGACAAGGCTTCGGCTTCCGTCACCGGATAGCGTCGCACCTCGGCGATAACGGCCTGGGCGATGCGGTCGCCGTGGTGGATGGTGAAGGGCTCCGCGCCGAGATGGTAGAGGCCGACCATCAGCACGCCGCGATAATCCTCATCCACCGTGCCGGGGCTGTTGGGAATGATGAGCCCGTGCCGCAGCGCGAGCCCCGAGCGCGGGCGCACCTGCATCTCGGTGCCGGGCGGCAGTTCCACGGAAAAACCCGTGGAGACCAGCGCGAAACGGCCATGCGTGAAGGTGAGCGGCCCTTCCGGCAGGAAGGCGCGCAGGTCCATGCCGGCCGCGCCCGCCGTCGCATAGGCGGGCAGCGGCAGGTCCGCATTGCCCTCCACCCGTCTGAACCTGATGTCAGCCATCCGCGCCCGCTCCCGTCGACGTCTGGAAAAAGGCGGCCGCCCGCGCGATCAGGCGGCGCGCCACCTCGGTCTTGTCCATCGTCGGCCAGCTTTCGACACCGTCCCTGCTGATGAGATGAACCGTGTTGCGCTCGCCGCCCATCACGCCGGTGCCCTTGCCGACGTCATTGGCCACGATCCAGTCGCAGCCCTTGCGCGCGAGCTTCGCCTGCGCGTGCTCCAGCACGGTGTCCGTCTCCGCCGCGAAGCCGATGACGAGCGCCGGGCGCGGCGAGCCCTGCGCGACGGTCGCGAGGATATCGGGATTTTCCACGAAGGTGAATTGCGGCATCGCACCCGCGCCCTTCTTGATCTTGGCGTCGGCCTCCTCCGCGGTGCGCCAGTCCGCCACCGCGGCCGCGAAGATGGCGACGTCGACCGGCAGCGCCGCCAGCACGGCCGCCAGCATGTCGCGCGCGGTGGTGACGCGGCGCACGGTCACGCCTTCCGGGTCGGGCAGATTGACGGGGCCGGAAATGAGCACGACCTGCGCTCCGGCGCGCGCCGCCGCCCCGGCGATGGCGTGGCCCTGCCGGCCGGACGACCGGTTGGCGATGTAGCGCACGGGATCGATGGGCTCATGCGTGGGGCCGGAGGTGACGAGCACGCGCTTGCCGGCCAGCGGCAGCACCGCCAGTTGCCTGTCGGGCGTGGGCGCATGAGCGCCCTGTTCCTCGCCCGGCAGCAGCAGCGCGGGCGCGAGCAGCGCCTCGATGGCGGCGAGGATTTCCGCCGGCTCCGCCATGCGCCCGAGACCCGATTCGCCCCGCTCCGCCATCGCGCCGCTGTTGGGGCCGACGAACCGCACGCCGTCGGCGCGCAGCCGCGCCACGTTGCGCGCGGTGGCCGGATGCGCCCACATGCGCGGGTTCATGGCCGGCGCGACGAGCACAGGGGTGTCGGTGGCGAGCAGCGCCGTCGAGGCGAGGTCGTCGGCCAGCCCGTTGGCCATCTTCGCCAGCAGGTCCGCCGTCGCCGGCGCCACCACGATGAGATCGCTCGAGCGCGAGAGCGCGATATGGCCGATATCCGCCTCGTCGGTCAGCGAGAAGAGATCGGTGAACGCCTTCTCGCCGGTGAGGCTCGCCACCGACAACGGCGTCACGAATTCGGCCGCGGCGCGCGTCATGATGGCGCGCACGGCAAGGCCGCGATCCTTGGCGCGGCGGATCAACTCCAGCACCTTGTAGGCCGCGATGCCGCCGCCGATCACCAGAAGCAGGCGTTTTCCCGCCAGAGAGCCGCCGGCCGGAGAACTGCCGTGAGTTCCGCGCGTATCGTCGTCAGGCGCATCGTGTTGCATGCATCACCTCCCGATCATCCATTCGGCGTCATGCCGCAAGCAGCAGGAGCACCAGGGTCAACTGGATCAGCGCGATCGCCCACAGGGCGAGCATCACGCCGCGATTGCCGCGCCCCTCCGCCTTGCCGATGGCTTCCGTGGTGGCCGGCGAGAGCGTGAAGCCTTCCACCGATGCCTTTTCGAGACGGGCGAACACGCGCTCGCCGCGCGACAGCAACGCAGGCAGGCGCGCGAGCAGCCCGCCGACATCCCGCGCGCCCCGCCCCGCCTCCGCCGCCAGCCCGAGCGGGCCGAGATTGCGCTCGATCCACTCCCGCACCACCGGCTCCGCCGAGCCCCACATGTCGAGCTGCGGATCGAGCTTGCGCGCGACGCCCTCCACCACGACCATCGTCTTTTGCAGCATGACGAGTTCGGTCCGCGTCGCCATGTCGAACAGCGCCGTGATCTCGAACAGCAGCGTCAGCAGCTTCGCCATCGAAATTTCGTCGGCGCGCCGGTTGTGGATCGGCTCGCCGATGGCGCGGATCGCCTGCGCGAAATCCTCCACGGAATGATGGTCCGGCACGTAGCCGGCGTCGAAATGCACCTGCGCGGTGCGCCTGTAGTCGCGGGTGATGAAGCCGAGCAGGATTTCCGCCAGAAAGCGCCGCTCCGCCCGGCCCAGCCGGCCCATGATGCCGCAGTCGACGGCCACGAGCCGCCCTTGCGCATCGACGAAAAGATTGCCCGGATGCATGTCCGCGTGAAAGAAGCCGTCGCGCAGCGCATGGCGCAGGAAGGACTGGATCACCGTCTTCGCCAGCGCCTTGCGGTCATGCCCCGCCGCCTCGATAGCCGGGATGTCCGAGAGCGGAATGCCGTGCACCCATTCGCTGGTCATCACCTCGCGGCCGGTCGCGTCCCATTCCACGTTCGGCACACGGAAATCGGGATCGTCGCGGGTGTTCTCGCCCATTTCGGACAGCGCCGCCGCCTCCAGCCGCAGGTCCATTTCCATGGAGACGGAACGGGCCAGGGTTTCCACCACCTCCACGGGGCGCAGCCGGCGCATGTCGGGCAGCAGCCGCTGCATCAGCCGCGCCGCGAAGCGCATGGCGGCGAGATCGCGCGCGAAGCGCTCGCGCACGCCGGGCCGCAGGATCTTCACCGCCACCTCGTCGCCGCCGGCGACGAGCCGCGCCCGGTGCACCTGCGCGATCGAAGCGGCCGCGATCGGCGAACTGAAATCCGCGAACAGCGTGTCGAGCGTGCGGCCGAAGGCGCTCTCAACGATGCGCACCGCCACCGCCTGATCGAAAGGCGGCATCCTGTCCTGCAACGATTCGAGATCCCGCGCCGTGCGCGCGCCCACGACATCCGGGCGGGTGGCGAGAAACTGGCCGAACTTCACATAGGACGGCCCGAGCCGCGTGAGAGCCGCCGCGAGCCGCTCGGCGCTGCCGCCGGGGCCGGGGCGCTCGATGAGGCGCGCGAGCCGGATGGCGAGACGGGCGGAAGGCGGCAGCTCCGTCGTATCGACGAGGCCGAGCGCGCCCTCGCGCGCCAGCACGAAGCCGACCCGCGACAGACGCGCCGTGTGAATGAGGCCGCCGATCATGCCATGATCACCTTGTTCCCTGAGCTCAAAGCTTCCAGCCGGAATGAATGGCGACGATGCCGCCGCTGAGCGGCCGCCAGCTCACACGGCCGAAACCGGCATCGCGAATCATGCCCGCGAAAGCATCCGGCAGCGGAAACTTGCGGATGGATTCCACGAGGTATCGATAGGGCTCGCCGTCGCCCGTCACCAGGCGGCCGAGACCCGGAATGACGTTGAACGAATAGGTGTCGTAGAACGTGTCGAGCAGCGGCACGTCGACACGGCTGAACTCCAGGCAGAGAAAGCGTCCGCCGCGCCGGAGCACCCGGTGCGCCTCGCGCAGCGCCGCCGGAATGTCCGGCACGTTGCGGATGCCGAAGGCGATGGTGTAGCCGTCATAGGCGCCGGCCGGCAGGGGCAGCGTCTCGGCATTGCCCTGCACGAAGCGCAGCCGCTCGCCATATCTGTGTTTCGCCCTCTCCCGCCCCACGCGCAGCATGTCGCCGTTGATGTCGAGAATGGTGACGCGCGTCTGCGGTCCGCCCGCATCGAGCACGCGAAAGGCGATGTCGCCGGTGCCGCCCGCGACGTCGAGATGGTCGAACGGCCGGTGGCGCGGCGGACGCAGCATGGAGATCAGCGCATCCTTCCACAACCGATGCATGCCGGCCGACATCAGGTCGTTCATCAGGTCGTAGCGGCCGGCGACCTTGTGGAAAACGTCGTCCACCAGCCCCTGCTTCTCGGCCAGCGGCACGTCGGTAAATCCGAAATGGGTCGTCGCCTCGTTCGTCATGAGCATCATCCCGCCGCATACGCCATACCGCGCCGTTGGCCGCGGTTTCGCGGACCATAGCGAAAGCGCCGCCTCTCCGCTATGCTCATCTCGATTGTTCCGCCGGTCCTGCACCGGCGGTTTACACCATAGAAACGGAAGGCTCCCTCGTCCACCATGCCGGAATTGCCCGAAGTCGAGACGGTTCGCCGCGGTCTCGAACCCGTCATGACCGGCGCGCGCATCATGCGCACGGAGTTGCGCCGGGCCGATCTGCGCTTTCCCTTTCCCGAGCGCTTCGCGCAGCGCCTTCAGGAACGCACGGTGCAGGCTCTCTCGCGGCGGGCGAAATATCTCGTCGCCGACATCGAGGGAGACGTGCTGCTCGTCATGCATCTTGGCATGAGCGGGCGCTTCCTCATCGAGACGCAGGACGCCGCCGGCCGGCCCGGCGCGTTCCACCGGCCGGCCGGCGGCAACCCCGCGCACGATCACGTGGTGTTCCATCTCTCGAACGGCGCGCGCGTCACCTACAACGACACGCGGCGTTTCGGTTTCATGCTGCTCGTTCCCGCCCGGGAGCGGGAGACGCATCCGCTGTTTCGCGGCATCGGCATCGAGCCGCTCGGCAACGCGCTCGACGCCGAAACGCTCGCGCGGCTGTTCGCGGGGAAGCGCGCGCCGCTCAAGGCCGCGCTTCTCGACCAGCGGCTGATCGCCGGGCTCGGCAATATCTACGTTTGCGAGGCGCTGCACCGCGCCGGCCTTGCGCCGGAACGCGCCGCCGGCACCATCGCGGGCGACGGCGGCGCCCCCACCGAGGAGGCGCGCCGTCTCACACGCGCCATCCGCGACGTGCTGGACGAGGCCATCGCCGCCGGCGGCTCGACGCTGCGCGACTATGCGCATACCGACGGATCGCTGGGCTATTTCCAGCATGCGTTCCGCGTCTACGGGCGCGAGGGCGCGCCCTGCGCGACGCCGGGATGCGGCGGCAGCGTGGCCCGCATCGTCCAGTCCGGCCGCTCCACGTTCTTCTGTCCCGCCTGCCAGCGCTGATCCGACAGCCGGGGCCGACGATACAAGCCCCCGCCGGCCGGTTTTCCGGGAACTTTCGCGCCCGTCGCGCGTTGCGAAACAGGGGTGCAACGAAAACCAGGCAAATGAGGATCAGATGACGAGCGCCGACGGCATTTCGACCGGCAACACGATCTCCGACAGGAAAACCACCGGCAAAAAGGCTTCGACACGCGGCTTCGCATCCATGGACCGTGAAAAACAGCGCGCCATCGCCTCCAAGGGCGGGCGCAGCGTGCCGAACGAAAAGCGCAGCTTCGCGCAGAACCGCGAACTGGCGGCGGAAGCCGGACGAAAGGGCGGACGCAGCGTGCCGGACGAAAAGCGCAGCTTCTCCCAGAACCCCACGCTGGCGGCGGAAGCGGGGCGGAAAGGCGGGCAGGCCCCGCATGGCGGCCGCGTGCCGGCGCAGGACGCGCAGGAGTAGCCGACCGGCGGCCGCGATCAGGGGGCTTCAGAGCGCTTTCCGATCGAATGGAATCATTTGATCGATCGGAATTCGCTCAAACAAAGAAATCGAGGTTCTGTCCCGTTTCGATTGAAACGGGACAGAATCTAGAGCATTTCGGCGTTTCGTTGAAACGCCGAAATGCTCTATCTTATTGACTTGACGCGTTTTCTTCACGCAAAGCGGTATCCGCTTTGCTTGAAAACGCTTTAGCGCGCCAGCGCGCGGCACGCCACGCGGAAGGTGGCGCGCAGCCCCTTGGGGGTCCAGTCGAGGGTGATATCGCCTTCGAGCTGGCCCTTCACCGTGCGCTGGATCAGGACCGAACCGAATCCCGTTTCCGCCGGCGGCGCCGCGATGGCCGGACCGCCACTTTCCTCCCATGTCAGGATGCAGTCGTCGCCGTCCTCGCGCCAGCTCACGGTGACAAGGCCGCTGCCGGCCGACAGCGCGCCGTATTTCGCCGCGTTGGTGGCCAGTTCGTGCAGAATCAGCCCCAACGCCGTCAAGGCCCTCTGCCCGATGGACGGCACGCCGGGGCAAGGCGTTTCCGAAACGTCCAGCACCACCTGCTTGTCTTCGTCGCAATAGGGCGCGGCAATCACCTTCACCAGCGCGCCCAATTGCGCCGCAAGCGCCGCCTCCGCGGAACGGTCGGCGGGATCGCGGGTTTCGGCCTCCTCGTCGCGGTGAGCGACGGGCTGCACGAGCGCCTGCGCCCGCCCCAGCGCCTCCAGCCGCCCGCGCACGTTCAGGGCCAGGTCCTGCGGCGTTTTCGCCGTGCGCGCGGAAGCGCTGATGAGACCGCTCGCCACGGTGAGAATATTGCTGATGCGATGACGCATCTCGCGCGTCAGCATCTCCTGCATCGCCAGCGCCTCCTTCAGCGCGCGCGCGTCGCGGATGATCTTGATGGCCACGCCGGCGAAGGTCGCCAGCTCCGTCAGCACCTGCGCGTCGCCCCCGTCGAAGCGGCGTTCCGGCGTATGGGAGATGACCCACAGCGCCCCCAGCGGCTCCTTGCCGCCCTTGTAGATGGGCACCAGAAGCGCCTCGTAGCTGACGATATCCGGCATGGCGTATTGCGCATAAAACTGCGCCGGCCAGGCGATCAGCACCGGCCCGCCCTCATCGAGACAGAGCCCGCAGGGGCTCGAATCGCGGGGCGTCGTGCGCCCGATGAACAGCGCGCAGGCCCCTTTCAGAAAATGCCAGCGAAAGACGTCGCCCTCCGGCGCATCGGGCTCATGCAGGCTGATACCCGCCGAATGCGCCTCGCTCACCTGCATCGCGAGCGACACGAGATGCGGCAGGAAAGCGTCGGGATATTCCAGCATCTGCCGCGCCAGATCCTGAAGCGCCGCCGTCTCCATCCGCGGATCGGACCGCCGCCGCGGCCGCAAGGCCAGCTCCGGCGTGATGATGGCGCCCGTTCCAGGCGGCGGCGCGGACGGGCTGTGCACTGACATCGGCGTCTCCCTCCCCCGACGACGCACCGGGCGCGCCGGCCGGCATCATGCGAACCGCGCCCCGCCCGACACCGCGCCATAACCGGCGATACAGACGGCGTTCAGTTCGACGACGCGGCATCCGCACCGTTCTGCTGCATTCCACCTCGCGCCATTTCGCAAGTCAAGTACGGAGGTATAGTCACATCGATACTGCGTGAGGCAAGGACTGCCCCTCCGCTTCCGCCGCCGGCTCGGCGTGGCCGACGACACGCGCCACCTCCGGCATCGCCTGCCGCAACGCCCGCTCCAGATCGTCGACCCCGGCATGAACGGCGGCGATGTCGAGCGCCGGCGCGGCGCAGCAATGATAATTGACGACCAGCCCGCAGGCCGTCTCCCGCACGCGCACATGATGGATGTCGTGGATGACGCCGGTGCGGGCGGCATCGGCCCGCAGCCTCTCCGCGATGCGCGCCGCCACGTCCGGCGGGGCATCCTGACCGTCGAGCGGTTCGATCTCCAGCGGCTCGATGTGGGTTTCCACCTCCGTTTCCGCGCCGAACTCCTCCCGCAGCGCGTTTTCGAGCCGGGTCGCCGCCGCATGGGCCATGCCCAGCGTCGTGCGGCCATCGATTTCCAGATCGAGGCTGATCGACAGCCGGCCGTTGACGTTCTGCACCGTGACATGATGAACGGGCAGATGGCTGCGGTGCGCGATGAGGTTGACGCGCTCCTGCACGGTTTCGGAGCCGAGCTGGACGGGATTGGCCGTCACCGTGAATTCCGCCCGCTCCAGATCGTCGGCAAGCGCCTGGGCCACCCGTTTGCGGATGGCGGCCACGCGCTCCAGCGGCAGGGTGCGCGAGACATCGACGGCGATTTCCCCCAGCACGCCGGAGCCGGCCGGCCGCACGCGCACCTGCGCCACCGCGACGACGCCCGGCACGGCCTGCGCCACGCTCCGCACGCGCTCCGCGAGGCCCACCGGCGCGGTGTCGAGCAGATTGGCGATGGTGCGCCGCGCCAGCCCGAAACCGGCGACGGCGATGTAGGCGGAAACGCCGATGGCGATCAGCGCATCCGCCGCCTGGTAGCCGGCGGCCGCGAGCCCCAGCGCGATCAGCACGAATATGGAATTGACCAGATCGGACGAGAAATGCAGCGCGTCCGCCTCCAGCGCCTCGCTGCCGGTCTCGCGCGCGACGCGCTTCAGCGTCCACCAGCGCCAGCCGTCCACGAAGATGGCGACGACGAGGATGATGGCCGCCATCCAGTTCGGCTGCACCGTATCCTCGCCGGCGGACAGGCGCCGCACGCCCTCCACCGCGACGACGCCCGAGAGCAGGAACAGGAATGCCGTTTCGGCCAGCGCCGACATCGATTCGAACTTGCCGTGGCCGAAATGATGCTTGTCGTCGGCGGGCTTGTGCGCCTCGCGCACCGCGAGCCACGTCAGCGTGGTCGCGCCGATGTCGAGCAGGCTGTTGGCCGCATCCGACAACAGGGCCAGCGAGCCCGTGGAAAACCCGCCGATCGCCTTGGCGACCGTCAGCACCGCGCTCACGAGCACCGACATGAGCGCGACGCGCTCCTTGCGCCGGTTCATCGCCTCCAGATCGCGACCGCGACCGACGCTATTCGCGTGATGGTCCTGTCTGACGCTATTCGCGTCATGGCCGCCATTCCCGCCGCGCATCGATCATCTCCATCCCGCATTTGACATCGCGGATTGAAACCTGTTGGCTCATTGACGCATTGCGCGGGCGAACCGCGGCGACTGCGCACACCTGCGATGCGTGAACGCATCGCAGGTGCAGGGCGCGTCATCGGCGGCGGCAAGTCAAGCGAAGATATCACAGGAGAGGAACGCTCATGCGTTATGTCCACACCATGATCAGGGTGCGCGATCTCGACGCTGCGCTCGATTTCTACGTCAACAAGTTCGGCCTCGTGGAAACGCGCCGGGTGGAGAACGAGGCGGGCCGCTACACGCTCGTATTCCTCGCCGCGCCGGCGGATGTCGAATCCGCGCGCGAGCGGCGCTCGCCGGAGCTTGAGCTGACATGGAACTGGGACCCGGAAGACTATGCTTCCGGGCGGAGTTTCGGCCACCTCGCCTATCGCGTCGACGACATCTACGCCTTCTGCGACAAGCTCGCCAAGGCGGGCATCGTCATCAACCGCCCGCCGCGCGACGGGCGCATGGCCTTCATCCGCTCGCCGGAAGGCATTTCCATCGAGCTCTTGCAGGAGGGCGAGGCGCTGCCGCCGCAAGAGCCGTGGGCGAGCCTGCCCAACACCGGCACCTGGTAGGCGCGGCCCGGCAGGCGCCCCTGCGTCAATCGACGGCGAAGGGATCGTTTTCCGGCGTGATCAGCGGCCCGCGGCGGGACTGGCTGTACTCTACCGCAGCCTGTTCCGGCGGGGGCCTGCCGACACCGCGCGTTCCGGTTTTCTGCGGGGGCGTCGCGCAACCGGCGAGCAATGCCGCCAATGCGCCGGCAACCAGCGCCGGCAGAACGCGGCGGGACGCTCCACGCGCTTTCACCATCGGCGCAATCCGGGTATGCGCGTGCCGGGTATGCGCGTGCCGGGTATGCGCATACGTTGTGTCATGCCCCATAGTTTGCGTTCCTCCTGCCATGATCTGCTTTCCATGACCGAATCTTCATGACCGGCTTTTTCATGACCGGCCTTTCCGGTGCACAAAACTCCTTCCCCGTGCGCCGGGCCGATTCATTTCCCCGTGCGCAATACGGGCGCGTGGATATCATCGAACGGGCGAATCATCCATAGCCCCCTACGCATCGCGGCTTTCCGGGGCGGAACGCACGATCGTCAAACTGCCGAAACACACGGCGAAAACAAGACAAGACCAGGGAGAGACGATGACCATAAGCCGGTTCGGCGAGATCGACGGAGAGAGCGTCGACGAAATCGACATTCGCGCACCCCAATCCGGCATCGAAGCGAAGGTCATGACGTGGGGCGCCGTGGTCCGCGACCTGCGGGTGCGGCTCGGGCACGGGCGATATCAGCGCGTGGTGCTCGGGCTCAACACCATTGAGGATTACGTCTCCCACTCGCCCCATATGGGCGCCATCGTGGGCCGCGTCGCCAACCGGATCGCCAACGGCCGCTTCACGCTCGACGGCCGCACCTGGACGTTGACGCGCAATCAGTCGGGCCGCCATACGCTGCACGGCGGCCGCGGCTTCGGAAACCGGCTCTGGCGGCTGGCCGCGCACGATGAATCGAGTGTGACGCTGACACTCGTCTCTCCTGACGGCGAGGATGGCTTTCCCGGCACGGTGCGGGTCGCCTGCACCTACCGTCTGCTCGATCCCGGCGTTCTGCGGCTGGAGCTTGAGGCCGCCACCGACCGGCCCACGCCGGTCAATCTCGCCCATCACCCCTATTTCAACCTCGACGGCGAGCCGACGATCTTCAACCACCGCCTGAGCATCGAAGCCGATTTCTTCACGCCGACCGACGCGGATCTCATCCCGACCGGCGCGATCGTGCCGGTCAGCGGCACGCCGAACGATTTCCGCGCCCACCGCACCATTCGTTTCCCGGACGCGAAAACGGGTGCGCCGGTGCATTACGACATCAACTTCGTGCTGCGGCGCGACCGGCTGGACTCCCCTCCCTCCGAATCGCCGCAGGACAACGCCCCGCCGCTTGCGCGCGCCGCGCTGCTCTCATCGTACATCAACAATGTGTCGCTTGAGGTATGGACGACGGAACGGGGCCTTCAGGTTTACGACGGCGGCAAGCTCGACGTGCCGGTGCCGGGCCTGGACGGCGTGAGATACGGCCCCGGCGCGGGCATCTCCCTTGAAGCCCAGAACTTTCCCGATGCGATCAACCAGCCCGCCTTTCCCGATCCGGTGCTGCGGCCGGGCGGCCTTTACCGCCAGATCACGGAATACCGTTTCTCGCGCCAGTAAAAACCGACAGGCATTCCGCGCCGCCGTTTTCCACCGGTGGATAAAATACGCGGAAACGCTTGACGGACGATGCGGGCGCGTCTAAGTAATCCGCCATCGGGCGACGCACTCTGCATCGCCCGTTCGGGACCAATCAGGCGGTACGGTTTTTTGCCATATCACCTTTTTTGAAATGTCTCGTTGCTGGGGAATAGTTTAACGGTAGAACTGCGGACTCTGACTCCGTCAGTCCTGGTTCGAATCCAGGTTCCCCAGCCAATTCTCGTCAAATCCCCTGAAATGCTTGTTTTTTCGGACGTGCTGGATCCCGTTTTGGCATCAAGGAGGTCTGATGCCCAAAACTGAGGCCCAAAGGTGAGGCCCATGCCGGTCGACGGCCGGGCGGCGCCTGCGGCAAAGGTCGAGGCATGCACGTCATGGCCGTGCGCTATCGCGTCGAGAATCTCATCCGCCGTGGCAACATTTTCTATTGGCGTCCGCGCATCCCGAGTCGCTTCGAGGCCTGCCCGTCGGGAAGCCGGCTTGCGCTCAGTCTTCAGGTTTCCGATCATGGAAGAGCGGAAATAATCGCCAGACGCCTCAACACGCTGCTGGCCAAACTGAAGTTCGGTCCGATGAGCAGAACAGTAACACGCGAGAATCTCCAACGCCTGTGCGCGGCGGAGCGGGACGAAGAACTCGATCGCCAAGACGATCATGTCTTCGTTTCCCGCCGCCATGGCCGGGTAAATCAGATCCAGGACGTCGAGATGGATCTGGAAAACGCCTGGGCCTATCGGCTCATCGAAATGTTCGGCGCACAGGTATCCCTGACGCTCGCGGAAGGCTGCCCCGGCCGCAGCTATCTCCGCGCCAACGGCGTCCCGGAGGCCCACCAGGCCAACATCTTCCACAATTACAGCCAGTTGCGGGCGGAGTTCCTCTCCCGCTACGGCGCCAATGTGCTCGCGCGGAAGATGGCCGCCTTCGACATCGAGGACACCGCCATCAATCGGGAGAAGACGCTGCAGCACGTTGCACGCGGCCGCGCCGACGCCCTGATGGCCGTCGACGAACGCTACCCTTTCGCCGACAAGAGCCTCAGCGCGTTGACGGGTGGAACGGCTCCCGGCTTCGCCAGCGCTCCGGCCGCCGAGGAGGCTTCAACCCCGCTTTCCCGGTCCCCTGCTCCGGCTGAATGCGAACAGGGAAAGGAGGCGCCCGCCGCTGCCGTACCGACGGCAGACGTGCCGATCCCGCCCGGCCGTCCCGACGCGGCCCCTGAAGCGATCGTGCTGGGCACGCTCCTTCCCGCCGGCCCCACGGGCGAGACCTCCCAGTCTGCCTCACCGATCCTCGTGGTCCGGGAGGCGGCCAACAAGGGCAGGCCGCTCCCGATCGCGGAGTTCATGGATATCTTCGAGAAGCTCGTCGCCAACAAGAAGCAGGACTGGACCGAGGAATCGGCGCGTGACGCACGCGCGCTGGTGAGCATTCTCGTCGGCGTCCTCCACGAACACGGCGTCGAGCATTCAGGCCAGATCACGCAGTATCACGTCGGGCAGCTTCGGCAGCACTTTCACGATATTCCCACCCGATGGGGCCAGAGCGCCCGCATGCGCGCCATGTCGCCTGCGGAACTCAGGGCGGAAGGCCGGCGTCTCGTGACCGAATGGGAAGACGCGATGACCGATCCGCGGAAGGCCGAGGCGCTGAAAGACAAGAAGCCCGCCATCGGACTGCATGGCAATACGGTCCGCAAGCATTTCGCGAATCTCGGAACCTTCTTCCAGCATCTGAAGGCGAACGGCTACCAGATATTCGACTGGAGCTTCGATGGCCTGCGCCCCAGAAAATTGAAGCCCGGGGAGATCCGCCTTCAGCAATTCAAGCCGAAGCCCAACGATGTGCGGCCGATATTCTCGACCCCGATACACACGGGCTGCGCATCATCGGAGGACAGAGGCGCACCGGGATCGCTCGTCTACCATGACGCGCTTTATTACCTGCCCCTGCTCTACACCTATCTCGGAGCCCGACGCAAAGAGTTTGCGGGACTGGCGGTCGGGGATGTGTATCAGGCCGAGCACGGGTGGGTCATCGACCTTCGCCCCAATGCGTTTCGCAACCTCAAGAATCCACAATCCCACCGCCAGCTCCCCCTCCCCGACGAACTGATACGCCTCAATTTCCTGGAGTATCGGCAACAGATTGCCGAACTGGGCTATCAGGCCCTGTTCCCGGATCTGTTCTCCCACCTGACCAGGAACGATCCCGGCGACCGCTTCTACGACGCGTTCGTGCCTCTCATGCAGACGGCCCTCGGCGATGAGCTGTGGAAGCGAACCCTGCACGCGTTGCGCCACGGCTTGTCCGACACGTTGAAGCAACGTGGCGTACCGCCCGAAATCATCGACGACATCACGGGACGCCTCAGCGAGGGCGAGACCAACACGCGCTACACCAACATCGCCGAGGTGCCGCTGATGCGAGACGCGCTCGCCAGATACCCGATCATCACGGACGATATCCAACCCAGACCGATCCGCCTGCTTCCATGGGTAAGGGCCAGGCAGCCGGCACCGTGGGCAAGGGCGTCACCCGGAGATGGCGGAAACCGGAAATGATTTCCGGAGGTCCGGATGAGACTGCGGCTGTGATGATGAGTGCGAAAGGGAAGCCCTGGGTGGTGCGTGATTGGGAACGCCAACCTTTGAAACAGTACGGCCCCTTCGATTCGAAGGAGGAAGCGGATATCCACAGCGATTTGAATGAACGGCCGACAGGGGGGATGACGGCGATGTCGATCACTCCAGTCCAACAGGGCCTACTTTCCCCGTGGTAACGTCGTCCAACGGGTCGTGAGCTCAGGGTCCGCTTCCAGCCTGATCCGTCTAAAAGCAGACAGGCGGCTTACGGCCCTATGGCGCATCCGTGGTGAGGGCAATGTCGCTATTCAGACGAACTACACCGGAGCGTCCGCCCAGATCGGATCACCCTGCCAGGCGGATGAGTTTCAAGCGCCGCAGTTCATCCACGATCACCGGCCCGAGGCGCAGCGTGCCGATGTCTTCGATCCCCGCCAGCCACCTGCGTGCAGCATCCGGCGTGAGGTTGCTGTCGGGAAACTCCGGCTGGAGGGCCGTTGCGGCGATCCGGGACAGGCCGAGCTCCATGAACGACCAGCCGGACTTCGTCGGGATGCCAAGCTCCAACGCTAACGGGAAGTCGTAGACGTCGGCGATCAACCCTTCCTGCCCGGTTTCTCGAAGGACGATGTTGAGGATGTCGATGTACGCCTTGCCAAGCTGGATGAAGCGGAAGCGTACTTGGTCCTCGATGAGGTCGAACTCCCTGCGGACGACGTCATCAACGACGATCTCGCCGGGATCCCTGACGCGGCTGCCGGGGTTCCGCTCGCGCTCGATCCTGTTTTCCTCGCGCTTCTTGGCGGTATCCATACGCCGGGGGCCGCCTTGCATATCTGAGCCTTTTCGGAAAGCTCAGGCTATATCGACGTCAATATGGACGGTGTTATAGCCATGGACATTATTAGAGAGAGTCAGCC